>NZ_JBFTPT010000021.1:0-92067 GCF_056398625.1 Paenibacillus sp. 01T431
AATGCTCACTTTCGCGGGTAACCCAGCTGCACTCTAGCTCTGTAAGAACCTATTGGTTCTTACAGACACTTATGAATGTTACTTTTTGCTCTGTAAGAACATATATGCGCTTAATGCTCTCTTTCGCGGGCAACCACCCTTCACTTGGGCTCTKTAAGAACCWATTGGTTCTTAMAGACACWTATRAWTGTTACTYTTTGCTCTGTAAGAACACATATGCGCTTAATGCWCTCTTTTGTGAGTAACCCGGCTGCACCCATGCTCTGTAAGAACCTATTGGTTCTTACAGACATTATGAATGTTACTTTTTGCTCTGTAAGAACACATATGCGCTTAATGCTCTCTTTTGTGAGTAACCACCCTTCACTCGRGCTCTKTAAGAAMCWATTGGTTCTTAMAGACACWTATGAATGTTACTYTTTGCTCTGTAAGAACACATATGCGCTTAATGCTCTCTTTTGTGAGTAACCCGGCTGCTCTCGAGCTCTGTAAGAACCTATTGGTTCTTACAKACRCTTATGAATGTTACTTTTTGCTCTGTAAGAACACATATGCACTTAATGCTCTCTTTCGCGGGCAACCACCCTTCACTTGGGCTCTGTAAGAACCTATTGGTTCTTACAGACACTTAAGATTGTTACTTTTTGCGCTGTAAGAACATATATGCACTTAATGCTCTCTTTCATGAAAATAAGAAGTACTATACACACGCTTAAATTCCTAATGGAACCATATACAGTCCGGTATTCCCGTCTTTTTTCATCACAACATCAACGCCATACGTTTGCTTAATCGTTTCCGCTGTCACGACTGTCTCAGGCGCACCTTCTCCTACGATGCATCCTAATTTCATCACAATAATATGGTCGCTGTATCGAATGGCCTGATTCATATCATGCAGAACCATTACTATCGTAATTCCATGCTTGCGGTTCAGCGTCTTTACTAACTCTAATATTTCGATTTGATGATAGATATCCAAATACGTCGTTGGCTCATCCAAAAATAACAGCGAGGTTTGCTGTGCCAGCGCCATTGCGATCCAAGCTCTCTGGCGTTCGCCGCCAGATAAATGCGCTAAACTTTGCTTTCGCTTGTTCAGCAGATTCGTGCAGTTGAGCGCCCAATCCACGGCTTCATCATCTAATTCGCTCTCTTGTCCCCACCGCCCCCGATGCGGCAATCTACCAAAGCGAACCAATTTCTCTACAGTCAAATCTGCAGGTGCTTCCTGCTGCTGATGCACCACGGCCAGCTTCTTGCCAAGCTCCTTCGGCTTAAATTGTGCGAGCTTCTTCCCATTCAACAGCACCTCACCTTCGCTTGGCCGAAGATTTTTCGCCATTACACCAAGCAGAGTTGACTTGCCGCAGCCATTTGGACCAATGATCGTCGTAATCTGGCCTTCCGCAATATGGCAGGTTATTCCGTTCAAATGGAAAGTTTTTTTGTCATATGAAAACCTTATTTCATTAATGTCCATGGACGCGTTCGCTCCTTCGCAGCAAAAAGATGAGAAAAGGACCGCCGATGACTGTCATGACAATCGAAGCTGGAATTTCTGTCGGAGCTAAAAGAGTACGGCCAAGCGTATCCGCAGTCAAAATGAGCCATGCTCCGCCAATCGCAGAGAAAGGCAGCAGCACTTTATGGTCTGAGCCAATGAGCAGCCTCGCGATATGTGGGACGAGCAAGCCGACAAACACGATTAACCCGCCAATAGCTGTTGCAACAGAAGCCAAAAGCACGGCAACAACCGAAACGAGCAGCCTTACTTTCATAACAGACAAACCAAGATTTTGAGCGGTTCGATCTTGCAAAACAAGCGTATTGCACCATGAGCCAAGCAGCATCGAGAGTAACAAGCCTACACCGCCATACAGCGCCAACATATGTACATCATCCCAGGTTTTCATTGTAAAAATAGAGGAAATCGCTTGATTCACACTAGTTACCGCATAGCTGCCGCGATAATTAAAAGACTGCCCAAGACCTGTAAATGTAGCATTAACCGCCACACCGACCAGAATAAGCCGAAGTGGACTGAGTCCAGAGCGCCACGAAAGCGAATAGACCAATAGGCAAGCTATTGCTCCTCCAACAAATGAAAACAGCGGCATCCAAAAAAACAATGTCGGGAATATCGTTACGAGCAGCAAAGAAACCAAGCCTGCCCCTGATGAAATGCCGATAACGCCTGCATCCGCCAGCGGATTGCGCATTACGGCTTGCAGCAGTACACCAGACACAGCTAGAGCAGCCCCTGTCAGTAAAGCAACGATTATACGTGGCAGCCGCAGGTCGCGAACAACCTCTACCTGTTCACTTGGCGAGCCAAGCAACCCTTTCATGAGTTCAACAAATCCTACGCTGATGCTTCCAGTCGTCATGGAGTATACGATGGTTGCCAGAAGGAGCAGCGTAATTGCGATGAAGCTGAATATTGTTTTTGGCATGAAAAAACATCCTTATTTATAATCCTGATAAAGCATTGGAGCGAGCGCGGTGAGTGCTTGGACAACAGCCAAATTACCCGTCGTGCCAAATAATGTTTCCTCCAAATCATATACACGCCCCGTCTTTACCGCTTCAAAATGCTTCCAGATATCATTTTTTTTGAATTCTTCATCAAACATTTTCACAACCTCAGCCGGCATGCCATGCGCTGCTCGCAAAATGACATCCGGATTCGCCTTCTGCAAATATTCCGTGTTGGAAGCCAAAAATTCAACCTGCTCGCCCTGCACGATATTTACTCCTCCAAGCAAACGAACAAGATCTCCGATGTAAGAATGCTCCGTCGCCACCAAATAACTGCCAGGCACACCAAGCAGGATCAGCACCGTCGGTTTTTCTTTACCTTTTGTATTCCGAGTGATGGCAGCCAGCATTTCCTTCTGTTCATTTACGATTGCAGCAGCCTGAGTTTCCCGCCCATACCGTTCTCCGAGCGCTGTAATTTCAGTTTGCATGCACGAGATACTCGTTAAATTTAGAAAATCAGCCTTTAACCCTGCACTCTCAAATACAGGCTCCAGCTCATATTGCAGCGTCGAGACAGACAGCACCTCCGTCGGCTTCAAGGATTTAACCATCTCCATATCAGGACTCATTGGATTTCCGACTTTAGTAACGGTGCTGTAACGCTCCGGCAGCGTTTTCACGCTTTTCGGTATGCCAACTAAATCAAGCTCAAGCGCATCCATAATTTGTGTAATCGCTACGGTTGTTGACACGATGCGTTGGCTAGACTCCTCGGATACAGAGCCCGAAGCCGCTACTTTTGCCGAAGAGTTTGCAGACGGCGCAGCAGTTGGCGCTGCTGTCGAGCCGCTTCCCGCTCCAAGCGTTCCGCAGCCTGCCATCATCGCAGCAAGTAACAGCAGGGATAACCCCTTCATAAATCGATAGCGCATTTCCTTCTTACCTCCTTAAAAACAGCACAGAGGACACCCGCTAATCAGGGTCCTCCTATGCCATCTGTTTAAATCACCCGCTTCAAGCTCTGCAACAGCTGGAACCTACCGCCCTTGCTGCTGCTTATGCCGTTTTCGCCTTTTCTTGTTCTGCTGCTTTCGCTTCCAAATAATCGACAGCGCGCAAAACGAGAGTAATCGCCTCAGCTCTTGTTGCGGACTTCGTTCCGCCGAACTGATTTTGGTCCAGTCCCTTAATTAATCCGTACTTCACTGCCGTAGCAATGTAAGCCTTAGCGTAGGAAGGGATTTCCGCTGCATCCGCAAAATTAAGCGAATCCGCTGCTTCCAGCGGCAAATGAAGTGCTCTTACGATCATGACTGCAATTTCCGTACGGTTTACATTTTGCGTTGGACGGAATGTCTGATCCTCATAGCCATTAATAATGCCTGCTGCTACCGCTTGCTCGATAAAGGACTGTGCCCAAGTAGGAATGTTTTTCATATCTGCAAAAGCTGTTGAAGCGTTCTTGCCTTCCAGCTTCAGAGCTCTGCCGAGAATAACCGTCCACTCTGCACGATTGACCGTTGCATTCGGTTTAAAGCTTCCATCCGGATAACCCTGAACGATGTTTAGCTTCAATGCGCGATTAATGGCATCTTTCGCCCAGTTGTTTGCTAAATCTTTAAATGCAGCCGTTGCATCTTTGCCAGCCAGCTTATCTTTTTCCTCTTGTTCCTTTTTCTTTTTCTCAATTTCTTCTGGCGTCTCTCTTGGCACCACAGAGCCAAATGAATCAGAGTCCCAGCTTGCTACTGGCGTTATTGCCCCAAGCTGAATTTGAATGCTGTATTCATGATGGTACTTCACTTCTGGCCAATCTATTTTCACCCAGCCATCCAGCTTAGCCGGTAGATCGGCTACTGTAAATTGTACTCGTCTTGTGTTAGCGGAAGCATCGGATTCGATCGTTGTTGGCGTAGAGCCGCCAATCGTAAATCCGGTAATTTCCTTGCTTTGCTTTAGATTCACTTGTACAAGCTTCACACCATTTTGCACGAGCAAACGAGCAGGATGTGCTACATATTCATCCATCACCGATGTTTGTGTAGTACCTTGTTTTAAAAACTGAATATCAATCAAATACTTGCCGTCCGCAAGTGCTCCCGGTTCTGTCGGTTTGACCGGATCAACAACGACAATTTTTGTCGCTTGGAAAGCACGAAGCGCTTGATCCAGCGTGCCTTCTGCATCAATGAGCTGCTGCTTTGTAGACAATATGCTGTTTGCGACAGCGTTCGCTGCTGTAATTGCACTAAGCAGTGCGTCTTTCGCTGATTGCGGATATTGCCCAACACCTGTACCTGCGGCTGCTCCATCATGAGCCGCCTTCGCTGCCGCAATAGCTGCCTTCAATACTGCAGGATCGCCATTGTCAAACAACAGACGAATGTTATGAGTCGCATCATAAGGTTTGCCTGTACGCGGGTCAATTACGTTTGGCATAATGATTCGAACTTGCCCTGGCACAATTGCCGTTAAATCATCCACTTTAAATTTGATAACCCTCGTATTTTCTGTCTTGTTTTCACTGACAACGGTCACATCTGTGAGTATGCTGTTCTGAGCAACTTTAAACTCTGTAACGACGCTGCTGTCCTTTATTGAAAAAGATACATAAGTCTCACCGTTATTGGACGTAACAGAAGCCGGCTTGAGGAAGTAACTGTCCATGCTCGATAACGCTGCATTTGTTGCATGCAGGGCTGCGAAAGAAATATTGCGAATCTGGCTTCCTTTGAAAACTTGAACAGATTTCTCTAAAATCTTTGCCGCATTAGCAATTTCTGGACGTGTAGAATTGAGTTTCTTCCCTGTTTGTTCAGCTAATTGAATAGCAGAAAGCAATGATTCTTTTGCCGCCTCCTCATATTGCCCAGAAGCCGTTCCAACAACAGCGGAATCATGTAGTTGACGCGCTGTAGTGATCGAAGCGTTTAAGGCATTAAGATGATTGGCATTATAGCTGAATAGTACTGTTCTCTTCTCTGTTCCAATTGTGTACTCTAGTTTTGATAGGCCTTGATAAATAGAATCGTCTGCCTTTTGATGTCTTGCGGCAAACTGATAGGCCTGTATCAGTCCTTCATAGCCCTTTTGAATAAGCGTTTTATAACCTGTCAGCGTACTAGAGGAAATCTCGCCGTTTGCGCTTTGTCCATATAACGTTAATTCAGGTGCAATTTCCATCGGCTCTGCAAAAACAACGTGAGCATACGCTTGAAAATAAGGCGCTGCCGATTGAGTAAACATACTTACTTCTGTTTTGAAATCTTTATTGTGTTTGGATATTTCTCCTGTTTCAGGGTCCAGCACAAGCAGCGGTAATATCTCCTTCTTGTACTGCTGCTTTTTCAAATCCTCCACATTCGCAGTCAAAACATTTAAAGCATTATTGACGGCTGTTTGAGATGCTTGCGGATCAGCAGCAACAGTCTGAGCGTCCACAATCCATTGCCCAAGCCTTACGCTCGCTCCAACCGAATACTCACCATCCGTTAATACCCCATGAGCGACTGAAGCTCCATTTGCTGTCCCTATATTTTTTACCGTTGTCGCAAAAGCTGAAATCTCTTCTAACGCACGTACTAAATTCGCTTTATTCACGACAAGCCGAGCAGCCTCGTACTTCTTTTTTCCCTCTTGCAGAACAAGGTAAGCAGCCTTGATCAGCTCTTGATTGGAAACGCCAGCGCTATCGGCAATGCTTCTTGCCTGAGTGATCGTATTTTGAAAAGTAGCCTTGGAGCCTAGCAAATAGAAGCCATCGCCAGTTCCCTCCGTCGTTGTATTCAGCAGCTCATTCGAGGTTGTAAATAAAGCTTCAAGCTGCTCTAATGTTACAGCACCCGTCTCGCCTCCGCCCCCATTGCCGCCTCCATCAACGGGTAGACCTGAGATATCCAGCTGAAGCTGAACATTATACCAATTGTCATAATTTACTGAAGGAATGACGATATGAATCAAAATTTCTTGTTTCTCTTGCATGTTCTCAATATCATAGCTAACAACGACGTGATCCGGATCTAAGCCGTCCCCTGCTGGCTGAGCAGCAACGACTTGATACCCTTCTATGCCGTTGATTGTGTTCCCATTGATTACTGCTTTGTCTTTACCTGGTAACTTAGCAGAAAAATGATGAAAGGAAGTATACTGCGTAACCTCATGCTGAAACTTTGCACTGCCATTAGTAATAATCAATTTGCCTGTGCTTGGATTTAGATAATCGTTAATGATTGATCGTTCATTGCTCCCATCCTTCACATAAAGATAAGGAACACTATACTCCCCATTTGGCGTTACTCCCGCCGCTGCACTCACAGGAAAGGCCGACAGCAACAATACGAGCGCCATGAGCAGCGCCGTCAATCGGCGAAATTTCATTTGCATTTCAAAAAACACTCCTTCGTCATTTAACTGCTATCGCTTATGTACCCTTGCATTTTGAACAGGAGAGCGAAACATGCCGCAGCATTGCTCTCCTGTTATTTTTAAAGCGCTATTCTAACCGTAGAGCTCGCTGATGCTTAAACGCTCCAATTGAATTGGATTGTATGAACCGTATTGTAGCCTTCAAATCCTGGTGATGGCGGAACGACAACGTGGATTTTGGCAACTTGGTTCGGTGTGAAATCAGCCACTTCAAATGTAAATTCAACGTTGCCGCCTGTATAATTAGCAGCTGCATAGCTGTATGTTCCAGTAGCAGGGTCTTGCACTTGCAAGTATTGAATGAAGCTTGAACCAGAGAATGTAACCGTTGTCGTTGTGCCATTGCTTGCTACAACTGCATCGCCTACTTTATAGGCATCAGCATAAGAATTGGCTGTATCTCCCGCGTTGCGAACGACATAGCTTACACCAGTACTTGCGAAAGCAGATGGAACAACTAGAGCTAAAGCCATTACGAGCATTAACATAACGAAACTTGTTTTTTTCATCGATTTTACCATTTAGAACACTCCTTATTTTTTAGCGAATTTGGTTTTGCTCAATAAGATAAAGGCTACTCCGACAACAATAATGATTAGGGAAATAACAAGCGGTGACAACACGCGCTTAGAAGAAGCCGCATCTGACAACTGCTGCGCAGCTTCACCTGGTGCAGGTGTATCCATATCAGCCCCAATAAGCTGAACATCGGCCTTCGGCTCTTCGTGAACAGCTGTCTCCGCAGAGTCCACTGCTAGGGTATCCTCTGAAGAGCTTGACTCTTGTGTAGATGGGGTTAAAGTCTCCTTAGGCAATGATTGCCCTTCAGCTTCAGCCGCTATCGGACTAACGGTTGGAGCAGGCGAAGCTTCGACCTGTATCTCTTTCTTAGAATCTTCTTTTTTAGAATCGACCGTTTCAGAGCTCGGCTTATCTACCTCAACCTTTGGTTTTTCTGTCACCTTATTTGTGGTTTGAGGAGCTGTTGTACCTGTCTTTGCATCGGTCTCTTTTTTTGGTTCTTTCGTGGTTGTTGCTGGTTTCTTTTCTTCTTTGACAGGGGCCTCCGCTTTGCTGATCTGCTTCAGACTGCTAGAATCGAAAACTAGACGAATCGTGTAGCTGTGATCGTAATCAATATCCTCTACCGTTACGTGGATCTTGGACTCTAACGGCGTTGTAAGATCAGCAATTCCGAACTTAACAATTCTCGTATTGTCAGCTTCGTTGCTAGATACAATAGCCGTATCTATGTACCCGCCGTCACTCGGAACTTTATATTCCGTTACCCATGAGCTATGGTTTATTTGCAGTTGTACCTGCAAAGCTCCTTTGGTCACAATCAGCTTGGCTGGTTTTTCCCAATAGTCATTTGCCATCGATACCGATTCATCTTCGGCTTTCTTGACAACATAGTCTATCGAGTACGTACCATCAGCCAGTTCAGCCGCATGTGCTTCAGGTGCAAACGGAACAACGAGTAAAGTAATCATGATGAAGAAAGCCAGCACTCCAAACTTGCGAATAATTCTCTTCTCCTCCTTTACTCCTGACATCCAAGCTCGCAGCAGATTATCCGAATGGCTCTCTCTCACATCATGAATATGATAATCATTATCAATAAAAAGTTATTTTGATTATGATAATCATTATCATTGTACAATTAAAAAAAAAGCAATCTGCTGCAGAATGCATCCCCATTTCTGGAAACGCCATTCTCAGGAATGAAACTATCATGCATGCCCACATTTTGTCAACACAAAAAAAGAAAATTAGTTATTTTCTATATAATTCCTTTTTAGGTATTGACGTCCTCTGTTTTTAAGCATTATACTCTCGAAGAGATCATTGAGACTGATTATCAATAGCATTTAGCTTGGAGGTACTGCAATTGTTATGAGAACTTGTCTCCCCCTATTTGCTGTGCTTCTGTTGATCGTTTTTACAGGATGCAGTATCGGCAAAGGCAGCTCTTCAGAAATGAGCGATGGAAGTCTGATAGTAAAAGACTTTGCAGGACGCCAAATTGCCTTTAAGGAACCTCCCGCCAAAATTGTTGCACTGGGCAGCGGCGAAGCTGATATTGTGGCAGCTTTAGGAGGAAATCTAGTCGGCCGGCCTACAACATCCGCTCAGCCCGTTAATCGGGCAGTCCTCAAAGCTGAACAAATCGGAAATGCTCACGAGGTTGATTTGGAAAAAATAGCATTGCTTCGCCCTGATGTCGTGCTTGGCAATTATCCAATGAATGAGAAGGATATTCCCGTTCTTCAAGGAATCGGTGTACAGCTCCTGTTGACGGGTGCCAACTCCATCGACGACATTAACCGCCAGATTGAGCTGATAGGCCAACTTCTTCGCAAAGAAGAGCAGGCACAAGCAATTATCGCCAACATTGTTGATAAGATTGCTGTTTATAAACATACCGATGAAGCCAACAAGCCGCGAGCGCTGCTTGTATATGGAGCTCCAGGTACATTCATGGCAGCACTTCCTAATTCCTTGAGCGGCAACATTCTCGAAACCGCTGGCGGAGTAAATATCGCTTCGGATTATCCGAGGCTGCAGAGCTTCCCGCAATACGCGCAGCTAAACGCAGAACGTGTTGTTGAAGCAGACCCCGACATCATTTTTTTCATGACGCATGGCAATCCCGAGGAAATCAAGAACAGCTTCATTCGTGAAATGGAGACTAATTCTGCATGGAGCAGCATATCCGCCGTCAAGCAGCAGCGTATTGAAGTGCTGCCGCAGGACCTGTTCGGTACTAACCCTGGAACTCGTGTAATCGAAGCACTTGAGCTTATGGACCGCTTGCTGAAAGAAGTGCCTAACTGAAAGGATGCTAAATAAGGATTATGAATAAAGAAACACGTACAAAAAGACGTAAGCTGGCCTTCATCATCTCACCCATATTTCTGCTTTTAAGCGTTCTTATCGGGTTAATATCTGGATCAATCACGATTCCACTGCACGAGATATGGAGCATTCTTATCACAGGCGATTCATCAGCTCACTCCGTGATATTGCTTGATCTTAGGCTCCCTAGAGTATTAATTGGTTTGTTGACAGGCGCATGCCTTGCTGCATCCGGAGCAATTCTGCAAAGTGTCATGCGCAATCCACTTGCCGATCCCGGTATTATTGGCGTTTCGGCAGGTGGCGGTCTCGCTGCTGTCATCACGATGGTGATGCTGCCGCAATTCAGCTTTTTATTGCCAGCTGCTGCTTTTGTTGGCGCCCTCTCTGCAAGTCTAATTATTTATTTTCTTTCATGGGATAAAGGTGCTTCGCCTATTAAGATTGTATTAGCCGGTGTTGCAGTAAACGCGCTCGTGGGGGCCGTTATGAATGGCGTGATGGTCGTTTACAGCGACCGGGTTCAAGCTGTGCTTCCTTGGCTTTCCGGCGGATTAAATGGACGAAGCTGGCATCATTTCAGCTTTATGCTGCCTTACGCGCTCGTCGGCCTACTTCTTACGATACCAGCGATCAAATCAGCCAATCTGCTGCTGCTCAGCGACGATTCTGCTCGCTTGCTGGGACAAAAAGTGGAGTTGCAGCGGCTTCTGCTTATTCTCTTATCTGCTCTGCTTGCAGGAATTGCAGTAAGCGCCGCAGGTCTTGTTGGCTTCGTTGGGCTGGTTGTGCCCCATATGGTCCGCCTTCTAATTGGCGACGATTACCGTTATTTGCTGCCAGTATCGATAATAACCGGTGCTGCTCTAGTCGTCATTGCCGATGCTGCGGCTCGTTCTTTATTTGACCCTGTTGAGCTGCCGGTTGGCATATTATTAGCTTGCATCGGCGCACCGTTCTTTTTGTATTTGCTGAGGAGGAGTAACTGGCGATGAAGGCGATTCAAACCCATTCGTTAACGCTTGAAGCAGGCATGTTCAAGTTGTCAGATGTTAATATGGAAATCCCTAAAGGTAAAATAACTGCGATAGTCGGGCCAAACGGCTCAGGCAAATCAACGATGCTTAGATTAATCTCGGGTCTGCTGACTCCAGATAGCGGCAGCATTCTCATTAATGAGAAGAGTACGAGCGATTATAAAAGATCCGAATATGCCAAAAGTCTTTCCATGCTGACGCAAGCCAAAAATATGCTTCCTTCGCTGACCGTTCGCGAGCTGGTCGCTTATGGGCGTGCTCCCTACCAAAAAAGCTTCCGTCAGCGGCTAACTACGGAGGATGAACGTATCATTGATTGGGCATTGCGGGCAATGCGCATTCGACGGCACGAAGACCGAATGTTTCACACCCTCTCCGGAGGCGAGCAGCAGAAGGCGCGAATCGCCATGGCTTTAGCGCAGCAGACCGAAATTCTTTTGTTAGATGAGCCAACTACCTATCTGGACATGTGTCATCAGCTCGAGGTGCTGGAGACACTCGCCAAAATAAATCGGGAATATGGAACGACGATCGTTATGGTTCTGCACGATCTGCAGCAGGCAGCCGCTTATTGCCATTATATGATTGCCATGAAAGAAGGGGAGCTTGCTGACGCTGGAGAACCACGAACCATCATTACGCCTCGTTTCATGCGCTCCGTATTTGATTTGGATGCGAGAATTAGCTTTGCTGAACGTTATCCCATAATCATTCCTATACCCAAAACCGATGAGGAGGAAGAAACGATGATCATTGTGACGAATGTATCGCAAATTACGAAGGGCGAAGGAGAAAAGCTTGTTGAACGTTTTGATCGGGTAGGCAAAGTCGAGGAAATGGAAGGATTTCTGGGGCTTGAGGTGCTTCTCACGCAAAACCTAAAGGACTATGACGAGGTTTCCATCGTTACAAGGTGGCAATCCAGAGATGACTTTAACAACTGGACAAAAAGCGAGGCGTTCCGTGAATCTCATTCCCACCGGAAAACGCCGGAATACATTCTATCTAACAAAATTATGTTTCAGGAAGTCAAAGTCAAGCGTACTCCGCTCCCTGCCACGGAACGCAGCGATGAACGGCTTGCCCAATAAACTCCTTCTTAAACAAACAAGCAAGACAGCAATTCCTCCTCTAAACAAGGCGGCTGCTGTCTTGCTTTTGTTTTGTCTGTTCATTTTAACGAGCTTATCCGGCTGCTAAGTGAATGCTAGGCCTTTTACAAGGATACTAGCGTCCCGCCTTCATTTGCAGAGCGCAGCTCTGCTTCAATAATTTCAAGCGTGCCTACCGCGCTCTCAGGTGCACAAATCGAAACTGGCTGCCCCGCATGAATGGATTCAATAAAATATTTGATTTCACGATAATAACCCATATCCTCCGACAATTCAGCAATAAAGCCCGGCGCATCATTTGGATTAACTTTCACTTGCCCATTTTCAAAAATGAGATTTCCGCCTTCAAAATTAACGCGATACGTCATGGCGAAGCCAAAGTCGCCTTCCAGCGTCCAATCTGCCTGAGCATTCAGCACCTTGCCATCTGGATAAATATAATGAGTAGACACGACATCATAGCCGCTGCCTGGAATGACATTGCGCGCAATCGTTGATACCTTCTCCGGCTTGCCGAATAACCAGTGAACCATGTCTGCATCATGAATGTGCATGTCCAGTAAACAGCCTCCGCTTTTGCTGCCATCCAGAAACCAACCCTTTGGCGCGGCAGAGCCTCTGAAGAAATAACCGCCCGTAACAGCTCCATAACGGCCATCCTCTACGCAAGCCTTCAAGTATTCATAAGCTGGCCAGAAGCGCAGGCATTGGCCGATCATCAACGTTTTTCCTGTGCGCTCTGCTGCATGTGCCATGCGCCAGCCATCCTCTGAGCTTCCTGCCACAGGTTTCTCGCATAATACATGCAACCCTCTCTCAAGCATCGAGCAGGTTAAATCAGCATGCAGATTAGTAGGCAGCGTAATATCGACGATATCTAGTTCCTCATTCTCTAGCATTGCAGCAATATTATCGTACAAACGGTAAGGCGCAAGATCATAGACGTCCTGCTCTGTCGCGATGTTGCCTGACGCTTTTCCTTCCTTCAACTCCTCGATCAGCAAATCGCAAATCGCTACGAGCTGCACAGGAGCTCCTTCCTTAGCAAGACGGACATAATTGTCAAAGTGCATCCGACCCATAAATCCAAAACCGATTAAACCAACCTTTAACATATTAAAAACCTCCTAATAGTTTTTGAGTAGATGAATTCTAACGTCCTAATATGGCATCCATCGCTTTTGAAGTGTTGAAAATGATTTGTTCGGAATGATGATTGTATGGCGGAATCATTTCTCCAGTTACATAATTGTCATAGCCAATTGCATGAAGCGCCTGCATGACAGCTGGGTAATCAACATCACCTGCTAACAGATCAACGAAGCCATGCAATCCGCCTGCTTGACGGCGATAATCCTTGAAGTGCACCTTCTTGATGCGATGACCCAAAATACGAATCCATTGCTCAGGATAACCATTATGCAGCGCATTGCCGACGTCGAAATACGAGCCTACAAAACTTGAGTTATGCGCATCAATGAAGGAACGCATCTCAAGCGGCGATAATAAGAACTTGTTCCAAACATTCTCAATGCCAATCGAGACACCCGCGCTCTCAGCAAACGGAACAAGCTTCCCGATCGCTTCCAGCGCCCGGTCATATGCATATTCGTAGTCAGCTACTTCACTGCCTGGTATAAAGTCAACGCCTACAGCGCCTGGAATGACCAAAATGGTATCGACGCCGAGAGCCGCAGCAAGCTCCAGCTGTTTCTTGCACACATCGATTGCTTTCTCGCGTGTAGCCGCGTTTTCACTCGTCATTGGATAGGACCAGTACAAGCCTGTTGCTAAACCTGCAATTTCCAGTTCATTTTGCTGCAGTTCGTTTTTGATTTCTTGAATCTCTTTGTCGGAAGCTGCTAGGCTAAGCTCGCCCGTCTCGTTCAATGACAGCTCGATTCCGTCAAAACCTGCTTTTTTTGCTGTACGAATGTTTTCTGCAATGGTTGAATCACCTTTGAAAGACCAAATATTAATCCCTTTTTTCATGTTAAACCCTCCTACATTTATGTTTTAAATAAATAACAGCCTGCCAAATTTACGGGGAAGATGAAAGTTTATCGCTTTGGTAGCCTGCCAAGCCTGGAATTCACGGTTGCCGTGTTTATCCTCATCAATTCGGTAAAAATTCACTCTCCAGCTTAATCCTTGCTCGAGAGGCTTCTTGAAATTCTCAACCGGAATATGCACAAAATAAATCCGTTCAGCATCGCCACTCGTTTCAACAGTCGTCTGGATACCCTCAAACCTCCATGCTAAGTCCGTCGAAGTGATCTCAGCTTCACCATCATTCGCAATCAGAGCATCAAAAACAACATTGTTCGGACTAACTTCTAGCTCTAGATAACGATGCCCAGTTCCAACCTCATCGATAAACAGCTCAACGACATCCTGCTCATAAAGCGGCTCATCGCGTATGGTAAAATCAGATACAACATGTGAATCCTTGCATAAATAGCGAATATGCAAATAGTTCTGGCTCCAGCATGCTCTTACTTCCGTACGCTCCTTAGGCTGCATGGCAGTGACCGTATCAACCAGTTCAATCGCATCGAAGCTATCCCAATGGATAGCGCCAAAACCGGCGTCTTCGATGCTGATCGGCACTTGCCTGCAAAGATAGGTTTTACTCTCTTGAAACGCAGGAACCTCCATTTGTTCAAACTCCTTTTTAGATAATTACGTTATATTGAATTTGCTGCAACAACATGTGATAATACGTTTATAATAAACGATTATCGTTGAAATTTATTTAGCTAGAATAGCGATTTTTTGGACAATTCCGTTCTCTTTTTTATTTTCTTAATGAAAGGAGCCTACCGCTTGGAAAAGTCTGAATCTCCCTTTCCACGCATTCGTTCAACTCCATTTCGCGAGTGGTCGCCCAGCGTCCATTATGCACAGTTCCAGCGCTTGCCAACGGGTGATCTGCCAAGACGTAGATTGTATGATTACGAGCTCCTGTACGTGTACCATGGCGAAGCAGCGACGACCATGCATGGGCAGCGCTATAAAATTGAAGCTGGTCAGCTTATCTTTTTGCCCTCTGGCGTCTATCACCAAAATGAAGTCGTTTCCAGCCCAAACGCTCGATTTCTCGGCATTCATTTTGATTTTTTTGACGAGCTCGATATTCAGACAGAGGCTGACATGGTTGTGAACGAAGCTGCTGTTTTGCCGCATAAATTCATTTATGAGCCTTATGTGGAAGGGTTGGCTCCCTTATCCGACCATCCAGTCTACACGCCGCCTCTCGTATGCGTACAATTAATGGAGCAGCTTGTTCATGAATTCACTATGCGTCCTACTGGGTATGAGCTGGTTTGCAAAGGTCTAATGCTACATATATTGGCCCATTTGCTGCGTTTGCCCTCATCTCGATCCGCTGGACAATCCTCACTTCACGGCGGCAGGATTGCCGAGTTAATGGAGGAAATAGAGGCATCACCTGCTGCCAATTGGACAAACACAACGATCGCCGCAAAGCTGAATTTGAGCATCGACCATACCGCGAAGCTGTTTAAGCAAATCGCCGGCATGCCTCCTAGCGAATATGTTCAATCGATACGTCACCGAGAAGCTAGAAGGCTACTTCGGGAATCCGAGCTTTCAATAGAAAACGTCGGCAGCATCGTCGGCTATTCCGATATTCACTACTTCAGCCGGATATTCCGCCGTCATGAAGGAATATCTCCGCGTGAATATCGGAAATTGTCCAAAATATTATAAAAAAAGAGCTCTATATAATGAAAGCCGAATACCTACAGCGGTGTTCGGCTTTTAACTTTTCTTCATGTTTGGACAAACTAAAAAACACTTCTTTGCTTTGTCCATTGAGTACAGCTCGTGTATCTATTACGATAATGTATATCGATAATGATTATCATTATCTTATAACATCTATTGGGGGAGAATTAAAATGTATCAAGGAACAAAATCAGCCGCTCTTTTGGCTACATTCGCACTAATGGGAACCCTATTGCTAGCCTGTGGCAGCAATTCAGCAAATTCGGGCAATGCAGCGAGTCCAACTGCAGAAGCAACAAAAGCACCTGCAGCAACGGAACAAGCAGCCGATACCACCCGCTCCTTCACCGACTGGTCGAAGCATGAGGTAGAAGTGCCTGTTACTCCGCAGCGTGTTATCTTTCATGGTGAAACTACCGGTGATTTGCTTGCGCTAGGCGTTAAGCCGATCGGCGTCATTCAGGATATGATTAAAGGCACGGTATTTGAGCAGCAGCTCACTGGTGTCGAGGACGTAGGTTTTCCGCTAAGCGTCGAGAAATCATTAACACTGCAGCCTGATCTTATTATTTTCTCGAATTCGGACGAACAGCAGTATGAGGTTATTTCAAAAGTTGCTCCAACGGTTACGTTCAACTCCTTCGCCACGCTGGAGGACAGAATGCGTACGCTAGGGGATTTGTTAAATAAGAAGCAAGAAGCTGAGGATTGGCTTGCTGAGCACGCGGTCAAAACCGCAGATATGTGGAAACAAATTCACGATAGCGGTATTAAAGAAAATGAAACGGCAGCCGTATTTACAATGTATCCTGGCAACCGCCTCTTTATTATGGCTGGTACTGGGCTGCCGCAATTCTTATACGAGAAAGGCGGTTTAAAGCCAACACCAATCATTCAGGATCTCATTGATAAAGAACAAGGTTTTGCAGAAATATCTTCTGAACTTCTGCCAGAATATGCGGCTGACCGCATCTTCATTCTGAATCCAGTCGCTCCTGAGGCGCAGCAATCAACGAACGAGCTTATGAAAAGCGATTTATGGCTCAAGCTCCCTGCCGTAAAAAATGGACAAGTGTACAATTTTGATTTGCTCAAAGCTTCCAGCGACGCACTTTCTAGAGAATGGTTGTTAGAAGAGCTGCCAAAAGCACTTATTAAAAAATAAATGCTGCTTAACGTCAGTTGAAATAGAAGAAGCTCTTCAACTACGGTTGATAAGCTTCTTCTATTTGTTTATAATGAGATTAACTGATAACGATTCTCAATACTGAAATGAGGCTACAGCCATGTCTAAATTAACGCATCAGACTTTACCTCTGCGCTCCTTAAGCTTCCATTTTGTAGATATGAAGCTGTACTGCCATACAGAGGGCGAAGTATTAGCGGAGAAAGTGACTTCCTGCTATACGATGCTTATATCGAGGAGCGGCAGAGGTAGACTGTTTATGGGTAATGAAAGTTCCCTTTTCTCGTCATACAGTTCTTTCCTTCTATCCCCGAACACCGCATATCAATTTGAAAATATAGGCGACGGCAAATTGGAATATTACCTCATCTCTTTCCAGATCCTTCATTTGCTGAACCAAGGTCCTGTGCTTTATACGGAGCAGCTATTTCCGAACCGTCAAGAGCTGCGCGTTTATCCGCTCGCACAATGGATGGATTTGCTGAGCCAGCTTTATACCGGAATTACGGACTGCGATAACATTGAAGCGCATCGTCAGCAAACTCATTTTCAGAAGCTTATCGGATTTGTTCTTGAACATAACCTGCAATTCGACTCGATGAGCAGCTCCACGCAAACGGTTGAACAAACGATTCAATATATGCAAAATCATTTTCAGAACCGAATAACGGTCAAGCAGCTCGTCGATATGGCCAACGTACCTGCTTGGCAGTTCACTTCAATATTCAAGGAGCTGACTGGCAAGAAACCGCTTGATTATTTGAATGAGCTTCGTATCAGTCGGTCCAAGGATTGGCTAATCCATACCGACAATACTTTGCGCGATATCGCAGATCGTGTCGGCTTTACTGATGAGTATTATTTCAGCCGCCGCTTCCGTCTTATAACCGGCTTTTCTCCAAGGCAATATGCCCTTTCGATGCGCCAAAATATACTCGTTAAGGATTGGGACGGTCACGAGGTCAGCATTCCCGCTCAGCCCAATCGCATCTTTTATTGTGGTGAAAGTATTGGAGATATGAATACGCTTGGCATTCAGCTAGTAGGAAGCCATATGATCAGCAAAGGCGAGCCTTTTCATTCGGAACAGGCTTCTGCTCTAGCGCCTGACTTAATAATATTCGACCATTCTGATGAAAGCTTGTACGCACAAATGTCAGAGCTTGCCCCTACGCTTACCTATAATTCACGCGGGTCACTTGATGAGAGACTGCTCATGCTTGGAGAGTGGCTGGGCAAAAAAAAAGAAGCCCAGCAATGGCTTCTTCATTATAATAGCAGTACGTTATTGATGTGGCAGCAGCTTCAGGCGCGCATTCGGCCTAACGAAACAGCTTCTGTCTTTATCTATCATCGGGGAGAACGTTTATTTGTCATGGGCAATATCGGTTTATCCTCTATACTGTACCATCCAGACGGTTTCCGGCCTACAGGGAAAGTTCAAGACATTCTGAAATCTGGAAGACCCTATAAGGAAATTACAGAAAAAACCATCCAACAATACGCAGGCGACCGCGTATTCATGATGCTGCCCGAAAATGAGGAGTCCAAAGCAGCCATGGAGAAATTAGTGAACAGCTCAATCTGGAGAAACCTTCCTGCTGTCAAAAATGGCTTCAGTTACGTGCTCGACGAGCGCGACTGGAATCAGGAGGATGCCTCAGCAAGGGATAAGCTGCTATTGCTTCTCCCCGAGCTGCTGAACCAAACCTCATAATTCCCCTTATGCGCCGAATTGAGCCTGGTGAAGCCTGCTGTAAGCACCACGCGCGTCGAGCAATTCATCATGATTGCCTTGCTCGGCAATCCCTTGCTCAGCTACAACTACGATGCGGTCAGCATTTTTGATCGTAGCAAGACGATGAGCGATAACAAGCGTCGTTCTGCCGCGGGACAGCTCAGCAAGTGCTAGCTGAATCGCCGCTTCCGTCTCGGTATCCAGCGCGGATGTCGCCTCATCCAAAATAAGTATTGGCGGGTTCTTCAGAAACATTCGTGCAATGGAGAGCCTCTGCTTCTGTCCTCCCGACAGCTTGACCCCTCTCTCGCCTATCATTGTATTCAATCCCTCAGGCTGCGACAAGATGAGCTCCTCCAGCTGCGCTTGACGAGCGGCTTGCATAATCTCTTCCTCCGACGCTCCGAGCTTGCCGTAAGCAATATTTTCTCGAATCGATCCATCAAAGAGGAACACATCCTGCTGCACAATCCCAATGTTGGAGCGCAGTGATTCAAGCGTCATATCCCGCAAATCAATGTTGTCAATCGTAATTGAGCCTTCTTCGACATCGTAGAAACGCGGAAGCAAGCTGCATAACGTTGTTTTCCCCGCTCCCGATGGACCTACTAGAGCTACCGTCTCACCTGCGCGGATTGATAGGCTGAGACCTTGCAGCACCTTGTCTTTATTCTCATAACCAAACGTCACTTTGTTAAACCGAATATCACCCTTGAGATGGCTTACTACTTGTGCATTCGGCGCATCGGCAATATCAGGTTCCGTTTCAAGTAGTTCCAAATAACGTTTGAATCCTGCTATTCCTTTTGGATACGTCTCAATGACAGAATTAATCTGTTTAATCGGACCTAAAAATACGTTCGAGAGCATAACAAATGCGATAAACTCACCATAGCTCATATCGCCTTGAATAACGAACCAAGTTCCGCATACGAGTACAAACAAAGAAATGAGCTTCATTAGAATAAAGCTGATTGACGAGTTCCATGCCATTACGCGATATGCAATGAGCTTCGTCAAACGGAAACGACCGTTATTTTCAGCAAAACGTGCCATTTCATGCTTTTCGTTCGCAAACGCTTGAACGACACGAATGCCGCTCACGTTATTTTCAACGCGTGCATTGTAGTCAGCGATATCAGAAAACATCCGATTAAAGGCTGCTGACATTTTACGGCTGAAATACAGCGACAAATAAATCATCAGCGGAATAATAATAAAGGTCATTAACGCAAGCTGATAGTTAATGCTCAGCATAATACCGAACGCACCAGTCAGCGTCATTAAAGCAATAAACAAATCCTCCGGCCCATGATGGGCGATCTCTCCAATATCCATCAAGTCATTTGTCATCCGGGATACCAGATGTCCTGTCTTGTTATTGTCGAAGAAACGGAAGCTCAGCTTCTGTACACGATCAAACAGCTGCTTGCGCATATCGGACTCGATGTTGATTCCGAGCTTATGTCCCCAATAGGTAACGACATAATGCAGTGCAGAGCTGAACACATAAATGACTAATAGTCCGATACAAGCATACAAAATCCATTTCCAGTTGCCGCTCGGCAAAAGATCATCCACAACCCGGTTAACGGCAAGTGGAAAAGCAAGCTCAAGCAATGCAGCCAAAATGGCGCATGAAAAATCTAAAATAAACAGCTTCTTGTAGGGCTTGTAATAAGCAAAAAAACGACGCAGCATATCCAGCTTCCTTCCTAATCTATTTTATGACACATTCAATGATAACCATTATCATTTGTGGCTAATCTATCGTAGAACAAAAGGGCAAGGGGAGGCAATGGACAAATGTGATCATTTTTTTGTACAAAATGAAGCAACATCATCCGGACGGATGTCATGATTTTGTAGATGTCATGTCCTTTTCTCACCATTTCATGCCTAATACAGCTGTGCTAAAGTAGAATCACTACAATGAAAAGAGGGATATTGAAATGACAAGAACGATCCGAATCGGAATTATAGGAAGCGGCGGTATTGCAAGAGCCCATGCTTCAGCTTATAAAAAAATGCCTCTTCACGTGGAAATCGTGGCGGTGGCAGACAGCATAGCAGGAAAAGCACAAGCTTTTATTGATCAAGAGGAACTCGTAAAAGCCGTTGCTTTTGATGATCATAAGAAACTATTAGAGCTTGACCTAGACGGCGTCAGCATTTGCACACCAAACTTTGCACATTCTGAAACTTCAATAAACGCTTTGAATGCAGGCAAGCACGTGCTCGTAGAGAAGCCGATGTCTGTCACACTCCAGCAGTCCATCGATATGGTCGAAGCCGCTGAACGCAGTGGGAAAATATTGACGGTAGGCTTCCAGCCGAGATATGATCCCAATATGTCGTTGATTCAAGAAATTGTTCAATCGGGAAAACTTGGTAACGTTTACTTTGTTGAAACAGGCGGCGGCAGACGGCGCGGTATGCCTGGCGGCACTTTTATTTCCAAAGAGCTTGCAGGTGCTGGCGCAATGGCTGATATCGGCTGCTATTCGCTTGATATGGCGCTTAATGCGCTCGGCTATCCTAAGCCGCTTACTGTATCGGCTTATACATCAAATCATTTTGGAACAAACCCGAAATACCATCGTGAAGCGGCCAACTTTGAAGTTGAGGATTTTGGCGTAGCGATGATCCGTCTTGAGGGCGACATCGTTCTCAATTACAAAATCAGCTGGGCTATGCACATGGATTCATTAGGTGCGACAATGTTCCTTGGAACTGACGGCGGTCTTAAAGTCACTCCAGCAGGCACAGGCCCTTGGAGCGGTGTTTGGGATGGTAGCGTAGGCAGCATGACGCTTTATCACGATGTCGTTGATCAGCATATCCATTCGACTATTCCTGTCATCCAACATGGGCTAAACTTGTTTGATGAGAAAGTAAGAGACTTTGTTGCAGCAATCGCAGAAAATCGTCCAGCTCCTATTCCTGGAGCAGAAATTTTGTACAACCAAGCGATTATCGACGGTGTGCTCCGTTCAGCTGCAAGCAAGCGTGAAGTTACAATAGAGCTTCCTTAAGCTCATCACAAAAAATGGCGGTGCAAGATTACTCTTGCCCGCCATTTTTGTATTCTTTTCTAAGCTTTCATCCGCAAGCAGAAAATAAGAAGCAATCATTTCGGCGGGTATCCTTCCATACATTAATATATAACCTGTAAGACGGAAAGGAGCCTGCAATGTACGGCAATCAAATCTACTATACCGCTATTCCCATTCCCTGCAAAAGCGTGTCCACGATTGAAGTTTTGGGCGAAGGGATCGTTACGGCTGCTCCAGATACAGCCTTGGTCATCCTTGGTGCTGTTACCGAAGGCAAGGAGCTGCAAGCGATACAAGCCGAAAATGCACAAATTACAGCAGATATCATACAATCCCTTCTCGAGCTAAGCATCCCGCGCGAACATATCCAAACGAATGATTATCGAATCGAAATGATGTATGATTTCCCGGACGGGAAGCAAGTCTTTCAAGGCTACAAAGTAACTCATCTCCTGCAAATCACCATCGATCAAATTTCACTTACTGGTACTGTAGTAGATACCGCCGTTTCTCACGGTGCCAATACAGTCACTTCCATTCAGTTCTCGGTTACCGATAGAAAACAGTTGGAAAATGAGGCCCTGTCGCTTGCTGTCCAGAACGCCCGACTGAAAGCTGCTGCTATCGCAAATGCATTAGGAACATCCATTTCTGGAGTTCCCAGCAAAGTTCAGGAAGTCTCCAGATCATCTGAACCCTTCCCTGTCCAAAGAACCTTCCAATCCGATGTTATGGTCACACCAATCGAGCCTGGACAACAGAAGATTTTTGCGGCTGTTCGTGTATGGTTCGCGCAAATCACATAAAAAAAAGAAGCCGCTCCATCCCGGAGCGGCTTCAACCCATTCTAATTATACAGATGAAATAATGCCGCGGTTACTATTTTTTGCGAAGTTGATAATGGACTCATATTGCGTTTTAGCAATGCGACGGTCAGACATGGGAAGCTGAGGATTTTTGACTATCTCGGCTAGTTTCTTAAGCTCATGCATTTCCTCAGTTGTCACTTTGACCGTTATTTTCCCCACACGCTCCACCCTCCTTCGATATTTTTGTGAAAAATCGATTAGTCAAGCAAAAACGCCTTCGGCGTCCTTTAGACGCTGAAGTAGCTTTGACGGTGAAATATAAGATAAGTATGAGAAAATGATATACTTTCTTATATTTAAGCAAAAGGTTTATCAGCTATGGTCATTATACGCAAAACTTAAGTAAACTTGCATGTTATTTCGGTGGCGTTTGCGGATTTGAATCATCTATTTCTTCAGGAAACAAATCAGCAAACTCTTTGTTCTGCTTGCTCTTCAGGTAAGATAAGCCTGCGTAGCCTGCCAGCAATGAACTGCTCACGACTGCAAAGTTGTCCGATGTATTTGCCATAGCCAGCGCTGTTTTTGCTAATATGCCCGTTCCGATTGCGATCAGCAAATCGCCGAGAAAGCCGAGATCAAAAAAAATCTTTTTTTTCGCATTGCTGTGATCTCTAAAGCCGATGACAAAAATAACAAAGTAATAACAGCGCTGAATCCACTTTACTAACCAATTTGAAGAAAGGGATAATCCTTCTTCATCATATTCTATGACGAGTTTCGGCATTTCGATAATCCCATTTTTCACAAAATGTCCGATGAGGCCGCCTACTAAGCTCATGGAGATTGATAAGCCAAACACCTGAATAAAGGCTTGAAAGCTTGAAATAACCATCGCCGCATGACCACCTTTCAACAACACTCGTTTGGCAGCACTTTTTGGCACTACTCTCACTTTATGTTGCTGATGCATGGTTCACGACTATTATTTTTTGGCTCCATCCTCAAAAAGCTCTAACAGCATGTTTGGAATGGAGCCGCTTTGATTGTTCATGATCAGCCGAAGCATCTCATCGCCCAGATCATCCTCACGCTCTTCTTTAATGGCTGCGATCTCATTATGCAGTCGCTCCATCTTCTGATCCAGCGCGGATGCGGAATCTGCCGCTTCTTTTAGTTCATTCAGTAAGCGAGGAGGTATCGCCTGTTTATATTTATAATAGATTTTGTGCTCCAGGCTCGCCCAGAAATCCATCGCTATCGTTCGAATTTGAACTTCTACACACACATTTTCCACTCGATCCGATATGAACACCGGCACCTCAATGAGCAGATGCAAGCTTTGGTAGCCGTTTGGCTTCGGATTTTTTATATAGTCTTTAACCTCCAATAAGGTCAAATCGCTCTGATTGCTTAACATATCGCTAATCCGGTAAATATCAGAAATAAAAGAGCAAGTTATTCGCAGGCCTGCTATATCTTTAATGTGATTCCGAATGCCGTTAAATGAAAGCTCGCTTTGCTTCCGATAAAGCTTTTCGACAATGCTCTTGGGCGACTTTAGGCGCGAGCTTGTATGCTCAATCGGATTGTATTCATGCAATAAATGAAACTCTTCCTTTAATATTTCGACTTTTGTCTCAAGCTCTTGAATCGCAAATTTGTACATCATTAGAAAACGAGTGATTTGCTGCTTCATGTCTTTCATTTTTTGCATTTGATCCATAACCATACTTCCGTATTCCCCTTCCAATTCATGCTGCTGAAATGTTTCGATTAGATTCCGCTAATCATCAAGCGATGTAAATATTCGTCTCAAATGCTCCAAATCCTCTTGCGAGATCCTCTCACTCATATATCGGATAATAGCATCATCATTTTCATTAAAAGCCTTCACAAATTGTTTGCCCTCATCTGTAATTTCCAAATATACGACTCGTCTATCATCCTCGCTGCGATTTCTGCGAATAAGCCCTCTTTCCACGAGCTTGTCCCCGATGAGTGTAACCCCGCCCGCGGTAACCAAAAGCAATTCAGCTAGATCCGTCGACTTCATGGGACTTTGTTTATCTAAATGTTGAAGCATTCTTGTTTGATTAATGGAGAAGCTGCAATCTATTCCTTTATACCATTCGGTTTTTAATTTTTTGTAAACAACCTTTAATTGCGGAAACAGTTCTTTCCATTCCTCATAGTTGTTCATGTTCCACCTCATTTCTGTTGTTTTGTTGACTTCCTGTCATCATAATAACTATAATTACTTAGGTAACCTAATTACTTTATAAAATAAGTTCACCGAGGTGAATCCAATGTCCGCAGATAAATATGAGAATGTAACAGACTTAATCGATGTTTTCCAAAAGTTCGCTAAAGCCGACTGGCGGAAAAAAACGATGTGGGGCGGTCTTAAAGCGAGCGAAGTTCGTATGCTCGTTTGTGTGAAAAAAAGCAATGATAAAGGTTCAACAGGGACGACGGTTACAGAAATCAGTAAATTGCTGCAAGTCACCTCTCCAACCGTTACACAGATGCTTAATAGCTTAATTGCATCTGGCCATGTGGTTCGTACATCCGATAACACAGATCGAAGAATTACCGAAATAACGTTAACGGACACTGGCGAAGAAATTGCTCAAAAAGCAATAGACCGTTTTATCTCCATGTTCAAAGGCATGATCGATCATTTAGGCAAGGAGCAAAGCGATCAGCTTGTCGTCATGTTAAACCAAGTATTCGACTATTTGGACTCAGCCAAAACGAATGAAGACTTTTAATAAACAAAGGGATTTCGCTTCCTGCAAGCTGCAGGAAGCGAAATCCCTCCTATAGGAGCCGCTCTTATTAATTATTAAGAGCAGGCTCTTTTTTCAACTTTTCAGATGGCTCTACGCTAACTGTTTCTTTCTTGTCAGAAGAGCGAAGCGGAATTTCTTTCAAGAAGAACACGAGTACAAATGCGACGATCAGCAAGGACATACCGAACAAGAATACAACCGTCAAGGAATCGCTCAGTACCGAGCGAACCATCTCAATGATGTGTGTAAACAAAGGCTGAATTTGTTCCGGCAGCGTCGCATGAAGCTCTTTAAGCTTCGGTTGATCGAGCAGCATTTGCGGGTTAAGGAAACTAGACAGTTTCTCAGCTGTAGCCGCATCTACTTGACTTAAATCAGGTCCTTGACCTGCTGCGACAGCATCCTTCAGCTTACTGGTCAAAGTGGAGTTCATAACCGTACCCATAACTGCAATACCAATCGTACCGCCCAGGTTACGGAACAACGTAGCTGTAGCTGTAGCCACACCAAGCTGTGAAGGCTCTACTGCATTTTGAACGGTTAGTGTAAATACTGGCATCGAAATACCAAGTCCAATACCAAATACGATCATCGCAGCAACCGCAACGCCAACGTTAGTCATGAATGCCATCATAAGCATTCCCGCGACCATGAATGGCATACCGATGAGGGCGAATCGTTTGTATTTCCCTGATTTGGAAATCCAACGGCCAGACATTGCACTTAGGAAGATCATGGCGATCGACATCGGCATATTTACGAAACCCGAGTTTGTTGGTGAAATACCAAGCACACCCTGTACGAAGAATGGCAGGTACATCATTGCGCCCATCATGCCGGCATTCATAAGGAAACCGACGGAGTTGGAGATCGTTACAATGCTGTTTTTAAACATCGACAAAGGCAATACAGGGCTTTTGGCTTGACGTTCTACAAGAATCAATAGAACTAACAACACTGCTGCAGAGGCGAACATGCCAATAATTTGTGGCGAGCCCCAGTCATATTTTGTACCTGCCCATGAGAAGCCGAGCAGCAATGCAATAAGCATCAGTGAAAGCAATAATGAACCCCAATAGTCAATGGATTCCGTTGTTTTACGCGCTGTTTTTGGAAACATGGACCAAATCATACCAAATGCAATAATGCCAAGCGGTAGGAAAATCCAGAAAATCCACTTCCAAGCGATATGATCGACCATAAAGCCGCCTAATGTTGGTCCAATTACACTTGAGAAGCCGAATATGGCCATCATTAATCCAGTCCATTTCGCCCTTTCCCTAGGAGCGAACAAATCACCAACCGCCGTCACGGTTGCTGACATAAGAATACCGCCGCCTATACCTTGAATACCACGATAAGTGATGAGCTGGAATACCGTAGTTGATGTACCGCATAAGAAGGCTCCGATTATAAATAACACGATACCGACTAACAAAAACGGCTTCCTTCCGTAAATATCCGAAAGCTTTCCTACAAGTACAGTAGCAATCGTTGATGTGAGCATATAGATGGTAATAACCCATGTGTAATACTCGATGCCACCCAAGATGGCAATAATGCGCGGCATAGCTGTGCTTACGATTGTCTGATTGATAGCTGCGAAAAACATAGCTGCCATCAGTGCAATCATGATTGTTAACTTTTTCTTCTGACTCAATTGCTCCATATGCTCTGCACTCCTAAACATTTTTATTTATTATGGCCTATTGGCCGCCAAACTACTTCGCGAAATAGTTAGGTTGCCTACCTATTAGACAATGATACAATAACTTTAGTACTAAAACAACTGCCAATTCATTGTCGTGCTGGATACACTAAAAAAAGATTAAATCGATTAAAGACGCAAAAAAAACAGGTCAAGAAATGCTTGACCTGTTTTCCTGTCATCTATATTAATCGCCTAGCGGGAACCAGCCTGGCGTATGAACAATTGCTTGCCAGAGCGGGGTAGGAATGACCAACCGATCTTGATCATCCTTGCTGAGCGTTGTTTTTATTTCCGATTCGCGGCCTTCTTGCACTTTCTCGACCCAATCCGGTTCAACAATAATTTCACGGCCAATCGCTACAAGTGGAATGCCGATATCCAATGCCTTTACAGCATCTTCTGGGGTATGAATGGAGCCCACGCCAATAATCGGTATGGAGTGACCTACACGATCTTTTATCCATTGCATACGCGTTTTCGTTTCTTCAGCACCTCGTTTAGGCAATGACCAGAAATCCATTAACGATACATGAAGATAATCAAGTTCTTTATTGGTAAGCTCATCTAGAAGCCTAAATGTATCCGACATGGTAATACCAGGCGTAGTCGCCTCCTCAGGGGAGAAGCGGTAACCGACTAGAAAAGGTTTTTCCGCATAGGCAGCAACAACTCGCTTCACTTCATCAACGACGGCTAATGGGAAACGCAATCTGTTCTCTATATTGCCTCCCCAACGGTCATCACGTACATTGGAATGCGGAGAGAAAAATTGTTGGACAAGATAACCGTTTGCGCCATGAATTTCAACACCGTCGAACCCTGCCTCAATCGCTCTTCTAGTCGTTTCTCCAAAGTCGCGAATAATCGATTCAATTTCCTCATCTAATAATGCTCTAGGTGTAACCCCAGCGTTCTGCTCCGAAGCTACAGCGCTCGCACTTACCACATCACCATTGGGCACGAGTTTAATTGGACATTCTCTTCCGCCATGAAAAATTTGAAGCACCGCTTTAGCGCCCTTTTCTTTAATCGTTGCTGCCAAGCGCTGTAGACTCGGAATCATGTCATCGCTGTCGCTTGCAAATTCGCCGTGAAATCCTTTTCCGTTTGGTGAAACGTAAACACAAGCTGTAATGACTAGGCCCACTCCACCCGATCTGCGGCTATAATAGCCCAGCTCCGTCTCCGATACCGTTCCGTCTTCGTTTGCTGAGAAATTCGTCATTGGTGCCATAACAATCCGGTTTTTTAATTCAATACCGTTTTTAAAGGTCATTTGTTCAAACAATGGCATATAAGTTGATTTCATTTATTTCATCTCTCCCGTTATCCTCTGTTTATCTAACTAACTGTAACTTTTTTGTATACTGTAATATTATTTCATACAGTTAGAAATGTCAAGCAGCAAAAAAAGCATCCCAAACCATAAGGCTTAGGCATGCTTTTTCTACTCTTCCCCATTAGTCTTGCTTATATAAATACTCGACTTCACTTCTATTGATGTATAAATTCCAAAATTGATCCGCAATTTCATCTGGATCATAGAAGCTTCCTTTGGCAACAAAACCAGCAATCGTTACGGTACCAACATAAATGCCATGCGGTTGTAGTTCTTGTGAAAGTGAGAAAGCAAGAGAGCGAATGCCCGCTTTACCGATCGACAATGACGACAATTCAGCAGCAGGTGCCAGCGCCAATCCGCCGCCAGTAAACAGTATTGCCCCTTTCTTATGCTCAATCATATTAGGAATGACTTGATTCGCGCTCGTTAACGCTCCAACAACATTTACTTTAAACTCCTCGAGCAGTTGCGTTTCAGTTAAATGTGTGGGTGTAGTCTTGGATATGACAGCCGCATTATAAACCAGAACATCAGGGGAACCATATAGCTGCTTAATTTGTTCAAATGCAGAAGTTAATGATGATGAATCGGCTGCATCAGCCTTAATGCTGTAGGCTTCAATCTTGACTTCATTAAGCTCCTTCACATAGGTTTCCAGAGCATCCGTGTTCCTCGCTGCAAGTACAACGCGAAATCCTTCGTTACCGAATTTCCTTGCAACACCCGCACTTACACCTGGTCCAGCCCCGACAATTACGACTAAAGGTTTGCTCATCTCGCTCTCTCCTTCTAGTTAAATCATATAATTTCCAATTTATTACACTTGTAGGTAGAGTCAAATTTTATCATTTTTCGCATCATTCATCTAATTCAAATATTTTATATCCTTATTATGAAATCGATCTGTTTCAAAACAAACAGCCCCCCAAAATCAACTACAATGCAGCATTCACTGCATGTAATTGAATATAGAGAGCTTCGTTTATTTTACGATTGGCTTCTAAGCGGTTGTTGAAGATGATTTGGTCTTCTCAAGCTTTGTCTGCCTAGCTGCTTTATCACGCGATGGTCTGAATAACAAATAATACAAGCCAACAATGATTGCAGCCAAGATTGCTAAGGAAAAGAAAATATTGCTATACAGGTAAGCCCCGTTATGAATGGCAAATGGGTTAAAATGGACCGCTGTTTGCTTCAAATCCAGCATTTTTCCGATAATACTTGTTGTCATTGCTCCCGAGATAAAGTTAAGCAAGGACATGAGTCCCATCCCTACTCCTATTTGCTCCTTGGCAAGCGTTCTTGATATCGTGTTGGACATCGCAATTTGCATAAAGGTTTGACCTATATTTCCGAATATTAACAAAAACACGATTAGATATGGTGATAATCCAACAAACACTGATAACAAAATGAAACAAGTAAAGCTTAATGAAATCGCAAGGTATACTAAAAATGAGTTGCCTTTCTCATCTGCAAGCCTGCCCCCGCGTCGCCCCATCAATGCAGAGGTAATAGCTGCGGGAAACATGACAAAGCCGATAATGGCAGGGGACAACTGGTTAAGTCCCGCCAAAAACTGTGGGGTTACAAAAGGCATGCTAAAGCTTAACGATGTAGCTAGAAAGGTCATGATTAAGCCAAACGTATATTTCTTATTGCTGAACAGCTTGGGCTGGATAAACGGCTCAGACGCTGTTCGAATGCGAACAATAAATAAAACGAGTGTTACAGCACCGCCTAGAGCAATAAACCAACTTCCAACTGAAATGGACATCAGTAATAATGCGACGGAGCCTCCAAGCAGAATGCCGCCCAAATAGTCAATTTTTTGAGCTTTTCCTCTGTCGTTGTCCAAATATTTTCTAAAGAACGGAAGTGCAATCAGCGGAATCACTGATATTAAAAATAAAAATCTCCAGTTGATGAAGCTTGTAACGATTCCGGCAACAATGGGCGCGAGTGCGGTTCCAAGAGCAAGACCCGCCGCAACCGTACCTAACGCCCTGCCACGCTTCTCAGGAGAGAAATAACGTACTGGGACAATCATCGCTGTAGCTGGGATAACGGCAGCCCCGCTTGCTTGCAGCACCCTCCCCAGCACGATCATCCAATATTCAGAAGCGAGCAAACCTACAATCGATCCAAGTGCAAAGATAATTAATCCGAAGGTCAATAGATCCTTTAGCCGATATTTGTCCGCGAGCTTTCCGTAAGTAACGGAACCTACTGCAAAAACGATCATATACCCCGTAATCAGCCAGCTCACCTGTGAGGCGGTAATGCCAAATTCCTTGCTGATGACAGGCATAACAACATTAAACATTGAAGCATTCATAATAGAGAAGACTAATGTAAAAGCTAATATAGGCAGCAGCTTCTCGCCTATTTTTTGTTTATCTGTAACTTCCATATCCCGTTACGTCCTTTCCTGTTTTAGACTGCATTTAGTTTGAATTCAAACTATATGTCCGAATATAACAAGCGTATCGCTTACTCATACGCTTTAATAATTTTTCTGAGTAAAACATGTAGATGTGCCGCTTCTTCCTTGGTTAGCAAATGGTCCGATTTCTCTTTCGCTTGTGCAACAGCATTTGAAGCTTTCAAGGACATTTCTATCCCTTGCTCGGTTAAATAAATTCTTTTCATTCTTGCATCCGAGTCATGCGCGCGCCTTACAACCCAGCCTCTCTTCACCATCCCGTTGATTAAGCTGGTTACACTCGATTTGTCTATAAATAGCAGCTTCTCCAAGTCGGCATTCATCACGCCTGGTTTCATAGCGAGCAAATGAAGAGACTGTGATTGCTGAGGAGTGAGGCCGAGCGGTCGAAGCGAAGTTTCAATTTCACGCCGAATATTCGTAAATGCCAGTTTTATAAGCAATGTACTGCTGTCCTCTTGCTCCCAAGGAAAACGAGTAATGTGATTGTCTTTTCCCATTCAGAGCACCGCCTAAACTAGTTTGAATTCAAACTAATAATAAGGATGTAAGATTGCTTTGTCAACGAAAATTAACTGGACTGCGCTCGTTAATCTCCTTTTTCTAGTCTATAACTTCAATTCTCTTGTTTCATTTCATATAAAAGAGGTTATAAACAATAGAATTAACTGCATATAATCAAATAGCTTGTTTCACATTACAAGGAGGATTCAATCATGGACTATATTATTAACAAAACATTTAAAAACGTGGATGTATACTTTGACGGCTCTCATTATATTGGCTGCTCATTTATAGACTGCACGATTCATATAACATCACTGCGTTTTAATTATGATCGCTGCACGTTCTCTGGTTCAAAATTCAAGCTCAGCCCTAAAATGCTTATGCTGAAAAACGTTTATTCATTATTGCCTTCATCTATAACTGGATAAACGAATGTACAAGCCTAAACCTTATGTCCAGCTTCAGGGAAACTAAAGTTTAAAAACTTTAAAGCCTCTGAGCGCTGGGCATTTTCTTTTCCCCTAAAAAAGATGTTCCACGTCGTTCACGTTTCGGTTTAATTTCCTAATTGAGGAAACATTAATGAGTAAGCAGGCTATACTTTATGTGTCCCACATGGCAAAATAATGAATAGTAAGGGACAAACCATACATAAGGGGAATATTAATGAAATGGATTCGCGAAATAGCTTACAAGCTGCATCTAATTAAGCTTGTATCCATCCTATACCGTGCAAGAGTACTGCGTTTTCTACTGCCAGTTGCTATTATCGCCTTTGTTTACTTCGAAGGAAAAAAACAGTTCCGTGAGATCCACTGGGGAAGAATGATCCATGAGTTTCATCACATGCACCCATTTACGATTTTTCTTCTGCTCAGTTTCTCCATGCTCGCTGTCTCTGTCATGAGTACTTATGACTTGTTGATTCGCAAGCATTTTCATTTAAAGATTGGGATTTGGGATACGATTCGTTATGGATGGATTGCAAACACCTCAAACAATTTGATTGGTTTTGCGGGTCTTACAGGAGCAGGGCTGCGATCAATTTTATATCGAAATCGAGAGGTTCCCATCGGGAGTATTGCTGCTTCTGTTGCCTTTCTTTCGACGATAACTTTTACAGGTCTATCGCTGCTAGCATGGCTGTGTATTATCGGCATTTTCCCTGTTCAAGCATTGCTGAATGCTCATCCATGGCTTACCTATGCGATGTGGGCAATCGCACTGTATTTACCGCTATTCGTGCTGCTTCAAAGAACTTCGCTTTTCTCCAAATGGATTAATCGGAATCGAGGACAATTGACTTGGCGCATTATGACCGCTTCCGTTGGTTCTTCCTTTTTGGAATGGTTTTTTGCTGGTATGACCTTCTGGCTTATTGGAGCAACATTTATTCCTGAACTTACATTTACAAACGCGCTTGGAATTTATACGTTAGCAGCAATAGCCGGCATTATAAGCATGGCGCCTGGCGGTATCGGTGGTTTTGATTTAACGGCTATATTAGGCTTACAGCTGCTCGGCTTTCCACCTGATAAATGCGCGGTCATCCTTGTTCTGTTTAGAATTCTGTATTATTTTGTGCCATGGTTAATCGGCCTTATGATGGCAGCATTCGAGTTTCCTATGAACCGGAAACGATCGGAGCAGTCTGATAGCGGCATCATAGATCGAGCATTAAATATTTGGCAAAGCGTTTGGCGCTGGCCGGGACAATTTGCATTTATCGGCGAGGTTGGGGCATGGTCACTCGGTAAGCTTGTATTTGCGAGTGGGGTCATATTGCTGCTGTCCGCAGCGACACCCGCTTTACTTTACAGGATACATTTTACGGAAGAATTGGTTTCGTTTCAGATTATGAGGCTGTCTCATCAATTAAGCATCATCATCGGCATTATGCTGATCATGCTGTCTCGCGGCATTTCACTTCGAGTGAAGCGAGCCTATTACTGGACACTTTTCCTGCTTTGTGCTGGTTCCTTCTTCGCACTTGCCAAAGCGTTTGATTACGAGGAAGCTATATTTCTACTCATTGTCGCGTTGCTGTTATGGATTTCAAGACATCGATTTTATCGATTGGCTATACCCGTAGGGATTTATAATGTGCTAGGCTGGGGGCTTATTACACTCTTAATCACCTATGGTTATTACCTCATCGCATCCCATTCGTATCCGGCATTTCTCAAACATCTGCCAAGAAAGGCTCACACCACATGGCTGATAGATCCAAGCCAGCATACGATAGCTGCGATATTTGGTCTCTTGGTTGCTTGGCTCTTCCTATCCTTGCTTTATATGTTTCGTCCTAAGCCGCTCGCCGTTTTAGAAACAGCCGAGGATGAGCAGTTGAAATTAAAAGCTTTTCTTGAAAAGGAACAAGGAAATTTATTGACGCATATGCTCTTTACCGGTGACAAGAGCTTCTTCTGGGCGATGAAGGATCAAGTGTTAATACCCTATGCGAAAATTCGAAATAAGCTTGTTGTGCTCGGTGATCCTTTAGGTCCCAAAAGCATGATTAGCGAAGCGATTCAACAGTTTCAGCAATTTGCCGATCAGTTTGCAGTAGAGGTTGTATTTTATCAAACGACACCTGACTATTTACCGTTTTATCACGAAAACGGCTATCGCTTTTTTAAACTGGGTGAGGAAGCATTGGTTCATCTGGACAATTTCACGCTTGTCGGAAAACAAAATGCCAGTCTTCGGGCGGTTAAAAACCGCTTTGAACGTGAAAATTTTCAATTTGAAATCGTACATCCGCCTCATGATAAGCAGTTGTTAAAGAAACTGTCGTTCATCTCTGACCAATGGCTGGATGGAAAACACGAGAAGGGTTATTCTCTCGGATGGTTTAATGAAGATTATTTGCAGCTCGCGCCCATTGCGCTATTAAAAAATTCAGATGATCAAATTATTGCTTTCGCTTCTTTGACGCCTGCCTATGACGGTACGACCTTATCTGTAGATTTAATGCGCTATTTAAAATCCACCCCAAATGGAACGATGGATCAATTGTTCATTTGCCTTATGGAGTGGGCAAAAACAGAAGGATATGCGCAATTTAATTTAGGGATGGCTCCACTTTCGAGTGTAGGCCAGAGCCAAAACGCAATAAAAGAAGAGAAGCTGGCACGCATTCTGTTCGAGTATGGCGGAAGCTGGTATGGCTTTGTTGGCCTCCGGCGATACAAAGACAAGTTCTCACCACATTGGGAACCGCGCTATTTAGCGTATCCTTCGACAGTATCATTACCGCTCTTGCTAGTCGAGCTGGTACGGTTAATCTCACGGCATCCGAATAAAAACAAATAAAAGCAAAGCCCATGGAATCCCATGGGCTTTGCTTTTATTTATAGAACAAGCTCTAATTAATGCTGCCTACAAGCTTCATAACGGCGTCTCGCGTTAATTTGTTACCGCCAACTGCAATGAGGTTAATGGTTGCATGAGCCAGCGTAAGCGGAATTTTGCAAAACTCTAGCGCAGGACCGCCTTTTAAATCAGATATATACGAATCCGCCAACTTCAGGTTGCGGCGCGTGTACTTAATCATTTCTTTCTGTCCCCAGCCTTCAGGGAAAAAGTCTACGCCACGTTCAAGATCCTCTGTGCGATTACGCAGAATATTTACGGCTTGTAAGCCTCTTCCGAAAGCAACTGCTTTGATTCGGTCTGATTTCGTGCCATCGTGCCAGAACCATATGTCAGACAACATTTCCCCTACCATACCGGCAACACTATAAGTATAATTATCCAGATCCTCTTCCGTTCGGATATCCCAGCCTTCATGAACCCAATCAGCCATCTGCTTGGCCATTGTCGCTGTATGGTTATAAACGACATTCGTAACCGTCGGAGGACATAAAAGCGCCCATTCATGAATTCTCATCGTAACTTCCGGCAGTGTTTCTGCATAAGGAGAAAGGAGTTTTTGCGATTCATTAATCACATCATCGGAACTAAACGCATCATGAATGCCAAGCAATAATTCTGCTTTCACCTCATCTGCTAGCGTCTCATGATCCTCAATTTCATCAATTGCTCTCATACACAAATAAGCGGATGCAACTGCATCCTTTAAACCTGACTTCAACCTGCTGATGGGAATATAAAAAGTACGACTTGTTTGCTTTAACATGATCATCGCATCATTCAAAATAAAAACTCCTTCATTATGGCAGCTTTACTTTTAACTTGTTTTAATCGTTAATATTATAATACCATACATGGATTTAGATGTGCACCGCAACTGTGATTTCCTGCGTTTATCCTTCTTGATTTAGGAAGAACCTGTAACCGTATCCTTAATATCGGAGGCTTTTGGCATAATTATTCAGTTAGGATGACACATTTCCCTCTCCTTTCATTTAAACGCAGCCTTACTTCCTGAAACGATACCCTTAATAAAATACAAAATCCCGAATGTTAAACTCATCCAATTGAGTGTTTAACTTTCGGGCTGCAAAAAAGATGAGCTGTGAAACAGCAGTTTATTTATCATAAGTGACTTCTTTTATTCTCTTACTTTAAAAATAATATTTTCAGCTGATAACCTGTTAAGAAGAACGTTTCTCTTAAAAGAAAAGGAAGCTTAGTACCCAAACTCTTGTAGGCTGACGTCTGAGTTGGTGAAGAGTAAGCATCCATCCCTAAGTGTCTAGTCATAAGAAGAGCACGCTTCATATGCAAAGGATCGCTGACGATGGTAAAGGTATTGATTTGTTGTTGTTGTGCTATCGCATGGGCATTAGCTAAATTTTGTTCCGTGATTTTTGAATGCTCTTCAAGAACAATATCCTCACCTGGAACCTTATACTGCATAACATATCGTTTTGACACTTCCGCTTCAGACAAGGAATCTCCCTTACCTGTGCCTCCAGTAACGATTATTTTCTTTATGTATCCATTGTTATAGAGCCAAATGGCATGATTCAATCTGTTCTTTAGAACTGTCGACGGTTTATCGTCCCAGACTGCTGCCCCAAGCACAATTGCGGCATCTGTGTAAATGAGCTCATTCACCTTAGCAAACGAAATAATGCTCCATACTGCATAGAGAATATACACAAAACATAAAAGCACAGCAATTGCTGTGCCTTGTATAAGTCTCCTTCTCACTGCTGTACCCTCCTAACATGGCATATTGGTTTACACGTCACATTTATGGCCGAATATATTTTCTCCGAAACTCTCGAGGTGATTTCTCATACTTTTTTTTAAACGCTCGTTCAAAGTTAGGCAATGTATTAAAGCCCGCGGCATAACATACTTCCGTTATCGGCAAGATTGAACTGCTGAGCAATGCAGAGGCGAAATGAAGCCTTTTTCCTTGTAGATGCTCTTGAAATGATGTACCTGTATGCTTTTTGAAGCATTCACTAAAATAATTGGCTGATATTCCAGCATATCTCGCTATTTCATCTAATGAAAGCGGCTCTCGAAAATGGTGTTGAATATAGATGATCGACTTTCTAATGGAAGAAGGGATTGTGCTAATGGCTACATAGTCGTCAAGCAAGCGCTGATGCCCGTTATTTCTATAGAGATGGATGAGTATTCTCTCAAAACTTCCCTGCACCAGCATGCTGCTGCCTAGCTGCCACATTTGTGATTCATTCCAAATCCGAGTAAATTCCATTTCAATTTCACAAGCACTTTCGTCACGAAAAGTATGCAAATGAAGCGATACCTGTTCAAATAACATTTCTGTCAGCTCTGGGCGGATAAATGATTCATCAAAAATAAGATTAAACAAATGAATCGTTTGTCCTTCATCTGGGATGATCTCATGGAAATCTGCCGTTGTCAGCAGAAAAGTCATTCCTTTCTCTAAAGGAAAAGGCTCTCCGTTTATAACATGAGTTCCTGTACCAGACACTACAAAGCCCATTTCAAAAAAATCATGCCAATGGGCAGTAATTTTGTTATCGATCACATGTTTGAAAATCTTATAGGGGGATGACAAGGTCATAAAGTTTTTACCAAGCAATCTCTCAGGTGTTAATTCATACTTCATGTCGATTTCCCCCTATCAGACTTTTATTGGTCAAACCATTCGGCATATTTGGCAGCCATATAATCGGTCATCCATTGATTTACTTCTATTAAATCAACAATAGGCTTATTGGTAAAGGGCACCGTTGGCATATAATTCGGTGGACCGAACTCTGCTGTAAAAGTTGTCCAAGTTCTTTCCTGCGCAGCTTGCTTCATAAATATCCGCTGCCACCAGCCTGTAAATAAAGCAAGCTCCGATGCGTATTCAGGCGCGCCAGGATGTGGCACTTGAGGTCCCTGCGGAAATCCGACACGGCCATGAACATGTATGCTGCGATCAATAGCAAGAGCAAGCTCATCCGCATGATTATCCAGATGCGACTCACATACGTTCACCCAATGGCTGAAGTCTGCAGTGATGCGCAAGTCAGGAAAACGCTTCAGCAATCTTGCAGTTGTCCATGGTGTAAACATCGCTCGGCTGCGATGGGTTTCATGCCCGACCTGAAGGCCAGACCTTTGTTCAATTGTAAGTGCTCCTTCAAAAAAACGATCCTGCTCCGCTTCTGACATGCTGTCTCTAGCGCTTTGCGAGTTAATAAACAGCGGATTAAAATCCGTTGCTCGCATGACTTGTTTCTCGAAGCTATCGAGATGGTCATCATGTGTACTTACCTGCGCGATGAAGGCCAGCTTATTTGTTTCCAATGCCGCTTTAAAGGACTTTTCTTCAGAGGCAGGCGGCAGCGGCGCTTCTATTCCAAAGTAACCTGCTTCTGCTGCATATGTCAAAAGCTCCTCATAGCTACCCTGCATTCCCCACAACGCTTTTATTCGTCTCAATTCCAATACCTGTCCCCCCCTTTTGTTAAGCCTATTATACATTGACAAAAGGATTGCCGGCTAAATCTTTTCCACGCGCTAGCCAGATTTTATGACCACGGTTCTTTTCAGTATAGACTTGCGCATCCGTTGAGAAATAACGCATCGTATAACCACAGCGGCGGAATTCACTTTTGTTAGGAGCTGCACCATGTATGATGCGAGAATCATGGACAGAGCACTCGCCTGGCTCAAGCTCGAAATAAACGGCCTTTGACTCATCCTTATTGCGAATTTCCGTATCAAAAATGTTGTCATTGCCATCCACCTGCTCGTACTCCGAGAAACCATTGTTATGCGTTCCCGGGATGACGCGCATACAGCCATTTTCCTTAGAGCTGCGGTCAATAGCCAGCCATACGGTCACAATGTTATCAAATCGGCTAAGTCGTCCGTTCCAATATGCGGAGTCTTCATGCCATGGCGTTTGCTTGCCAATAAGCGGCTCTTTGCAGATGAAATGACTAGACCACAAGCCAATGTTAGGACCAATTAAAGGCTCTACCAGATCAAGCACTTCATCGCTTAATAGAAACTTAAGTAGACGCTCATCACGGAAATGCGGGGTATCGAGCTCGCTGTTCAGCTTCCGGCCCACAAGCTCCCATTGCTCCTCAAAAATATTAGTCAGCTCTGTCATCTTATCTGCGCTAAACAACTGTTTCTTATGCAGCGCATAACCATTTTCCTTATAAAACTGTACTTCTTGCTCCGTCAATGTAGATATCGACATCAATATCGCCTCCAATAAAATGGTGTATTGCTATGAAATGATCATAACGGAGCAAGAGCAAACTTACTTCTTATCCCATCGGCAAAAGTATGCATATCTTCTGATCCAACTGCTCGCTTATCCAGAAAATAAATTTAATAAGCAAAAAGCCGCTTCCTAATGGACGCGGCTTTTTCGTTGTTTATCCTGCAATATTTGGAATGCATTCTTGAATAATAAGATTCCTTTTCCTTGCTGGAATCCTTATATGGACAGTTGTTCCAATACCTATACGACTGAATATGGAAACCCCATATTCTGAACCATAGTGAAGCTTGATTCTCTGATCGATATTTCGAATCCCATATCCAATGTTCCCTTTATCTAGCCCGCTGAATATTTCATCAATTCGCTCCTGCGGCATTCCGAACCCGTCGTCGATTATCTTATAATGCACTGTGTTTTCTTCCATATAGGTAACAATCCGAATATGAATGCGATCTCCGCTCCATGCGTGCTTAAGCGTATTTTCAATGAAAGGCTGCAAAATAAGCTTCACCGTCTCAAAAGGCCATATATTCTCATCAATCTCGAATAATACTTCCAGACGTTTCCCGTACTTCACCTTCTGTATGCTTACATATGCGTTGGCCTGCTCCATCTCCGCTGCGATTGGAATCATCGTACGGCCTGAATTCAGCGTAAGTCTATAAAACTTCGCGAGCTCCAACACCATTTTTTGCAGTTTTTCATTTTCCCCGAATTTTGCCAGCTGGTTGATCGATGAAAGGGTATTGTATAAAAAGTGCGGATTGATCTGAAGCTGCAGCATTTCCAGCTCAGCCTCTTTTTTCTGAAGCTGCGTCAAATATACCTTATTAATTAATGCCTCTACATCCTCGCCCATTCCGTTTAGCGCCGTTGCAATTTGAGAGAATTCATCCTTCCCTCTGTAGGCAATTCGCTTATGCAAATCCCCCTCGCGGAAAGCATTCAACACCGATACAAATTTCAAAATTCGTTTGGAGAAATAACGTGAAATAAAGACACCCGCAAACGTTAACAAAACAAAGCTTAGTACGCAGATGAAAATAATAAATGCCCGTACCTTCGCAGCTTCCTGCTCGATAATGGTAAGTGGAACTTGCGCCACTAATGTCCAATTCTGATTGAGCAATTTTTCTTCTATTCTTAAGTATTCTTGCTTATCGCTATTTTCATTTGTCGATACATTTTTGTTTATTTTCGAAACTGGTTTGGTTGAGCCTTCCGGAAGCTGCCCAGAGGAGAAAATAACGTACCCCGTAGAATCCACGACTGACAGCATGCTGCCGTCGCCAAGCTTCGAGAAGTCAACGCTATTAAACAGCTCCTTCATCTGAACGCTAAACCGCATAATAGCCAGCTCTTCAACTTCCAATGGATTATCGGTGTCGACGATACGTCGTATCATTGAAATACGATGATCTCGTACATCCTCTTCAACCTGTTTCCACTCCATAGTCACGCCGTATTCTTCTTTTGGAATGGATGTGTACCATAACTTATCCTGAATGCGGCTCATATGATAAATATCATAGGTTTGCTCTTTGGATTCATCGTTATCGGCAGCATTGTCTTTCTTCCATCTATTCTCATAAATTTGGTTCACCGTTTTATTATGAAAGTAGACAGACAACCTTAAATTCATCCCAATAGATTTCGAGGCGCTTTCCAGCTTTGGGCTAATGATCTGATTCATTCGATTTAAATTGGCAATGCCTATTTCATCAACTCGAATGCTCTGAACCAGATTATAATCATCATAGAGTGTAGACGATATTCGGACAATATCATCTAGTTTATACTTCACGTTGTCGCGCATTTGCTCCATCGTTCCTTCAATATTCATACGCGTCTGCTTACGCATGGAAGAGTCATACATCGAATGAGACACATAGAAATTGACAACGACCAAAATAACGATAAAGATCATATAGGACAGCATAAGCTTGTATCCGATCGGCATATATCCGAGTCTCTTTCTATTCTCCCGGACTATTTTCATCTAAAGCTCCCCCATTATTGATCAATTCTCTCTCTTCCGATATTCCATAGGTGTCATGCCAAACTTCTCCTTAAATTGTCGGCTGAAATAGGGAAGATAACGATAACCAACCTGATCGGCAACTTCATAAATTTTTATCCCGGGTTGATTGAGCAGTTCACATGCTTTCTCCATACGCAGATGCACGAGCAGTTCATTGAAGGTATGACCTGACTTTTCTTTTATTAAAAACCCCATATAGCTAGGCGAGAAAGAAAACTGCAGCGCCATATCTTTGAGGGTAATATTTTCACTCATCCTCTCCTTAATTGACTTCGTGACGCTGCGTATAAACTTGCTGTCTTTCATGACGTTTTTCTTCTGCAGTCGTTCAGAAATTTCATATAAGAGCTTTACAAGCCATGAACGTATATCGTTAATCGTTTCGAATTGCATTAAAACTTCGAGATGGTGAATATCAATGCCTAGCAGTTCAAATAAATCCTCATTCATTTCACTTAAATATTGATCCAGCTTCCATATAATATAGCTGGTCATATGATGAACAGTAAATCTGGAGCGAAGACTAGAAGCTGATGCAAACAAGTTCTCGAATTCGTCGTAAATCCGAACAAGCTCATATCCTTCCATGGCCTTTAATAGTGCTTTCATTCGTGTATCCAGAATCCGAGCGTCCAGCATGCCTGGTTCCGCTCTGACTTCTTCATATTTGATGATATCCCCTTTTCCAAGAAACATCTTGCCTTCAACAGCTTCTATCGCTTGTCGGTACGATACTTGCAGCTTTTCTATCGAATGAACTGCTTCACCGAGGCCGGTTGTTATCGATACCGTTAGATGCTGCGAAAGCGCATCGCATAACGTTTTGACGGTTTGACCAATAGCTTTGTCTTCCAGTAATATAGCAATGCGTTGAGATGACAGCTTGCAGTATGGAAGCATGCCTATCTTTTGAATTGTTTCATGTACAATTTGAAGAGAGTTGCGCGACCATTCTCTCTGTGAAGATGCGTTCTCGGTTTGTCTCAACGACTGATTATCCAGTTCCATAATCGCAACACGGATAGGCCAGTTCAATTGATCGAAGCCATAGTGTAAAATCAGCTTGGACATGGAAACGCCCTCCGTCGTTTCCAATCCTTCCAACACATGAATCAAAAAGTCGCTTTTGGCAATCGGAATCATTTGTTGATAGGCTTCTTCCACTTCACGCTGCTTGTTCTCCTCATCAAGATCCTGCTTCACCTTTAACAAAGACGACACCAATTCATTGTCATCCATTGGCTTTAGCACATAATTGTAAGCCTTTAAAGATAACGCCTGCTGTACGTAGCTGAACTCCTGATAGCCGCTAACGAATATAATACGCATATTAGGCTTGCGTTCGAGTGCAATTCGGGCAAGCTCAAGTCCTGACATATAAGGCATATTAACATCGCTGACTAATATATCGATGGGCTGCTCATCTATGATTTCGCATGCTGATAATGCATTATTTACGCTGCCCTTCACTTCCATTCCAAGCTCAGACCAAGGAATAAACCGTTTCATTCCTTCCAGATCGAGTTCTTCGTCATCGACTAACAATACCTTATACATAAGAGCAGCTCCTTCAAGTTAACAAATTTACGTTACTCTTGATTTAATACTTTTAAGTTTTCTTGCCACTTCGACGTAATAAAATCTAAATAATCTTGAAAACCTGATTCCATCGAATCCTTATGCGCTAAATCCAAAATCTCTAATACCTCTTCATCCGTTTGCCCGTACATCGCATATGAGCGCGCGCTTAACCATATTTCTTTCACCCGGGCAAAAATTCTGCCTTCGTCAGAATTTGGAGTCGGTTGCAAATTGATAAACGGTGTTGCATCCCCCTGAGATTCCCAAGTTACCTTTTGCTGCCAATATGTAGACCAGTTTCGCTTGTCCTCAGGCAATGTTTTTTCATAATCGCTTTTGGTTTGATCGAGATATACCGTGTTGCCAACCCAAATCAACTCGCCAGAGATTGCTTGTATTTCACTCAGCCCATCCGGGTCTGATGTGTATTTGCTCGTAAATTTTGGCGTTATTCCATCTTCTTTGAAGCCATCCCAGTACCCGTTTGGCCCCGGCGGGCCCCACATCTGAACAGCAGAACCTTCCGGCCCTGTCATCCAATCCAGCATAGCGAATATCGCTTCTGGATTTTTTGCGCTTGTCGTTATTGTAGAGACATTCCAGCCAAGCACATTGTATGTGCCAGGATAAATCTTATTCGGATCCAATCCTTCCTTATAAATAGGATCGATAAAGATATAACCATCCTCCGGATTTTTCCTTACAAGCTCTGCATTAGCCAACATCACTTGACGCATAGGGTCCGCACTGGCATAAACCGCCACTTTACCGCTCATAAGCTTCTCACTTACCTGATCATCCGTTTGGGTCCAAGCATCCGAGGTAATCAATCCTTCACGCACAAGCTTTGCTACAAATAATGCCGACTCGCGAAATCCTTCATCTTTATAGATCGATGTCATCTTATCTCCACTCGTTACAGCGTAGTAGCGAGTAAAGCTATAATTATTTTCCTTGAAAGCGGAAAATAATTGATCAATTCCTTGCCCCTCACTGGCAATTCCTGTTTCAAAAGGTACGACGTCAGGATAGTTGGCTTTTACTTTATTGAGGTAATCATAAAGCTCATTTGTCGTAGATAGCTTAGGGGAACCTAATTCCCGATATATTCGTTTATTAACGACATAACCTGCGTTGCCGTACGGTTTATTAGTGTAATAATTTGGAAAATAATAAATATGTCCATCTGGTGCTCGAAGCAAATCTAAAATTTTAGTGCCTGCCCATTTTTTTAAATTTGGATATTTATCTATATAGTTATCGAGCGGTACGAGTAAGCCCGCTTCACGCAAACGTTCCAGATCATAACCGCGATCACCCCAAATGATATCCGGCAGCTGCTTGCTGGCAATCATCTTTCGAAGCTTCTGCTTTCCGTTTCCTTCTACGTCGATTCCTTTGATGTGAATATTAAGATTATCCTTAATCCACTTCGAAGAGGGATCTGCGCCCCACTGCGGCATCGAATAATAACTGTAGTGACCATAAAAAGAAATATCAAGCCTTTCTTTGCCTAGTTCATAGAGCTGATCGGGAGGTAGATTTATTTGTATTTCTTCCGTTGTTCCCTCATCAGTTGTTGGAACTGGTTTACTGTCTACTCCACTGCAGGCGACAAGCATACTAACAATGAAATAGACCAACATGAACCGCAGGAACCTCTCTTTCTTCGCGTACACTGACCAAGCACCCCTTATATGAGCAGCATTTTTTGAAAAATCTCCCTTTAATAATATCAAAATAAATGCAAGCTATATATATAAAAGTTAAGTATAACCAAAAATACAGAGATATCCCAAGTGATCCAAATGGATCCCTTGGGATGATCTCTTTCACTATTAAACCTTATTATTCTCCAAGAATAGTTCTGTTAGCATGCCATCTTTCAGTACGCCATTCTAGAAGCTCTTTGTATTTATACGAATTAGCTTTCTTCTCAGCTGCATCTAGAATACGATCAACATCTGCATCACTCTTAGCTGTAGTTGATTCTGCTAGAGTCTCAAGAGTAAGATCAACAATTTGTTGTCTGGTATCACCGTATGGAGAATCCGGCTCAATATTAATGTTGGTAAGCGCTGTTGTATCATTAGATGAAGGCCAAGTAATATCTCTCTGCCAACGTGCTGCCCAGTTTTGTTTTTCTAATGGCAGTGAATTAACGTATTTCAATTTTGCTGGGTCGATATACGATACGTTTCCTACGATGTGAACAACATCGTTTGCAGCCTGAATTGCTGTTACTTCCTCTTCATTGTAGTTTTCAGTAAAGATTGGTTGTTCATTTTCATCGAAACCTTTCCAGTTGCCGCCCTCAGGTCCGAAGAATGAGATTGTCATGCCTTCAGGTCCTGTCATCCAATCAAGTGCTGCGAAGATTTTTTCTGGATCTTTTGCATGTTTAGTAATCGTCACAACGTTCCAACCAAGTGCATCGTAACCACCTGCAAAGATTTTGTTCTTATCAAGTCCAGCTTTGCGAACAGGCCAAATCATGAAATAACCAGCATTTGGATCTGCCTTTCTAAGCTCAGAATCTCCGCGTGAAGCAAACGTAGTAACGCCTGATCCTGCATAAACAGCTACTTTACCAGTTACGATTTTTTCCGCAACGACATCTCTTGTTTGTGTCCACCAATCTTGTGCGATTAGCTTCTCACGGTACAATTTTGCAAGGTATTTTTGAGACTCACGGAAAGAAGGATCTGTAAAGAATGAAACGAGCTTATCCTCTTTGATTACGCCTTGTACATCGCTGCTCAATGATTTGTAGAGGTTGTTTTCACCAAATCCTGCGTAAACAACGCCTTGTCCTTGAATTTCAGAACCACGATCCAGTTCCAATGGAATCATATCAGTGTATTTCTCTTTTACTAATTTTAGGTATGCGTACAAATCATCAAATGTTTCAAGTGCTGGCGATCCAAGCTCAGCATACACTTTTTTGTTCACTACATAACCAGCTGTACTAGTTGGTTTATCTGTGTACCAGTTAGGGAATTTGTACAGCTTGCCATCCGCGGAACGAAGAAGTTCCATGGACTTAGGATTAAGATATTTCTTCAAATTCGGATACTTATCAAGATAAGGATCAAGCGCTACGAGCTGATCATTTGCAATAAGTCTTTCAATATCCGGATTGTAACGATCACCATAAATAACATCTGGCATTTGACTAGAGTCAGCCATAAAGGTCTGCATCAGCTGTGCAGAGTTCCCTTTTGCGTGAATCGGTTTGATCGTTACTTGTTTATTTTCTTTCAGGTATTTCCAAAAAGGGTTTGCATCCATGGTGTCAGGAAAATCTTGCCAGCTGTAGTGCGTATAAGCTGAGAATTCAATCGGGCTAGAACCAAATACCCATGCTTGATCTGCTGGAGCGTCTGTAGCCTCACTCCCTTTATTTGTGTTCGTTGCTGAATCTGTTGCTGCTGGTTTTGGATCATTGCCCCCCGAATTGCTGCATCCTGCAAGTACAGTTACCAGTAGAAACACCGCAGAGACTACCATTAACAGCGGCTTTTTCATTTTCTTCATGCTGATTTTACCCCTCTCATGATTAATATATATGTCCAAAGCGACATTCGCCTTAAACCGCTGGTCAACAAGCTATTCTTTTAGAGATCCAACCATAACACCCTTCATAAAAAATCTTTGAAGAAAAGGATATACAGCGATAATGGGAAGAGACACAATCATAATCATTGCACTAATAAGAGATTTGGAGGTAAGGGCTTTCGATGCCATTTTCTCACTAGCAATACTGTCATTTCCGATCGCATCCGTTAGAACATTAGAGTTCAATACTTTCCGCAATATCGTTTGAATAGGCAGCAAATCTTGATTAGAAACATAGATCGATGGCGCAAACCAATCATTCCAATGGGCAATGGCTGTAAACAAACCAAGTGTGGCGATTACTGGCATAGACAGCGGGAGCGCCATTTTGAAAAATATTCCCCAGTTGCTGCAGCCGTCAATTTGAGCCGACTCTTCTAATCCCACGGGCAAGCTTTTGAAGAAGGTTCGGAAAACGATCATATTCCATACACTGATTAGACCGGGAATAATGTAAACAAGGAAACTGTTCATCAAACCGAGTGATTTAATCAATAGAAAAGTTGGAATCAACCCGCCGCCAAAGTACATCGTAAAGATGAAATAAAAGGAATAATAGCCACGACCCATTAAATAGTTTTTGGACATGCCATACGCGAGCAATGCAGTCAAAAATGTTGCTGATATGGTTCCAATGATCGTTCGGCTAAAGGAAATGTAAAATGCATTTAAAATTTTGTCATCTTGAAAAACAATTTCATAATTTGCAAATGTAAACATCCTTGGCCAAAATGTAATGCCGCCTTTGGCTGTATCTGTTCCCTCATTTAACGATACAACGAGTGTATTCCAGAACGGATATAATGCGGAGAAAGCTAACAGAATGAGGAATACATATATGCATACAACCATAGCTCGGTCGTTATAGCTCAAACGCTTGAAAGTCAATTGATTTCGCCCCCAGTTATGAAGTAATGTTCTACCATAAGCCGTTGCCGGACCTACGGGCTAGGTAGTTAGCCGCCGTCAAGAGCAATACGCTGATCACTGCTCTAAATAAACCAACTGCAACACCGTAAGAAAATTTCCCATTCTGCAGGCCGACCCGATATACATAAGTATCAATAACATCCGACACCGGTCTTAGAATTGGATTCTGGGCAAGGATCAAAATATCTTCAAAACCAGCACTCAATAAATTCCCCATTGCTAGAATCATAAAGATGATAATAACCGGCATAATCGTTGGTATCGTAATGAGATAAATTTGCTTAAACTTGCTGGCTCCATCAATATCTGCCGCTTCATACAAATGCGGATCTACACCTGCGATTGCAGCAAGGTAAATAATCGAGCCAAAGCCGATTTCCTTCCATACCGTGGTCGAAACCAGTATGCCCCAGAAGTATTCCTTTAGGGACAGGAAGTTGACCGGTTCATCTATCGCTCCAACACCTTCAAGCAGCATATTGACACTGCCGTTTTCAGTTGAAAGCAACGCCATAACCATGCCGCCTACAATAACCCATGACATGAAATACGGTAGATATGTAATCGTTTGTACGACTCTCTTAAACACCATATGCCTGACTTCATTAAGCATTAGCGCCAATATAATCGGTGCTGGAAAACCTATTAATAGCTTTAAAAGGCTGATCACAAGTGTATTTCTCATGACCGTAGCGATATCAGGTGCAGTAAGGAACGCTTCAAAATGTTTAAAGCCCACCCAAGGGTTATCGAATATTCTCGATCCCGTAAAAAGGTTGTAATCCATAAACGCCGTCAATACACCATACATAGGTATATAGGCAAATACGAATATCAGCAAAATACCCGGCCACACCATCAATTGCACATCCATTTGCTTCATCAGGCGGTTGAAAAAGGTTTTTTTTCTCGGGCTGTTCTCCGGCGGAGTCGCTGTGTACTTTACCTTCGTTGTTGCTTGCGACATGCTCATCCTCCCATAATAAATTGATATAATTTTTGCAAACTAGCACTGAAGCGTCCTGCATCTTCAGCAGCAAATGCCGTTCATTAGGCTCATTTACATTCTAACTCTGTCAAAATGTTGAAACTATATAATAAAAACCCGATTTTTTATACTTTCACAGGCTTTTATGATAAATTCGATCATTTTATTGATTTTCGCAAACAAAATAGGTGAGGATGATTTCAAAAATGGCCTTAAAATGACAAAAAAAACACGCCTTAAAAGGCGTGTCGTGTATTGTAAAGCTATATGTTCAATCCACCCAAGCTGGCACCTTTAACAAATAATCGCTCGATGCTCTTCAGTACCGAAGGATCTGGAATTAATGGCGGTGCTTGATGCGGTTTAATACGAGCGTCAATAATCAAATTGTCACAAGCCCAATGCTTGTTCTCATAATGACTATTCACGCCATACATATCGTGTGATGGATTGCTGCGCGTAAAGGTAACCCATAGGAAGTTTTTAATCGTCTCGCTAATGAAATCACTATCATCACCTACTATAATCATAGGGCATGAAGAAAGAGCACCCTTTTCTTGTATAGCATCACATAACGATTGCATTTCCTGCTTAGCACTATCATAACTCATAAATGTAGAGCCTTGGATGACTACAACTCCCGGCATGACCATACGCGCATGCTCAAATCCGCTTATTTCTTTTAAAACATCGGGCACTTCTGTACATAAGTCTCTCTTTTTGTCCCCATATGCTGCGATGACTACTTTACTGCCGCTGTTTAATCCCGTACCCGAATAATCGAGTGTATCAATCGTCGTATTTGTATGGAAATGAATGTCTCGGCTAAGATCGATACGTTCTAGTATATACGTTAAAAAATCCACTTCATCATGTGAATCTAACGGCCTTTGATCTTCAGCTGTAATAAAAAGGTATTTGGCCAAACTTAGTTGTCCCGTACCCAAAATCCGATTAGCAATGGTGAGCAGCTCTGCCGGCTGTTTCACTTGCTGATAAGGGGTGTACCGTTCGCTCCCTATTGCAAAAAGCAGAGGATGCACACCCGCTGCATCTACAGCATGCACTTCCTTTACACCAGGAATTTCTTGTCTAATCGCATCACCTGTCAGCTCATGAATGAGCTCTCCAAACGCAGTATCCTCCTGCGGCGGACGGCCAACAACGGTAAATGGCCAAATCGCTCCCGGCTTCGCGTACACTTTATGAACTTTCATGACAGGGAAAGGATGAGTAAGACTGTAATACCCCAAATGATCACCAAATGGTCCCTCTGGCTTCGTCTCGCCTTGATGAATTTCTCCGGTTATAACAAAATCAGCATCGTTGCTAATACAGAAACCATCCAAATAACTGTAGCGGAAACGGTGCCCTGACAGCATTCCGGCAACAGTCATCTCTGTCAGCCCTTCCGGCAGCGGCATAACAGCTGCCAGCGTATGTGCTGGAGGGCCGCCTACAAAACAGCTTACTTTTAAAGGGATACCCTTTTTATTCGTTTTATCTTGATGCACGCCGATGCCGCGATGAATCTGATAATGCACGCCAATTTCTTTGTTCATTTCATAATCATTGCCGCTCAGCTGTACACGATACATACCTAAATTTGAATTCATAATTCCTGGCTTGTCCGGATCTTCCGTATAGACTTGAGGCAGGGTTACAAATGCACCGCCATCCATTGGCCAGCTTTGAATAAGCGGCAAATCCGAAATTTGTATTTCCTGCGCGGTTACTGGCAGACTACCCGACTTCTTAACCGGAAGAGCTTTCCAAGCGGCCAAACCGGTTCTGACATGCTTAAACGGATTTTTTAATGCCTTCATGGGATCATTGCGCAGCTCCATCACACTTTGCACCGATTCCCAAGTGTTGCGGAATATGAATTTGCTGCGCTCTACCGTTCCGAACAAATTAGAAACTGCCCGAAATTTAGAGCCTTTTACATTCTCGAATAGCAGCGCTGGACCACCAGCCTCATATACTTTCATATGGATAGCAGCCATCTCAAGATACGGGTCAACTTCTTCTGTTATACGAACCAAATGTCCGTTTTTCTCTAAATCAATGACACATTCTTCTAAATTKCGATACATTTGAAATTCTCCAATCTCAGCCTGATAGGGTGATCAAAACTCACGCTCTTTTTATTAAAATTAATTCATATTGTTGCCTATTGTCAAACGCGAACAAAAACCAAGTGTTATATGCAGCCAAGTATTAGCAAAAAACAAAAATACGCCATAAATGGCGTATTTTTATCATCTTATTAACGAAGTTTATAGTATTGATTATATACTTACTCTACTATAAAAGTATAGGCAGGCAGCCGTTAAAAAGCGCCTCCCTTGCCTTACAATTCGCTTTTTGCAGTATACAATACAGGCCAAGCTTCGCCCTCGTATATTTCTCCCTCTCTGCCGTTCATCATCTGTGCATTAAAATGATTATTGCCCTTTGCATCGTATTTATATTTGGTTTCACCCGTCATGAGATGAACCGCCATCGAGCGGCGTGCTTGATCACTCGTATTAGGCCCGCTTCCATGGATGGTCAATGCATGATGAAAGCTTACTTGCCCGGCTTTCATAATAACAGGTACTGTTGAAAACTTTTCGTTTTCTGGGATGTCCATTGCTTGCTGCTGCTTCTCCAAATTTTGCTCAAAGAAATCATTTACATTCAACAAGCCCCACTGGTGGCTGCGCGGCACCATCTGCATACAGCCATTCGATAGATCCACATCCGTAAATGCAACCCAAGCTGTAATGAGCGTAGGACCCGCGCAGCATTGCCAGTAAGCGTAATCTTGGTGCCAGCCTACATTTGCTGTTTCCTTACCTGTACCTCTTCCTGGCTTATACAGCAGCTGATCATGAAACAACCTTATCGTTTCCGTCTCCATCAAAGCAGCGGCAATTCCTCCGATTGTAGCGTTTACTGCTACGTTACGAAGTGTCAGATCTGACCAATGCGAATTATCTGTTTTCCTAAGAGCCCGCGGATTATCCTGTCCTTCCAGCCAATTGCATACCGGTGCTTTTCCAGTCTCGTATTCGCCGCGATATAGACGATCCTGATGCGCAACGATTTCCGCTAGCTCATCCTCAGAGAAAATAATAGGCGAAATCCAGTAACCATTTTCAGCAAAAAATGTGACATCTTCTTGTGCAGGGAGACAATCTTTACGGAGTTGACCATTCATAGACATATTAAGCACCTCATGCATTCATATTTTAAACATATGATCATTATAAACCGGTTAAATTACGTTGTATTTTTTAATCCCATGCATAGATTTAAAGTTTTTGATCATTATTGCTTGTTGAGATTTTGTGCTGAAAAGGTATAATCGAAGGTAATTGTTATGATGAGGAGAAGGGATACGCGAATGAGTGAAAATAAATCATTGAAGAACGAGGTGCCCAAACAGCACCTTGTTATTGAAAACGATGGTGAGTTTCGAATCGAATTGCCCTTCGATTCTGATGCGAGCCATATTTATTATCTCGGAGTGAACCATTATGAAAACTGGAGCACATCGATTCATTATCATGATCATTTCGAATTGTGCTACGTGGATGAAGGGTACAGCCAATACAAAATTGATAAAACGGTTTATGAAATTGAGAAAGGACAGCTCCTGCTTACTAAGCCTGAAGAAATCCATTTTGGATTAGCAGGAAAACATAAGCCTTTCAAGCTCTATTACATCGGGTTTAGGCTGGAGAGGCTCCACCATTTGTATCCTGAATTTTATCGCATTGGGCTTCAACGAATCGCTCATGATCAAGATAGCAGAGTAAAAGCACTTTTCGAGCATATAATAACCGAAATTAAAAATAAAGCTTATCTAAGCTTGCCCATGGTGGAGGGGTTATTTCAACAGCTGCTTGTGACGACGCTCCGTCATTTTCTTGATCCAGCATTAGCAGCAGAGGCCCCTCCAAGGCCGCTTAACGATGCGATTACTGAAGTAATGAATCAGCTGCATCGTGAGGTACGCTATAACTATGATCCCGAGCAGCTAGCAAAGTCTATCCATATTAGCCGCTCGCATCTCGCAAGGGAATTCAAAAATGCCGTTGGCATTCCCCTCGGAGAATATGTTCGTCACTTATGCTTGGATAAAGCGAAGTCCGAGCTTCGAAGCACGTCGAAAGCGATCTCGCAAATCGCAGAAGAGCTGCAATTCTCATCCATTCATACGTTTAGCATATTTTTCAAACGATTTACAGGGCAAACGCCAACTCTCTATCGCCAATCTACAAAATCTAATCTATAAATAAATACATGACTTTTGCTCTGATACACAGCCCAAAGAAGCCTTCCCGTCGACATGACGGGAAAGCTCCATCTGGATAAATAAAAGGGAGAGCATGCAGGCTTATTTCAGCCTTACACTATAAAACCTCATTGCACGAGGCACTCCCTTGATTTCTAATTTGCCTGCGTAAATAAGCTCGCGCAGTCTATATTCGAAATAGCTGTCTCCAATACATTGCTCATAATAGCCCAAAGCTTGGCCAACTACTCTGGCCGCCTTTATAAATTCATCTTTTGGTTTATGCTGCAGCAGCGACTCTACCGTTTCAAACAAATAATCATCCAAGTAATCTTCATCTACATGTTGAATTTTACTTTGATTCCAAATACGCAGCACCTTATCATACTCTGCAAGCGCTAGCCATTCCTTCTCCAGTTGCTGCCTTATGTCGCCAGTTGTCTGCCCATTTTCCTCTGCTTCACCTATAACAGCCTTTAACTTATCTACCGGAACCTCTCCTAATTGCAAATAGTTAATGAATGTTTCGGGTGTATTATACCTTCTGCTGCATGCCTCTTCTGCATTAAACACGTAAATACCATTTAAATGGTGTCTGAGCAAATAAAGCGCATAACGCATACCAGTCTGTTCATGAGCATTGTTGCCACACCATATGACAATTGAAGCTTGCTCTGGAATTTGAGCTAATAAGCTTTGGTGAGAGAAGGCTTCCTCTTCCATATCAAAATATGATTCGTCATAACCAACATTAATATGATTTCTAAACCACTCCTTTCTCTTATGCCATCCCTCTTCCGTATGCAGCTGCCATATTGGGCCTATAGAGAAGCTTTCATTAAGAGTCATGACCTTATTGGAATCCGCTAACCCAAGCTGTTTAATAGCCAGTTTCAAACTGCCTGCAATAGAGTCTCCAAACACAATATGAATTTTCGTGACAGCCGAATCCAGCTCTCTCTTATTATTGTTTTGGGAATTCAGCAATGAATCGTAAAGTTCTTTCAAATTATTAAAAAGATCTTCTCGAGCCTCTAAATTCTGCTCCGCTATCTCAATTTGAAGCATAACTAGCTTTAGAGCCTGTCTCACATCATCTGTAGAAAGCTCCTCGACCGCCTTGCGTATTTCCAACATTTTATTCAAAAGCTATCTCCTTCCTTTCCTCTTTACTTGGCGATACACATGGATAAGAATAAGCCAGAAGATCAAAGCCCTTTTTCTTCAGAATAGGAAGACTCATCGGACTAGCATCTACCGTTAGCAAGCGGAATCCATTTTCCCAAGCTGCCTGTGCTCGTACAGCAAGTAAAGAAGTATACAACCCTTTGTTTCGATAAGCCGACAAGGTTGAACCACCCCATAAGCTTCCAAAGGATGTTCCATTATGCAAATACATCCAAGCCGCACTGACCGCTTTTCCATCTTCATAAGCTGCATAGATGAACAGGCTATCTGGATCATTTTTCAGATTTCGTATTAATTCCTCACCAAGCTCGCGATGTGATTCTCCCCATATTTCTTCTTCCAGTAAGACGATGTCATTGATTCCTGCTTCATCTGTGATTCGTATGATAGAGGAAGGAATTTCACAGGATAACATAAAATCTCCTTCTGTTAGCTGCATAACAAGCAATCCCTCGGGATCTCCAATCGTAAATCCATGCTCAAGAAGTTTATCCTTTAAATTAGCGGGCTGGTCGTAGTCATATAGCTTCCACTCAAACCGCTGATCCAATTGCTCAAAGTAAGATAGCTGCTCATTAATCGCATGTTGAACCGTTTCATTTGTTAATGCTGAGTAGGTTACATATCCTTCCCCTCCTGTAAGGGAAACCTGCCTAATCATTCCACCTTCTTCTTCACGACGAAAGCCCGCAATGATCTGATCTATCCGTTGTTCCGTATTAAACAATGCTATAAGTTGTTCTTTATTCATCGAATGCCTCCGTCGTCCATTTGTTCTTTCCGTCTTACTTAGGTACGTGACTGCTGGTAAAAAAGATTCACATCTGTCTTGCTCAGTATGCCATACTAACAGACCAATCAGCAAAACAAAACGAGCCTATAGAATGATTACTATGGCTCGTTTTATGAGGTTTTGGCTGAAAGGATAACGCCCTATATTAGAAAAATTGCTTCTTATATCTATTGCGATTCACGATTTGGTTGATGAATAAACCCACCCTCGAATGCGGTGTACCTAGCATAATCCTGACTCAGCGCTTCTCCAACCGGCTTCATCGTCATTCTATCCATATGATAGATCCCGAACGTATCAATCCAATTGTTATGGTTCACGTACCAGTCATACATAATCCAGAAATCGATGCCAACGAGAAAACCATCACTTCTCAGCTGAGCCTCTCCATCTTCAGATATGACCGCTCTTTCCATCAGCGCCTGCAGCGTTTCCTTATAGGTTTTCAGCTGCTCTGCCGCCATCGTATCCTGATCAGAGGACCAGTGCCCAAACTCGGTATTCCATATCGGCTTGTCCGGCCAAAGCTCATGCGCTTTTTGCAGAAAATCTTTTGTGCCTTCATAATACGTACTGCCATGGAATATGCCAAAATACATCGTCCAGCCCGCCACATCCAGCGGCTCCATGGAAGGATCATGCGCACCTGGCTGGTCTGCTGCCGCACTTTGGGTCGTGAGACGCCCATCCGCATAATTTTGTTTCAGGTCCTTCACTAAACGTTTGTTGTAAACCGTTCGCAGCTCTACCTCAACGGATTCATTTTGCGTGCTCCACATCAGAACGGAAGGAGAGTTGTATTGGGAGAAAATCATCTCCCTCCACATTTGATCGGATAGCCGTTTTTGCTCCTGTGCCTCAAAATGCTCACGAGTGAATTGCCAAAGCGGAATTTCACTGACAGTTGCAAGGCCGAGCCGATCCGTCAATAACGACGTGTATACATGGTTTGGGTAATGTGCCGTTCTAACAAAATTGACATGCATGGACTGCCTCATTTGAACCAAATCATCTCGAATTTGCTTCCAAGTCGCAGACCGCCCTGTATCCGGCCATTCTTCATGGCGAGCAACACCGGCAAGAAATGCTGGACGTCCGTTCAACAACAGCTTTGTACCTTCCGTCGTAACTGTACGTACGCCAAACTGCGACGCATAACGATCCAACTGGGCAGTACGGTCCCCATATACAACTGCAAATTCCGCTACATACAGCTCTGGCTGCCAAAATGCCCATAAGCGAGGCTCTTGAATATGGACAATCGCTTCCATCACCCTCGTCTCATAAGGAGCTAGTGCTTCCGTCCAATTTAAATCGCCCGTCCATCTTGTTTGCTTGCCTTTAATATCCGCTGCGAGAGGTGAATTTAAGAATGCATCGGCTTCATGATCCGCATCAAAAATTTGCCCGCTAACGCTCACCTCTACAGCATCAGCTCCACGGTTTTCCAGAACGACACTAAACTTCACACGCCCCTCAATATCAAGCGGTACGATGTTTACTCTTGGTATATGGCATTTGGTAGTTCCGCTAATGTATAGGTCATGAATCACACCGGTGTAGTTAAAAAAATCAGTTCCTGGTGTCGCCGGTATGATATCTGCTCGGCTTCCCCAAGGCGGATTATCGATTCGAAGCGCAATTGTGTTCACTTCACCAATCTTCACAAAAGGGGTCAAATCAAGTGCAAAAGGGGTAAAGCCTCCTTCATGATAGCCAACCCACTGCCCATTGACCCAAACGTCAGCTACATAGCTGATCGCGAGCGCATGCAGTGTAACTGCTTTATTTGCCCATGCTGCATCGAGACAGAACGTACGACGATACCATACGCCGTCTTGATACGTTTCACTGGAATTGGCTTCCTCTTTCCCGCGAATTTCATTTTCCGGAAAGGGCAGCTGACGCTGCGCCCAAGCAGAATCATCAAAGTCGACTTCAGTACGGCCGCCAGCTTCAAGGAGGGCGTGCTCGAACCACCGATCATTGCGCTCAGACAATGAGAAATCATGATCCGCAGCAAATCTTTCCTTCTTCCACATGCCCTTCAAGTCAAGCTTCAAACGCTGCTGTGCATCAAATGACGGTACAGGAATGCCATTTTGAAACGGGACTGCCACTCCGCTTACCTCGCGCAGTTCCATCGTCGTTTGAATCATGTTCATCTTTTCTTGCTGTACCAAACGAAGATCCATCGGTTTCTCCTCCATTTCACATTTATCATTCCTATTTTGCCGTATCGTTTGCCGTCTCATAATTTCCGTCTGCCGGCTGATACACCCGAACGTACTCCAGCTCGAATGTTTGCGGGAAAACCGTCGTCTCATCTGGATAACCCGGCCAATTGCCGCCAACGGCCAAATTCAGCTGCAAGAAAAACGCACGATCGAAAGGTGCAGGGAATGGCTCGTTATCCGCTGCCTCATCCTTGCGCGTGAACCATGTCGTCGTCTGATAAAACTCCTTATCGTCGACGTACCACTTCATCCCGCTTGGCGTCCATTCCAGAGCAAAGTCATGAAACGCTTCTGCGAACGTTCCATCTTCCAGACTTACTTTCCCGCCTCTATAAATGTGAGGATTACCCATATGCAAAGTACCGTGCACCTGCTCAGGCTCGTGTCCAAGATACTCCATAATGTCAATCTCGCCGCTGCTTGGCCAGCCGCCGTATTTCTCCATGTCCGTCGGCATCATCCATATGGCAGGCCACATTCCTTTGCCAAGCGGCATCTTAGCCCGGAACTCGAACCGACCGTACGTCCAATCTGCATGGCCCTCCGTAATTAATTTCGCGGACGTATACGGCTTGCCCCCATGCTCCTGCTTCAACGCTTTGATGACTAGCTTGCCATCTTCAATATAAGAGTTGGCCGCATCCTCTGTATAAAACTGATCTTCATTATTCCCAAAGCCTGATCCTCCGGTTACATGCTTCCACTTGCTCCGATCGATTTCTTTGCCATCAAACTCATCGTTCCATACGAGCTTCCACCCATTTTTCTGCTGCGGAGCTTCTTTTTTATTTTCCATGCTGCACCCCATTATTAATAAGATAATTGCTATAAAAACACTCGAAATCTTGAAAAGTCTCTTCACCCAAGCTCCTCCTCTTACTCRCCGGTAATACCAGCCCGATCAACGCCTTCTACAAACCAGCGCTGAAGCACAAAGTAGAGAATGAGCAGCGGTGCAATCGTCAGCAGCGTTCCAGCCAGCTTGATCGCTTCATTCAACTGACTGCCAGGAGTGCCCGGCGGGTACACCTTATTGTAGCTGTCCGTAAATTTTTGCAGCTCCAGCGGCAATATGGTCAGCTCGTTTCCGAAATAAAGACCCGCTAAATACGTTTCATTCCAGTACCATACGAATGAGAATAGAAAGACGATAATGATTGCAGGAAGCGCCATAGGAACGGCAACACGGTAAAAGATTTTCAAGCTGCCCGCTCCATCAATTTCCGCAGCCTCCTCCAGCACTTCCGGTATGCTTCTAAAAAACTGATAAAAAATGAGAATAAACAATGCGCTTTTTAGTCCTTGCCCGAGAATGGCCGGATATATAAACGTCTCCAGCGAGCCGAGCAGCCCGTATTGCTTAAACAAAAGGTATGTTGGCATCATCGTAATTTGCGGCGGGATAACAAAAGTTACGAGCATAAGCACGAACAATATCTTTTTAAAAGGAAACTCAAATCGAGCAAAGCCATAACCGATAACGCCCGCCGATATCGTTTGCAGCAAGGCTGGAAGGCCTGCCACCCCAATCGTTTGCAAAAGTGTTTTTTCATAATCGAGCACGTTCAGCGCCTTCGAATAGTTCTCGACATACAGCGTTGACGGAATCCACTTGATCATGGAGTTGACCAAATCATCCAAGCTCATGAAGCTGTTCACCAGCATAAATAACATCGGATACAAATAGACAAAGCCGATCGCGATCAGAAGGAGATATACTACAGCCTTGAACACAAATCCGTCGTTTTCTCCCATTCCGAACAACAGCTTACGGACTTTGCTCGCAGCGACTAACGTCTGTCTTTTCCACATGCAGCTCTCCTCCTTATCGTTTCTTCATTCTGAGCAGTCCAGTCCATATCGCAAGCACGATCATGATAATGATGAAATAAATCCATGCAATCGCGGTTGCGTAACCGAATCCGGTAATGGTGCTGAACATATTGTTTTTGATAAGAATAATAATTTCATTTAGCGCGAACGTCGATACGTAAACGATCGTATAGATTACATTTACGATCACGAGCGGCATAAGCACTGGCAGCGTCACTTTCCAGAAGGACTCCCATGCCGACGCGCCATCGATGCGAGCCGCTTCATACATGGATCGGTCTACCTTTTGCAGCCCTGCTAGGAAAATAAGAATCTGAACGCCGGAGAACCAGAGAACCATAATGATTTGCTTAAACAAATACAGAATAGGCTCCGCAATAATCGGGCTCAAGCTATTCTCAATCATCGTGAACATGCCGTACTGCTCTATATTTGGAATGGAGGACGCACCCTGGCTAAGCAGCTCGTTAATGACCGGCCCGCTCGTTATAATGACTGGCAGGAAAAATATCGTCCGAAACATGCCGCGAAATTTGATCTTCTGATTAATTAATAGCGCAATGATCAATGAAAAAACGATAATGATCGGTACGTTCAGCATCATTTCCATAACATAATTCAATATTTTCTCTACAAACACGGGATCGGAGAAAAATGCATAATTGAAATTTTCAAAGCCGATATACTTTGTTTTCACGCCGACAGGTGTAATTTTCACTTGATGGAAGCTAAGAAATAAGGAGTATAGCATCGGATATAAAGTGAAAACAAAAAATCCTACGATCCAAGGCGACACAAACGCCAGACCGATAATCGCCTTTCTACGTTTGTTGGTCATTGTGATTTTGGCCATCAGCGGTTCACCTCGATTACTTGAAAGCCTTTTGGCGGAACGCTAACGCCTTCCCATTTATAGTCGCGATTCGTGTAATTCACGAGCACTTCGACTCCGTTGTCATACGAAACCTTAACAATGCCATCGCTTAGACGCTCATGGTTTTGCATCTTCGCACCTATTGTCGGCTTCAGCGCTTTATCTAAAATGCGATAAGTCTCCGTCATCGAATCACGCCAATCCTTATATGCAGACGTGTAAACATCATTCGAATTAGTATGCTTCAGCTTGTACGATGTCTCATGCGTCAAATAATAGGATGGATAAGAACCTGTCTCGATCATGCGCAGCAGGCTTGCCTGCGGATTAGCGAAGAAGTTGCTGTAAGGGGCAAAATAATCCTTATAGCCCTTCAGCACCATTTGTACGAATGGCACCGTTTCACTAATATAAATGTATTGCGATGACTCCATCGGCACGTCTAGCACTTGATCGGCATAAGGAAGCATATAATCATTTGGCGCATACATGAGCAAGGATGGAATGGCATCCGACAAGCCTTGCACAGCAGCTTTATAAAATTCTGCTGTTTGGCTGCGGCTTGAACGACTTTTGCCCGCCATCTCGGAGAATAACACAGAGCCCGTCTTATCTACAGCAATTCCGCTTACGTTCTGGCTCACATATTGCTTTGTATTTTGTTTAACCAGCTTGCTCGTTGCTTCGGCAGATAAGTAATAGATGGTCCCGTATACTTCCTCATAGGTTGGTATCGTCAATATTGACTTATCGATTTTTTTGGCGGCATCCGTCTGCGCAGAGAATCGTTTGGACGCTTCATTGCCCGTTGTAAAGTCGCTGTACAAATGAAGCGGATTTCCACTTTCCCGAAGCGATGCTGCGAGTCGCTCGAAATCCTTCTTCGAGCCAAGCGCTGACTCATATTTCACGGGCGATGGATTCGTTCCTGAATACCCGCCTTCATTCCAGCCCTTATAAACTACATTCACATTTCCGATGCCATTTTTCTTCATATCTCCGAGCATCTCTTCCAGCTGCGATACAGTCGTCATCGGAATAAGGCGCTTGGCGAACATGCCATTTTCGGTTTCAGCGCCAAGAACATCCATTTGCAGAGGAATCGCTGATTCTGCTTTCCCCTTATCTCTCACAAGAATAGATTTCTCCTCCAAATACGCTTGATACGTCTTGGCCATGCCAACATAACTTGCGTCCTTGCCGCTCAAGAACGTATAGCGAATTTGAATATCCTCTGGATTGCGAGCCTTCTCATAGACGATGACACCGCCAAGTGACCGGCTCGTTGGCTGAAGATATGATTCTCTAGATAGAAATTGTGCCGTCGTCCAGTTGTATGGCGTATTGACTCCATTCGGATATGCAACGATTTTGGCATTGTATTGACCATTCTCTACGATGCCGAATAGTCCGTTGCCACCTTCAGCGTGAACCATTCCGAATACGGGATATTGCACGGTCAGCGGTGGATTTGTGAAAATATCACGGTTAACTGTTTCGATGCCTTCGTTCGTGCCATAAATCTTCGCTTCATACGGGATTTTGAATTTCCCCTTATTGTCTGCAAGCCGGATTATTGCACCTGATCCATCTGGAATGAACATATAACCATTTACTTCATTAGCCTTAGTCGCTCCAAGGAACGGATAAACATATACGGACCCAAGCTTCGTTTTATTTCCCTCAAGAATGCTTTGCTGTGGAATCCGAACCACCAATTGATCCTTCTCCAGCGATACATGGAGCTCCATTCCAAGCTTCAGATCGTTTAAACGAATAATCGCTTTAAATCCTTTTTCAAGCGACTCGAGGGTTATCGATTTATTCGTTTGAGAGACAAGATCCGTTCGCGTTGCATTCGGCTTGCTCTCCTCGAAATAATCAAGAGACAATCCCGATGCCATAAAATTTTTCCAAGATTCATTGGATTCCGTGTCGATGATTTCGGAAGACCACATGTAGCCTGAGCGCTTATCCTTCACTTGAATGGACAAGCTTTGTTCTTTGAGATACAGCTCAAGATGTTCATTCTCCGCCACCTTGCGATAATCGGAGGATAACTTTGACCCTGCCTCTTCATGATCAGGAAACGCGGACTGCAGCTCCGAATCTGGAATCGCACCCGTCTCCCTGCTAGAGCGGCCGTTACCAAAAAACAGGACATATACGATGGCAATGGCTGCAGCTATGATGACGGCGGTTACGACTGGTCTAATCCATTTAGAGTTCCGCACGTATCATCAGCTCCCGTATGACAGAATAAACAAAATCAAATACCTGATCGAGCAGCACATACACAATAAATGCAACTAAGCTCAGAATCAGCATGCCAAATAAGGTGATCAAAATATTGCGAATCGTCTCGCGGACCGTGTAGTCATGGACTTCCTTCACCATAATAAATAGGAGAACCGCACACCACACGACGATGATGTTGCTTGAGAAGGTGTACAGGAACGCGTCATTGTTCGTCAGTACATTCGAGACGATGACGATGATAGGGCTGAACAACAAGTACGGTGCCATAGCATAAATGGTACCTTTGTACACTTCTGAAAATTTGCCCTCGCCTTCATTGATTGTACTCACCAAGTAATTCGCGATAATCCACAGCGCAAGCGGCGCAAATACTTTGGCAATCTCCTTCATCAAAATCAAGCTGGAAGGCTCCACGTTGTTGAATATAAAGCCGGTGTAATAAAGTGCAAACACATATTCGGCAAAGAAAAGCACATACAAGAACGTCGCGGACCAAAGGGAAACCTTCCGTTCCTCCTTGATGCCATAAAAACCTTCAAACGGGCTTTTAATAAATCGGGAAACAAACATTACATGCCGAATAAACGCTGCAGAAAAAACTTGCTCTTTCAACCGAATGACGGAATGAAATACCCCTGTTTTCCGATGCAGCCAGCGAACCAATATCCGCAGCACGAACAAAATAATTCCGACATACAGCACATAAATCAAGTTGTTTTGCAGCCAGCGATTGCGAATTTCCCAGAAGGCATTGGAATACCCTTCCTTATCGTTCGCAATAACATATTCCTCGATCGCTTCTGCATATAATTGCTGCTTGTAGTAGGCATCTGCCAGTCCTTTATGCGCAAGGTCGAACAAGTTGTTTTTGTTCAGCACTTGACTCCACGGCTCACGGCTCTTGACGTAGTGCCCTTCCTTATAAAGCTCAAGCGCGTGATGAACCATACTCGTAAACTCGGTTGGCTTAAAGATTTGAATATTATTTCTTTCCTTGTCGACGACATAAATATTTTCGCCTGCATCTACTGCAATGCCAGCCGCATTTATGAACATGCCGATCCGCGACTTCCCATCATCGGGTGCACCGAACGAGAACAGCAAATTGCCCTCTGTGTCATATTCGAAAATAATGCCGGTTTGGCTAATCGTATAAATGTTGCCGCTCTTCGAAATAAATAGATCCGTATACAGCGGATGAAAAGTCATATCCGCAGGCAATAAATTGAAGCCGGAAATATTAAATCGTTTGACAGATCTTCCCTCGTCGCCTTGGGTTATCGTATAAATTAACCCCTTCTGATCAATGTCGATGCTTGTAGCAGAAGGCGGTACATTTTTGAATAACTTCGCTCGCTGTGCATCGGTAAACAAAAATCGCTCCAGCATAATACGAAAGCTCGCTTTGGATTCATTGCTGCCAAAATAGCCAAGAAAATCGCCATTTGAGCTCATCTGCACGACGCCGTTAGTCGATCCCTCGCTTATGATATATACGTTTCCGCGCTTATCGACCGTCACCTTCATCGGCTTAAAGGGATTGTTTTTGCCAAAGAGCGGCGATTCCGGCCTCGCAAAGATTTGCTTTACCGCATGGTCAGTGCCAAATTTAACGACTTGATTACGTCCGCTGTCCGCTGCGTACACATCACCTTGATGGTCAACGAATACACCAACCGGCGTCTGCAAAACCTCTTCACCGATGACCCGTATGAATTGCCCCTCGTCATCGAGGACGACGATACGATGATTGTTCGTATCTGCAACATAGATGTGGTTGCGCGCATCGATATAAATATCGGAAGGCCCGGAAAACTCAAGATCTCCTACCTTCTCTATTGAACCTGCTGGATGATATGCATCCTGCGTTCGTACAAATTGCCTGTTATGGTCTTCCGTATAGGTCTTGTAAGGCGCTTCAGCGAGCACCATGGATGAGGAATCAAGCCATAGGAAGACGGCGAGAACAAGCAACAAAACCTTGCCGTTAATGTTCTTCATCGGAGTCTCCTCTATTTCAGTCCTGAATGCGCCATTGTGTTCATCACTTTGCTTTGCAGCAGTATAAAAATGACGAGGTTCGGAACGAACATAAGCAGCGATGCAGCTGCCGACATGCCTTGACCCGCGATGGTGTTGCCGGACCCCGACGCAACCGAGCTCATGAAGAACGATAATGTCTTCAAGCTTTCATCGTTGACATAATAATTTGAAGTCTCGACATTGTTCCATACCGCCTGAAAAGCAAGAATGGCGACTGTAGCAAGCGCRGGCATAATGACAGGTACAATGACCTTTCTGAATACCGTAAATTCACTCGCTCCGTCGATAATGGCCGCTTCCTTCAGCTCCTCGGGCACTTGATCAATAAATTGCTTCAGCAGGAACAGCCCAATCGGCATGGCCAGCAGCGGCAAAATATGAGCAAAATAAGTGTCCAGCATTCCGGTCTGATCTACGACCAAGTAACGCGGAATTTGTACCGCGATTGGCACGAACATGAGGGCAAGCGTGTTCACCTCAAACAACACCTTGCGCAGCTTGAATTTCATCTTGGCCATCGCATAGGCAGCCAACGCGCTAATAAATACCGAAAAAAACATGACAGAGATCGTTACGAGCAAGCTGTTGAATATAAAACGGCTGAACGGAATACCTGATGTCGACGTCGTAAAAAACAAATCTCTAAAGTTATCAAATGTCGGCTTCTGTACGAGAAAGCGCGGCGGGAATGCAAACAGCTCATCAATCGGCTTGAATGCATGCGAGATGATAAATATGATTGGCAGCATCATGAAAAACGCCAAAGGAATAAGAATGGCATAAAATTTCAGCTGACTTTTGTGAAACTTGGTCGGATTAACTTTTGTACCTTGATAAGACAAAACTTGCACCCCCTACTCTTTCTCACCGAATAATTTCCACGAAAGCTTAGACAGCATATAAACTCCGATCAGCAGCACAACAGAAATCGCGCTCGCATACCCCATCTCATAGCGAATGAGGCCATAATCAGCAATATGGTTGACGATCAACTGCCCTGAGTTTTGCGGAGTTGGGTTGCCGCCTGATAACTGAACACCAATCTCACCGGCTTGGAACGTTGTTACAACCGCCATGACCGCGCCAAACAGCATCTGCGGCCTCATCGAAGGAATCGTAATATAAATAATTTCTTGAAAACGATTCTGGATTCCATCGATATAACCCGCTTCGTATATCGTTTGATCAATGTTCAGAACACCTGCAAGCATGGCTAGGAAACCAACTCCCATGCTGCTCCATAATGACACGACAATCATGATCGTCATCAAATATTCCGGTGACTGCAGCCACTGTATCGGAGCGTTGATCAGCCCTAAATTAAGCAGCAGGGAGTTAATATATCCCGCTTGGTCACCGCTGAATATAATCGTCCATACGACTGACATCGCTACTCCCATTGTCATGGAAGGAGAATAAATAATAAGGGCAAGAATGGTGCGCGGCTTGCTCGGAACTTGCGCGAGCATCCAAGCAAGCAGGAATGAAATGACATAGCCGCCCGGCCCTACGATCAAAGCAAACTTTATCGTGTTGGGCAGAACATTTTGCATAAAGATTTCATCGTGCGTAAGCAGATCGATATAGTTTTTGAAGCCGATCCACTCCGGCGCCTCTACCGTATTGAAATAAGTAAGGGAGAGGCCTGCCGCTACCACTACCGGGATAATAATAAACGTGCCGAACATCAAAAGATAAGGCGTCAGAAATAGGTAAGCCTCATTAAATCTGCGTGTCTTCATTTTCGCTCAACCCACTTGTCTATCGATGATATGGTCGGAACCGGATACGGCCTGATCATTTTGCCATTCGCATAATAGCCGAACTCTTCCATCTTCCGCATAATTTCACGATTAGTCCGTACTACAGCATCATCAATGGCCGTTCGCGGATTATCCCCGTTAAAGACAACCCTGTTCCAAACATTGCTAATTTCCCGCTCGACCATATACGCCCCTGGCACGCGAGAAGGTTCTCTCACCCATTTGAACTGCTCGTAAATAACCTCTTTGTCTTCCTCCGGCCATGGTACCTGCTCGAGCGCTTCCAGATTGGCAGTGTTCCACATAAAGGTCATGCCATAGGTAGTCTGCATGAGATTGGCAAATTCGACCTGAACCGGTGTTGACAACCACCAATCGAGGAACTTCCAAGATTCCTCTGCATAGTCGGTGCCTTTAAAAATCATTCCCGTCTGTCCGCCTGTCGGCGCCCATCTTGCTACCGTTCCATCCGGCTTCTCCACGCCCGGATGCAGCGCGATCTTCCACGTGTTGGCGATTTCCGGTGCGGCCGCCTTCAGCTGAATGTACGTATTGAAATCAGATATCCCTACCGGCATCGTGCCGTAACGGAAATGGTGATAGAAATTCGGTACGTCCTGCGGCAAGTTGTAGATAGTAAACAAGTCGGTCATAAACTTCATGCCCTCAAGCGCTTGCTCACTGTCGATTGCGGTGTTCATCCCGCTCTCATCAAACAATTCTCCGTCGAATTGATAAATAAACGGCGTCGTTGCATTAAAGGGCTTGAAGCCCTTGTACTGGGCAAGCGGCTCATAGAAGTTCATGCCAAGCCGCTGCAGCTCAGGCAGCATCTCAACCACGTCCTGCCACGTATCCGGCGGCGACAGCTTCAGCGAATCCAAAATATCCTGGCGGTAAAATAGCACCCAGAAATTTTGCGTTTCCGGCAATGCATATACGCCTTCCTCGAACGAAAATGGAATAATCGCACCTTTGGAGAACCGCTTGATGCTCTCCTCGTAACCAGCGAATTGCCGCAAATCCATAGCCGCATTCCGAATGGCCAGTTCATAGGGAATCCAGTTGCTCACTCCAAGAGCAACATCCGGCTGACGATTGGATGCGTTAGCCAGAACGAGCTTATTCTCGTCCGGCATAATGGACAGCTTAACGGCAATGCCCGATTCCGGCGTAAACTGCTCATCGATCATCTTCTGCATGAGCTCAACGAAAGGTCTTGGGCGATTGACCCAAACCTCCAGCTCACCATTTATTTTGTTTGAGCTTGAATAGGATTGTTTCGTAAAGGATAAGAAAAAGCGTTTAACCGTTTCCCCTGATTTCTTGAAAAAACCTGCATTTGGAGATGGCAGCTTGCCATCCTGAGAAACATAAATCCGGTCAAGTGCAAGCGGCGACTCCGAAATGCTCTGCAAAAGCGTACCTAGCAATTGAGAAGCTGACGCCGACCCTTCAGAAAACAGATTTAAGCGATTGGGCAATTCGTTGGGGTCCTTCGCAAGGGATCGCAATTGCTTCGATGCCAGCTTCAAATTGACAATTTCGCCGATTTCCTTCACCTTCGGGTTAAGCAGGCTAATCTCTTCAAAGCGTTGATCAAGATCATCCGCCCAGCCAGAGAGCTGTTTATCTAGTTCCGGCATGTATTCAAGTAGATTCCAATCTCTATACAAATCTAGTTTATTTCCTGTCAGCTTCTTGATTTCCAGCGTCATGCGGCTGATCTCTCTCATTTTGGTGAAGATATCCTCTGCTAGAGGACGCATATGTGATAAATTCACTGTCATGCTGAGCGTATGCTTGCCCTTCGTCATATAAAATTGATAAGGCTTATCCTCACTGCCAAGCGTCTCATTCCGCCATTTTTTCGTATAATGAAAAGCATAATTGTCCACCTCGCGGAATGGAACTACGCCATCGAGCTCAATTCGGCGAAACACGGGCAAATCATATTGAGTACTTTGCAAGTATTTCAAAGCAATTTGATAGTACCCATCCTTGGGAACCTCCAGCTCCCATGTTAACGATTGACCGCCTTCTTCATAGGAACCCGCATCGATCATATTGAGCAGCAGCTTGTTCGTTTCGTAGGGCGTCACCTTGCTATCGCGTGACGAGGCTGCTCTGATGGAGGAATCGTTTTTATATAGCATTTGCTCCGCTTCGGTTATGAGCAGTGTGTCGATACGCTCAGCACCCGTTTCTTCTGCTGGGAAGCTCTTTAAATACTTTTCATATGTTTGTATTTGGGCAGGGGCTTCTACTCTTACATCGCCAAGCAGCAACTCTCCCCTGGTATTGACTAACGTAACGGTGTTCAAGCCTTCTTTTAATTGAAACTTTAAAGGCTCCATATGAAAATAACTAGAATCCATGGCATATACCGTCTGCCATAACTTCACTTTCTGGGAACGCGGCAGCAGCTCGTTGCCATAACGATCCCACTTTTCTGCAAGAGGTTTGTTCTCCCATCTGCTAGGAAACAAAATATGACGGCTTTCATAGAACTGGTATTGTCCATTGATTTGCAAATAACCCTCTGTGGGCAAAATGCTGTCATCCAGCATGTAATAGTCAAACGCTAGCTGATATAACCCCGTTTTTTCAACATGAATGTCGAACGTAATCTTTGCGTCTTTATTCCAACGAAGTGTCTCCTGACCGTAATTGAAGCTATCCTGTAGAGAGACTAGTAATGCTGCGTTTTCCACATTTTTGGCAGGTGAAACGATGATGTTTGCGTTTGGAATGATAGGAACCTCAGACCACTCTTGAAGCTTTTCTGAATAGGTCTTCTCCAGCAGATTAAGCGCATCCGCTGAGCCTTCTGCCTTGGGCGCTGCCGCTTGCTCCGATTCAGCTTGTACTAACGATCCCGGGAGTCCGCTAGCAAGAAGAGCTGCAATCATCAAGCATATCAGTAAAATTTGATAAGTTTTTTTCATGGTCTCTTCCCTGCCTATGCTTCATTAATGCCGCAGATGCGAAAGATCATATAGCTTCTTCCGCATCTACGGTCAATCTGTATTATTGACTTAATCTTTGCAGCGCTTGACCTACGAACTCATTTGCTTTGTCTTCCATTTCTTTCGCTTTATCAGCAGGCTTCAATTCACCGTTTGCGAACTTCTCATATATTTTTTGTTCATCGGATGCCCAAGCACTGAATTCTCTCCAGCCCGGAAGAACCTTGTTATAATCTGGAACTGCATCGCCGAGCAATCCAATGGCTGCTTTCGCACCGTCTAGTTTCAGCTCGCCCGTCAGCTTCTCCCATACCTCAGGGAAATCAGCAACTGGGAATTTATCGATATTGATGTTCAATTCCTTGTTCAGCTCAAGACGCTTCAGCCAGCCATCCTTGCTCCATGACATAAATTTCATCAGCTCATAAGCAGCTTCTGGATGTTTGGTTGTGGAGGATACACCGATATAGTCAAGGACTACAGGAATCTTTTGTCCCGCATTGCCAGCTGGATATGGATAGAAATCTACGACGCCAGCTCCCGACTTTTCCATTTCCGGCGGCAAGGAATTCATATTCCAAGAACCGTCAATTCCGAGTGCGACATGCCCTTTCTGCAGCGGCCAAGCTCCTTCTTCGCCGAATACTTTTGTTTTTTCTTCGCCAGTCATTTTTTCTTCCACTTTCAACCTGCGAAGCTCAAGCTGTTGGTTGTAGCCATCGATCCACTGCTGATTCGTGAAATGGAATTTCTCACCGTCAAATGTGTTGTAGCCTAGCGCACTATCATTCGCCATTGGCCAGTGTTCATTGAAAGATAGATTGCCCCACGGGCCTGAAATCCCATAAATATGTTCCGAAGGCTTGGATACCTTCTTGGCGATGTCGATCATCTCTGTAATGGTCCAATTATATCCAGGAAGCGGAATGTTGTTTTTCTCAAGCAGCGTTTTATTCACATAGACACCCATAATAAACTGGAAAGTAGGCGATGCTAGGCGCTTGCCGCCATAAACCGCTTGCTTCGCAATATTCGGATAAATAGCCTGCGTTTCCTCATCTTGATCCCAATATGGTGACAGATCGAGCAGCCATTCGTTCTCTACGCCTACAGGAACACTTTCAACCCAGAACACGTCAGGCAATTTGCTCGCGCTGGCTGCTGCAGTCAAAGCATCTGTCCAAGGCCAGTTGATCGTTTCGTCTTTCTCTACTGTAATATTCGGATATTTTGCCATGAAGGCTTTCATCATTTCGCCTTCCATCTTCGGGTCTTCCCAGCTTGCAAACTTTAATGTAATTTTCTCTGTTTGCCATGATGGCGTCTCTTCTGCCTTGGTATTGTCCTCTGTCGGCTTATTCGTAGCAGTAGAAGTAGATCCTTCATTTGTTTTGTTGTTCCCGCCCGAACAGGCAGCTAATACGGTGACGAATAACGACAATACCAGTAATAATGAAAATATTTTCTTACTGTTCATTTCACTATCCCCTTTTTTTCAAATGATATATGGATACACTTGCATGTACCTAAGGTTAGGCATTACTTTTTGAAAACGATTTCATAAATGGTTGCTGTCGCATACGAGAACATGGAAGTCGTGTCTCTTGTATGCAAAGCGGCTATATTTTAAAATGGTATCGATTTCATTTTGTGAAAAAGAGATATTCATAATCTGAAATTATGATTGCACTCTTTTATAATTAGAAGATGCACGAATGCACAGCTGAGAATCAACAACGACAATACGCTCATCGTCGTCCGCCATCTCACCCTTAATTTTCTTGATAAGCATTTCCGCAGCAGCATAGCCCATTTCAATCTTTAATTGATTAACCGTGCTAAGCTGAGGCACCAAATATCTCGAAACTCTTTCATTGTCTACGCCAAAAACAGCTAGATCCTGAGGGATTCTTACATTCGCTTCTCTGCACGCGGCATAAATGCCTAATGCCATCTCATCATTGGCAGAAAAAACAGCTGTGAACTTCTGCCCTGCATCCCAAAGGCGCTTTAAAGCTGAGTATCCGCCTTTTTTGTTGAAATCGCCATTTTCCACAAGCTCTGGCCGGAACGGAATTCCGTGTTTTTCTAATCCTTTGATGTAGCCTTCCAGACGATCCAAGCTATCGATAGCATCATTATAGCCGCTTATGAATGCTATATCTTTGTGCCCCTGCTCGATGAGATGCTCAATCACGTGCATGGCGACCTCTGTCGTATTCGTTTGGACGTTATAAATTCTGGAATCCAGTATGCTGCGCCCAATAGACCCTATGACATAACCTCTTTCGAGCAGCTCCATAACCGTCTCTTTCGGCAGTAACGACTCAATCAGGATCATGCCGTCAACCGTTCTGTTCGTTAGCATTTGAAGATATCCGAGCTCAATTTCTCTGCTGTTTTGGGTATCGCAGATAATGACTTTAAATTTCTCCAAATGCGCCTTGTTCTGAATTCCTTTTACTAAATTAGAGTAATACGCAACCATAATATCAGGCACTATTATTCCAATGGTAAACGTTTTTTGCTGGCGTAGATTTTTGGCTGCAGCATTGGGAACGTAATTCATTTGCTCAATAACCATGAGAACCTTTTCCCTCGTTTTGTTCTTAACGAGCGGGTTATTGTTTAACACGCGCGAGACAGTAGTCGGTGATACCTTTGCCGCTTTAGCTACATCAACGATATTAACATCCATAAGATTCGACCTTTGCAATAAATTTTGTCAGATATAAACAAATAAAGCGCTATCAAGTTGATATTTAATAATATAGCAAAAAATGAAATCGATTTCAATAGTTATTTTGAGCAATATTTCCAGTGTTTCCATATCCGCCATTGCCATAAGAAAAGGTGATCCACACCGCACTTTACGGATAGAATCACCTTGAACTTTTTTAACGGATAAACTTAAATGATTTACTACCTGCCTAGAAAACGCCAGAAGTTTTGATTCAGCATATCATCCAGATCCCGCTTGATCTCCTCTTCCGTCACCGTCCATCCACTATGATGCAGCTTCTCGTATTTCGCTGCAAGAACATTGCCAATGATTTTTCTAGAATGCTCCCATTTGTAAATCAATTGCTCAAACACACGACAATCGGAGTGCTGAGGAATCATCGAAGTGCCTAGAAGCTCTATGCGGAAACGTGTCATTTCCTCAACCATCGATTCAATATGCAGAAACCACCAGCAGCCAAATATCATCAGATTCCGGAACTTACGGGCAAGCACTGTTAATTCATGTTGATTTTCTCTTGCCAGCATCGTGATGAGAAACTTCTGCTCGGGGTAACGGCGGCATAAAGCTTCCACTGCAGATACATCAGACAACATGCTCATATCGCCTGCTAATCTGAGTGATGGGTTCACCCGTCTGCGAACGCCAATCATTAACGCAAACGGAATACTTTTTGCTTGGCATACAGGGATCATAACCTCATCAATCATCTTGCTTCGATGATCATCGGCTGGATATTCAAAATCACCAGGCATCGACACGGCAAGATAAAGCGCATCCATCCGAGTAATCCATTCCGAGAGAAAACGTCTTGTTTCTGCCTTTGTCCGCTCAGACCATTCCGCTTGTACATCATAACCAAGATTTTGCAGCTCTTTCACCGCATGATCCCAATCATTAAGAAGCGCATCAACTCGCAGCGCCGCATAGAAACGGGCATCCGTTTTTCCTTTGCCTGACAACCAAACGGGACGTTCAACCGGATCAAACGGATCGTTCGTCATGACGATTTTCTCAATTCCAGCGATTTGCATGACCGTATCTACCTGCTGTTCTACCGTACGCTTCGCAAGTGCTTGCCGGTAATCGTCCAGATTGCGTGAGGATACATCGAATCCAAGACGTTTAAGAATCGTAATAAATCCGCTTGCAGCTTCGCTTACAGGAGAATGATCAATGAACAGCTGCTTCCATATCCAGTCCGCCTGCTCGCGCTTTGTCATCGACCAGAATTGGCTGTACTCCTCCTCTGACCATCTGAACGACTCTGAAATTAAGTAATGATAAGTCAACAGCTCATCGATGCCCCATAAAAGCAGTTCCCCAAATTCAGGAGCATATAGATGCGTATGCATATCCGTAACAGGCGTGCTCATAGCTAAACGATCAACCGTCGCTTTAATATCTGCCAGGCTTGCAATGGTTTGAGTACTCATTTTCTTTTCCCCTCTCTTATTGGCTTCAACCGTTTCCCCCAAAGCTTTATGCGCCTTATGTGTTCAAATGCAGTCGTTGTTGTCCGTTCCATTTAGCTGTAGACGCGGTCATGTCATATCGTCATCGCACCAAATCCGCCATCCACGCGGAGGAATGAGCCGGTAACAAATGAAGACGCTTTGGATGAAGCCAAATAAACAACCGCGCCCTTCAGCTCATCCGGGTTTCCGAAACGATTCATTGGCGTATGCTGCATAATCGACTCTACTCTTTCGGGTGAAAGTATTTTTTTGTTCTGCTCCGCCGGGAAAAAACCTGGAATAATAGCGTTAACTCTTACGCGGTCTGGCGCAAATTCACGTGCTAAAAATTGCGTGATGCTGTTAACTCCTGCCTTCGATGCTGAGTAAGTAAACACGCGAGAGAGCGGTGGTGATGAGGAAACAGAAGAGATATTGATAATGGAGCCGCCGCTGCCCTGTTCAATCATTTGTTTACCGAACACTTGGCAAGCCAGCACAACACTCTTTAAATTGACGTCCATAATTCGATCCCATTCATCCATCTCCAAATCAAAGAAAGGTGTGGGGCTGTTTGTTCCTGAAGCATTTACAAGGGTATCTATACGTCCTCCCCATTGCAGCACATCGTTCAGCACCGCTTCTAGTTCATCTTTTTTTGTTGCATCTGCTTGCAAAGAGATCGCCGTTCCGCCGCTGCTGTTTATTTGATCGCATACTAATTTTGCTTTCTCCATATCGCGGCCAACGATGGCTACTTTTGATCCCGCTTCAGCCAGTGCAGAAGCCATGGCACTGCCAAGGACACCATTTCCACCGATTACAACGGATACGGTATCTGTTAAATTAAACATGAGAAAACCACCTTATAATCAAAATAACAACGTTGTTATTTTTCATGATATCGCAATAAGACCATACTGTCTACACCAATTATACCGCTTTCATTTGCATAATAATTGGACTATGATAGGATGTATGACTTATGATAATAGTCGTTAAAGTTCCTTTCGGAGGGAAGCTATGGTAACCATCAAAGATATCGCAGAGCGTGCAGGCGTCAGCTTTTCTACAGTATCCAAGGCACTTAGAGACAGCCCGCTCGTACAAAATAAAACGAAACAGCATATCCTTTCCATCGCCAAAGACATGGGTTATCAACCCAATATTGCTGCTCGAAGCCTCGTCTCGAGAAAAAGCGGCGCGATTGGCATCGTATGGCCATCAATAGAACGCGCAGCCCTATCATCCCTTCTTACACGGCTTAATGAGGAGCTCGAGAAATACGGCTATATCACGTTGCTGTCTATTAGCAACATCGAATCCGCGATCGAAACTTTTCGCCGCTATCAAGTGGATGCCATACTCGCCTTTGGAGACAGGGATAATAAACCTAATCCAATCGACTCCAGCGCCATGCAAATCCCAATTCTCACCTATGGTGCCGCTGACTATACGCCCTATTCCGCAGTCGATGTTAACCGTGGTCAAGCCATTCGGCTAGCGGTTCGTCACTTGGCAAATTTAGGTCATAAAGAAATAGCATACATCGGGGAACCGAAGTCGCATGACCCGCTGCAAGCTGTAAAAATCGAAGCCTTTCAAGAGGAGATTAGACATCATGGGCTGAGTTTAACAGATGATTCCATTCTCCAAATGAACGGTTTAGAATTTCACGATGGTTATATTGCTGCACGAATGATGATGGATCGTCCTCTTCGACCAACAGCTGTCATAAGCGGCGGTATCGATCTCACTCGCGGCATCCTTCGCGCCGTCAGTGAACTCGGCCTCTCCGTCCCTCATGATGTTTCTGCCGTTAGTTACGATAATCTTCCGCAGATGGAGAATCTTGAGGTTCCAATGACCGTCGTAGGTGTTGCCCTCTCCTCCATCGCAGCGGCAATAGCCAAAACTATTCTTGAACTTATCGATGCTCCAAACATGATTAAGACGGTCCACTTGGAACCCGAACTTGTTTTGCGTGCTTCTACTTCTAAACGGTTTTCAAATGGTGAATAGGGCTGTCCCATAAAGTAGATAACACTACTTGAGGATAGCCCTATTGTTTGAATATGTATAAACTTTTTCCTCATTCCTGGGCTTAGCGTCACACCGGCAAGCTTCTTATCGCTTTTGCTACAATTCTTTTCGTTTCCTTCGCCTTTGAGCGCTCCAACCAGTCATTACAAATAGCTCTTACCCACTCAGGATTAGTTTTGCTAGCGTCATTCATCCAGTTGCCTACTGAATCCTGAACATATTTGGCTACATCGCTGTTCACAGCTTCTAATAGAGAAAGAGCCATAGCAGGATCTTCTTTCAGCTCAGCAATATGTTTAGCCCATACGCCTCGCGGTCGAGTGGATTCAATGGCAAATCTCCTAATATTCGCATCATGATCACGCACCCAATCTTCGAGTAAATGAAGTGCTCCCACTAAATCATTGGAAATGGATTCCCTTAGAGCCATCCAAGCAATTTCGCGAACGCCAAAATGGTGATCTGCCGCAAAAGGACGAATCGATGCAAGCTTCTCTACTAAACTTAAACGTTGATCCACTCCGATAATAAAAGCAGCCCAGCAGCGAACACTGTCTGATGGATGAGCAGCTAATTTGTCGTAAAGTTTAGACTGCTCTTCTTCTGCTAGTCGAGCGAATAAGCTAAGCCATTCCTTTGCGATAGCAGGTATGATTTTCATGATTTTTTTCTCGTTCAAATGTTTCAGCCTATCCAGAATGGGATCGGATTCTTGATCCAAACCAAGCTCGTTTAGTACATTTTGCAGCAGTACAATATGATCGACAACGAGCCATTCCGTCAAATTGACCGTCTCCAGTTTCCCCATATGAATCAGTTCTATCACTTCATTTGGAATATCGCTCAACTTTCTTGCACCTTTGCGGTATAAAATGGAGTCAGAAATGACCATCGCTTTCTCATTATTCATAACACGGTTCCCTCGCTTATACGACATTTAAAATTGGAAGTACGCCAAGCATACTTCTTATTTATAAGCGAAGATGTAATCTAGTTTACAACCCTTTCTACATAACCTAGCTTAGCAACAACATTTTTTTATGGATGTAGATGGTTTTAAAACCTGTCTTAATGTGTTTTTGTTCCGAAAGCTCTTGTAAGGCTACTGTTACCGCTTCTCTTGTCGCTCCAACCAGATTTGCAATTTCTTGATGTGAAAGAGGAAAATCAATTTTGCAATACTCATCCCTATCCATGCTCGTAATTCCAAATTGCTCAGAAAGTTTCATGAGAACATGCAAAATTTTATCATGAAGACCTCCTAGAGCTAAATTTTGTGTTAAACGACTCATCGCACTAATTCGATCACTTAATACCTGTAATAAATTCATCATGAAGCGAGGCCGCTGCATTAAAAAATTTTCAAACCTATCTTTACTCATCAAACAAATATGGCTTTCTTCAATCGTTTCAATATAGTGATCCCGCGTACCAAATGAAATGATATTCATCTCGCCAAATACATTTCCTTCACCTAATATATCCGAAGTAAATTGCTTGCCCTCCACACTCAGCTTATATAAACGAACCTTTCCCTTTTTCACAAAATAAAGCCCTTCTGAAAAAGATTCCGGTGTTTGAATAAATGTCTTTTTCGGGATAACGGTAATAGAGGTCATTTCATCCATCTCTATCAAGTCTTCTATTGTGAGTGAATGAAGCAAATTGAATTGCGATAAATATTGAATGTTATCCATTTCTCCTCCAGTTCGTTAAACAAGATGAAAAAATAAAGATTTTAAGACAGCTTCTTTTTCACAAAATGACCAATATGGTCGATAGCCTGCTGCGCTTCCGGAAGCATGTAGGCGAGAAAATGAAATACACTCCACATCTGATCCCATACTTCCAGCGTAACAGCGACACCTGCTGCTCTTGCTTGATCCGTAAACCGTGTAGAATCACTTAACAGAACTTCATGATCGCCTATTTGGATAAACAAATCGGGCAGCCCGCTCAAATTCATTCTAAGGGGGGATAAGAGCAGGATATCATCCGTACTGTTGCCTAAATATGTGTTCAATATCCTGCGATTGCCCTCCAAGCTCCCTGTAGGATCAAGCTCCGATCGAGTCATGTAGGATTCACCATCCAGATGAACTAGATCCGTATGCGGGGAGATGAGAAAAGCACCAGCTGGAAGCATCTCTCCTTGATCTCGAAGTGAAAGCAAGGTCATAAGCGCAAGGCTTCCGCCTACCGAATCTCCGCCAAATAGCATATTAGCAGCGGAATAACCGTTCTCAAGCAACCAACGATAGGCAGTAAGGCAATCCTCGTTTGCAGCTGGATACGAATGCTCCGGTGCAAGTCTATATTCAATGACAAGCACTTTCACCCCACTGGATTTCGCTATTCTTGCTGTCAAATCACGATAGAATGCACAAGTGCCTGCTATAAAACCACCGCCATGGAAGTAAAGAATGACCTTCTTCACATCTACAGTTAAATTGGCAGGAGTAATCCATTCACCATATAGGTTTCCGATTACTACCTCTTGGACAATAATATCCGTATTCATTTGCATTGCAGCTGCGGTATTGTTCATTTCATTTCGTATTTTCTCCACTGGCATTTCACTAAAATTGCTCGTTTGTTTTAAAAAATGTTTAATCGCTGTAAGCTGTTCGATACTCGTTTTTTCCATGTAATACTCCTCCTACAGGCTTAATAACGTAAGTTTACAGCCTGTAGCATAGTACAACGTCAAGCTAAGATTCCATGTGAAGGATGTGAAGTGTTTGCTGCGTTTCCGGGTGCTTTTCTTCTGCTTGCAGATTTGTTTTCAAGCTTGCGAGCATTGCTAATGTTTGTTCTTGCCGTTCCATATCTAAACGGATTTTATCCATTTTTTTATCGATCACAGTCAAAAAATCAGCGAGACTAATTTGACTGCTGCTAGACTTTGTTAATGCTTTTTTGATTTCTTTTAACGTAAAACCACAAGCCTTAGCATTTTTTATAAACGTAAGATGACTTAATACTTCCTCAGAGTACATCCGATAACCTGATTCAGAACGCATCGGCGCCGGAATTAGACCATGATTCTCATAGTATCTTAACGTTTCGATATTCACATTCGCCATTTTTGCAATTTGCCCTCGCAAATAACCGGTCATTTCAATCCCCCTCTTATGTTGGTTGAAAGATTATTCTGAAGAGACACACAGGCTGATCATAGGTCTTAACGTTTAATTAGAAAATAGCATTGTAGTTATGCCCAAACGAAAATGCTATAATATACTAATTATGGAACGAAAAAGTAAACAACTGAACAAATTTCAAAATCGATAAAGGATCAACCATGAACAAAAAAACTCGTAAACAAAAATTAAAAGTCATAATGAAAATCGTAGTGTCCGTTGTCGTTCTTTTATTAATAGGAGGAATGTGGCAATACAATATGATGAATAAAGAATCACAAATGTTTTTGCCGCAAGGAAAACGATATACAATAAACTCGCATGACATGCACGTATACAGTGTTGGAACTGCTGGTAGCCGAACCATTGTTTTTGTTGCTGGGTCTGGTACGCCTAATGCTTTTACCGATTTTTACTACTTACAAAACGAACTGCAACAATATGCGAGAACCGTAAGTTTTGACCATGCTGGTTTTGGTTGGAGCGAGCAAACACATATCCCAAGAACGATTGATACATTAGTTGATGAACTGCATGAATTGCTTAAAAAATCAAATGAAACCGCGCCCTATGTTTTAATTGGACACTCGCTCGTATCATTAGAGGTGCTTCGTTTTGCACAACGATACCCTGATGAAGTTGAGCAAATCATTTTATTAGATGGCGGCAGCCCTGAATATTATGCAAATGCTGGGGAGTTGCAGCCCTATTTGATAAATCGCTTTATGGCAGGTCTGCGTGTAACTGGAATAGCTAGAGCTTTAGGAAATATAGGCATTTTACTTCCATTTACCGCTGAGAACATACGTAATCAACGGCTCCCAATCGAATGGAAAGCCATTGATTTATCCATGTATTATAATCATATTGGAGAGTCCAATAATTTGAGTGTCATAAAAAATATGAATGAGAATGCTCGTGCTGTATTAGATGGCGGTTAYTTAAAAGTCACTCCGCTGCTTATTTTATCTTCAGATAGCGGACACGAGTGGGCGAAAGTGCAGCGACAGCTTTTACAATGGTCCAGCCTTAGTAAGCAAGAAACTATTTCTGATTCTGAGCATTACATTCATTGGTCCAATAGAGAAGAATTATTGCAAAAAATAGTGAACACAATTAATAATAATTAAAGCTAATTTTTAAAATATGGCATTCATACTAGAAAGCATCTTCAACTATTTCTCGGGAAATGAATTATCCAAAGCTTCCTTATATTTATTCTCTTTGTAGCCAATAACCTCAGACATGACATCACTTATACTTTTGCCTTGTTCTCTCATCTCGTCTACATAAAAGTCCGCTTTTATTCTGCCCTTATGAACAATAATGGCACGGTCGATAACATGCTCAATTTCTTCTATTAAATGTGTCGTGAGCAGGATCGTCTCATCGCCTTTTAAATTGGAAACCATCAGCTTTAAAAAATCCTTTCTAGTGAACATATCTTTGCCCTGAAAAGGTTCGTCCATCAGCATATATTTTGCGTCCTTAGCAAACCCCGCACAAATTTCAAGCTTCAGCTTTTGCCCTTTGGAGAATGTTTTGATTTTTTGCTGCGGTTCAAGCTCATAGAAGCTGATCAGCTTGTCAAAATGTTTTCTATTGAATCTAGGGAAAAAGCCAGCCAAAAACTCTGCATACTGAACGGGTGTCAGATCAGGAAGGAAGCTGCCTTCCTCTGTAATCAATGCAATGTTGTCATATTGCTCCGTTACTGGTCTGCCTTCTACTGTTATGGTACCATTCTGAATTTCTCCGATTCCCATAATCGCCTTCAGCAATGTTGTTTTTCCGCTGCCGTTACCGCCAAGAATACCAACGATTTCACCTTTGTTTATCGTTAAGCTATCCACGTATAAGTACTCACTGCTTCCATGATAGCGCTTTTCCACATATTTCAGCTCGATCATCCATGCCCCTCCTGCCTGCAAACCTTTTATTCAATCTTGAGGTTATCGTAATACCTATACTCTGATTGGCTGTATCCAAACCCGCCTGGCAGCGGCGATAGATTCATCGCTCTAATATTATCGTCATTCAGATCAGTCATAAGCTCGCCTTTGTAGAGCAATGTAGAGGCTTGATACACATAAATCATAAATCGTTTAGGAAGCACAATATCATATTGAAGCTGACTTTCATCTTTAGGCTTGCTTCTCATTGTTTTGACGACATATAACTTATCGTTACGATAGCTCATCGCGAGCATACCGCTGAAATTGTCCTCTTCTCCGTCCGCAAAGCTTTCTTTTATCGTTTCGTTTAATTTCATTTCACTCGATAAATGAAAGCTAAACATTGTTTTATTATTATTGGCAACAGCATCCTCTGCTGAAGAGGATCGGCTAAAACTCAGATTTAGCGTGTTCTGATCGTGATCGCTAAATGCTTCATAGTTTTCATAATAGGTATCCCCGCTCGGATTATTGAAAGAGCTCGCTCGATCCCGTCCTGCCAAGTAAAAATGAGGAACTATTGTCTCACCTAATTGCTTCCCGCTGATACTGTCATATGCACGAGTAATAAGCTGGTTATCTTCAACTGCAATTAATGCCAAGCTGCTGCCAACGGCTTCTAATCCAAGAATTTCAATGCTTGAATTTGGATTGTCTTTGTTTTTATCCAGGCTGAAGGTTGCCACGGTACGCGGCTTCAGGCCTGTGTCTCCGGTTATGCCTCGATAACCCCAATTATCTGAAAACTTTAACTCATAGATTCCGTTCTCTCCTATGTAATGCGTTGTCGTTGGCAATGTAAAATATACGTTATCGCCAATTTTGGCAAGTCCATATTCGAGAGCATTCGTATAAGTGACGCTATTATCCTTCTGATCCGCTCTATTATAATGAACAGGCGGGTTAACCGTTGCCGTACCGATAGGAATGGGAATCGTGTTCCTTCGATCACGAGCAACGATTTCAAAAAGCGGTCCAGTATTCGAAATATCATATTCAATGCCATTCATTATTTTAGCATTTCCCGGAATAAATCGTTTTGGGGTTTGCTGCTGCGTCTGCTCAAATAACACGGTACTCGTTTTCACTTGACCTTTCTCAATACGGAAGCTAGTGCGATGGCTCCCATCCTTCAGCTCTCCACCTATGACTGCATCCTCAATCGCTTGACGTGAACCCTGCAAATCTTTTAAATAAAATGTCCCTTGATCCTTCTTCGCGTTTATACTGCCGGACATTATCCCTATGACAGCTATCGCTGCAATTAGAGCAACAAGAACTGCATGATTTTTCAGCTTTTTCATAGCGATCCCATCCTTTCTTAAGCGATAGCTGCTTTTTTTATTAGCTTGATGCTGTGCCATATGAAAAATCCACTTAAAATAAGCATAATTGAACTGCTAATATACAAATGACTTGGTGCTGCATAAGAATAGGATTCACTCATTCGATAGCTCAGCACTTTAATTCCCACTATAACCGCTACTCCAATAGCGACAAAACCCCAGTACCTTTTGCTTCGTTCGCATAAAGCCCCGTAATATAGAGCTGTTGTGATCATAAATAAAATACTTGCTGAGGATAAGATTCTACTTAGGTTTAATGGCATGATGATTCGAAAAAAATCAGAACGGATAACCGCTAAAAAAAGTCCATTTGTCATCGAAAAGCGGCCTTCACCATAGCTTGCAAACTTCGCCGATACCACATCGTATCCAAGCTTTATGCTAATTAGCTGCGACCCGAGCAGCATGAGCAAGCAAATGACAAAAACAACGATTTTGCTAAAATAAATCGATTCACGCCTTACAGGCAGTGATAAAAACATGTATATACTTTTACTGCTCCAATAACCTGCATAAATCGTCTTTAAGAAAAATCCGCATGCTGCTGCTATGCATAGGAGGAATACGATGATGCAGCCTGAAGAGGCATAAATATGTTCATAGCGCTCGTGAACGGTATATTCACCATAGTCTTTGACAAACATGTGGAGCAGATAAAGAGGGATAACGATTACAGCTGTGCAAAGCAACATTATCGCTTTCAACCAGGTTGAAAATTCATATTGCAGCAATCGATAAAAGGTTCTCATGATACCACCTCAATTGTATTATAGTAGTAGTACAGATACGCCAAAAAAAACTATTCCCAACGCTCGCTAATGAGGGAAATGACTTGTTGGAACGACAAATGAATCTCCTTAGCGGAGCCAATAAACGCTTTCACTAACTCATCCGTCAGCTCAGCTTCAATTTGCTTTAAGATCGCCTCATCTACATAAATGACACTGCCGAGCGTACTGCTCGTGCGAACATATCCTTCGTCCTCCATAAGCTTAAAAGCCTTTTGCACTGTATTCGGATTAATGTTCAGTTGTGCAGCTATTTCTCGCCTAGACGGCAGCTTATCTCCCGATTCAGCCTTCCCCAGCAGTATTTGCCTCTTCACATACAATGCGGCCTGCACGTATACGGGCTCCTTGTTGTTTAGCTTTAATTCATAAAAATGTAGCACGTACACATCACCTGCCTTATCTCTTGGTTGTATTATTGCACTAGTACAATTTAATTGTCAATATGTAACAAAAAAAGGAGCATGATTTTGAAATCTGCCCCTCCTCTTCAATGATATGAAATAATCCTTTCAAAACAAACCTTTTAAAAATGAAACCGTTTCTTTATTTCTGCTTTAAATTGCCGATCCGAAAAAATAATCATGCCGATGATCGTGAGCAATGAGTACACAATCGCTGCCACACTTGGCCAAATGACATCCGCTAATTGAAAAATAAATAAAATCGCAGGACATAGGCTGATAAAAAACATCGCTAATAAATAACCGATATCATTATGCCATAACGATTTTTTTATAATGGCGAGCAGAGTCATCATAAAAGTTGCTGCCATACCAAAGAGCGGAATGGCATAGGTGGTTGACCACTTCATAAACCCAACAAAAATATCGATTACGAGTAAAAAAAGCGCTAAAATCGCGTAATGAAACAATATCTTTTTGCCGATATGTGCCTTTGACAATATCGTATCTTTTACGATCACCCATGCATAGATTAACCCGGTCGTCACAATCGCAGACCACAATTTAGGATTGAGCTGCAACGTTAATAAATTAATCGTAATCGAGAGTACAATAGCCGATATCGTTAAAAACAAAAATAGCTTCGTACGTGTAAATACGGCTGTTTCTTGATGTAATTTTGCATAGGAGGGGTACTCTGACGCACTATTCCCGCGATTCCCAAGAGGCCTCGAGCATAACGGACAATAGTCGTGCTGATCGTCAACACTCACATTGCATCGATTGCATAACCTCATCCATTCCTCCCCCAATCATTTGAATATACTCTCACGTCAAGCCCAGCCTGATCCGCTAAATAAGAGAAAAAATATTGCAGTATATCGGCTTCTACAATACTTCTTGTAAACGTAATCGTCAGCTTATCATTAACGGTACAGACGCCGCAGCTTACTGGGCTTTTATTCGAAGGATAGACTACAGCCTCAATAACGTCGATATAGTCATACATTTGCTGCGGCAAAATGATGTTGCCAATATTGGATAACGTCATCGTTCTTCTGCTTTCTCCTAATGTGCGAAAACCAAAATCAACAAACCAGCTTTTGAGAAACAAAGGAATAAAAAGAGTAGCTTTATTGCGCTCGAGCGCTACATTGTTATAAATAATATTTTGCAAATTTTCTTTTCCAGTTTTCTGCTTTAACATTTCATTTACTCGAATAATGAGCTCATCAAATGAAGCGTCCTCGGTTACTTTTATTCCGATATTTACAACGCCAAAAAAATTGCGAAGCGTTCGCGACGGGAAGGCTTTGCGTAAATTGGCTGGAATTGATATGACCACCGGGGCATTTTGCTCACTAAATTTAATCCTTGTTTGATAAATAGAGTAAATGAGCAATGTCGTTAAATACGCTGTTATCGTACAGCCCTTTTGCTTGGCAAGTGCATTCAATGCAGAAGCACTAACAACGCCGTGCACTACATATTTTCCGAAATGCTCGAAGCGTGTACCTTTAACATGATAAGATTTGCTCGTTATCACTCGTTCAACATAACAATCCTTGTAATACCTGCGAAAGCTGTCCTCCATATCAAGCACATCCACTCCAGTATCCGCGAGCAAAATATTTCCTTCAGGATCGATGTTTTCCCCCAAATATATGAGGTAATAGTATAAAAGTGATTTTAAAAATTCAATGGTTCCATTGCCATCCGTAAGGGAATGAAAAACTTCAATCGATACTCTATTTTGATAATATAAAACCTTAAATAAGTAGCCATTGTTCGTATTGGGATCAATATCCCGGCATGGATACTGCTCGTCCTCTTCGATCACAATTTTCTCCGTATTTACATCCAAGTAATTCCAAAACACACCTTTACGTAGTTTAACGGTAAACATCGGAAAACGATCAAATACGGTATCAGCCGCTTTCTGCAAGGCGTCAGCATCTATTCTATCCTTCAATACGGCTGAAATTCGATAAACAGAGGTGTTTTTTGTATTCGTAACGGATGGAAAAAGCTTTGCAGCATTATCGAGCTTATACCATTTGTTCAATTGGAATTTCTTCCTTTCTAGATTCATGCTGTTTAGCTCTTGTTTGTATAATCAATCGAATTTAATTACAATGAAAATCATAAACTCTTGTGTAACATAAGAGTCAATAGGAGCAGATTGACATGAGGACATACTACTCTATCGGAGAAACTGCCAAACGAAGCAGCACGACCATAGAAACCTTACGGCATTATGACAGAATTGGCTTGTTGAAGCCTGCAAAAGTAGATGTTCACACGGGTTATCGCTATTATTCAGATGAGGAATTGGTTTATCTGAACGTGATTAACTTTTGCAAACAACGAAGTATGCCTTTAAACGATATTAAAGAGTTGTTCGCAAATGACCATTATGAATATATTATTCCTTGTCTAATAGCGACTGAAGATAAAATAGATCAGGAAATTAAACAACTGCAACAAACTAAAAAATTGCTTTTAGCTTTGAGAGAACAGTATGAAACGCGTACGACACTAATACCTGAGCAGCTTTCCGATCATATTTTTTCAAGCAAAATGATTCCAAAAAGAATGATCTTAACGTTTCCTTCTATCCAGCAGCCGAGCATTGAAAATTTCCAGCAGCTGCAAGATCTGCTCCTGCAATATAGCAGTGACGGCGAGGGAGGTTCATTTATTTTCGAACATTCAGCATTTATATTGACGACATTAGAGAAAGAGCAGTCTGAAAACCATTCTGTCCTATTTGGTGTCTGTGAAAAGTGGCCCGCTGAGGCAGACAATATGGCCGCATTGCCAGCCGGAACGTATATTTATGGTTATTGCTCCGAAGAGCAAAAACCATTGGCCATGCAAAATATGATAAATGATGCAAAAACGAAATATGATGCTGAACTAGCATTTATTGTCCAATCGGTTATTTTTACAGGCATTTTTCAATGGGTATATGAGCTTCAAGCGTTATTGGTGCCCTGTTCAGAGTAAAATGCAAACGGGACTGTCTCTCAAGGTCATAGACCTTAAGGGACAGTCCCGTTTTTTGTAAAATTAAATATAGTCCATAATAAGTCCAGCCGTTTCTTCTATCGCTTTGTTCGTCACATTGATAATGACGCAGCCTAATTGCTTCATTAACGCTTGCCCGTATTCGAGCTCTTCTATAATACGCTGAAATGTTGCATATTGGGACCCCGTAGGAAGTCCAAGCACTTTCAACCGCTCCGTGCGGATATTAAGAATATGCTCAGCATCCATTGTAAGTCCAATGATGCGGCGGCTTGGAATTTTGAATAGCTCCATAGGTGGATTGACCTCTGGCATGATGGGCAAGTTCGCGGATTTTATGCCTTTATGCGCCAAATAGATACTTAACGGCGTTTTTGATGTACGGGATACGCCAATCAGAACGACCTGGGCTTGCAGCATGCCGCGGGCATCCCGACCGTCATCATATTTGACAGCAAACTCCATCGCTTCTATTCTCCGAAAGTAATCCTCATTCATTTCATGGAGCAGGCCCGGTTGTCGTTTAGGTGTATTTCCATACGTGTCCACAAACGCCTGAAGCATCGGACCCATAATGTCCACTGCGCGAATTTGAAATCGTGTGGCTTCTGCTTTCATCATCTCGCGCAGTTCAGGCTGGACTAGCGTATAAGCGATAAAACCACCCTTTTCTGCCGTTTCCTTAACAACTTGCCGAACCTCATTTACGCTTCGTATATTGCTGAACCGCCTGACCGTAACTTGCTCTGGGTTAAATTGACGAATGGTCGCCTGAGCAACCGCCTCGGCGGTTTCGCCAATTGAGTCAGAGCAAATGACTAAATATTGCTGCTCATTGTGCATCATTGTTTTCCGAATTTCAGCTTAGCTTGAGCCGCAGCTATTCTTGCCAGAGGCACCCGGTAAGGGGAACAGCTGACATAATCTAATCCCGCGTTGTGGCAGAAAAAGATCGATTCCTTATCCCCGCCATGCTCCCCGCAAATGCCTGTTTTGAGCTGCGGTTTAAGCGATCGGCCTTTCTGAACAGCCCATTCGACTAAGAGGCCAACCCCTTCGGTGTCCAGCACCTGAAATGGATTTACAGGTAATATCTCATGGTCAACATAATGACTAAGAAACTTGCCCTCCGCATCGTCCCGACTATAGCCGAAGGTCATTTGTGTCAGATCATTTGTACCAAAAGAGAAAAAGTCAGCATGCTCGGCAATTTTGTCTGCGGTTAACGCCGCTCTAGGCACCTCGATCATCGTCCCTATTTTATATGATATGTGTTCATTATCTGGGCCAAGCACCGTATCAGCAGCACCTTCAACAAGCAATCGCATCACTTTCAGCTCGTTCGCATGCCCCACAAGAGGAATCATAATTTCAGGTAAAACGTGAATGCCTCTATTTTTACAATTCACTACAGCATGGAATATCGCAATGGCTTGCATTTCGTAAATCTCGGGAAAAAGAATACCTAAACGACAGCCTCGTTGTCCAAGCATCGGGTTCATCTCTTGCAGATTGCGCACCTTGCGTATAAGAGCATCCAATGCTTGCTTTTCGCTGACATGCTCGTGAACATTTGCAACTAGGAGTATTTTCTGCTGTCTCACGACCAGCTCCTCCAAATGCGGTAAAAATTCGTGTAAAGGTGGGTCGAGCAACCTTATTGTTACAGGAAAACCATCCATCGCGGTAAATATACCTTCGAAATCGCTTTGCTGCATCGGGAGAAGCAAATCGAGTGCTCGTTGCCGCTCCTCCTTCGTATCTGCTAGGATCATGGCTTGAACGACAGGCAAGCGCTCCGCGGACATGAACATATGCTCCGTTCTGCATAGACCGATGCCTTCTGCGCCGAATGCTCTTGCTTTCTCGGCATCCTCCGGTGTGTCGGCATTCGTTCGAACGGCCAAATCGCGGACTTCATCCGCCCATTCGAGCAGCTCCTCCAGCTCCACGCTAATTTCTGGTTCTTTGAGCGTCACTCCGCCCAAAATTACGCGTCCAGTGGAACCGTCCAGCGTAATCCAATCGCCTTCACGTACCGTGATTTCGCCGGCAGTGAATAACGCATCATCTTTATCGATGCGAACTTCCTCGCAGCCGCATACACATGGCTTGCCCATTCCCCGAGCCACGACGGCGGCATGGCTTGTCATCCCCCCGCGGCTTGTTAGCACGCCTTCGGCAGCGATTACGCCGTGAATATCTTCCGGACTTGTCTCTGCGCTAACAAGCACAACCCTTCTACCTTCGCGCACCCATTCCTCAGACTTGTCAGCATCAAAAACAACTTGCCCTGTAGCTGCTCCCGGCGAGGCTGGCAGTCCCGTTGCCAGCACATCCAGCTTAGCATCCTCATCAATTGCTCGGTGAAGCAATTTATCCAAATGCTCCACCTCTATTCGAGCGAGCGCCTCCTCCCGCTTCAGTATGCCTTCCTTGGCAAAATGAACAGCTAGCTTAACCGCTGCTTGTGCCGTTCTTTTCCCATTTCGTGTCTGCAAAATGAACAGTGAGCCGTTCTCCACCGTAAATTCAATATCCTGCATATCCTTATAATGAGCTTCCAGCTTTGCGGCTGTTTCTACAAGTTGTTTAAATACTGCTGGCATTTCCTGCTCCAGCTTTGCAATCGGCAGAGGTGTTCGCACGCCAGCGACAACGTCCTCACCTTGGGCGTTGATCAAGTACTCCCCGTAGAGCATCTTGGCGCCCGTTGAAGGATTCCGGGTAAACAATACGCCTGTTCCGCAGTTATCCCCCATATTGCCGAACACCATCGATTGAATATTTACTGCTGTTCCTTGATAATCTGGAATGTTATACGCTTTCCGATAGACGATTGCCCGGTGATTGTTCCACGAACGAAATACCGCTTCGACGGCTAGCTCAAGCTGGGTGTAAACATTTTGCGGAAACGTTTTTCGCGATTTAGCTTCTATTAACTGTTTATAGGAAACAATCAATTCCATCCAAGCCTCTGCCGGCAAATCCTTATCATCTTCTATAGATCTGCTTAGCTTCAATTGATGCAGCAATGATTCAAAATATAAACCTTCGATATCAAATACGACGTTGCCGAACATTTGGATGAGTCTTCTATAACAATCATAAGCGAAACGCGGGTTTCCCGTTTGACGAGCAAGCGCCTCTACCGTAACATCGTTCAGCCCTAGATTAAGAATAGTATCCATCATTCCAGGCATTGAATTAACCGAGCCCGAGCGTACTGATACCAGCAGTGGATTCTCATCCCCGCCGAATGATTGTCCTTTCAGCTTTTCCACTTTCATTAAAGCATTCCGGATTTCCACGAATAGACCTTCCGGCAAAAGCTGCCCTCCAGCATAATAAGCTCTGCAAGCCTCCGTTGTAACTGTGAACCCAGGAGGAACTGGAAGTCCGGCATTCGTCATTTCTGCTAAATTAGCACCTTTTCCTCCGAGCAAATGCTTCATCCCTGCGTTGCCTTCATGAAAGAACAGCACTCTATTGCTCGTCATCACTCGTGCCTCCTTGTTTTCTCCCGGAATTGTAATTCGTGCAATTGGCTTGACCGCACTCCAAGTAATAGACCGTTACTTTTTCAGTATCCAAGGTATCAATGACTGAATCGCAATGCTTACAGAGTATCACTCCCATTTTTACCTTGCAGCGGTTTGTTTCCATCCCTCTACACCTCCGATAGAATGTGGATTGCATGCCCATTGTGCCAAATCCATGACTCTGCAGGAATAAGCCCACTCATTGTCATACCATGCCAAAACCTTTAATTGGTCTCCGCTCACCATAAGAGATGAACCATCGATAATAGCTGAAAATTCATTTCCAATGTAATCCGATGAAACAAGCGGTATATCGACTACATCAAGATAAGATTTTAAGCTCGTCGCAGCGGAAAATACAAAAGCTTGTTTTACTTCCTCATATGAAGTCTTTTTGTCCAGATGAACAGTCAAGTCAACTAACGATACATTAGGAGTCGGAACACGTACCGAGATACCTTGAACGAGCGAAGCTAAGTGCGGCAGTACATCAGTAAGCGCTTTACCTACTCCGGTTGAAGTGGGGATAATGGATTGTGCACATGCACGCGCACGTCTAAGATCTTTGTGAGGATTGTCCATATGATTCTGATCACTGGTGTAGGAATGTATCGTAGTCATCCATGCCTGCTTTATGCCGTAAGCTTGATCTAGCACATCTAGCACTGGAGCAACACAGTTTGTCGTACAAGAGGCTGCGGAGATAATGCGATGTCGATTCGAATCAAAGCGATGCTCGTTAACTCCCATCACAACCGTAAGGTCGGCTCCCTTGCAAGGAGCAGTAATCAGTACCGTCTCGGCACCTGCCGCAATATGTTTTGATGCACCTTCACGATCAGTAAACTTACCCGTCGCATCAATTGCCAGCCTTACGCCAAGCTCCTTCCAAGGAAGCCGCGAAGGATCTTTTTCCGTCAAATATTTAATCTTATTATTATTAATCAGGAGATCTCCATCTTGTACAGATACATCTGCATCCCAGATGCCATGTACCGTGTCATATTTTAATAAATGTGCAATGGTCTCAACAGGATAGGTTGAGTTGACCGCTTTAACCCTCAGTCCTTTCATTTTTTTGGAAAAAGCTCTGCGTATAAGTAATCTGCCAATTCTACCCGTGCCGCTAATGCCTACTCCAACCTCCATTACCATTACCCCCTGTTATGATTTGAATCTATATAATACATAACATATAAATAATTAGTACGCAATATATAATTATATAAGACGCATAAATCGCATATTATTTACTAAGTTTTTATATATGCGTCATATACTGAAGTGAGTATGAATGTTAAGACGATTTACGCACGCCACTTGATCGACTCTTTTTGTTGATTGTACACCATTTTGAATAATATTGACACCATGTCATAATTATAATATAGTTATCTAAACAATAGTAGAATTTACTCAAGAAGAGGTGACATAATTGAAAGCGATTACGCAGGATTATTCGTTAGAATACGCCAAACAATTAGATCATATGGATGAGCTGGCACATTTGCGCGAAGAGTTTTATGTACCTGATGGCATGATTTATTTAGACGGAAATTCGCTTGGCCTCATTTCCAAACGCGCTGAACGAACGATGCTTGAGATGCTTGAGTCTTGGAAAACACAAACGATCGATGGTTGGACCCAGGGCGAGCGCCCATGGTTTTTCTTGCCTGAATCCCTTTCCAAACAGATGGCTGCCCTTGTCGGGGCAGATGCGGAGGAAGTGATTATAACAGGTTCTACATCGACGAATATTCATCAGCTTGTGTCGACCTTCTATCAACCATCAGGCAATCGTACGAAAATAATGGCAACTGATCTCGATTTTCCGACCGACATTTATGCTCTGCAAAGCCAGCTTCGCCTAAAAGGGTATGATCCCGAGACACATCTGGTTCGTGTAGCCAGCCGTGATGGCCGGATGATTGAAGAAGAGGATATTATCGCAGCAATGTCCGAGGAGATCTCTGTTATACTGCTTCCTACCGTTCTATATAGAAGCGGACAATTACTAGATATTAAACGTCTAACAGCAGAAGCACATGCTCGTGGTATTATAATTGGGTTTGATGGCTGTCATTCGGTAGGCTCTATTCCTCATTATTTCAGTGATTGGGACGTGGATTTTGCGCTGTGGTGCAATTATAAATATTTGAATGGCGGACCGGGCGGCGTTGCCTCTCTTTATGTGAACAAGAAGCATTTTGGCCGTGTTCCTGGTTTAACGGGTTGGTACAGCTCTAATAAAAGCAAGCAATTCGATATGGAGCACAATTTAACAGTCGAGCACACTGCAGGCGCTTACCAAATCGGAACGCCGCATATATTCAGCATCGCACCGCTCATTGGAGCATTGGAAATTTTTGAAATGACTTCGATCGAACAAATTCGCGAGAAGTCACTGCATATATCACGCTACATGGTTGAGTTAATTAATCATGAGCTGCCGGGTCTTGGTTATGTGCTTGCAAATCCACAAGAGGATGACCGCCGCGGCGGCCATATCAGCTTGGAGCACGATGAGGCGATTCGAATATGCAAAGCTCTGAAGCAAAATCATGTCATCCCCGACTACCGTTCTCCGAACGTCGTGCGCCTTGCACCAGTTGCTCTCTACACGACCTATGCAGATGTTTGGCAAACTGTACAAATTCTCAAGAACATCATCGTAGAGAAGCAATACGAAGCATTTGATACCAAACGCGGCGTTGTTGCCTAGTTGACTAACCGAATAACAATTGTAACGAAGCCCCCTCTCCGCAAATAGTGGAACGGGGGCTTTTGAAGAAAGACGGTAGACATTATTACGGAGTTTATTAATAGTATGGAATGAGTTTCAATCACCGTATAAAAAACGCAACTGGTCAGCCTACTCACTCATCCCTCCTCCTACATGTTCTAACGAACCCCATAGGCGCTATTTGATCAAATTAGGCTTGTTTTATTTTCTAACGAATCCCACACTCGCTATTTACCTAAGTTACCTCACATTTGGACATCATTTTGAGCAATAACGCCTCTGGAGTTCGTTAGCGTTCAGAAAACACAATTTTCTGCCCAATAGCGTCTACTGGGTTCGTTAGGAATTGGTAGACTAATCACGCAACCTAGCTCCTACCTCGACACATTCTAACGAACTCCACAGGTGCTATTTGATCAAATTAGGCTCGTTTTATTCTCTAACGAACCCCACACTCGCTATTTACCTAAGTTACCTCACATTTGGACATCATTTTGAGCAATAACGCCTCTGGAGTTCGTTAGCGTTCAGAAAACGCATTTTCCTGCCTAGTAGCGTCTTCTGAGTTCGTT
>NZ_JBFTPT010000022.1:0-90609 GCF_056398625.1 Paenibacillus sp. 01T431
ACAATCGAATCAGGTAAGAAGCTGCAAATGAATGCTGTGGCTGCTCCTAGCAACGCAACAAACAAAGCGGTCGCTTGGTCCGTAATAGATGGAACAGGTACGGCTGTTATTGATAAAACAACGGGTGAGCTTACTGCCGGCAATCCAGGTACAGTAACAGTCCAAGCAACAGCTGCCGATGAAAGCGGAGTTGTAGGCAGCACGATCCTTACGATTACGGCAGTCCAAGTCCCTGTTGCTTCGATTACGTTAACAGGTGATTCCAGCGTGCTGGTTGGTCAGACGTTAACCGTTGACGCGACCGTTGCTCCTACTAATGCGACGGACAAATCAATCGAGTGGTCTGTTGAAAACGCAACAGGCACAGCGACAATTAGCAAAAGCGGAGTATTGACGGGTGTTTCAGCAGGAACGGTTACCGTTAAAGCAACGGCTGCTGACGGCAGTACCGTTTTTGGAACAAAAATAGTTGAGGTTAAAGTAAGCTCTGGCAGCGGTGGCGATCATGGTAATCCGACACCTACTCCAGCGCCAACAACAAAGCCTGAAAAAACACCTGAACCAAAACCGACAGCAACGCCTGAAGTGAAATTTGATCAAAATGTGATTCAAGTGGAAAAAGTGATATCCAGCTTAAACAAGAAAGTAGAGGAAGCGAAAGCTAATCCTACTGATGTTGAGTTCAAAGACACAAAATCTCACTGGGCTGGGGCAACCGTTCATATTTTCGTGAAATTGGGGATTGTAAACGGATATGAGGATGGTTCCTTCCAACCTAACGCAAGTATTACCCGCGCCGAATTTGCTACCATTATTGCAAAGGTATTTGACCTCTCTGCGATGGGTGATAAAAATAAGCTAAGTGACGTTTCCGACCACTGGGCTTCAGCATCAATTGCTGCTTTAACTGAAAGCGGCATTATCTCAGGGTACGAAGATGGCACATTTAAACCAAACAAAGAAATCAGCCGTGCAGAAATTATTTCCATTATTTCTAAAATCATTGATCTTAAAGCTGTAAACACAGCTTCAGTGCCTGCTTTCACAGATATTGATGGAGCTTGGAACAAAGAGCAAATCAAGCAAGCAGCAGCGGCAGGAATTATTAACGGAGCGGGTAATGGACAATTTGCGCCAAACAAACCATCATCCCGCGCTGAAGCATTAACGATTATTTTACACACGCTTCAAACCAATGCGGACCTAAAAGCAATATTGGAAGCTTTAAAATAATAAATGCATAGTGCTTTCATACAAAAAGCCTGCCGTATGGCAGGCTCAGGCTGTCGAGAAAGTCTCGACAGCTCTTTTTATGTTGAGTTAATTTAATTCGACACAGATCTCGTTAAATTACTGACTGAAAGAATGATAAAGAATTGCTTTGTTTTATGGAAAATTATTCTCTTTTTCATTGGCTTTCCATAGCTGCAGACCAATCATATTTACATCAATAAAATCACTTTGCGCAATTCTTTGAACGCATCAAAGGACCCCTAAAATTTATAGGAACCTCATCAACTAAAAAAATTAACATTTGATGGGTTTTCTGTCGATAGAATAGGAGGGTATTATATAATAATTTGGAGGAATGTATCATGGATAAAAGTCCTAAATCATTTGTAGCTGCATTACTATTTTGTTTTTTCTTGGGAGGATTTTCCATACATCGGTTTTATGTCGGGAAAATAGGCACAGCTATCTTACAAATTATCACTTTAGGTGGATTGGGAATTTGGTTGCTGATTGACCTAATTATGATTATTGTAGGAAAGTTTACGGATAGTGAAGGCAGAAGAATCTCGGCATAATTTAATTACATAAAAAACTAGAGGGCTCCACCTGTTAAGGTAGAGCCTTTTTTTTCACTCAGTCGTTTGGGTGAAATTGAATATAAGAGGTATCCATTCCCCTCGTCTCCGCCATCATTAACACCATCCGCATGAGGATGGTTTTTTTTACATACATAAATAAAACATCGCAGCTGTATTTTGTTAATTTTGATATGAGCTTCGCAATTCATAACTGCAAATTCTTTCTCCCTATTCACTTTACTCAAATGCGATGCGGCCATAATATATGTATTGGAGTTTCAATTGCAAGCTAAGCGGGGATGCTAACGCTATTGAAATTATCGTAAAATAGTGGTTAGTGATACCATAGAAGTAGATTGGGAATAAAGAGGACACGATTATAATAGGGGTAAAGACAGGAGATGATCGGTTGAACGCTTCTTATTGGTTAACGAATGTAAGATTAGAACAGGGTTATGATATGGAAGATGGGCAGGTCTCTGGTACGAAAACGAAAATTTGTCATATACGAATTGAGAACGGTACTATTGCTGAAATTATAGGAACAGAACGGGATATTCAAAGTGAAACTGTTAAATATGATTGTAAAGAGTTATTGATGCTGCCTTCGTTCGAAGAGGCTCATATTCATTTGGATAAAACGTATTTCGATGGACCGTGGAAAGCGGTAAAGCCTGTATCAAGCATCTTCGAGAGGATTGAGGAAGAGAAAGTATTATTGCCTAAGCTCCTTCCAACGGCAAGACAACAAGCCGAAAGCATCTTAACTCTTATACAGGGATATGGGGCTACTCATGTTCGTACCCATTGTAATATCGAGCCTACCAGTGGACTGCAACGGTTAGAGGCGACTAAGCAGGCGCTAGATACATTTTCAGGTAAAATTTCATCGGAAATTGTCGCTTTCCCTCAGCATGGGCTTCTGCTATCGGATTCTGTTCAACTCGTAAAGCAATCTTTGGCAGAGGGAGCAACTCATGTTGGTGGAGTAGATCCATTCTCAGTGGATGGAAATATAGAGAAGTCACTGCAGACCATTGTAGAATTAGCGGTTTTGAATAATGCTGGTATCGATATTCACTTACATGATAGGAACGAAGCGGGCAAGCAAGCTCTGATGCGTTTAGTTGATCTGACCGAAGAGGCTGGTTTGCAAGGAAAAGTAACGGTTAGTCATGCGTTCTGGTTTGCAGGTGCGCAGCCACAAGAGGCGGAGGAAGTTGCTAAACGGATGGGATCGCTTGGCATGTCCGTTGCTTCGACGGTTCCGATTGGCAAGATGACGATGCCGCTCCCGATGTTAACTAAAAATGGAGTAGCGGTAAAATTGGCAACGGATAGCCTTACAGATCACTGGTCTCCCTTCGGGAATGGAGATCAATTAGATAAAGCAGGGCGATTCGCAGAATTGTATGGGTATAACGATGAATTATCACTATCTCAAGCCATCAGTTTCATTACTGGGGGGATAACGCCACTTGATTCAAAAGGTCAGCAGGTGTGGCCTAAGATCGGAGACGACGCGAGTTTTGTACTGTTGCACGCAAGCTGCACGGCTGAAGCGGTAGCGCGAAGAGCGGCGCGTCAAGCGGTATGGTACCAAGGGCGGCTTGTGAGTGGATCGTTGTAGGCATATTGTAGAGATATACGACGGCGAATTGTGATTTGCAAAATCGCAGTTTACCTCCACCATGCAAACCCACAACCTCAGCAGGTTGTGGGTTTTTGCTTTTTCTCAGATCGCTATGTGTCTGTGCAACACAGCGCTCTCCCTACAAGGAAGGATAAACCTGTAAAACAGCGAATATTGATTCATACTTGTTGTGAGGTGATGGAGGTGGACGGTAATCGCTCTATGAAGTCTACAAGTAGGAAAATAAGCTTCGTGTCTATGCTGCGCAATCGGTTTGTTTTCACCTCTCTTCGCAAACGAATCATGGTGTTTCTGACCGTTGGATTTGTAGGATATGCCATCTTAATGGCGTCTGTTTCCTATAATGCGATCTACACGATGCAGCGCGATAAAATCAAGACCTCTATGGCTTTTGATCTATACCAGCAAACGACAAAGTTGAATCAGATGTACAGTAACTTGCTACAAGTTACACAGCAGATGACACCGGAAGGTACGGTTGGCAACCTGATGGCGACGTATATCTCCACCGCGGACACGTATAGTCAGCGTCTTCTCTCACGCGATATCGCCTACAATATTGGATTAATTACTTTTTCGAATCCGGCTATGGAGCTGGTGATGTATTATAATCCCGCAAGCGGAAATGCTTCTTATTCGAATTTGCCGCTGCGCGGTGATTTTACGCTGCAGTCTTTGCCGAGTGTTGCTGGTACAGGAGAACTGAAATACCAATCCCCGCATAAATCCCTATGCCGATTCAGCGATGATCTGGTTATGTCGGTGACAAGGGAGGTTGAATTTTCAGATGGAACGAAATTAGTTGTTTATGTTGAAGCCAAGTCGGATATCTCCACCGTTATGAATTCGCTTACAGAAAGCTTGAGTATGCCCTATATGCTTGTTTTCACCGATACGGCGGGCTTGGTGACTTATAGCAGCAATTCAACTGCTTTTAGTGCTGGCCAGCGTCTCAGTCTAAGCGGGCAATCGGGAGTGACGGGCGGTTATGTATGGAACCGAATGACAGGTGATTACGGTTATGGCATCACGCTGCTGCTTCCTGTCTCCTTTTACAATCACGAGCTCTATACGTGGAAAAATCATATGTACTGGATTCTCGCCATTGCTCTTCTAATGATGTTTATGCTCACACTATTATTGCGGAGGATCATTAACAAGCCATTTCGACTAATCGAGAAGGAAATGAGGACGTTTGGCAAGGGATATATGGGTACCAGCCAATATCATACGGGGATCGATGAATTCGACCGGCTACTCGATCAATTCAATATTATGAAGCGACAAATTCAGCAGCTGATTATGGATGTGGAGAAAAAGGAAAAGCGCCGTCATCAGCTGGAGATAGAGAAGCTAGCCTATCAAATCAACCCGCATTTTCTGATGAATACGCTCAATTCGGTACGGTGGCTGGCGGTTATGCATAAGCAGGCGGAGATTGAGAAGTTTGTTTCATCGTTAATTTTTTTGCTGAACTATAACTTGGGTAAATCAGAGGATACGGCTACCTTCAGATCGGAAATAGAGGTCATGCGAACCTATCTGGAATTGCAGCAGATGAGGCATGATTTTGAGGTGAATCTGAATATTGCGGAAGGGGTTTATCTCGATAGTCCTGTCGCGAGGTTCATTCTGCAGCCCATTGTGGAAAATGCCGTCTGTCATGGCCTTGATGATAACGGCAAGCTGGAGATCAACATTTCGGCTGATGAAAAGGCACAGATGGTGCGCATTATAATCCGTGATGATGGCAAAGGGCTCAGCCATGAGACGCTTGCTTTGCTGCAGCGCGACACGCCGGATCAGCAGCAGACGGGTTGGGGAATTGGACTTCGTTATGTCAGGTCTATGCTGGAATCATCTTATGGCTATAAAGCTCGTATGAGTATAGAAAGTACTCCAAATCAAGGCACAACGGTTACTTTAACCCTTCCTTTTCTCCATCATAGAAAGGAGAGAGCGATTTGATTCGTGTATTAATTGTTGACGATGACAAGCTAGCGCGCAAAGGTTTGATTTCGATTATGCCTTGGTCCAATCACGATATGGTTGTTGTAGGAGAAGCGGCGAACGGCGCGAAGGCGCTGGAGTTTATGGAAAGTTATGAGGTGGACCTCATATTCGTAGATCTCTCGATGCCTGTCATGTCAGGTATGGAGCTGCTTCAAGTCACACGGCAAAGATTTCCGGATCTGCGTTCCGTCATTTTATCTTTTCACGAAGAGTTTGAGATTGTGCAAACGGCTTATCGCATGGGTGTGCTCGATTATATTTCCAAGGTACGCCTGGAATCAGAGGATGATGAGCAAATATTGAAACGAATCCAGCAGAAAATGACAGGAGAAATGAAACCTCTTTCTGCCAAGACTCCTGCGCAACCAGCGCCTACGCATGGCCCTGAGCAAAACCTGGAGGAAGAAGAGTGGTGCAGGCTGGAGCAGGAGTGGCGCTCACACTACTGGCTCTATAATGAATCAGTTTTTCAGCGGTTATGTAAACAGACCATAGAAGCTAAGGTTTCTTTTCGCCGTCTGGAAGGGTTATTTATGCGTGTGCTGTCACAAATTGAGCCCGTAATTCTACTCGCTGCAGAGCTCCGGTCTGATGCCGACGATGTCCGGTCTGCGGTTGAATGGATGCGCGATTACAGGAAACGTGTTTATGCGCAGGTTGCTTCATCCTCCGATTTTACCAATACGACAACCAGCATCCTAAAGGCTGTGTTATTTATTTGCGAGAAGGCTTCAAATACGCTGCATGCCGAGGACGTCGCTGATCATGTGCACATGAGCCGAAGTTATTTTAGCCAATGCTTTAAGAAGCTGACGGGTTCAACGTTTAATGAATACTTAAGACAAGAGCGGATAAGAGCGGCAGAGCGTCTGCTGTGCGAAACCAATCAGTCGATCGCCTGGGTTGCTCATGCCGTAGGCTATAACGATTCCAAATATTTCTCCCAGCTGTTCCATGAACAGACCCGTCTTTTACCCTCCGAATTTCGGGCCCAGTTCCACAAGGGGGAGGAATGACTACAACGGATCGAACAAATATCTACCTTGGCCTTGTATCTGGCGCAAAACACGGCACATCTGTCTGACTTTTTTTCCTAACTTCCAATGTACAATGAGAAGGCAAGAAACTAAGCAGTTGCTTACGAAGTAAGAATTGCTTGGCCATTCTTTTGAGGAGGGATTAGATGAAAAAGAATATGGCATTGATGCTTTCCGTCGTATTACTTGCTCTGAGTTTGACAGCATGCTCTTCTTCCAACAATTCATCGAATAATTTGAAAGCGTCTTCAAATCCAGACTCAAACTCTGCAAGCCCAGCACTATCGGGAGATGACCTGGCCTTCTCCAAATTTCCGAACCCTGTTGATGTCCACATCGGCATGGTGGTGGATCCGACAGACAAAACGCTGCCGGAAGGCGACAGTGTAAGCAACAACCAGTACACGCGCTACCTTAAGGAAAAGTACAACATCAATGTGATTGTGGATTGGACTGCGGCCACCGGCAACGATTTTAAGCAGAAGGTCAGCTTGACGATCGCATCGGGTAAGCTGCCGGATGGTATGGTCGTCGACGACCGCTCCTTCATGACCAAAGCGGCAAGCTCGGGACTGTTGTATGATATCACCGACATCTTCCAGCAATATCAGTCTTCACAGGTGAAGGATATTATGGCAAGCACTGATGGCCGTGCATTGGAAAATGCCAGCTACAAGGGCAAGATGGTTTCGCTCCCGAACATTACGGTGGATACCGACGGCGTTCATGTCTTATGGATTCGCAAGGACTGGCTTGATAAGCTGCAGCTGCCGGTGCCGAAGACGGTGTCCGATGTCGAAAAGACGGCGAAAGCGTTTGTTGATAGCAAGCTAGGCGGGGACAAAATGATTGGTATTGCCGGTCCTTCCAAAAATACGTTCCCTTATTCTACCTTCCTCGTCTCCTCTAACAATATGGGAGGATTTGATCCGATTTTTGGCGCGATGGATGCGTATCCGGGCTACTGGCTTGACAATGGCGACGGATCGGTAACATACGGAACGACGACAGACAATACGAAAAAAACGTTGGCTTTGCTGGCTGACTGGTACAAAAAAGGGCTTATTGATCCTGAAGTAGGTACCCGTGACAACGTAGGGGATCCGATTAATGCCAATCAGGCGGGGATTTTCTTCGGTCCATGGTGGAATGGCGGCTATGGCAACGGGGACTCCTTCAAAAACGATCCGACGGCTAACTGGCAGGCCTATCCGGTCTATTCTGACGATAACAAATGGAATGTGCATATGAAAACGACGGGCAGCACCTACACTGTTATTAGCAAAAATGCCAAACCGGATGTCGTCAAAGCCATTATGATCATGAATAATGCGCTTGTACGTGATGAAGCGACCTTTAATTTGTCGGTTAATGTAGCTTGGTATCCGCTTCGCAACGTTATGGCCGCGGCCAATGAGACGGAATATGAGTATGCAGAGCTTCTGAAAGTACTGAAAGGCGAGACCAATCCAGAGGATTATAATAAGCCGAACAGCTTGTACAAGCTGATGTATGCGGATGCGAAAAAGGTAAAAGACGTCATTAAGCCTCCGTACGACGATCTAAATGTCAGCAACTTCAGTACAGCTAACTTCGGAGACTTCCAGCGCTTGTACTCCATCATGATTGGTGATCGTCCGTTCACAACAATTCCAATTGATAAAAAGATCTTTAGCGTTACCTATAACCAAACTTCAACGATGGAAACGAAATGGGCTAACCTGAAGAAGATGGAGGATGAGACCGTTATGAAAATCATCCTTGGCCAAGCGTCCATCGACTCTTTCGATAAATTCGTGAAGGACTGGAAGTCTCAAGGCGGAGATGAGATCACAGCGGAAGTCGCCGAGCTTTTGAAGAAGTAACCGAGCATACTCTTGCAGAAGGCGCTGTCGGTTTTAAGTGCCTTTTGCAAGCTTTGTTATCCTGATAGGGAGACGGGAGGCTAGCCTTAGTGAGAAAATTAGGCCATCAGAAACACTATTATTTGATGCTGTTGCCGGGTATGGTCTGGCTTGTGATGTTCAGTATTGTGCCTATGTTTGGAATTCTGATGGCCTTTCAGGATTTCAATCCGGGAGCGGGGCTGCTTAAATCCGAGTGGGTGGGGCTCGAAAACTTCAAGTATATGTTTCAGCTTAATGACAGCAAGACGGTTATTGTTAATACCTTTATCATCGCAATCGGCAAAATCGTGCTTAATCTGCTCATTCCGCTCATCTTTGCCATATTGCTGAACGAGCTTCGCAGCATGCGCTACAAAAAGCTGGTGCAGACTGTCGTTTACCTGCCGCACTTTCTATCGTGGGTTATTATGTCAACGATTGTAATCGGAATTTTTGGCTATTATGGCGTTGTTAATACGGTTTTTGGAATGTTCGGCTTCGATCCTAAACTATTTATGGCGGATGCGGGGATTTTCCGGCAGCTCATCATCGGTACTGATGTGTGGAAGGAATTTGGCTTTAACGCAATTATATATCTTGCGGCGTTAACAGGCATTAATCTCAATCTATATGAGGCGGCCGCCATTGACGGTGCCAATCGCTGGCAGTTGATTAGGCACGTCACGCTGCCTGCACTGTCAACCACGGTTGTCTTGCTGGGCGTCTTAAGTCTAGGCAACGTGCTGAACGCCGGATTCGATCAAGTGTATAACCTTTATAACCCGCTTGTGTATTCAACTGGAGATATTTTGGATACATGGGTGTACCGACTGGGTTTGCAAAATCTTCAATTCTCGCTCGCGACGGCGGCAGGTTTGTTCAAGTCGGTCATTAGCTTTGTGCTGATATTCATATCCTATCGTCTGGCGTATCGCTATGCCGATTACACGGTATTCTGAGGGAGGGCGCTGCATTGGTCAGAAATACAACGTTAGGCTCACGGACGTTTGAAATTGCCAATATCGTCGTCCTCGGCCTTTTGCTTATTAGCTGTATTTACCCGCTTTGGTACACCTTCTGTGTATCGATTTCCGAAAAATCCGCTGCTAATGCAGGCTTGGTTACGCTTTATCCCATTGGCTTCTCCTTGACGCCGTATAAGGAAATTATTAATGACGCCCTCTTCTTTAACGCGTTCTGGATTTCCATTCAGCGCACCGTGCTCGGTACAGGTTTTGCCTTGCTGATGACGGTATTAATGGCTTACCCACTGGCAAGGCCTAAGAGGGATTTTAAAATGCGCAATACCTTTATGTGGATTCTTGTCTTTTGCATGCTGTTTAACGGGGGCTTGATTCCGTGGTATCTCACTATTCAAAACTATCATTTGATCGATTCGATTTGGGCGTTAGTACTTGGCGGAGGAGTGCCGGTATTCGACGTGATCCTGATTATGAACTTCTTCCGCAATTTGCCGAAGGAGCTGAATGAGGCGGCGGTAGTCGACGGTGCTGGTCCTTGGTCAGTGCTGTTTCGGGTATATATTCCATGCTCCTTTCCTGTACTTGCTGCAGTAGCGTTGTTCCTTAGCGTTTATCATTGGAACGAGTTTTTCAACGGGTTAGTGCTAATGAACACTGCGGCTAAATATCCGCTTCAAACCTATATCCAGCAGCTGGTCGTAAACATTCCAGTTGGCACCAATCTGACTCCTGAACAATATAAGAAGCTGTCCGAGCTGTCTAATCGAACGCTAAATGCGGCCAAGGTTTTTATAGCTATGGTACCAATGCTGATCGTATATCCTTTCCTGCAAAAGTACTTTGTTTCCGGTATTATGCTGGGCGCGGTAAAAGAGTAAGGCTGTGCCTGTGAGGAGGACGTGCCACTGTTCATTCCACTCATCAAACAGTTTGAGCAGCACACTTCGGCGAATTATGGCTTTGCACAGCCATGGTTCGCCACCAATACCATGAAAAAATCCGACCTCGTGTGGTCGGATTTTTTGATTTTTCTGTTCATGCTAGTAGGGCAAATCTGTTTTTATAAGCTCTGCTTGCGAAGCTTGAGCACGTGAAGCCCGACGACCAAAAGCCACCCAAGGTAGGATACGATTAAGAATCGTCCGAATAAACCTGCAAGCACGTCAGGAGTGAACTGTCCATCTTGCGGAATTTGAATTATAAATAGCGCCATTAAAACAAACATAATTCCGCTGGTGGTTAACAGTCGTCCGCGAATGGGCCTCCAAGCTTCATTGCGTACCAATGCAAAGCTGATTAAGAGAGCGGCGACAGGCGAATAGTCGAGCGTGGCGCCAATGGCATGCATTTTACCGCTGAACGTTGCAGCATCCGGACTCACCGATATAGGGTCGGTCACAAAAATGCCTGCTATTAAGATACCTGAGACACTTAGTCCAAGGATAACGAGCCCGATATATCCCAAGACGCTACGAATTTGTGAGAAGATTGCAATTCCGGCGCTTATGAGACTTACAGCGAGCAATATAAATGCAAAATGCATCATCCAGCCGAAGTTACCTAATGCGTACTCGCTGATAAAACGCCAAGTCGGATCGAATTCAGGCTCTAAGAGGTGTAGGCAACCCAGGATCAAGACGAAGAGTAATCCAGAGACAATAGAAAATCGTGCGGCATTAGATGACATCGCGGATATAGGTTTTGCAATCAATAGTGGTTTAGCTGATTTCGTATTCTCTAATGGCAATAATCTCGTCATTTTTCTTCTCGGACGATGTCATAATCGACAATCGTCTTCACTAGAATGCTCGGAGCCATCACGACTGCCGAATGATCCTGTCCGGGCAGCGTTTGGGATTCAACAAAAGGCAGCAGTTCGGTAAGTGCTTTGGCTGACTCGTGAAAGAGCGGTTCGCTGTTCTCGCCTGTCATAATTAACGTGGGAACATTTACTTTCCATCGGTCGGTTGGAAGCGGTTTGCCGGATTGCGTGTCACCCATAATCATGCCATCATAGGCGATTGTGTGAGACGTGCTTTCCATCGCCTGCCAAGAAGGATCGGCTTTCATGTAGCCAATATATTCTTCTGGAATACCGAGAGCCTCCGACATGAAGTATTCGACCGCTTCGCTGCGTCTGCCTGCTTGGTTTAGCGTGTTCAAATGGTGAACATATTCTGTAGGCAAGGGTTTACGGCTGTCATTAATAATGAACGGCGGTTCGTAAAGATACAGCTTCGACACCTGGTCTCCTAATCGACTCGCTGCTTCAAGGGCTAACACAGCGCCGGACGAGCTTCCAAACAGGCAAGCACTGCCGCCGGCCTTATGGATTAGAGCCTCAATATCCTCGACTTCGCGTTGGACGGAATAAGGCGAGACATCAGAGCTTTGACCGCGACCACGGCGATCATAGTTGTAAACGGTGTAATGAGTTGCAAGCAGCTGGGCAAGCTGGGCTGCATCGCTATGGTCGGCCACGGCCGGTGATATTAGGATAACGGCAGGTCCATTTCCTAGCTTTTCATATGCGATCTTTGTTCCATCCTTTGAAGTAACTGTATCCATAATTCCTCCCGTCGACGTTTCTAAGTATTCTTCAAGTCGGTCAAATGCATCATTGAAGCCTTCAATCATACCCATTGCTTCGGCATTTTCCAATTCCTCGGCACTTGCGAATCGTGTGACAATACTAAGCTTTGTGCCATTTGTTGTTTGCTCGAATTGAACAGTCGTTAGCATCTCGCTGTTCTCTACGACATTCCAGTCTTTGTCGGTAAACGAGTCGGTATATACTAGTGTAAAGGGTTCAGTAACCTCTTGGTAAACAGCTTTGCAGAAAGCCTCTTCCCCGATAATGTCATCTAATTTGAGACTATAACGCCAAATACCGCCGGGTCTTACATCCATTTCAAAGACGGTGGTTGTCCATAATTTAGGACCCCACCAACGCGTAATATGTTCCGGTTTTGTCCAACCCTCCCAAGCAAGCTTGGGAGGCAATGCTAATATCCGTTCGATGGTAAGCTCACGAAGTTCCCGGTTTTTATGGATTTTTGTTTTTGATCGCATCTTCATTCATCCTTTTTAGATCATTTTCTAGTGCGTCAAATCGATTATTCCAAATGGTTTGGTGATTTCGAACATTGCTGCGATAACGCTTGAGATAAAAGGCTAGCATTAATCCTCCTTTTTTTTGTAGTCGAGCATATAATCCTCAAAATGATCGAGACGCTCTTCCCAAAGGATACTAAATGAGTCAAACCACGCATCCAGATCCTGAAAGGGCTTTGCTTCGAGGCTATATATTCGCTGTTGTGCCTTGTTGCGGGAGCGCACCAACCCAGCCTCGCTCAAAATTCGTAGATGGCGAGACACTTGCGGTTGACCGATATTGAGCGCTTGGACGATCTCGCTCACCGATCGTGGTGCTTTTTTTAATAACTCAACAATGTTAAAGCGGTTCGGCTCGGCGAGTGTAAGTAATGTTAATTGCATAGTGTTTGTGTTCATGCATTCAATATATACTTAAGTGTATATACGTGTCAACGTATATAATAAATTTAAAAACTCATACATTGGTTGGTAAGTCGTAATACATGTCGAATAATTCAATCTACCGTTACACTATTGGAGATTTATATTGGAGGAGATAGCATTTTAACTGGAAGGATATTGAAGTCACCAAAGCGAATTATTTAACGTTGCATGTTTTGAATCGGGGTTTAAAAACAAGAGATATACTCGTGGCTGGTGATATGAGTTTGCACCGCCTATCCCATCTGCGATTTTAAAATAGGAGGTCGTTTGAACTAACGGATAGGTTAGCGGAGCAAATCGTAGTGTATTATTTTGTGGTAATTGTTCAAAGTGAGGTGTCTAAACAATGGAACTGGTAAATAAAATTGAAGTCGTAACGATGAAGAGTGAGTATTGTAAAGTTGAACATCACACTATTGTCATTGATGGTACTCCTCTGGATTTATTGCTTCATAATTACTATCCTTCAAATAACCTTCTAGGCATGGTCCCAACAATTATTGAATGGGTCTACGATTTGAAAGAGAAAGAATGTATTAAAGAAAGGTTCAATTCAGTAAGCAAAGAGGTTGTTTTGCCAGTACTAATGTGCCCAGATGATTGCGATTTAACGTGTACAGTAATTGTTGCAAATGTAATTAAAGCGGATGGGTACATTATCTGGAAGAAACTTGGTATTGATATGAGTACAAGGGAAGATATGCTTCTGGGATGCGAAGGAATTGGTTCAAAAGTTAATTGGCTTGATGAGATCCCTATTATGACTTTTGAGGAAGCGCAATATAGCTCTCATCTCAGAAAAATTTACGATTAAGCTAACAGGCAGAATAATCTAACTATCTGACGAAAATATAGAAAAAGAGATCGTTTCTAAGGGGATTAGTATGTGCGAACAGAAGAAATGACGGTCAAGAAACTAGTATTAGTGGTAGTTGTCCTTAACATAATCGTGGGCATACTGAGTGGATGTGGCGATAGACCCAATCCCCCTGAGAATATACAGAAGGCAGGAAAGCAAGTGGATATTTACGTTGATGGGAATGAAATTCTTATTACTAACAAACCTTTTATAGAGGGACGAAGATTGTATCTTCCTCTTGATTCGGTACTTACTGCCATGGGTTGGACTTATAATCAAGAAAAAGATGGATCATTAGCTATCTCTTACAAAACATTAAATGGAAGTGGTACGACCTATATGCATGATGAGTGGGAAGATACGCTTCGACTAGTTGATGGGCATATTTATATTCACTCCAAACGATTAAGTGGTTTAACAGATTCAGAAATTGTTTTTAATGCTGGGACAGGTAAAGTTATGATTACGACATCTCCAAACCCTGGCGAGGTCACAGATGAAGACAGGGAGGAATTGCTCGCATGGCAAGCGAAGCAAGAAACTGTAGCAGAGAATACAATGAGTGCAGAAGAAAGTGAGCAGATCAATTACGGAAAATATTCTGATCTGGATATATTCAGCGACCTGTACTCCTTGGATAAGGAACTTGAAGAAGAAGGACTGTCGTTATGGGACGAGCTCGGCTTTTACGGCGGTTATTACCAGAGCGAGTATGGGAATACTCCTTGGGATATCATTTCGTTTGGGTGGACGGGTGGAGATGGCGAACACTACGGCTTCTTAACGGAATTTGGATCTGTCCCGGATTTAAATAATGCCCCTATTGTAAGAGTTTCTCCAATGGGTGGGGATGAAGCTGGAGAAGTCATTGCCAACAATATTAGGGAGTTTTTGAGCGTAATTGCTATTGACAGTACTTTTATATATATGTCGTTTGAAAGTGATGAGGCCTACCAAAACTACTTACAAGAGGAAGAAGAAGCGCAATATGAATGGGCACCAACCGAGGAAGATCAAGCAAATCGCCGTAAGGTCATGTCCAGACTGGTAGATGCGCTAAACCTACCAAAAATCGATCATCCATATACATACCTTGATCGAGTGAAAGCAGCGAGGGAAAAACGAATCGTTGTCGCTACTCCTGATGGACTAGGGGTAACCAATGTACATCCTGGAGATAAAGGTCAGCAACACGAAACACTTCTGGTGGATGATGATTTGGAAGCTGAAGAATTACAGGGTTATTTAAAGCGGGCTACCTATGCTGGCAAACTAGCATTGATACGTACATTTAACGCAAAGGGCTTTCATAGCGAGGAAGTCGAAAAAGTAATGGTAGAAGAAATGACCATACTGGGACTAACCGATGAGATTGCCAGAATGAACGCATCAGCTTGGTAGATGTTAAAGATACAATGTTAAGAGAAAGAACTTAGCCTTTAAATGATTTTTTTATTACGAGGGTGGGTAACGCTAGTTGAATAGAACATATTAATGAGCAGGCGCTGCGGAACCTGCTCTCATTTTATATGAAGCTTACTAGCAGGCTAACTGAAATAAGTTACTACGAAATGGGTTGATTCCGTTTTGAAATCGAAAGCGAGCAAATTTTTTTCGGAGAGACGGTCGAAGGACTAGAAGAAATAGTGAATCATCATGGTGGTTTAAAAGGGATACAACATGAATGTTGAACCGAGTGGCAATAGTGATTAAGTATGAAATATGATGAAGTATTGATAAATCAGCCGAAACAAAAGCTAAAAATTGTATTCGTTCGTAACATATCAATTGCATTTTCGTCTAAAGGTTATACTGAATAGGGGTGAAAATGTTGAAAAAGTTAGTATTAGGAGTAGCCTTATTAATTTTCGTATGTGTATTTGCTGGTTGCAGTTCCTCGTCAGACGACAAAAAGGGGAATTACATTATTGCAAAAGAAGAGCAAAAAATCTTAGTAGCGAAGGACATCTCTTGGAAAGATGCAGAAAGTATGGATTTTGAAACATTTAAAAAGAATGATATTGAATTAATTAATTATATTGTTGAGGATACTCTGCTCTACAACGAGCTGGAAATAGGTGAATCAGTTAATGTAACTCCCAAAACGAATGATAATAGTGAATATGTTGTAATGCAATCTTATCCCCCACAAATTATAGCTGGTAAAATAGAAAGGCAGAAGCACTAGGCAGATTATAGGTCATTAAGTTTTTGCTATCTGTAGGATAAAATACAGGTAGAAATCTTTTATAATTATTTAGTAAATTGAAAATAGGCATTCTCGTTGGTAATATAGGCAAATAAGCATGCGATAGGAGTGAATGGTGTCGTGATTATTGTTGTTCTTAATCAGTTGAAAAAATAACTGAATATATGAGGTTTGGCTTAATTGGAGGTGATCGCAGTTATGATCTGCATACCTGCTATTTGGCTGAACTCGTACATTAAGAACAATAGCAATATCATACGCCCTTACTCTAACGCGACTTATGTGCGCGGTAATTGTATTCTTATATCAGGTATAATGAAATTCATTCCTGTGAATAGGGATCGCTTAGGAGATTAGAGGCTGCAGATGAAGCTATGTTCATCTGTGGTCTTTTTTTCGTTCTCGGATGTCTTGTGGAGAGATATCAAACGGCAGTAATTCGTGTTTTCATTCTATTATTTTGAGAATTTACAAGGAGGTATGGAGTATGCAATTAAACAATTGGTCTATGGATACCATTAGTTATGATTTATCGAAGGAATATTCTATTCGGAAGGCGGAGCCAGAAGAATGGGGATTGTATTGTTCTGTATATTATAATATGCAATATAATGGTTTTTTTAGAGAAGAAAGCTATGCAGCATCGCGAAGAAATTCATTTTGGATTTATAAGGGAGAGAATAAAATCGGTGGTGTAAGAATGGCGCCCAACGTAATCTACCATTTGTTTTTTATTCCTCCTTTTAATGATGCATTCAAGATATTGAAGCTGCTTAAAAAAATAGTAATGCATTGGTCTGACAGAACGCAGCCAATTAAGACTTTTGAGGTTCTTCCAGATCAAGTTCAATTATTTGCGAGGGCAGGCTTCTGGGCGGATGAATTCAGATGCCGTTGGATGCAGCGTCCTACAGATCATTTCGAAGTGATCTGGGATGATAATCTAATTATTAAAAGTCCCCAAATTGAAGAAAACGAGATGGGAGCTAAGCGATTCATCAATGAAGATGACATTGCTCATTGTGACTATGAAAGCTTTAAAGGCGGATTTGAAGCAGTAAGGAGAAAAAAGTTTTCTTTAGAAGATTTTATTCCAAATGAAGATCCTAATTATTCGAATGACATATTAGTTCAGGCTTCAACACTAATCTATGATAAGAACTCTGGTCAGCTCATTGCCAATTGTCGTCTTTGTCTACAAGATAACATGGCAGCAGTATATAGTATCGGTGTAATACCTGCTCATAGAGGAAGAGGGCTGGCTACACTTATGCTGCAAAGAGCGCTGAGTATGCTGAAAAATAAATATTCAATTCTACGATTGTATGTGATGGAAGGTAATGATGCAGAATCTGTTTATTTTAATCTCGGGTTCGTGCCCGGAGTACAGGAGATACAAAATATGTATATACCTGCGCAACCATAGCGGGGTGACCGTTTGATTGTTTCGATTTTTCTGATTTTTTAAAGTAAATACTTGAAATGTATGGTATGGTATTTTGTGGTGAATGTCATACCATAGGGGCTGTGTAAGAATGATAGGGGATACGACGGAAAAAGAGCGGACGATATTTGATCATGCTGGAAATACAATTAAGACAGAAGATCGAGAGATTCGTATTCTTGCCAAGTATGAGGAGCCATTGGTTGTCGTACTAGGAAATGTGCTTAGCGATGAGGAATGCGATGAGCTAATTAGACATTCTAGGGAACAATTGCAGCGTTCAAAAATAAGTGGAGATCGTGCAGAGAACCAAATTAGAACGAGCAGTGGAGTATTTTGTGAGGAGAATGAGACGATTACAAAAATCGAAAAAAGATTCTCTCAAATTATGAATATTCCCATTGAGCATGGCGACGGCTTGCAAGTTTTGCTATATACCCCTGGCCAAGAGTATCAGCCACATTATGATTTTTTCGCAGAAACAAATCGAGCAAGTGCTAACAATCGAATTAGTACGCTTATAATGTATTTGAATGATGTGGAGGAAGGCGGAGAAACGGCGTTCCCTCTGCTTAATATTTCAGTTTTTCCTAACAAAGGCATGGCTGTTTACTTTGAATATTTTTATAACAATAATGAAATAAATGATTTCACCTTGCATGCAGGTACACCGGTGATTAAAGGTGAAAAGTGGGTCGCGACGATGTGGATGAGAAGACAGGCGCTGCGCATTTCATAAAGAGTGATTTGGAAGCAATGAATATAAGGAATCATACTACTCACAGCAATCAAATCATTGCGCTGAGGCGAATTGTCGTTGTACTTTGGCGCAGTTCGCTTCCACAATGTGAAACCCCGACCATAAGAGGTCGGGGTTTTTGCTTTTTCACTTATTAAGCAGCCATTTTAATTTTTAATGAATAGGTTGATTACATCACTTAATACCCTCGTAAGTCACTTTAAACAGGTATTACAGCTTCAGCTTTCTAATGCCTCTAGGCAGCAGATCATTGTGGGTTCGGGCAAAAAGAATTTAACTTTCTCCTACTTATAAATCCAATAACAAAGAGACCTTCAGGCATCTCTTTTTTCCATTTATAAATTCAAACGGATAAATTAGTAAGATTTAGGAGCTTGTTCGGTTATTCTCTGATAAAATTAAGCATAAGGAGTTTAATATCTATATTTTAACGATGTAGCTGTGTTGATAACGATGCTTCTTAAAAAGTTGAATTGGAGTAAGTTACTGTAATAGCAGGGGAAGTGTGAACGTTGGATAACGGGAGATTTTTGAAGCTGTTTGGGCTTATTGGCGGTGTTGCGATTCTGAATATTGTTGTGTTGTCACCTGGGCTTCTAGGTGTGGATATAGGAGGTGAAAGTGTACTTGAAACGGCTTCAGGCGTAACGTTATTGGTTGTAAGCCTTCTTGTTATGTTATATGGGAGTTATAGTTTGCTTTTTAAACCGCCAGTTGCGCTGCCTGTAAAAAACATTACAACGCGTGAGGATTATATTGCAGCGCTTCAACCGTATCGACATGCAAAAGATCTTAAAAATGATATGGCTCTTGCTTTGGATCAGCTGGAACGCATAGATAAGAAGAAGACCGCCTTGACCGAGGTTCTGAGCCAGCGATTTGATCAGACGGAATTAAGCTATAAGAAGTTCGATTCGGTTATTTATGAGGTTGAGAAGCTGTTCTATCTTAATATTAGAGGTATTCTCAATAAGCTTAGTGTATTCAATGCCTCTGGATACGCCAACTTCACAGGCCAACAACAACCCGCGGGGCTATCTAACAAGCTAGTACAGGAAAAAACAAATTTATACAAGGAGTACTTATCCTACGTGACGGGTTATCTTCGTGCGAATGAAGAAATTTTGCTTAAGCTAGATAAATTATTATTGGAAATATCGCTGTTAAACAGTACCGACTACAGAGATGTTGAGGAAATGTCATGCATGAAGGAAATCGATATATTAATCAAGCAGACTAAATTATATAAGCATGGAGAGGGAGACGGATATGGCAGGTAAGGGGAAAGCTTTTGTAGTGATAGGAGCTATTGCAGTGTCTGTTTTTTTGCTTGTTTATTTAGGCATTAGCTTAACTTCAAATTTAGGTAAAACAAAGACGCAGATCACGACGGAAGATGCAGCAAAAAAGCTTGATAAATTATATAAAGATGTGTCTGTGAAAACGATAGAGCCAATCAAGGGTCAAATCGATCTCGATCCCGCGTCAATTGGTGATTCCTTACCCGATATTTCGAAGTTTCCGGTTTCAGTAACGAATACAACGGACAGCTTTGTAGAGATTTTCTCATCCACAGAGAAATCAGGAACGGGTGTTGATGGCTGGTTAAACGAGGTGGCTGAAGAATTCAATAAATCCAATACGACGGTAAATGGAAAGCCGGTTTCGGTCATGATCCGCAATATTGCTTCGGGAACTGCTACCGATTATATCAGATCAGGCAAATATATACCGGATGCTTTTACTCCTTCCAACGAGCTGTGGGGAGAAATGGTGAAAGTGGATGGCATCCAAGCTGTGCTGGTCTCTAAGCGTCTTGTTGGCAATGTTACTGGCATTGTAGCAACGAAGGCGAAATATGATGAGCTGGTCGATAAATACGGTTCTCTGAATTTAAAAACAGTAACTGATGCTATCGCGGATAATGAGCTGGCTATGGGGTATACAGATCCATTTGCCAGTTCTACAGGGCTAAACTTTCTGGTGACTGCCCTCGGAACCTTTGACAGCTCCAATCTGCTTGGGGAGAAAGCGGTTCAAGGCTTTGAGAAGTTCCAGGCAAATGTACCTTTTATTGCTTCTACCACGCTGCAAATGCGTGAGGCAGCTAAGACAGGTATGCTTGATGCTTTTGTTCTTGAGTATCAAACCTTTGTGAACGCAACAGATTTCAAAGCGGGTTATGTGTTCACCCCTTTCGGTGTCAGGCATGACAGCCCGCTTTATGCTTTAGGTGATTTGCCAAAGGATAAGCTCGACATTATTCAGAAGTTTGCCGATTTTGTGGAACAAGAAAAATATCAGAAATTAGCGGAGCAAAAGGGTTTTAATGGCCTCAATGAATATAAGTCTGAGCTTGAAGCGGTGGATGGCAGTATTCTGTCTGCTGCCCAGAAGCTGTGGAAGGAGAAGAAGAACGGGAGTAAACCGATTGCGGCTGTGTTTGTAGCAGACGTATCAGGGAGTATGGGTGGTGAGCCATTAAACCGTTTGAAGGAATCGCTGCTGAAAGGACAAAAGTTTTTGGGACGGGACAACAGTATTGGATTCGTTTCTTACTCCAGTGATGTGGCCATTAATCTTCCTATAGGGAAGTATGACACGAATCAGCAGTCGATGTTCGTTGGGGCCATAGACAGCCTTCAAGCCAGTGGAGGAACAGCTACTTTTGACGGTATTGTGGTGGCAATGAAAATGCTTCAGGATGAGATAGCCTTGAATCCGGATGTGAAGCCGCTAATCTTTGTGCTCAGCGACGGGGAAACGAATGAAGGGCATTCGCTTAAAGATATTAGAGGACTGATTGAGACGTACAAGATCCCGATCTACACGATAGGTTACAATGCGAACATCAAGGCGCTTCAAAGTATTTCGAGCATCAATGAGGCGGCCAGCATTAACGCAGATACAGAGGATGTTGTTTATAAAATCAGCAATTTGCTCAACGTTCAAATGTAAGGATTATCAATGAGGAGGGGCTTCAATGTCATTTTCTATGGAAGTGATTAGTGAGGAAAAACTGAAATCAGCAATGGAGGAGCAGGTTAAGCCCGAGCCAGAGGAATTAACGCAGCTGAAGGAGCTGGCTTTAAATAATGTTTCTACGATTTTGGCATTGGATATCGAGTCATTGGAGAAACGGAGGGCGGTCTTGCAATCCATCGATAGCTTCGGGATGAGCTCCATGCGGTCATCCTCGGAGAAAAATGCTCTTTTGCAGGTTTCTGTAGGGAACTTATCAAAAACAGGGGATGAAGGCGGGCAGGTAGCCAAGGGTTTGGCGGAGCTGCATCTTCAGTTAAAAGATCTAGATCCCAGCGTCATAGATTTTGCGAAAAGTGGCGTTTTAGGCATGTTGTTTAACCCTTTGCGGCGTTATTTTGTAAAGTACCAGAAAGCAGATGCTGTCATTTCGGACATCATAATTTCTTTGGATAAGGGAAAAACGGTATTGAAAAATGATAATACAACCTTGGAAATTGAGCAGCATGCTCTCAGGGAGCTCACTAAAAAGCTTCAAAAGGAAATCCAACTGGGTGTGTTAATGGATTCGGAAATTGAATCGCAGATCGAAGCAGCTAAACTGCGTCAAGAATCTGAAGACAAAATCCTGTTCATCACAGAGGAAGTTTTGTTTCCTTTGCGCCAGCGTCTCATGGATTTGCAGCAAATGCTGGTCGTTAATCAACAAGGGATTATGGCAATTGAAGTTGTCATGAGAAATAATAAGGAGCTTATGAGAGGGGTAGACAGAGCAAGGAACGTTACCGTTTCTGCCCTGAAAATTTCAGTCACAGTGGCCAGCGCACTCTACAATCAAAGGATTGTACTAAAAAAGATTGAGCTTCTCAATCAAACCACGGACACTCTCATCAGCGGCACTTCAAAAATGCTGAAAGACCAAGGCGCAGCGATCCATAAGCAATCACTTGAAACAAATATTTCAGTCGACACGATGAAACAGGCTTTTGTTGATGTGCTGTCGGCGTTAGATTCAATTAGCACCTATAAGCAGGAGGCGCTTCCTCGTATGCGTGAAACCATTAGTCAGTTCAGAGAACTGGCAAATGAGGGAGAGAGCAGAATTTTGCGGCTGGAGAAGGGGCAAAAGTTAGGCTTGTAAATTGCACGATGAGGAGGGGAGACGCCCCTCTAATTAAAAGAGTTGATATACTAGTAAGCGCATCATTTCAGTGCATATATGAACAAACACCCCCGGCGATAACCGCCGGGGGTGTTTAACTATTTATTCTATTCAAAACTGACAGCAACGACTCCGCCGATTTGTTTCATTTCGGCTACGATTTCCTTCGGCTCCATGGTTCTTGGAACGACGATATCAAGCTTTACTTCCCAGCATAGCGGCATATCAAGTGATGGACGTATCCGCTGCAGCATCATTTTTTGCGTCATAATCGAGCGGCTGGCAAGCCTCTGGGTGACGATGTCCAGCAGTTCCTCTTCTGTCTCCGCCTGAATGGTAAGCTTTCTAACCTTCTTGCTCTTTAGAAAACGGTGCTCCACTTTATTGAAAACCCATAATGTGATGAACACAAGAATCGTTCCTGCCGCTGCGCTGAAATAAAAGCCCGCACCGATCTGCAGCCCAATGGCTGCGACGACCCATAAGGAAGCGGCTGTTGTCAGTCCCGTAATAGACTTGCCTGTGAATAGAATCGTGCCGGCTCCGAGAAAGCCGACGCCGGTAATGACAGCCGTTGCTAGCCGCGCCGGGTCAATCCGTACGTTGGGCTCTCCCGCAAATTCAGCGAAGCCGTAAATGGACAGCAGCATGATCATCGAAGAGCCGAGGCAAACCAGAATATGCGTGCGGAGCCCAGCCGGATGATTTTGCTGCTCCCGTTCGAAGCCGATGAGACCGCCAAGAAATACGGCTAGAGACAACCGGATTAGGATGGTGGCATGGTCAATAACCCACGGGTTATCCAAGGCGATCACCGACTAATTGGAACCATCAACCGTTCGCGTTTGCGGAATATGGCCCATTCTCGATACCCAATTTCATATAAATGGCTGCCGATGGCCGAGAAATGCTCGCCTACACGTTCGGGCTGGTGCGCATCGGAGCCGAAGGTCACCTTAACCCCATAATGGAGTGCGCGTTCTAGGAAATAGCCATCCGGCACCCAATTGTTGTCGGAAGAATTGATTTCGATGACGACGTCGCTAGCAGCGATTGCTTTCAACGTGACGTCGGCAGCTTCTGTGCGGAGCTCTGGATAACCGTAGAAGTAGCGGTTCAATGAATCGACATGACCTAAAATATCATATAATCCACACTTGGCGGACTGAGCGATATAATCATAAAATAAATTTTTCACTTCCAATTTACGTGCTGCAGTCAAGCCTTCCCAATACTCTGAATCGTATATGCCGATACCGGCGAATTCATGCACAGAGCCAATAACATAATCAAAAGGATAAGAAGCGATAACCGAGCGGTATAAATCCAGATGTTCCGGTAAAAAATCAGCTTCGATGCCGAGCAGCACCTCTATTTTTTCTTCATAGTCTTTCTTTAGCTCCAAGACCTCTTTAATATAAGCTGGAAACTCGCTTTTTGCCATGCTGCCAGTTAAGGAAGGACGATCTTCAGCAATTGCGAAAAATGGCGTATGATCCGAGATGCCGATAATATCTAATCCCTGTGCTATTGCTGCTTCGATATATTCCTTGACCGAACCAACTGCGTGTCCGCAGCGTTCATGATGCGTATGATAGTCAAACTTCATGTAGTACCTCCGATGAATGCGTGATGAATACTAGATACATTTAGCCTTTAGAGCCGGATACAACGATTCCTTGAATGAAATACTTTTGAGCAAAAAAGAAAATGAACAGCAGCGGCAAAATCGCGACCAGCGAAGCTGCCATCAACAGATGCCACGGTGTTGCCCCGTATGCAGCTGTAAAATTAGCGAGCCCGAGTGAAACCGGGTATTTCGTCATATCGTTCAAATAAATGAGCGGTCCGAATAGATCATTCCATCTCGATATCAGCTCCAAAATAGCCGCTGTTGCAAACGCAGGCATGGAGAGGGGAATTAGGATGCGGAAATACATCGTGAAATGGCTTCCTCCATCGATTTTGACGGCTTCATCCAATTCTTTGGTAATGCCCAAATAAAATTGGCGCATTAGAAAAATGGTGAAGGAGCTTGCTGTAAAAGCTGGGATCACGAGCGGCAGATACGTGCCTGTCCAGTGCAGCTTTGTAAACAGCAAATATTGCGGAATCAAGGTGACTTGGGACGGAATCATCATCGTACTGAGGACAAGCCCGAATAAAAGCATACTTCCGCGCGCCCGCAATCTTGCAAAAGCGAAGGCGGCCATCGACGAGGAGAATACGACTGCACCTACCGTCACGGCTGAGTACCACACCGAGTTCCATAGGAAACGAGCCATAGGGGCATCGATGAAAATCTGCTTAAAATTGATCCACTGCAAATGGGCTGGAAACCACGTCATCGGAACGCGATGAATTTCGCCGATGGTCTTAAGCGAAGTGGAGAGCATCCAAAACAGAGGAAATGCGAACAATAGAACGCCTCCGTATAGAAGGATATAGATGATTGTTTTGTCCATCAGACGCAAATCGCCGTGATTGTACGATTTTTTTCGCTTCATAATAAAGGAACCTCCTTTACTTCGAGTCATATTCATAGTGGACGAATTTTTTGGAGCCCCACAGCGATACGAGAGTCAGCGCGAAAATAAGCAGGAATAATATCCAGGCCTGAGCGGAGGCATACCCCATCCGGAACTGCTTGAATGCAGTATCAAATAAATAATACACGTAGAAATAGGAGTTCCAGTCCGGCCCTCCCTTCGTGATAACGTAGGCTTCCGTAAAGATTTGCAGCGATCCGATCATGCTAATAATGGTATTGAATAAAATGACAGGTGAAATAAGCGGAATCGTAATTTTACGGAACTTTGCGAAACCGCTTGCCCCTTCCATAGATGCGGCTTCAAACAGATCTGCCGGCAGCGATTGCAGCGCGGCAAGAAAGATCACCATCGTGCTGCCTGATGCCGTCAATTGCATGAGTACCATGGACGGAACGACCGTACCCGGGCTCGTAAACCAACCTGGTCCTTGAATGCCAAACCAATCATAAAGGACTGAGTTCACGACACCGAACTGCGGGTTAAGCAGCCATGACCACAAAAAGGAGACGGCTACACCAGATATAATGCTTGGTGCGTAATACAGCGTGCGTAGGAGCGATTGCCCCTTGATTTTTTGATTAAGCAGAACGGCAACAATCAAAGATGTCAGTATCGTAAACGGTACGGCCATAACGCTGTAATAGAGAGTCACGGACAATGACTTGTAAAACAGCCGGTCTCCGAACAGCATGCTGTAATTGCTTGTTCCTGCAAATGTCGGGGACGAGATGACATTGTAATCAGTGAAGCTGAGCAGCAACGAGACGAGAATCGGTCCCCCGGTGAAGCATATAAAACCGATAAACCAAGGGGCTATAAAAAACCAAAACGACCGTTCCTCGCGCTTCATGGCCAGCGAAAGCTTTCTCATGGGCTACCTCCGTTGGGCCGGCGGATGCCTTCTAATGAAGGGCAACCGCTCGGCTGAAATTTACTTAAAGCTCTGGCTGCTATTAATTCAAATTCAACGATAGGAGGTTATCATTCAACACTTTCAAACCGTCGGCTATGCTCTTTTTGCCTCCCCATACCAGATAGAGCGATTGGTTCATCGTTTCTAGAACCGTATTGAATTTGACGATCAAATGGTTTTCAGCTTCCCGGCCATACTTGATCGAGCCTTCGTGAACCTGCTTGAATGCCTCAGGGTCCATGCCGATTTCTGCACCCATTTTGTCATACCAAAGCTTGAATAGGCTCGCGTCTGCCGGCGTTCTCCCTACTTCATTCATGTAACGGTAGGCGCCGCCGCCTTCAGCTGGATTAGCTAAATGCCGGACAAATTCCCATGCCTCGTCGGGATGCTTGCTTGTTGCTGAGATGCTCCAAGGGTCAACATAAAGGGTAACCTTGCGTCCTTCATGATAGGGAACAGCCGCAACGCCCCATTTGAAATCCGCTTGCTTGTAGGAGCCAAGTCCCCAGCCGCCGGAAATGTACATTCCGACTTTACCGGTAAGGAAAGGATCGCCCAGCTGCGCGGATGCGGCTACTGTCTCTGCGTCCGGCGCTACTTTGTATTTATTGATCAAATCCACATTGAATTGCAGTGCTTCGACGTTAATCGGCTTCATCAGATCAGGCTCACCCATTACGCCGGATGTATAAGCTTCGGGCTTGAATAGATCTCCTCCGAATAGCCATGTCATTGCATTTGCGCTTAATGCGCTGGAGAAACCAAAAACCTGCTTGCGAGCGTCACCTACGTCATGAGACAGCTTTTGTGCGGTTTCGAGCATCGCATCGAAATTCCAAGACTTATCATCCCAGTCGGTCGTCGGGTAAGAAAGGCCAGCAGCATCGAATAAGTCCTTGTTGTAATAAAGATAAGTAGCGTTGCTTACGAGTGGAACGCCGTAATTTTTACCGTTGATTTTATAAATATCGAGCAGGTTAGGGTCCATTGTATCGAGCTCGGGAGCCCCTTTCTCAATATAAGGAGTAAGGTCCTTCAATGCGCCCATCTTCATATAAGTAGCAAATCCGCTATCCGCCTGATTGGGATTCCAAACATCCGGTGCATTGCCGCTGGCAATCAAGGTAGTCAGCTTTTGATCGAATTGATCGTACGGGATATTCTCAAGCCGCACTTTTACATTCGGATGGCTTTCTTCGAAGGTCGAAACCATCGCGTCCTGCCATGCCTTTTTGTCCGGGTCTGCTGCCATTACCCAAACGATCTCAACCTTATCCTTGCCGTTGTTCTTTACCCCTCCGTTGCTGTTATTTTTTGATCCGGCTTCACCGCCGCAAGCAGACAATGTGGTAGAAAGGGAAAACAAAAGAAGTGCACTCATCACTAAACGATTTTTCGTTATTAGATTTTTCATGACAACCCCCGTATTCGTTTTTTTGAACCCACTTTTACAAAATGTTAATAAAACTAACTCGAATTATTGTTATTTCATTCCAAAAGCATGTTCTACTATGCATCACCCACTGTTGTTATGCCTTATTGCTAACCAATATAGCATATGATAATATGAATTATAAGCACGTATCTTATTTAATTTATCATTTTTCTACGTATATTACTTTGAATATAAACTCATTACTTTACATGGTGGTGTAACGTTTATGGAGTCTAATTTTTATGAAGCTGCGAAGTTTGATATTAGTCGTGAGAGGAAAACTGACACAAGTATGCCATCACGTCATTATCATAATGGCTATGAAATCTTCTATCTCGTCTCTGGTGATATCAGCTACTTTATCGAAGATAAAAGCTATCAGGTGGTTGGCGGCGCGTTATTGATCATCAATGTGAATGAGATTCATAAGCTGGTCAATTCAAGCAGAGAATCATTTGAGCGGATTACGCTCTTGTTTCAAGAGGAATTCCTTGAGGATATGTTTCCTTACAATGACAGCTTTCATGTGCTATCCAGCTTTTCAAGCGGCAAAAATTTCATGCCCTTAAACGGCCAAGAACAAAGCATGATCGAGAAGCTTTTCGATAAAATGATTGCGGAATTTATTAAGCAGCCTCCCGGCTATGAATATTATTTAAAAACACTGCTGTTCGAGCTGCTTATTTTCCTTTACCGCAAGACGTCAACGCTGCCTGCAGCTGAACATGACGGAAGCAATCCGATCAATAAAAAGATTTTCGAAATCGTCGATTATTTGAACCAGCATTATCATGAAAACCAAACGATTCAGGGCATATCCAGCAGATTTTTCATCAGCTCCTCTTACTTTTGCAAAATGTTTCGGGAGAACACAGGCTTCACCTTCACAGAGTATTTGAACAATGTTCGAATCAAGGAGGCACGCCAGCTCTTAACGGGGAGTACTTTGAAAATAGCTGATATTGCTGAAAAGGTCGGCTTTGAGAGCATGACGCATTTTGGACGTATTTTCAAAGATATTACCGGCCATTCACCGCTCAAATACCGTCAAGCCTATAAGTTTGAATTGAATTAACTCAATAAAAAAAGCCAACTCCGACGCAAATCATGCGTCGTTGTTGGCTTTTTTAGATTAAGCTAGCTATAGTTCAACCTTATTTCTGCGACTGCTCTACCTGTGCGATTAACGCATCTACCGCTTCATCCACGAGGTCAGGACCATAATTCCATTTATTACGGGTTATGTTTAAGACACGATTATTTTTTACTGCGGGAATGGCTTTATAGAGAGGCTCTTGGAATAGCTTTGTCATCTCTTCCAGCTCTTCATCCTTCATTTGTGTGAAGAAATAGTCTGCAGGCCGATCAGCCAAAGATTCCATCGACAACGCAGCGCCGCCGTCTGCAAATTTCTCAAATTGCTCTGGCATTTGGAAGCCTAGATCCTCATAGATCAGCTTGCCCAAAGTACCGCCTTTGCCTCCCAATAGAACCTCGCCCTTATAAAGAATGAACGTGATGGCGGTTGTACCTTCTTTAATATTAATATTGATCTCATCTCGGATACGCTCAAGCTTCTCCTCAAATTTAGAAATCCATGCTTCCGCCTCTGGCTTCCGGTTCATGACATCGCCCATCGCTCGGAGCGTATTGATGACATCTGGATCGCCGCCCCATGCTACGGCAACCGTTGGAGCTATTTTCTGATAAGTTTCGTAGATTTCAGCGCTATGATAGTCTGGCAGTATAATGATGTCTGGTTGCAGGGCAGATATAGCCTCTGCATTACCAAGTCCATCACCAATGCTTTCGGCCTCTGTCATGGTGTCTGGATATTGTTCAAGTGTACCTTGATCGACCCCAACTGGCTCTAGTCCTAGCGGCAGCAAATAACCACCATATGTAATGACGACAGCCTTGCTCGGCTTAACGGGGATAGTCACTTCTCGCCCTAATGCATCCTTATAAACCCTAGTCTCTGCCGGCAATGTATCTGTACTTTTACTTTGCTGCTTATTATTTCCCTCCGTAGACTGTTGCACATTTGAATCTGAACCACCACAAGCAGCAAGCAGCAACGATAGGCTAAACAATAGTGTTACAGCAAAAGAAGGCTTAAAACCAAAACTCATTTCATCCACTCTCCAAGTATCTTGTTGATAATGATTATCACTGTTAACAATATAACCTTCTTCCAGGGAGGGAGCAATGAACGATTCGGGCATAAAATTTGTGCGAACTGAACTTTTTAAACCGAGGTTATGCATTTTGAACTGAGCTGGTGTCTCGCCAGTTTGCTTTTTGAAAAGGCGGCTAAAATAATACATATCTGCATATCCGACACTGTAGGCGATATCACGAATGGTCACCTCTGTTTCATTTAGCAAAAACTTAGCCTGATTCATACGTGTCTGAACGAGATACTCCATAGGGCTGCATCCATATTTTCGTTTAAACACTCTGGAGAGGTAGTGTGTACTGTAATGAAATAGATTCGCGATCATCTCCATGGAGATCGTTTCGTGATAATGCGCATGAATATAATTAGCGATCTGTACAGCCAGATCAGGCGAGGCAGCTTCCGTATCAGCGATACGCAGCTGGCGGAACTGCTCATGCACAAATTGGTAGAAGAGGCCTGTCACCTGCAGCCGGCCCAGCTCTTCACTCAGCTTCCAATGCTGCTGCATAGACTCTAGCAGAGCAAGCAGAGATAAGGGGTGTTTCGCTTTAAATGTATATTGCTGCCCAAATGGAGCATGCTGCTCAGCTTGTCTTTGCGTAGATTGAGCAGATAAGCCGCGCATAGGTTTATATAAAATAAGATAGTAGTCAAAAGGACGGCTCAGACAGCAGATATTCATCGTAGCGCCTTTGCCGCCGTGCAGCAGCTGGGAATTAGCGGATTCGATAGCCATTCCATCAAGACTTATTTTAGCCTCACCTTGGTTAGTGAAGATAAAAGCATTTGCTGGAAGGCGGTAAGCTTGCAATTCCTCACCTGTCTTCATTGCCAAATGCCGAATATCAAGCACTTTAACCGGCGTTTGGCTCCATATTGTGATGGTCTCATGCCATTCCATAACCACACCCCGTGACGGATTACATAGAATTATTTTACTAGTGAGAATACATATCATTTATAATATATAATCATATCGTACCCCATTAAGCGCGTATAGAGAAAGCAGGTTTCTAAAAATGGAATTGCATGATCATTTGGTGTTATGGAATCATGCTTTTTGCACCATTTTTGATGTCCGTCGCATCAATATGAAAGCCGAAGAATCGTTATCTGCCTACTCCGTACCTGCCAGCATATTTGTGATGTCTATTCAAGGAAGTGCGCAAGTTTGTCTGAATGGTGTGGATCACTATGCCAAACGATTCAAAATATTTCATACTGGCAAAGGATCAGTTTTGAATATTCGCGCTGGTGCCGAGGGGTTTGAATATTATGTGATTTATTATAAAGCACGTATTCCATCGCCTGTTCGGCAGGAAATGATCGATCTGGTAGAGCGCGCCCAACCTTTTCATGCCCAATACGGCTTTGTGCCTGCTTTTCCGGTAGCATTATATCGCAGCATGACAGACATGCATAAGGAATGGGGAAGGGCAGAACCGCTGGGGAGATTGCGTGTGAGGGCTTTGCTCCATCAATTTGTATATGATTTATTAACTCAAATGCAGGTACAGGGTGTGCGACCGGAAAAACGCGATTTGGCAGCTCAAATCATTTCGATTATTCATGAACGTTATGCAGAGTCCATTACTTTGGAATCCTTATCTGAAACTTTGAATTACAGTGTTCCCCATTTGTCTACTTATTTCAAAAGCCGGACAGGCCTCAGTCCGATCGATTATTTGATCAAGGTACGCATCGATAAGGCAGCAGAGCTGCTGCTCAGTACCGATGCCACGCTAAGAGAAATCGCTATCGGTGTTGGTTATCAGGACCCTTATTATTTAGGCAGAATGTTCAAAAAAAATAAAGGCATGTCACCGACACAATATAAATTGAAGTACTCTTCCAAGCACAAGGTAGAAGATTATCCTTCCATAAGCATGAGATCGTCCATTGTCTCCCCCCATCTACTCGGCTATACTGATTTAAATGATAATCATTATCAACGAAGTGGAGAGGGAGAAATACAAATGATTAAACAATTGAGACCGTCCATGGTGGTGGGATTGCTATTAAGTTTTATTTTATTATTGAGTGCCTGTGGGGTAGAGAGTACAGCGGAGACGACTAATCCATCAACGGCGACAGCGTCGCCCCCTGCTGAGGAATCCCAGACCAAAACCATCTCTACAATTGCTGGAGATATAGAAGTTCCTACGCATCCGAAACGAATCGTAGCAGGTGAATATTTAGGAAGCCTCATTGCGCTTGGTGTTGTCCCTATCGGAACTTCTAACCATCACATTAAAAACCCTTATTTCGGTGATGCTTTAAAGGGCGTTGAAGATATAGGAGAGGGCAACGGCAATATCGAGAAAATTTTGGAGATGGAACCCGACCTTATTATTATGGACGATACCTATGCTGAAATGAATGAACAGCTGCCAAAAATCGCACCTACGGTTATCATACCTTATGCATCGTTGAAAACCGTTCATGAGGAAATTACCTATTTCGGCAAGCTGCTCGGTAAGGAGCAGGAAGCAGAGAAGTGGCTCAATGATTATGATCGAAGAATAGCCGAAGCCAAGCAAAAAGTATTGCAGGTCGTTCCGGCTGACAGTACCTTCTCCATTCTAGAAATAATGGATAAAAACATTTCCGCGGTAGGCGCAAACTTTGGCAAGGGTGGGCAAGCCGTTTACGGAGGATTTGGCTTCAAGCCGCCAGCTGCTGTTGTTGATGAAATGAAAGATCCGGGCTGGGCATCGATATCCAATGAGGTATTGCCGAAATATGTAGGGGACTATATAATACTGACTTCCGATTCGCATACCCTTGCAGATCTCAAGGCTGATCCGATATGGAATACGCTTGATGCGGTCAAGAACGATAGGGTGTACATATGGGGAAGCGACCGGTCATGGTACTGGGACCCCATAGCGATCCTACTCCAGACTGAAGAAATAGCAGAATGGTTAGTTGGTAAGTGACTGTAGTTAGTGTGGGTTGCCTGTGGAATAGGGTACAGCAATAATGGGATATTCAAAAACGAAGATAACTGTGGATATGCAGCTGTTGTCTTCGTTTTTTCGATTTCAATTGATTGAACTCATGTGTTTAAATTTCAGCCCGGCTAAAAAGCTATTGCATTCCTTCAAACGATAAGTTATGATCAATTCAGTTAGTGATTGATCAATTACCAACAAGTGAGTACTTAAAGGTGGAAGATACAATGGAAAAAAATACAGCAGCGTCCGTTAATCGCCGTACAGATATTATTGCTGCTGCGATTGAAGTTTTCGCTGAAATTGGATATTATCGCGCAACAACCGCAAAGGTTGCTGAACGTGCTCAAATATCACAGCCGTATGTTTTTCGTTTTTTTGCAACGAAGGAAATTCTATTGAAGGAAGCCTTGGAGGTTTCATGGACACGAATCGTAGATGCATTTCGCAGCGTGATCGAGACAGCGGGACCTAATCAGCTTGAGAAGGAGCTTGTTGAAGCTTATATAGAAGTCATGAAATCGTATCAGAATGAAACGCTGCTGTTAATGCAGGCTCAGACGATAAAAGACGAAGCGATTGTCGAGGTTATGCGAAATGGATACCGTGAAGTGCAGCAGTTAGTGTTACATGCATTCCAGCAAGCTGGGCTTGAGAATCCGAAGGATAAAACGGTTATATTTTTGGCTAGAGGCATGCTGTGTAATGTCTCGATGGCGCTATCCTTGCCGGAGTTAATGTATTAGAGCCGATTTTTGGCTCTTTATACAAATTTGTGATTGATCAATCAATAAACGAATAAATTGTTGGTATAACAGGAGAACACTTCTTAGTTTTGGTTGTACAGAAAGTATGATTTTTAAAGCTTTGTAGTTAGTGATTGATCAATAACATAATAAAAGGAGATTGATGAAGAATGAAAAAAGCGATTGTATTAGGTGCTACTGGCGGTACTGGAACCCCGATTGTAGATGAGCTTCTGAAGAGAGGAATAGAGACAACGGCATTCGGGCGTTCTTATCAAAAGCTGAACCAGCTTGCAGAGGAATTGGGCAACCCTAAGCATTTGTCGCTTAAAGTGGGAGATGTGTTTAATACAAAGGAGCTGATTGCAGCTTGCAAAGGCTATGACGTAATTTTCAACTGTGCAAATGTGCCGTACAATGACATGCATACTAAGCTTATTCCGATGGGAGAAGCGGTTATGGAAGCAGCGAATGAGCTTGGTGCAAAGATAGTGGTGGTGGATGGTATTTATCCTTATGGCAGGAAAACTGTGGATCACGCAACAGAGGATCACCCTAAGAATCCGCACACGAAGAAAGGAAAGATTAGGCTGCAGTACGAGCAAATGGTATTTGGCCCAAGGTGGAATAAGGCGCGTAAATTAATTGTTCGCCTACCGGATTATTATGGCCCATCTGCTAACCAAGCATCCTATTTGGGATCGACTTTAGATGGAATTGCTGCTGGCAAGCCGGCCGTATTTATTGGAACAATGAAGGTAGCTCGGGAGTTTGTCTATTTACCGGACGCCGCCATTATGATTGTAGAGCTGGCCATGAGGGAGGGTGCTTATGAACAAAATTGGCATATTCCAGCATCGGGTGTGATTTCTGGGCGTGATTTTGTAGCGATTGCTCAGAGGGCAGCAGGTACGTCAAAACCAGTCATACCGCTTGGCAAAATGGGATTATCATTGATTGGATTATTTGCCCCGGTTATGAAGGAGGTTGTTGAAATGTTGTATTTAACAGAAGAACCATTCGTAATAAGTGGTGAAAAATATGAGCGGCTTATCGGACCAATCCCTGCAACACCATATGTGATTGGTATTACTGCTACGATTAAAACCCTTATGAAACGAAACGAAGTAAAAAAAACAATCGCTAACGGGAACTGAGCTCATAAGGCGAATTGTGATTGGGCATAGCACAGTTCGCCTATTCCATGTAGAACACCACCTGAGGACAAAATCCTAATCTAAAATAAAACAGAGGAAAGCGTTTCACGCGGAGAAGGTAAAAAAGCAGGAAGGAGAACGGGTAGGATTGAAAAGAGGATAGAAGTTGAACATATAATGGAAGAGTAAAGCTATTCATCGACTGCTGACTGGTTTCATACAAAAGGGGATATTGCGATGAGGATAATAGCGGAAGTTGAAGTCAAAGCTAAAGCTAAAGTTACAGCTCTAAAGCTTCCCTTGTGATCTTTTGGATATCGACGGGGCAATTGGAGCTATCCTTAACGATGTCTGGTAAAATATGTGCTAGAAAATAATCTACACAATTCAGCTTTATTTTTTTGATTTTGACGAGCGCTTCACGATACATAACGACAAATTCCTTCTCGGTGTTGCCTCTTTGCAATTCAGTCAGCGCCTCGTAAACTTGATCAAGCTTATCGGCCACTTCAAGAATGAGACCTTCGACGGAATCGTCCTTGCCTTCGCGCAGTTGTCTGCGGAAAATAGGCTTAAGCTCCTCTGGAATATTCTCCTCTATAAAAAGAGCAATCATGCCTTCCTCTACTTGCTGCAGCATGCCGCGCAGTTCTAATGAGTAATGCTTAACAGGCGTTTTAATATCTCCTATAAAAATCTCACCATAATCATGGCTGCTAGTAATTTCGTAAAGCTTCTTCCAATCTATGGTGACGCCATTGCTTTCCTCAATATCTGCCAATGTTTTGGCGTATTGAACAACCTTCCATGAATGAGCGGATACGCTGTGTTCTTCAAATTTGAATTTACCTGGACAACGAATGATTCGTTCGAGATCGTTAAGTGATTGAAAATACGTATGAATACCCATGACATGCATCCTTTCCATTTCTGTATTTATTGTATAGTGCGAGGCATTAGAGTTAGTATAATGCTTATTTGTTAATGGACGATTAAATAATCAAGGCAATATATGTAAATAAAAGTAATTTATCACCCCAATTTACCCAAACTTCATATGGTTTTAACTTAACTCGTACAATTCAGCTATACAATTCTCTTTTGTACATAACAATATCTTACAGAAGAGGTGTGTAATGAGGAGAAGAAACAAGAAAACCGTAGCATGGCTATTACTATGCAGTCTGCTTTTCGGTACAGTTCCGATGTCGGAATCTGCAGCAGCTATGGAAGGTCTAACGGTGATGGCACCAAAGCTGTTGATTACGGAGCTAGTACCGGATAGTGCCAATGTCGGTGGAGCAGATGGTTATGAATTTGTAGAAGTATACAATAGTYCAGAGGCAATGATTAATTTTAAAGATTATGGCATCTATTATGTGAATGATAAAGTAACGACAGCATGGCCGCTTTCCACGAAAGAGGACATACTTATTCCTCCAGGCAAAGCCATCGTTCTATGGGTAATGAATGCTAAAAATGGCAGTCAGACTGCTGCTGATTTTAACAGAAACTACAGCACTGACCTCATTGAAGATTCGGATTTGTTCCGATTTGAGGCTGTGAAAGATAGTGCAGGCAATATTATTAGCGGAGGCATGTCCAACGCGGGACCGAGATCACTGGCTATTAAGGATGCTTCCGGGACATTAATCTCTCAGGCAACCTATCAGACGGATGCTCAAACCCAAGAGAATAAAGGGATTTTCTATAAAACCCCACTGCCTTTAGGGTCAACGGAAATGATCATGATGGAAGGTGCAGGCACACTGCCAGCAACACCGGGCAGCATTACTTCCGAGCAAATAACGCTGCCTACTTTTAACGCTCCGCCGGTTATTAATCATATTCCAGTGATGTCAGCAAGCGTGAAAAATGATCTTGCAATTACGGCTGAAATCCTAAATGAAGAGAGCCAAAACGGTGATAAAAATGATCTTGTAACGGCTACACTCTTTTACAAAACGATTTCGCAGCAGTTTTTTACGGCTTCTAGCATGAGTTCTTCTGCCGGCGGCTTCAACTTTGAAGGCTTGATCGGAAAATCGGCGATGGTTGAGCCGGAGCTGCAGTACTATATTCAGGCGAAGGACAAGGACAATACGGTTACGACTTCTACTTATACAGTTAGTATTGAGGAACTGCCTGCTTTTGATTCGTCAAAAGTGCCGCCGCTGCTCATAACTGAGCTAGTGCCGGATAGTGTTAATCGTCTTTCAAGTGATGACGGTGAATTTATTGAACTTTATAACAATACGAATAAAGAAATTAATTTCAGTGATTATAAAATTTATTATCGTTACCCGGATTCCGGACCGGATGCAGATGTTATTTGGCCAACGGACAGAGAGGATATTCGGATACCGGCTCAAAGCACGATGGTATTTTGGGTTATCAATGGTGCGAACAAAAACCAGACGGTTGCAGACTTTAACGCATCATATGGAACACAGCTTGTTGAGAACAAAGATATCGTCAAAATTTACAGCGATGGTATGGCAAACGGAAGCAAGAGAGGCGTAGTAGTTGGTACGAATACACATAAAGAAATCGCTTCTGTTTATTATGACGGTTCTAATAAAACGGACGTTGCAGCAGGCAAGGGCATTTTCTACAAATACCCTGTAAACGGATCAACGACATTAATAAAATATAATGCAGGTGTGGAAAATGCGACACCGGGCAAAGTAGATCCCGCTCAAGTACCTGCTGAGCCAATCGACGTGCAAGAGGATACGATTGCGCCAACGATTACAGATGTAACGGGTGTGGAAACGATCGACCAATCCAGCAATTTGGAATTAATTGCGGATGCGCAAGACGATCGTGATATCAAATCTGTTTCCGTCTATTTCAAGACGAACATGGATGCGGAGTACACTAAGCATTATTTGTACCAAGATTATAGCGATACGATGTACCATTACATGCTGGCATCACCGAATCTAATAGCTAAAACGTATGTTGACTATTATTTTGAAGCATCTGATGGTACGCATACAAGCAAGTCTAGCGTAAAGCGTGTAGCTGTAACTGGCGGACCTGATCGCTCCGAGCTTCGCTTGAATGTGAAAAATGACGATGTGGTTTCCGGCATTTATGTACTGAAAGGCACAGCGGAGAGTGCAGATGCGGATTCGCTTGTACTGACGGTTGACGGAAAGCAACTTGATAATTCTTACCGGGCACTAGAGAATGATGCATACTTTGCATTCGAAGCGGCTGAGGTGAATTACTATTTTAAAAATGCAGTAACGGTTGGCGATGAAATCCTTTATACCTTTATGGATCCTATCAACACGTATGAAACGTTAAGTTATTCCATTGATAGTGCAAGACTGAAGGAAGGCGTTAATGCGATTGCCATTCGAGCGGGAACGAAGACGGGGCCTTTCGATGATCGTCCAGAGGAGAACAGAGATGATTTCCAGGTGAGAAATGTTCGCCTCGTCTTATCTGATGGCACAACCATTTACGATCCAGCTTATTCAGATAAGAACAAGGACATTAAAATTGGAGACTCTTCTATTACGAAACCAAGATTTATAGCATTTAATTTTCCGCTAACAGCAGACAAAATGCATGCAAAAGCAACCGATTGGGATACGAAAGCGCTGGCGGACGGTGTTCATACTCTTGCAGTAAAAAATGGAAGCAAAGAGGTTAGCGCTAAGGTGACTGTCGATAACACGGCTCCGGTTATTGTACCGAGCGTGGAGGATGGCAAGACTTATCGCGGTACGATTAAGCTTGCTGCGAATGTAACCGATGCACTTGCAGGATTAGCTTCCACTAAGGCCACACTTGATGGTTCAGTTATCGAATTGCCTTATGAGACAGCATCCGGAAAGCTAACTGGCGGAGAGCATCTATTCGTTATTGAAGCAACGGACAAAGCCGGAAATAAGGCAGAGAAAACGATTCGATTCATTGTTCCTAATGAGAATCCAGATAAGCCGCAGTTGGTTTCACCTCTAAACGGGGACATGCTGTCTGGAAGCAACAGTGTTAAGCTGACAGTCAAAGCAAGCGACCCGTCGGAAGATTTAATGAACCTAACTTTTATGAAAGGTCTTAATTATGACGCAACCAGTAAGTCAGGCTTTGCGGCTTATAAAGGAGTATCGGATATCGAGCCTCCGAAGCAAATTAAGCCAGACGGCGATGGCGCTATGGACGGGGCGGACTACAGTAAGATTAAAGCGGCAGATGCCGAATACCTTGTAAATGATTCAGTAGACGGCTTCCCGTATCATCGCTTCACGATTCAACTGGATAAGACAGTGAAGGCCACTGATCGTGTCGATATTCAGTGGAAAGGCAATTCATTGGAGGGCAGAAAGGTAAGCTTATACGCTTGGAGCATGAAGGACAGCCGCTGGGCATTGCTCGATTATAAAGTTGCAGGAGAAGAAGACTTCGATTTAGGGGCAACCGTAAAAGCTGGTGAGTACAATAACGGTGGAACCATTAATGTTATGGTGCAGGATGAACTGCCTGTGAAGCAGGACAGCTATGACTTCTCTTTCATTTGGATGTCTGATACGCAATACTATTCAGAAAGCTATCCAGAAATTTATCAGAAAAATGTGGAATGGATTGTCGAGCAGCAAGAGGCAATGAACATCAAGTATGTGATCCATACTGGTGATATTGTCGATAAGGCGGATCAAGATTTTCAATGGCAAAATGCGAATAAAAGCATGAAGGTACTTGATGAATCCGGCATTCCTTACGGTGTACTAGCTGGAAATCATGACGTCTCTCATCAAACAGGAGACTACTCGTATTATTGGAAGCACTATGGCGAGGATCGTTTTAAAAACCAGCCAACATATGGCGGGTCCTATCAGAACAATCGTGGACACTTTGATTTAATTTCTGCTGGAGGCGTAGATTTCATCATCGTGTATATGGGCTGGAATATTAATGATGAGCAGATCGATTGGATTAATCAAGTGGTGCGGGATCATCCGGATCGGAAAGCTATATTAGCTTTTCATGAGTATATGCTTGTATCCAATAATCGAGCTCCTATTGCAGACAAAATTTTTGAACGTGTCGTTGTTCCAAATAAGAATGTGATTGCAACCTTGTCAGGCCATTACCATGATGCTGAGACTTTGGTAGACGAAATTGACGACAATGGTGATGGTGTTCCAGACCGTAAAGTATATCAAATGCTAGCCGATTACCAAGGAGCGGAGAAAGGCGGACTTGGCTATATTAGGCTAATGCAGTTTGACTTGCAGAACAATCAGGTGCATATGAAGACGTATTCCCCTTATTTGAATGATTATAATTATTATGATCCGAATGAATACCCGGGGAAAGATGAATTTGACTTGGATGTTGATTTAACAGCGATGGAAAAACGAGTAGCCACAGATTATTTCGGAGTTAAGGTTTATACCGATCAGAAGATTGGACAGGCGACGAAAGTGGCAAGCGGTAGCGAAGCATCAGCTGTATGGGGAGAACTATCCGCGGACCATTATTATCAATGGTATGTAGTGGCGGAAGATGCAAACAGTGGCTATACACTATCTGATATTTGGGGTTTTGCGACCGGTGATGTTCCTTCTGGCGGGAATGAGGGTGGAAACAACGGCGGTAATGGGGGAACAGGAGTGAAGCCGACTGATCCTACTGTTCCTACTGAGCCTGCTGAAAAACCTAGCTTCACAGATACGAAATCGCATTGGGCGAAAGAAGCTATTGCGAAGCTTGCGGAGCAACAGATTATTACTGGCTATCCAGACGGGACATTCAAGCCGAACAACCGTATGAGCAGGGCTGAGTATGCAGCTGTCATTTATAGATTGATGGGACTTAAACCTTCGACCGGTGATTCGCCGTCGTTCACAGATGTAGGCTCCGATAAGTGGTATACGAAGTATGTGACCGAATTGTCTGATGCAGGTATCATCAATGGTTTTGAAGACGGCACGTTTAGACCGAATCAAAATATGACAAGAGAAGAAGCATTCGTTATTTTGTACAGAGGAATGAAGAATAAGCTTGTAGCAGCTACGGGCACTGCTGAACCAAAATTTGCAGACGGAGGTAACATTTCAGTCTGGGCACAGGAAGCAGCGGCAGCTTTAGTTAAAGCGGGTGTTATTAAAGGCTACGAGGATGGAACGCTTCGTCCGAAACATACAATTACGCGAGCGGAAATCGCAGAAATTGCAGCATTTTTCTTGAAGTAATCGTAGGTTGATGGATTAGCCTTAAATGAACTGCGACCCGAGAGATAGACACTTTTTTCAAGAAAAGTGTTCGTCTCTCGGGTCTTTTACGTTGAACAAGTGTGCTTGATAATGAATCGGAAAAACACGATCTAAAATAGAAAAGAAACCCGACCTCAAGAGTCGGGTTTCTTTATTTTTAGTTTATATTTTGAACCAATCCTGCTAAAAAGTGCTAAAATCAAAGTTGGAGCCCGTTGATAACCGTATATTCAAATAGACGATAGGAGATCAGAGAGCATTGAATGCTAACGCTAAGCACTTAACCTATAATGAGACCAATCTACACTGGAAGAAGTATCAGAAGTTTTTTCCAGATGAGCTGCAAATAAAAGAACATAATATGCCGACTGAAGAGTGGTGGAAATGGAACGAGCGGGACATTTTCCAATCGAGCAACCCGGTTTGAACCAGATGAAAACAGCTGTTCTTTCTTTTTTAAACAAGATTGAAAAGGATAGAGGGAGGAATGAGCCTAAATGAACCGACTAGCCAAAACGGCAACGGGTACGATACTTATTTTAGCGGTAGGATGGATGATCTATCTCGGATTTAACTATGTAAAAAATTTGAAAGATGAAAGTTCCCGTATTCAGTTATCGGAACTGCGCAGCGGGGAGGAAGTGGAGGTTGATTTCGCTGAGAAACCAACCGTCTTGTCGCTGTTTACATCATGGTGCCCTTACTGTAATGAGGATGCTCCCAAGATGATTGCTTTGCATGAGAAATATAAGGATCAAATCAATATATACGGGATTAATGTTACGAACCGCGATGAGCTTTCAGAGGTGAAGAGCTATGTGGAGGAGCATGGGATCAAATACCCAGTCCTCCTGGATCAAACGGGTGATGTATACAAGTATTACGGCGGAGACGGTTTTCCAGCTCTTTGCTTTGTGAATACGGATGGTGAAATTATTGATTACATTATCGGATCAGTCAGTCAGGAAGATATGGAAGCATCGTTCAAAAAACTTCTTGGCTCATCTTAACGCTGTTGACCGCTTCTCGCGAAATAACATAAAAAATAGCATAGATGCCGTGACATAGAGTGCTCCAGTTATGCTGAACGTGATGGCGTATCCCCAGTAGTAGCCATAGGTAGCAATGAGATGAGAATGAATGGGTCCCATCGTAGCCCATCCAAGCATAAAAGCTGTCTGCATACAGGAGTTGGCTAGGCTTTGCTTTTTTGCAGAAACCCGGTCGATCAAAATAGCCGATTGCAGCGGATTGGCCGCATTCATAAGCGCTTGTCTGAATAGAAAGCTTATAGAAGCGACGAGTAACAGGTTTGTAAAACCTGTTAATAGCAGGAATGGCAGCGATAAGGTTTGAAAAATAACGATCGCTTTCACTTGTCCAACTCGATTGGCGAGCGACGGGCCAATGAGCATAGAGATAATGGTCATGACTTGACCTAATGAAAGCAATAAGCTCATCGCACTAAGCGATATTGAGAACCGATTGGTGAAATACAAATTCAAATAAGGAACAACAAGACCCGATCCGATACCAATCAAAAGCTGTATGGAAGCGAACTTAATAATAAATGACATTTCTTTATTAGGATGAGCTGTTTGGTTCGAAGCAGGCTGCTCGCTAGTTGCTTCAACACTTTCCTTCTGGCTGCGCGCAGATTCCCTAATGGCTTGCAAAGGTAGAAATGCTGCAATTGTCGCTATACTGCCTGCAAGTAAAACGATCTTGAAAGAGAGCAGCTTACTTAGTCCTGCCGCCTGCATAATATCTGCAATGACGCCTCCGCCCAGGCTGCCTCCGACCTGCGAGGCGAGTACAAATGCTGAAAAAATACTGAAAATGCGCAGTCGATCCGCTTTAGCTACGTTTGTAGCAAGAAAGGGAATGGCAAGCACCTGAAAGATCGCAGCAAATAAGCCGGTCAGAACGGCCATTGTAAGTAAGCTGCTTTCTGTTTCAAATAAGGAGCGTCCAGCGAGTACCACACCGCTGCAAAGAGCGCCAATGACGAGCAAACGCTTGCGGCTGGCGCGATCGCCGAATAAGCCAATGGGAATGAAACATAACGCGGTTGCGAGTGATTGCATACTGACGATTTTTCCGCTCATGGCATCGGGGTAACCGAGCTCGTGGATGTACAAATTGTAGAGTACCGAGAACATGCCCGTACCGATTTGATATAACATGTTTGCTAGAAAAAATAAACGAATATTGCGGGACCAGCCCTGCCACTCTGTGGCGGTAGATTGAAAGAATTTCACGTAGATGCCTCCTGATGCTATACCAAACTACATTACTCCTCTGGCAACAGTAAATCAATCGGAAATTATTATGTAAGGAAAAATAAATAGAGTGCTGTTGTCTAATAGGATGAAACCTAGGAGAGCAATTCCCTCCCTCGATCAATCATGATATGCTAAATGTACGACTTGAAAGATGAGGTGGGAGTTTTCTATGCAAACATTTGTAATGCTCGGCAGTATTTTGATGGTGCTGGCGGTTGCTATTGGTGCGTTCGGCGCACACGCGCTGAAAAGTAAAATAACAGCGGATAAGCTAAAGGTATATGAGGTAGGCGTGCAGTACCATATTGCGCATGCATTAGGCCTGATATTAATTGGACTGCTGGTAGGACAGTATCCAGATGTTCAGCTTATCGTTACCGGAGGCTGGTTTTTGGTAGCGGGCATTATTTTATTCTCAGGTAGCCTATATGTGCTGAGTGTTGCCAAAGCCCGGTTTCTTGGTCCAATTACACCGCTAGGCGGTCTTTCATTTATGATTGGCTGGGTGCTTGTCGTTGTGGGTGTTCTTTAGGAGCATCTCAAACGAATTTCAAAAAATGACACCAACCCATTAGAGGGAAGGTGTCATTTTTTTATTTCTAAAACTAACTGCGAGAAGCAAGATAGGGGATTAATCCGTTTGYGATCACTTGATGACCACGATCATTGGGATGAATAGGCAGAGTACCGCTCAATGCATCTTCTAATCTGCCATTACGATAGCCATAGATTAGTGAGGCTTGTTTTCCTTCAAACCATCTATGAGCGGGAGCGATTTGTGCATGATAGCTTTGGGCAACCTCTATCGTCGTGTAGTTTAATTGGTCGATAGCAGCTGCTGCTAGAGAACTATTCGGAAACGGATTATATTGCGTGCAGCAAATAATACGGGCGTCGCTTACGCTTTTTATATGAGCGAGAATGGCTCGTAAATTTTGCCTGTAGGGAGTTAAGATCGGTTTTATAGCTATTTGCTGTTGGTTCTTAATCGAAGACAATGCAGCGTTTGCTAAATCTACCCCTCCAATCCAGACAGAAACAACATCCGATTTGCTAATAGCTGAGGAACCCTTCCAGATGACTGCGTTTAATAGATCATGACTGGTCCAGCCCGGACGAGCTAATACATATCCAGTTGCCCTGCGGGAACGGGAGCGTGAATTTAAAGCGGAAACGGCTAGTTGGGGATATGCTTTTGCGAGTGAGGAGGCATTCTCCCCATAGGTAATAGAATCTCCAAGAGCTGTATAGAGCATAACGATATCACCCACCCTATTCTTAATCATATAGACAATGCAAATAGGCTAGTAAAGGTTTGACATTGACAATCAACAGTCGTTTATTCTTCTATTTCGCTAGTGCATCTCTATAGTTATAGTATTGCAATACTATGCTGTTTGCGTGGACATTTGTTCAGCAGCATGTAAATTGGATAAATTCATTAATAATTATTGACTTCATTTCAAATGATTTGTACGCTGTGCTGAGGAGCAAAGTCTATCAACATAGGAGTCGACAGAATGAAGCTTATAGAAGGTAACCGAATAATTAATCGTAAAAGCTTTCTGAAGTATCCATCATTTTATCGCAAAATGATTGTTTTTACGTTATTATCATCAATCATTCCTATCATTATCCTTGGAATCACCAGCTATATTTTAACTTCCAAAACGGCTAAAGATAATGCCAGCCAAGACATTACTCAGGTTTTAAGCTACGCTTCAGAGACCATCGATAATGGGCTTGAAAGAGTAGAGAATAACTTAATTCAGCTGGAGATGAGCTCGTTCTTCACTTCAGACTTGAAGGAAATGAAACGTACCAATTATTCCGGTTTTTATTCGAGTATCTATCAGAACATGTTGGCTTTTATGAACGGAAACCCACTTGTTAAGGATATTTCGCTATATACATTGGACGAGAATTACTTGATTTCGTCTACTTATGGTGGCAAAAAAATGGAGTCGGCAGTGGAACGGGAAAAGTATGAGAAGCTGCTGGAAAACAATCAGCAATTAGTTTGGCAGGCTGGTTATTCCCAAGGCGGTCAAGTGTACGATTCTGGTATTACCTTAACGAGTACAATTCCTTTACATACAAAAGATCCGATCGGTATTATTCAAGTCATTATCGATAATAAAGCGTTTGAATCTCTAACTAAAAAATTTGTGAAATACAAAAACCAGCATATGTTTGTAATCGATGAAAGCGGCCAGCTCGTATTCCATATGAATGGATCTGAAGTGCCTAAAGATTTGTTTGAGTTGATAACGGTTGCACATGAGGGCAAGCAAGAGTTTTTATATCAATGGCAGGACCGGGAGTACTTAGTAACTTCCATGGTATCTCCAATCAAGAAGCTGCTGTTTGTGGATATGATTCCAACAGCGGAGCTTTACAGCAGCGCAAGAAAAATTGCGGGTATAACGATTGGCATCGTGCTTGTTGTTCTTGCTGCGGGAATTGCGCTCGCGATGATCGGCACGAAAAGGGTATATAGTCCGATTCGGAAGCTGGTCTCTCATATTAGTGATAATCAACAAGCGGATATGGGGACAGACGAATTTAATTATGTGCAGCAGCGGTGGAAGGAAATTAACAGTAAGGCGAGTCAGCTGGAAGGCCAAATCAATCAGCAGTTTCCGCTTATTCGGGAGTTGTTTGCTTTAAGGCTATTGGAAGGGCAATTTAGCCATGAACGACGTGAACATTTGCATGAGCTTTTGCGCAGATATGCTATTCCAGAGACACAATGCGCAGCTGTTTTTATTATTTCATATGATCACCTATCGGACGCAGGCAAGTTTCAAGAGTCGGATAAGGATTTAATTCTGTTTATTATAAAAAATATGACGACAGAATTGCTGGAGCAGCAGCAGCTAGAAGGCTTGGTCATTAATGGATTAAATGATCAAGTTGTGGTTTGGTTGTGGACAGAAAATGAAGAAATGAATGCATGGTCAAACCATCTGAAGTCTGGCATTGAAAAAATACGACAGCAGATTACTCATTTTCTGCAATCTCCAGCAACGATTGGGTTAAGTCGTGCAGCCTCGCAGGTAGAGGAACTGCCCGATTTATATCGTGAGGCGCAGCTTGCTATTTATTCGAGGATGATTAATGGCGGCAATCAGATTATTGAGAGCAAAGGGCTTGCGGTTTCAATGATGTATCGTTATCCAGCGGAGATCGAGAACCATCTTATCGATTCATTGCAGGTCGGTGATCTCGCTGAAACGAAGCGTTTGCTTGATGCTTTTTCCAATAAAGTGCAATCTGCAGTGCATAATCCCGAGCTTATTAGGATGTCGTATGATCAATTGTTGTCTACGACTTTACGAACCGTCTATTTAATGAACATGAGTCCGGAGCAGCTATTTGGAAGAACCGCTAGTGAGCTCAATTTCGATATGAGATCATGTGCAACAATTCATTCCATTAATGAGTGGCTGATAGATCGTATATTTGAGCCGATTATGATGTCCGTGAGCGGCAAGCGGAATCAAGAGTATGAGCAGCTTATCGAAAGAGTTACAGACTACATTGCGGCAAATTATAATCTTGATATTTCTCTGGATCAGTGTGCACAGATTTGCAATCTAACTCCTCAATATTTAAGCAAGCTGTTTAAGCGAACGATGGACATCTCCTTTATTGAGTACCTCACACAAGTTCGTGTAGAGAAGGCTAAGGAGCTGCTGGAAGCAACAGATTTGATGGTAAATGAAATAGCAGAGCAGGTAGGCTACAACCCTAAAAATTTCATTCGTGTATTTAAGAAGCAGGTTGGATTGCCTCCGGGACAATATCGAGAAATGCATCGCAAGTAAATTGCTATACAAAATCGAATAGGCTTATTTCAAAAAGGCTTTGCTAAGAGTGAGAGAATTGTAACCTCTCCATCTTGCAAGCCTTTTTTTGATTTTATGGGGTGCGAATTTATAATCTGGCAGGGGTTAAAGAGATTAATTAATGAGACTCGAAGCAGCCACAAACCCAGCAGCAGCAAGGGATTCTCAATTATTGCTCAGTTGTTCTGAGCGAATAAGAATTGGTCATTGCCCGGCGGAAGCTTCGGCTTGTAAGATGCAGACATGAAACCATATGAGCAGCCAAGTTTAAACAAAATTGTTGGAGGTGGTGAAACCCTTGCCGCAATCTAATCCTGAATTAGCGAACGCAAGTTTATCACAAGGACATGACCCTAAGTGGCAAAAAACGAGAGATTCAAAGTGGTCTCAATTTAAAGTCATTTTAGGCCGAGAAAAATATTTGTACGTATTAGCGCTCCCGGGTATTCTCTTCTTTCTAATTTTCAAGTACTTGCCCATATGGGGGCTGGCGTTAGCCTTTAAAAACTACTCCCCATACTTAGGCTTTTGGCAAAGCGAGTGGGTCGGATTCAAATATTTTAATGAGTTTTTCACGAATCCAGACTTCCTGCTTTTATTTAGAAATACCATGGCGATTAGCTTGCTGAACATCGTTTTCTTTTTCCCGATTCCCATTGTTCTCGCTATTCTCATTAATGAGGTTCACAATCGGGCATTTAAGAAAACGATTCAAACGATTATTTATTTACCGCACTTTTTGTCTTGGGTCATTATTGCAGGGATTTGCTTTATAATCCTCGGACAAAGCGATGGTATTATTAACAAGATTATTGTCGAATTAGGCGGCAAGCCGATCGGTTTCTTGACCGAGCCGAATTACTTCTGGGGTTTGTTGACTGCACAGAGCATTTGGAAAGAAGCAGGCTGGGGCACAATTATTTTCCTCGCTGCCATTGCGGGTATTAATCAAGACTTGTATGAGGCGGCGCAAATTGATGGTGCAAACCGTTGGAAGCAAATTGTGAATGTTACGCTGCCTTGCATAAAGAGCACAATTATTGTATTGCTCATTTTGCGGCTTGGACAAGTGATGGAGGTAGGGTTCGAACAAATTTACTTAATGATGAGTTCTCCCGTATCACATGTGGCTGATGTATTTGATACGTATGTATACCGAACAGGCATACAAAATGGTCGTTTCAGTTATGCGACGGTCGTAGGCATATTTAAATCGGTGGTTGGTCTTATCCTTGTCGTTACAGCCAATCGTTTAGCTAAAAAATTCGGTGAGGAGGGCCTTTACTAATGCATAAGTCCCTCGGTTATAAAGTGACAAACGGCATTATTTATACGGCGCTTGGTCTAATTGGACTCATCACGCTGCTGCCTTTCCTGTATGTCATTGTTGTTTCCTTTACAGATCCTTCGGAGTATTTGAGAAAGTCGTTAATTATAATTCCAGAGAAGTGGAGCCTTTCCTCCTATAAGTACATTTTATCGACTCCAATGTTTATGCGTTCATTGGGGGTCAGCGGCTTCTTGGCCGTTGTGGGTTCGGCAATCGGTATTATCGTTACAAGCGCTTTGGCTTATGCCTTGTCGCGGAGACGATTTTTCGGTAAAAAGTTTTTCCTCGTTGCGATTCTAATGACGATGCTGTTCAACCCGGGTATGATTCCGAACTTTCTTTTGGTTGAAAGCTTGGGGCTAATCGATACCGTGTGGGCGTTGATTTTGCCGGCTATTACGAGCGCTTGGTACGTATTTTTGATGAGAAATTTCTATCAGGAATTGCCGGAGGAGCTGGAGGAAGCAGCGAAAATCGATGGATGCAATGATATTGGGGTTTTCTTTCGAATTATGTTTCCAATCTCGATGCCAGCAGTCGCTGCGTTCGGGCTATTCTTTGCAGTAGGCTTCTGGAATACGTACTTCAACGGCGTATTGTACATTAACTCGGATGAACTTCGTCCGATGCAGGTTGTGCTGCAAATGATGCTGATTCAAGCTTCAACCAATATAGCTGACCCATCCGTAGCTGCAATGCTGCAGAGTGAGCAAATGCTCCCACCAGAGACGATCAAGATGGCGGCGGTAGTCGTTGCGTCTCTGCCTATCATTATGGTTTATCCGTTCCTGCAAAAGTATTTTGTAAAAGGTATGCTGGTTGGTTCCGTAAAAGGTTAACGGACAAACGACCATTATATAGGGGTTTACTACAAATAAGGGAGGGTTTTAAAAATGAAAAAAAGAAGCTTTGGCATGACGCTTTTGACGCTCGTTCTTACGACAAGTTTAATTGGCTGTTCGAATGGTGGCGAAGCTAAATCGGCCGGCAATAAAGAGGGTAAACAAAAGCCGGTTGATATTAATATCGGCACGATGACTTATGGTGAATCTCCTAGCAGTGATCTCGAAAGTGTCCAGCAGCTCGATGAAAAACTAAATGTAAAGCTGAGCATCGATTTTTATCCGATTAATAGCTATAAAGAGAAGCTGAATGCTTTGCTTGCTTCCAAGAGCTTGCCGGATGTCATTCTTATCGAGGATATCAATGATCCTGCATTCTCAACCGCAATTGAGCAGGGTGCATTCTGGGATTTGACTCCGTTCTTGCAGGATTATCCGAACCTAGCAGGTTATCCGGAGAATGCCATTGAGAACATTAAGTTCAAGGGCAAATCCTACGGTATTCCGCGTGTTCGCCCATTGGATGGACATGAATCTCTCATTATTCGTCAAGATTGGCTTGATAAAGTGGGGCTGAAAGCACCAACGACGATGGATGAGCTCTACAAAGTGTTAGAAGCTTTTACAAAAAATGATCCGGACGGCARCGGTAAAAACGATACCTTTGGTATGGTGCAAGCGAGTGTCAGCCCTTATATGATGACGATGTTTGGCGCAGGCACAGCGTGGAAGGAAACGGCTGAAGGCAGTCTTGAGCCTTACTGGCTGACAGCTGAAGCAAGAGAAGCGCTTGAATTCTGGAGCAAGGCGTATGGCGATGGTCTTATTACGCCGGACTTGCCAGTAATGAAGCCAAGCCAAGTGAAAGAAATGATGATTCAAGGCAAAGCGGGCATCTCCTTCGGCAATATTAACGAAGCGTTTATTTTCGGACAAGAGCTGCAAAAAATTAAGCCTGAAGCAGAATTGAAGGCGTATGAAATTCCAGCTGCCACAGACGGCAAAAAGTACAATGAACAAGCATATGGCTACTATGGATTGTTCCTAGTCAGCAAAAAGGTTAGCGAAGACAAGCTGAAGAAAATTCTTGAGGTTTATAACGAAACGGCGACTGAAGAAGGCTACAATCTCGTCACCTATGGTATTAAAGACAAGGATTATACCGTATCGGAAGATGGTTCAATTGTTCAAACCGATGAAGGCAAGAAAAAAGCATATGGTACAGCGACGACTGCACAATGGATTTCCGGTTATTTCAACAAATATCAACGTGCTGAAGGACCTGGCATGCCGGCAGAAGTTAGAGATTACAACCGCCAGCTGGTAGATACCATCTCAGCATCTTCAATTAAGAATCCTGCTGCAGGGCTGCCAACGACTGAAGTATGGATGGAAAAAGGCGGCGATTGGCAGAAGAAGTTTGTTGATATGTACACAAACGTTGTCATCCGCAAAGCAAGCATGGAGGACTGGGACAAGTTTATTGGCGGGCTTAAAGCCGACGCCAGCTTCCAGCAGCATCTGAAAGAAACAAGTGATTCTTACAAAGCGTTAGCAAGCAAGTAAGTAAATAAGCCCGGTAAGTTCGAATAGATCAGTCGAGTTTACCGGGCTTATCTTTTTTATTAGATCATGTAGGGGGAATATGAAGTGGAAAAGTTAAATGGAGCTTTGCAGCTGGAAACGAGATGTATCAGTTCATTAATCAAAGTATTTGCCGATGAAGAACTGCTTGCAGCTGCGGTAACTAGTGGCTCGGCACTGCTTGGTGAATCCTATTCGTTCCAGGTTGCATATCGGGCAGATGTACTTATGCGGCAGCTGCAGGTTCGGGTGGAATCCGAGCTTGAGCAAGCATTGACCGTACGAACGGTAGAGCTGGTACCCGCCAATATGGTGAGCTATCATGATGCGGATGAATATGTGCTGAGAATCACGCCCGGCTTGTATCCAGATGCGTTAATCCCATTTGATGCAAGCCGTGGTTTAACCGGTTATCCTAGCCAATGGCGTTCTCTATGGATAACTGTCGAGGTGCCGATGGATGCGAAAGCAGGTTTATTTGATATTCGTATTTATCTCATCAATGATAGCGGCGAGCAAGTAGGCGAGGAAACATTTACGCTGGAGGTAATTGCGGCAGCACTGCCGGAGCAGTCACTTATCCATACCGAATGGTTCCATGTTGATTGCTTGGCTACCTACTATAAGACGGACGTATTTAGCGAGTACCATTGGCATTTGATTGAGCAATATATCCAAACCGCTGTGAAACATGGAATGAATATGATTTTGACCCCTTTGTTTACCCCTCCGTTAGACACGGAAATAGGAGGAGACCGCCCAACCGTACAGCTCGTTCAAGTTGAACGCGTGGGGGATGATTACCGATTTACTTTTGAAAAATTAAAGCGCTGGGTTACACTGTGTGACCGCAGCGGCGTGAAATATTTTGAGTTCTCTCATCTCTTTACACAATGGGGTGCCAAGCATGCACCGAAGGTAGTCGCCACAGTCGATGGTCAGGAGAAGCAGCTGTTTGGCTGGGATACGGATTCCAAGGATTCGGAGTACACCGAATTTCTTACGTTATTTTTGCATGAGTTAGTGTCATTTATAAAAGAAAACGGTTTAGAGAAGCGGGTTTATTTCCATCTGTCGGATGAGCCAAACCTTGCGGACATGGACACCTATCGTGCAGCGAGTGAGCTTATTGGACCGATTTTGGAAGGATTTCCGATTATTGATGCACTCTCAGAGTATGAATTTTATGAAAGTGGTCTAATTAAGCATCCCATTCCGGCTAGCAATGCGATTCAGCCGTTTCTTGAACACGGAGTAGAGGGATTATGGTCGTATTATTGCTGCGCCCAATATAAGCTTGTGTCTAATCGCTTTCTCCATATGCCGTCTTCGCGCAATCGTGTATTAGGCATGCAGCTGTACAAGCTGAAGCTTGCAGGTTTCTTGCATTGGGGCTACAACTTCTGGTATGCGCAGTTCTCGAAGTATCCGATTAATCCGTTTCAAGTGACGGATGCAGGCGGCGGTTTTCCAGCGGGGGATGCATTTCTCGTATATCCAGGTGCTGAAGGGCCGATTGAGTCAATCAGGCTGGAGGTGCTTACAGAAGCACTGCAGGATCTGCGAGCGCTTGAGCTTCTAGAGCGGAGTACCTCACGAGAAGCGGTAATTGCTTTGCTCGAAGATGGCTTAGCGCAGGAGCTATCCTTTAAAGCATATCCGCGTGAGACGGAATGGTATATCCGCAAGCGTGAGGAAATTAACCGTCTAATTGGCGAGCATGCAAGTTCGAAGTAGATATGGCAAGTGAAATACATCAAGTTCATGAGCAGAGGAGTAAATGACATGGCATCATTCAGAGTGCAAGGTAATCAATTTCTTTATGAGGATAAACCGATAACGATTTTGTCGGGGGCGATTCATTATTTCCGTGTTATTCCGGGGTATTGGAAGGATCGATTGCTTAAGCTGAAAGCCTGCGGTTTTAATACAGTTGAAACGTATGTCGCATGGAATATGCACGAGCCGCAGGAGGGTAAGTTCTGTTTCACGGGTATGGCGGATATTGTAGCGTTTATCGAGATAGCAGCAGAGCTGGAATTGCATGTCATTGTACGTCCAAGTCCATACATTTGTGCGGAGTGGGAGTTCGGCGGCATGCCGGCTTGGCTGCTTGCTGAGGATGGAATGCGCTTGCGCTGCAATGACGAGTTATTTTTATCAAAAGTAGATGCTTATTATGATGTGCTGCTGCCGATGCTGAAGCCTTTGTTATGTACAAACGGCGGTCCAATTATTGCAATGCAAATTGAGAATGAGTACGGCAGCTATGGCAATGATCTAAAATATCTTGAGCATATCAAAGAAAGCATGATTTCGCGCGGAATGGACGTTCTGCTGTTTACCTCAGATGGCCCGGAAGATTTTATGCTGCAGGGCGGGATGATTCCGGGTGTTCTTGAAACGGTAAACTTTGGTTCGAGAACAGAGGAAGCTTTTAACAGCTTAAAGCAAGTCCAGCCGGACAAGCCGCTCATGTGCATGGAGTATTGGAATGGTTGGTTCGATCACTGGAACAAGCCGCATCATACACGGGATGCACAGGAAGCGGTGCAAGTATTTGAGGATATGCTGAATGCTGGCGGATCGGTTAACTTCTATATGTTCCATGGAGGTACGAATTTCGGATTCTATAATGGAGCCAACAACCATGGGAAATATGAGCCGACGGTAACGAGCTACGACTATGATAGTCCACTAACCGAGTGGGGGGATATTACGGAGAAATACGTCCTGTTAAGAGAGCTAATCGCAAAACATTTTGGCACGGCGTTAATGCCGCTTCCGGAGCCTGTTCGTAAAATGGGATATGGCCATGTTCAAATGAAGCCGATTGCGCCGTTGTTCGATGTGCTGCCGCTGCTGTCGACACCCGTGCAGCGCACTTGCCCTGAACCGATGGAGAAGCTCGGACAGGATTATGGATTTATTTTATATACAACAAAGGTTTCGGGCCCAAGACTGAATTGTTCACTTGTCTTGCAGGAGGTTCACGATCGCGCGCTCGTATTTTTAGATGGAGAGTATAAGGGTGTTATCGAACGCTGGGACCCACAGCCGATCGAGTTCAATGTGCCGGAGGGCGGGGCAGAGCTTCGTATTCTAGTCGAGAATATGGGCAGAACCAACTATGGACCGTATTTGCGAGATTATAAGGGGATTACTGAAGGGGTGAGATTAGGCTTCCAATTTCTATTTGATTGGACGATTCATTCGCTGCCGCTTCATAATCTTGCTCAACTTGAGCAAGCGCCTGTTGCTGAAGAGCGAGTACAAGACATAAATGGACCAACCTTCTACCAAGGCTCCTTCCACATTGAGCAGGAGTCGGATATTGCAGATACCTTCCTGGCACTTGAAGGCTGGACCAAAGGAATTGTATTCGTAAATGGCTTCAACCTCGGACGTTACTGGGAAGCAGGGCCGCAGAAGACGCTTTATGTTCCAGGTCCGCTGCTTCGTACCGGTGCAAATGAAATTGTAGTGTTCGAACTGCATGGAGCGAAGACGCTGCAAGTGACGCTTCAAGATACACCTGATTCGGGGTAGTGCAAAGTATTGCAAAGTAATACCATCATGAACTGGAGATTGGAGAGGGTTCATTCATGAAGATCAGGAAGAAGTCTATTTCAATTGTAGTGGTATGCTGTATGGCATTTCAGCTTTTGTATGCGGGGCTGCCTATGCTTGGCGATCAAGCGGTTGCGAGTGCGAATATAATGGTCAATTTGATTACTAATGGCGGTTTTGAGGAAGGCAGCTTAATTCCGGATAAAGGGTGGCAGGATGGAGGAAGACCAGCGGGCTGGGGTGTATGGCGCGCAATGGAAGGCAATCAGAATGTATCTGTTACGGAGGCTGTTTATCACACGGGAGCACGATCAGTGCAAGTAAAGCACGATAAGCTTGCTAGAACAGACATCGTTCCAGATCCGCTCGTTCCGATTACACCAGGGCAGACCTATAAGCTGCAGGCTTGGATGAAGACGGATCAAGTGCTGCCGGAAAATGTGAGTAAAGGCGTATATATTCGTACGCAGTATTGCGGTGCTGATGGGAAAAAGATTGAAGACGGTCCTTATCTTCCTTATGTAAGAGGGACAACGGATTGGACCTCTTATGAACTGCTGCTGCAGGTTCCAGATAAGCCGCAAATTGCTAGCTTTAAGGTTGAAATATTTTTTGAGACGGGTACAGGGACTTTATGGATTGACGATGTAACGCTCACTCCATTCAAAGATATTACGTCCATCGCGCTAAGTCCACAAAACGTGAACATGGATAAGGAGCAAAAAGTCCAGCTGGTTCCTACTGTGGCACCTGCGAATGCACCGATGGATGACCTGATTTGGAGCTCCTCCAATTCGCTAGTAGCAACGGTTAAAAACGGTGAAGTAACGGCTCATGATTACGGTACGGCGGTGATTACGGCTGCGACGAGCGATCGTAGAGTATCCGCACAAAGCTTTGTTACGGTAGAATCGGAAGCACAGAAAAAAGCGTATGAAACGCTTCGCAAAAAATGGGCGGCAAAGCTGGTTGGCGGAGAAGGGATTGATATGAATGATCCTGAGCTTGCTGCAAATGTTGAAGCCTTAGTAAACCGAATGACGAATAAAGAAGGTACCGGAAGATGGGACAAGCTGAATAAAGCTGTTGATGCGGATGCATTATGGGAAGACGTCATCAGCAAAACTCAAAATGATTCGTGGCGCATTTCCTGGGCGTACGGCATTATTCGAGATCTCTCGTTGGCTTATTCAATGAAAGGCTCCTCTCTTTTTCAAAATGAAGACTTAAAAAACGATATTATTCAGGCGATGGAATGGATGCTGAAGTATCAATACAATTCCAGCAAGAAGATTACAGGAAACTGGTGGGATTGGGAGATCGGAACACCGCAGGAAATTATGAATATCCTATCGCTCATGTATGATGCAATGCCGCCAGATTTGATTGCGAAATATATTGAAGCGATTGATAAGTTCGTGCCCGACCCAAAAAAACGTGTAGCGAACTCAGCGACGATTGAGACAGGAGCAAACCTGCTTGATAAAGCACTCGTTGTGACGCTGCGTGGGATTGTAGGTCAACATGCCGCTAAAGTCATGCAGGGACGCGATTCGATTGCGGATGAGTTCTTGTATGTGAAGAAGGGGGATGGGCTTTATGAGGATGGTTCCCTCGTTCAACATACAAGCATAGCGTATACCGGCGGTTATGGTGCGGTATTGCTCGGGCGTATGGCTGATCTATTTTATATTTTTGCAGATTCAGAGTGGGCGATTTCAGACCCGAGTGCAAGCAATGTTTATAACTGGGTAAAAGATTCTTTTGAACCGCTTTTATATAAAGGTGCGATTCTGGACTCGGTCAAAGGTCGCAGCATTTCTCGTGCTGCCGATTCTGATCATATTACAGGGCGCTCCATTATAATGACGCTTCTGCGACTGGCTCAGTCTGCTCCGCCAGCCATAGCAGAGGAAACTAAAAGTATGGTGAAGGAATGGGTACGTTCTGACACGACATTTGAAAATTATTACGAAGGATTGCCATTATATGAACTTCACTTATTAAAGCAATTAATGCAGGATGACAGCGTTGCTCCTCGTGGCGAGCTTGTGCATACGCAAATGTTCGCAGGTATGGATCGTGCGGTTCAGCTTCGTCCTGACTTCGGGCTTTCTATCAGTATGTTCTCGGATCGCATTGCAGCGTTTGAATATGGCAATGGCGAGAATAAGAAGGGCTGGTACACCGGAATCGGAATGACAAATGTGTACAATAGCGACTTGAAGCAGTTTAGTGATCATTATTGGCCAACGATTGATAGCTATAGGCTGCCAGGAACAACAACGGATCGTTCTTACAGAGAGCCCGCAGAATGGGGCAATTATATGAATGGCAAGGACTGGGTTGGCGGCTCAGTGATCGATGATTACTATGGGGCTGTGGGTATGGAATTCTCGCTTGCAGGCAGTACAGGGAGCTCCTTGCAAGGAAAAAAATCATGGTTCTTGTTTGATGATGAAATGGTTGCAATAGGCTCTGATATTGTTAACAACACAGCGAGCATGACTGAAACGATCGTTGAGAACCGTCAGCTGACCGAAGCGGGTACCAATAAGCTTATTGTGAACGGTCATGAAATGCCAACAAGCTTAGGCTGGCAGGAGCAAATGACGGATGTAAAATGGGCTCATATGGAGGGCAATGCGGTCGGTTCTGATATTGGATACGTATTCCCTTCGGGAGAAAAAGTGACAGGCAAACGTGAAGCGCGCGAGGGAGCATGGAGCGAAATTAATAAGGGTGGCCCAGTGGATATAGTGAAGCGCAATTATTTAAGCCTTGCCATTGAGCATGGCATATTGCCGACAGCTGGCACTTATGAATATGTGCTTCTCCCGGGCAAGACGCCGGAGCAAACGGCGGCATATGAAGCGAATCCCGACATTCAAGTACTGGCTAAAACGGAGAAGGTTCATGCTGTAAAAGAAACGAAGCAGCAGGTTACAGGTTTGAATTTCTGGGAGGCGTCTGCTTTCCAGTATGTAAAGACCGATAAACCTATTTCCATGATGATGAAGGAAAAAGGCAGTGAGCTTACCCTTGCAATTGCTGAACCTACACAGAAGCAAGGCATGGTAACGGTTGACCTCGGTAAAATAGGATTGCAGATCATTGCACAAGATCCGAGCATTCAGGTCGTGCAAACTTTCCCGTATACTCGCTTGGCAATCCATACGCAAGGATCAGCAGGAAAAGTCCATACGATTACGTTGAAGGTTGATCCGAGCCAAACGATCGATATGGAAGCCATGCAGCCGGAAGAAGGTAAAATTTTTAAAATTCCGGTGATGGAGGATACCTTCGTTCGTAGTGGAGCAAATCATGCCAATGTGAATAATGGCTCCAAAGATTATGTTGAAGTGCGTGAATATGGCGAGGGATATACACAACGATCCTTCATGAAGTTTGACCTCAGCAGCATCTCTGGTGATATGGAGTCTGTAAAGCTGAAGGTCTACGGAAAAATAAATGATGGCGATGCCAAATACGATTCTAATTTGATCGGTGTTCACCGCGTTGAGGACGATTCTTGGAAAGAGACCGAGATGGTGTGGGGCAATCAACCAGCCTATGGTGATGCCATCTCCACAATTGCTTTCCAAAAAGTTGATAAATGGCGTGAATACGAGCTGGTAGATACCGTAAAAGCGGAGCTGCTGCGTGATCAGCTTTTAAGTTTAGCATTGATCGAGCAGCCAGGCGTGAAAGGCTTGAATACACAGATCAAGAGTAAAGAAAACGCTGTGTTTGCGCCATATTTGGAAGTGAAGATGAAGGCATCTGAGGGTGCAAAGGTGACGGAGATTACCGTTACACCTCCAGAAGCAAAGCTAAAGCAGGGTAAGCAAGTGAAGCTTGAAGCGGCTGTGAAACCAGACCATGCAAAAAACAAACAAATCGTTTGGACTATGAGCGATGAGCATCGTGCCTTAGCAACGCTGCAAGTTAATAATGGACAAGCCGTTGTTACAGGCGTGCTGCCCGGCAAGGTGGAGATTTTTGCAGCTTCTGTCGATGGAGGGTATCAAGCGACGGCGACTATTGTAATTGAGGCGGCGGAAGTAAAACCAGATCCGGAGCCAACGCCAAAGCCTGATCCGACACCAACACCAACACCGACTCCTGATCCAACGCCGAGCCCGGCACCTGGAGGTTCAGGTTCAAATGAGATAACGATAAAAGAACGGGTTCAAGGCATGCTTGGCGGCGAATTAAAAATGGTCAGTACAGACGAGCAATTGGCGGCTGGGCAGATTTTAATTTCAATACCGGATGGAGCCCAAAGCGTTCAGCTCTCATCCGCTGCCATTTTGAAGCTGCTGGAGTGGAACCGCGAAGCTATGCTAATTTTGAGCGGGCCCAATATGTTTATTACTCTTCCACTAAAGCAGATGGATAATGTTGAAGTGACCAATGGCTTGCGAATCGGAATGGAGCCTATTGCTGAAGACACAGTAACAACGATTACAGACCATGCCAAAAAGTTAGGTGCTTCACTCGTTCATATCGCTGACCAAGTTGTAGTGGAGGCGGACTCCTTGCAGCGAATGTACGGCAGCTTGATTAATGCTGGAAAGCTAGAAATGAAATGGACGATAGAAACGAAAGCAATTCCGGCTCATTTGGCGGGGCTGCGTTATGACGAGGAGCGCAAAGCGCTTGTTCCAGTTCCAATGAAGCTAAAAGCGGTTGGGAGCAGTGTAGAAGCAACCTTTGACGGCCTGCCAGGTCAAACCTACCTGTTGGTTGAAGCAAACAAGACATTTGCGGATCTTGGGAAGCACTGGGTCAAGGATGATGCACAATACTTGGCATCTAAGTTTATTATGCAAGGAAGAAATGCAGATACCTTCGCACCTCAGGCGGAAATTACTCGCGCAGAGATGGCTGCTATAATCTCTCGAATGTTGGATCTTGGTGTGAAAGGTTCAAATCTAACGTACACCGATGCAAGCGACATGCAGGGCAGTTGGTACGAGAATGATATTATTCGAGTGCATGAGGCTGGACTGATGAACGGTTATGCAGACGGCTCGTTTAAGCCAGAGCAAACCATTACGCGCCAAGAATTGGCGGTGCTGATTGCTCGCGTCATGAGTAAGATTCAACCAGACTGGATGACCGGGGCAGATACTGCTCAACTTCATATTTTTACGGATTCCCAAAAAATTGCGCCATGGAGCGTAAAGGAAATAGCAACAGCGGTAAATAATAGACTGCTGCAAGGGGACAATCAGCAAAGATTTAACCCTGCGGCTTTAGCGACTCGTGCGGAAGCAGCCGCTATCGTGAAGAGAATGCTGGATCAGATAAATCGGTAGCTGAGAGGATGGAAGGACATGTGGAAATCGGCAATTGAAGATGCAATGGAGAAGACGAAAAAGAACATCCAGCGTTTTGGGGTTCGCTTCCCGCATGTCAGTGTCAATAACAAGTATGAACTCAATGACAATGAAGATTGGACAAACGGATTTTGGAGTGGAATGCTGTGGTTATGCTACGAATATTCCGGAGATGAAGCTTACCGAGATGCTGCTCGGCTCACGGTAAAGAGCTTCAAGCATCGTATGGAAGAGCATATTGTGCTAGATCATCATGATATCGGTTTCTTATACACCTTATCCTCGCAAGCACAGTGGATTTTGGAGCGGGATGAGGAGGCAAGAGAGCTGACATTACAGGCGGCAGACGTGCTTTTGCGCCGCTTTAGAGAAAAAGGGCAATACATTCAAGCTTGGGGACTGGCTGGAGACGAGAAGCATGGCGGGCGCATGATTATTGATTGCCTCTTGAATCTTCCATTGTTATTTTGGGCTTATCAACAAACGGGTGATGAGCGTTATTATAAGGTTGCCGTTAAGCAGGCAGATCAAAGCCGCCGCTACCTTGTACGAGGTGACGACAGCTCCTATCATACCTTCGTTTTTAATGAAGAAACCGGTGAGGCGCTAGGCGGCGCAACCCATCAAGGGTACACGAATGGATCGACATGGGCCCGCGGCCAAGCATGGGGTATTTATGGCTTTGCACTTGCCTATCGCTACACCGGAAATAAGGCGTATTTGGATACAGCGAAACGGATGGCAGCCTATTTCCTCTCAAAGCTGCCAGAGGATGATGTAGCTTACTGGGACTTTGATGTTCAGGTCGAGGAAGGGACGTACCGAGACAGCTCTGCTTCTGCGATTACAGCCGCGGGCTTGCTGGAATTAATGAGTCATCTGGACGATAACGATCCAGATCGCGCTGAATTTGAACGGAAGCTGAATTTGTCGATGACCTCACTTGTTCGTCATTACTCCACGATGGGAGAAGAGGCAGAAGGGTTATTAAAGCATGGCTCTTATTATGTAAGAGGCAATACAGCGCCGGATGATTTTATGATCTGGGGAGACTACTTTTACCTTGAGGCACTTATGCGGATGGAAAAAGGAATAAAAGGTTACTGGTACGAGTAAATGGAGTAAGAGAGCAGGCTCTTACTTGTTATTTTTATTTGCTATGAATTTAGACCCGCTGTCTCATTTATCTCCAATACGCGAGATCGGCACCGTCTTTGGTACGCTGCTCGGGATTTTAGTCCTGAAAGAGCAGCAGGGGAAAATGCGGATTGTGATGTCGATCGCAATTACCACAGGAATTATAATAATAGGCACGCTTGGATAGTTACAGAATTATAGGATATGGAAGGTGAATAACCATGAATAAAGGACAAATTGCCGTTAAGCTGGAGCAGAATAACAGCTATTTTCCGATTGCGGTTGAAGAAGAGTACGACTGGCTTGCGATTCGCTTTACGTATGAGAAGGAAAACTCGTGGGGAAGATTGCATTTATTCGATGCAGAGAACAATATCCGTTTCTGCTTCCTAGATGGTGGAAACGAGCGGCTGATCGTCGTTCATAAGCAGGTAGAATTTACGAGTCCCATAGCGATGCCGGGTCCCATCGTTCAAGGCATGTGGACGCTTGAGGTTTCAAATGAAGAGAGCAGAATGTTCGAAGCAGAATGGGAGTTTGGACATGGCGCTCTGCCGGCGGAATATGAATCGACTCAGCTGCAGGGCGGGCGTGAATATTGGAGCACTGGCAATTTGGATGCTGGCGTCACGATGGACAACTACGACTGGGCGAAGGTGTGGAAGACGGGGAGCCGCTATTACAAAGGTGATTTCCACACACATACAATATTGTCCGATGGTAAAATGACACAGCTTATGAATCGTGAGCAAGCGGTGAGGCAGGGTCTGGATTTCTTTGTAGCGACGGATCACAATGTACTGTCTACATCATGGGCGAAAGGAGAGGCACTTGTTATTCCCGGCGTAGAAGTCACAGCTGGTGACGGGCACTGGAATGCACTTGGTCTAAGGAAATGGATCGATTGGAGAGCGACTGCACAAGACGGTGGCTTGACGACGCAGCAGGGAATGGACCGATTAATGAAGGAAGCGGCGGAGCTCGGAGCGGTCTGCTCCATCAATCATCCGATGCTGGCACCTTGGGCATGGCTATATGGGGAGACGCAGCTAAAGGGATTACACTCCATGGAAATATGGAATGATCCGACCTTTTCTCCAAACACTGTCGCTACCGAGAAGGCATTGCAGCTTTGGACGGCAAGCTGGAATGAAGGTTATCGTATTACGGGAATTGGCGGTTCTGACTCACATATGCTGCCTACAGATAAATATGAAGATAGCCCTATTCCTTCTTTAATTGGCGACCCATCCACCTATGTATGGTGTGATGATTTGAGTGCAGACAACATATTAGAAGGCGTGAAAAATGGGCATGTTTATGTGTCGCGCGGACCCGTGCTTGAAGCGTCGATTCAAGTCAGCGGCCACGATTACCGATTCGGCTGTGATTTGTCTGATGCGTTTAGTTTGGGGAAAAGCATTGCTGCATCCCATGAAGTGAACTGCACATTAAGTGTAGCGAGTGATGTGAACGCTCGAGTAACCTTAATTCACAACGGTATTGCTAAATCAGTGAAGGAAGTTTCTGCGGCGGCTGCGGGAGAAGCGCCAGCGGCGCTGGAATGGATTATACCTTGGGAAGAAGGCGCGTATAACTGGTATCGCTTTGATATTCGCGATGAAGCGGGAATGCTGCTCGCCTTTACGAACCCGTTCTATTACGGTTCTAAGACGCCGCAGATTACAACTTACAATGAGCTCTTGGCAAGCGCTAATCTGACACAAGAGGGTTAGGGCAGTTTTAGTCATTATGTGTCTATTATAGGGCTGAATTTCTGCAGTATATCGAAGAAGGGCCAATGGTCCTTCTTTTTGCGTTTCATTTTCTACTTTCTAACATTTGTTGTAGTTAGTTTGTGATAACCTGCACCAAATGAGGTTAAGCCATTAGTTACAATAAGGGAATTAAGTAACGAAAGATGATGAAAAACCTAAAAAGCAATTAAGTGCTTAAATTTATCAAAGCAATTCGGACATTTCCTCGCCGTTGACCATATAAATTGAGCAAGGTAAAATATCCGCATTGTATGGATATAATGGCGTTGGCTGATTATGAATGTATTTATGTCTTCATTTCGCTTTTCAAAGACATGAAGTTAGCAAATTTCAGTATTTAAAATCAAGATTTACCAAGCCTATTTTGAAATGAGATGAACTGATTGGAGGATTTTGTATGTTCTTGTTGAAAATTAAAGTTAGGAAGCGAAAAAACTAGGATTTGTAGAAATTGACCAAGATAAAATTATAATAAAGTCTTCCTATGGCAGAACTAGTTTTCGCCAACTTTGTTTATTAAGCACTGGTGGTTCTAGTCTACCATTGTATGGGCTACGTATTTGCGTCAATTGTTTTTACTTCTTCAATCTGTATTTCATTACTTTATTTTCGGTTTGGTTTCATCATTGCGATGGTAGTAAGTCGAAACGATTAAATTAGAGAGCACATACTCTAAATAATGTGCTAATTAAAATAAACGTAATGATACCTGCACGATGAGAGAAGGGGCATTGATCGTAGCCGATAATAGTGAACTTAAGCTTGGTACTAATGCTAAGGAATTACCTTAACTAAATAAGAAATATTTCAAGGTATAGATCTAAGTGAGACCTTAAACGATATATTCAAGAGGGATTATGGTAACAAAACAAATATAACTAAACCACTAGCGATATAGAGAATACAGATTACTTCCTTTATGCTAGTTCGAATAAGAAATTTTCTAAAAAATTAACCATTATACCGAACCCCAAGGTATATAAGAAAACTGAAATGAATTTAGAGGAGATCACGGATTGCATTAGATTCCGTAGGGAATATCATTACAAACCTCAAGGAGGGTAAAAGTATGAAGGGGATTTATGACCCGCAAAAAATACCTCAGCACTTCTTCTACTTTGCATGGAAAAAGGTGCAGAGCTTCTATCACGCAGAGCATGGGTTTTATGATCCGGTTGAATTGATGGAATTTGAACTAAACTTAGATCAAAAACTGCAAGAAATAAGAATGAATTTTAAAGATTTGACATATGTTCCTTCTCGGACATACACATATTTATTGCCAAAGTCTCCCAAGGATGGAATACCGCGGTTTAGGCCTATAGTTCAGTTTTCAGTAACTGATCAAGTCGCTTGGACAGTGGTCACGCTGGTTCTTAGCGAGTGGTTTGATACTAATGAAATGATAGGTGAACTTATACCTGTTGAGAACTTAGAACAAAGGGGTCAATATAATTGGATGTTACCTTGGAGTTTTAATAACCGTATTAAACGAGTTTTTCAAAAGAATGAGTTTGATGAAAACTATGATCGTCTCTATGTGGATTACAATAACAAATCGTTATATGAAAGCTTTCAATGGGGGCTTAGGAACTTACGTGAAACGCGTAAAGCACAAATAGAATCCATTTTAATTAAACATGATGAATATTTTATTGGTGAAGCAGATATCAAAGAGTTCTACCCTAATTTGAAAAAAAAGTTCATTAAAGAAGCGATATATAGTCGATTTAAATGTTTGTCCGCAGGGGGTTTAAGTGATTGCTTCTCGAAGTGGGAAGCTATATTGGAGCAAATGTTTGAATTTGAAATAGACTATACTTCTATTTTAGTTGAACTTCAAAGTTTCAATAGCAATAGTTTTAACTTGTTGGTTGAAGGTCTCAAAGTTAACGATACTTCAATATCATCCATAAACAAATATCTAAATCAGACATTACCGATTGGATTAATATCTTCGGGTTTTCTTGCTAACTGTGCGTTAACCCATTATTTTGATAGCAAAATACAAGAATACATTCAGATTCGTTCTGAGGGAAATATTCAAATTTACTTTACTCGTTATACTGATGATATGATGATTGTTTCTTCCCATGGAGAAGAAATCTTGAAGTTTATTGACAAGATTCGTGAATTATTGGAGGAGATAGGATTAGGGCTTGCGGAGGAAAAGGTAAAGCCTAAACGAAATACACCAAAACGGGATGAATTGGACAAGATTATGAAGAAGCTTTCATCACTATCAACTCCAGATGGGGAGTTAGAGGATTTTAGTGAATTTTTAAAGAAAATGAACCATGAGTTAGATGAGGATGAGAAGCTAAAACCCATGTTAAAAGAGGATCGTATCCCTGGCTCTACATCTGTCATCGAAATGCTTTCGCAAATAGGTGATAATAATCTATGGGCTATGAATCATGAGGAATTAGAGGATTATATTAGAGAGTTACTTAGACTAATTGACACTCGATTTGATGAAACTGAGATTAAGGACGAAACGAAGGTGTCTTTCTCTGCATGGAGAATTCGTACTAGTATTGCTGAATATGGTGCTAGAGGGAAAAATATAGAAGTGTTCAATGCTAAAGACAAAATACTGAAAGCGATAGATACTTATCCCTACAAACCATCATTGATTGATTACTATATCATGCATCTCTTTGATATATCTTCATCTGAAGCTATAAGCAAACATCTAGCTACTTTTCTCAATAAATTCAGGACCAAGGCTAGTTACAAGGAAATTGGAAATGTAGCTGGTAATGGTTATGGATCATACCTGAGATCAAGGGTATTAGTAGCTATCTCGGAAAACTGGAATTTGCTCCCTTATTCATTACGCAAGTCTGCGCAGGGAGTGATATTTCGAAGTGTTATGAACTGGTACAAGCATCATCCAGAATGGCATGAAAAGGCAGCGCTATACTTTTTATTTTCTAAAATTGATTTACAACGTGACCCAGGTGCTATGCTTGGAGAGCAACTTCAGAGTGAGACTAATGAAATTCTAAAGAATGCTTTCGCGCTATTTAAGATGAATCAGAAAGAAGAAAGTTATTTCTATGAAGACTTCGATATCAATAAAGATTTTAATCCAGCTAGATTAAAGGTTTTACTCACTAACATGAAGAAACGTAGAGTGAAAGATGATCAAGATAAAAATTTGATACGGGATGAAGAGAAGGACTTTATTCATTGGGTGTGGGATTTATTTAAAAAACATACGGAGCGCGAACGAAACAATGCGGGCCACTCTAATTCCACTTTGAAATTCTCGATATATTTGGCTAAACATCACATTGAATCAATACCTAGTCATCTATATATATACTGGATGATGATGCCGGATAATCTTTTATCTGAAGCTCTGAACGAGTCTTTAGATATGTACGAGGTACTCGACTCGCTGGTTTCTGAATGGGTCGGATACAGCCCCGTGAAGTCGAAATTAAAACATGTCATTGCTTTTACAGACGCGCTTAAATCTTTAGAAAACAATAATATTAATAATAAATGTTATTGTTACGTTAGAGGTCGAATGACAAATATTGGTCGCATTAAGCAGGCGCTATTTATGGAGACAAATGGATTGAAGCTTCTTCCAGAAAAATGGCAGACTGATATATTGTATAATGATAATCAACCTTCAACATCATTAGATTCAGTTCCGATTCCTTTACTGGATTGGTTAACAGTTGTAGCTTCTGGAAAAGGGAAAGAGGATTATAGAGGGATAGTTAATTCATTATCAGAGCTGGAAATTATTCATCTTATGGTAGTGATAATTAAGGAGGCTAATAAATGTGCTCCGGATTTATTTACCATTAGAAAAATTAATATTTCGATTGGGAGTTGGTCTACTTGGAGAGAGCAACTACGGCAAACCGCTAAACTTGAAGTTAAACGAGAAGAAGGCCAATTTCCTAAGATTAGCATCCGAGATGATCAGTTAGATCCGTATTCACAAAAAATGAAGAAGATCATGCATTATGTTAAGAAACAGTGGCCGAACCCTTCTGATAGTAATGATTATATTTACTGTCTTGTGTTCTCAATCTTATTTATGAGTATTTCATTGAGCAGTAAAAGTAAAGAATATTACAATTTATCTAGCATCTTCAAGTGGCATAGTCTGCAGCAAATAATCAATGAAACCAATGGACCTTCTTCCACAATATCTTCATTGTTAGTTAGTACATTGAATATTCTTACTCAAATCTATAAATTACAATATGAAGATTTAGGAAATGTAAAGCTACCTTATAAGGCGATGTCAACAGATGATGTCATTTCTTTAGAGGTTTATGAAAAAAGGATTAAGGAACAGCTTCGATTGAGCAATGAAAATGTTGTAAAGTGGAGTCAAGGGTTGCTCGAAGTAATACATGTAAATATGGATATAATTTCAAAGGATGGGTCAAATGGAAATAGATAATTATAGAACGTCAATTAAGGTTACTATTGGTCAATTTGATCATCCAGATGAATTTGAAAGCTGGTATAACAGGAAAAATAGATTCCGTTGCAACAATCCTGAGAAGCACTTGGATTTCTTTTTTAAGACCATTAAAACGGCGCAAAATGATCAAGCTGATTTCGTCTTATTTCCCGAGTTATTCTTGCCGAGAGAGTATTTAGATCGTTACGTCAAGGCGGTATGCTCAGAAAACCGGTTCATTATAATTGGTGGATTGGAATACGGACCGTTGAGTGTTGAGGGAGGCAGAAAGGATGTTCCTGTTTCTAATGAAGCATTTATTGCATTTCCTCCTGTAATGGGATATGGTTCGGAGCAAATTGATAACCGCCAAAGGGAAGCAACGATTATGTTGGTTCCCAAAATAATGCCTGCAGAATTGGAAGAGTCGACACTAACGGCAGAAAACTATTCTTTTCGTAATGGGAATAGAGTGTATTTATTCGAAAGTGAAATTTACGGGAATTGGGCTGTACTTATTTGCGCAGACTTTCTAAACTTACCGATCCACGCTTTGCTTCAGTCAAAAATCCAAACTCTATATGTTGTTGCATACAATACAGATGTAAACGGGTATGCATCAATAGCGGATAGCCTGCAACGCCTGTTAATGTGTAACGTAATCATATGTAATACGGGATACTACGGAAGTTCATTATGTTACTCACCATTTCGGGATCATTATAAGCGGGAAGTGATGAGAGTATCTGGGAATCGAATTGGTGTAGCAATTACCGTTCAGATGCCAATTAGGAAGCTTATAATGGCGCAGCTTGGATTAAGTGAGAATAAGATTATAGTTTCAAAGCAAGAGTTCATAAAACGCCCTCCGGACTTCGGGAGGACGAGGTTTATATAATAAATAAGAATTATGGATAATAATTTCTTGTAGTAAGATCTATAATCAAATGTGAGTAGATAAAGTGTCATTTAATAATATGTAAAACTAGTTCTCATTAATAAAAAATTTTCTCACTGAAAATGTAGCTATATAGCTTTCAAACAGGGAATCTATTACTCTTTCAACCTCCTATTGACTACATAAAATGTGACGCTGAGAATGTAGTTTGAATAACAGAAATTCACCTTCAACATATTAATCCACAATCGTATGCGATTGTGGATTTTTGCTGTTTTAGTTTTTTCACGACTTTTTAGTTTTGATCTGCATTTTCATTCTATCTAATCTGGGGAGGCTTGTCAGAGTTACCGTTTTAGGGAACCGGCAGTAATAAACAGTTATAGTTATTTTCCATCTTTACCCATATGAAAATATGTGAGTAAATAGGTTGGTAACGAAAGGGGGAAGAATATGACCTTTATGAATAAGCTTCCTAAAGCGATAGAAGCACAACTTAGAGAGAAAACGCTGTTTCATGCCGTATCAGATTTAATGAATGATGGTCAGTTTGGGGAAGAATGGCTGGTACTGACTGAAAAGGAAGTATCGGTGTGGAGTTCGGATGGGATGTTGGTGACTAAACTCGCATTTTCGGATATTACAGATGCCCGGGCTGTTGGCGGAGTAGGCGGCGGCTCATTGCTAGCGGATACCAAGAACGGTCCGATTATCCTTATACGCTACACAGCATCGCTTACTTCTATATTTGGATACGCATCTAAATTAATGGGTGCAGTGGCAAAAGGCGAAGAGCGACCAACGGTTTCTGAGAAAGAATTCCCGAGAAACTGTCCAAAATGCCGCAATCCGCTGCCGGACGATTCTCAAGCTTGTCCCGTTTGTAAAAACAACGGCAAGGTTCTGTTTCGAATGCTGAGCTATGCGAAACCTTACAAGCTGCAAATGGTTGCAGCAGCGATTATGTTGATTTTCACAACATTGGTTGAGCTTATCCCGCCATTTTTGACCAAAATGATTGTGGATGATGTGCTGACTCCGAAGGATATGGGCTCCACGCTTTTGTGGATTGTTATCGGCCTTGCAGCGACATCGCTGGTAGTCACCCTCATGCAGACCGTGCGCGGTATTATTGGCGTGTGGATCGGCTCTAAATTAATGGGCGATCTTCGGCACGATGTCTATAATGCCTTGATGAGATTGTCGTTATCCTTCTTTGACCGAAGGCAATCCTCGCAGTTCATTGGACGGGTAAACAATGATTCAGAGGCGATGCGGCAATTCATGACCGATGGTGTCATATGGGTTTCGGGTGAGTCGCTGCGTGTCATTGCGATTTTCATCATTATGTTTAGCTTTGATTGGAAATTAACGCTGCTCGCCATGCTGCCTATGCCGCTTATGATTATTTTGTCCAGTGTATTATGGCCGATGATCGGTCGGCGGTGGTATCAGCAGTGGAGGTCTATTTTCAGATTAAATGCTTTAGTTGGCGATTCTTTGCAAGGTATTCGTGTGGTTAAGGCGTTTGGTCAGGAAAAGACTGAAATGTCACGTTATACGGCAGCGAATAAGGAGCTCGTTCGTCATAATATTCGAATTGAAGGTCTGTGGCAGGGCATGTTCCCCGTCTTCGCTTTAGTCGCTGGAGCGGGTACCTTATTGATTTGGTATTTTGGCGGCAAAACCGTGCTTCAAGGCAATCTATCTATCGGTACCTTGATCGCTCTAGTTACCTATTTGGGCATGCTTCTTGGACCATTGCAGTGGGTAAGCCAAATGATCAACTGGGCAACGCATGCGATTTCGGCAGCCGATCGCGTTTTTGAAATTATGGATACCCCGTCTGATGTGCCCGATACTGTAAACCCAGCACAGATTGGCCGCGTAAAAGGCGAGGTTGAATTCAAAAAGGTGACTTATGGATACGAAAAGCATCACCCTGTGCTCAAAAGCGTAGACTTAAAGGTAGCCGCAGGCGAGATGATCGGATTAGTCGGACATTCCGGTGCGGGAAAATCGACGTTTATTAACATGATTTGCCGATTTTATGATTCGGATGAGGGTACGATTACGATCGACGGCACGAACATCCGCAATATTAGCCAGAACGACCTGCGCAAGCAGATTGGCGTCGTGCTGCAGGAGACGTTTCTGTTTGACGGGACGATAGCAGAAAATATTGCTTACTCTAAACCGGACGCTACAGAGCTGGAAATTATGCGCGCAGCCAAAATCGCTAATGCACATGATTTCATCGTTCAGCTGCCGGATGGCTACGACACGAGAGTTGGTGAACGCGGCCACAAGCTGTCTGGTGGAGAAAAGCAGCGGGTATCTATTGCTCGCGCCATTATTCATGATCCGCGAATTCTCATTCTGGACGAAGCAACGGCCTCTGTAGATACGGTGACGGAGCGTCAAATTCAAGAAGCGATATCGCGTCTGGTCAAAGGAAGAACAACGTTTGCGATTGCCCATCGATTGTCGACTTTGCGCAATGCAGATCGGCTTGTTGTGCTGGATCACGGCAAAATTGTTGAAGTAGGAACGCATGAGGAGCTGCTGGCTTCCGAGGGTGCATACTACAAGCTGGTTGAGGCGCAAAAGGAAATGTCCAAGATCAAGGGGGTTGAAAATGCATGATTGATTCCAATGATATTGGTGTTGAAATAAACACGAAGGACCCTTTTGAGATTAATCTATTGGAACCCAACGCGGTCTCATTTTCCCGCAGCCAAGGCGGCGTTTTTCAAGGCGTTGTAGAAGGAAAGGCATATGAAGAAATCATACTCTTTCGTATATTTCCTTTCCAATACACGACCCAGTATATTTCCGTCCGCGATGCCAAGGGTGAAGAGATCGGCGTTATTCAGAATATTGAGCAGCTGGATAAAGAAAGCCGATCCGAAATGGATAAGGAGCTGAAGCTTCGGTATTTCCTTCCGCTTGTAACTCATATTGATTCCATTAAGCAAAAAGCCGACATGTGGATTTGGGAGCTGCAAACGAATTTGGGACCGACTCGTATCGTCATGCGGAATTTGCATGAGCATATGCAATACACGAGTGATAATCGAATTATTCTGACCGACATCAACGGCAAAAGATGTGAAGTTCGTGATTGGAAGAAGTTAGACGGCCACAGTCGCGGTCAGTTGAAGGATGTCTTATAAGGCAACGAATATCGTGCTGTCCCTCTTTTTCAAAATAAAAAGAGAGGGCGGCACTTTTGTATTGTCTTATGTTGCTCGTGTAGAAAAAAAGTAGATTGCATGTGAAAATCATCGTAAGATAGAATGAATATCCACTTTCAACCAGCATCCCAATGATCAATGGAAGGATCATGTGTAAATGAACAAAATAGTTAAAATAACGACAGGCACAATTATTATTGCGGCGTTCAGCTTGATGGTCTATCTTGGGTATAGCTATCTCAACAAACTCAAAACCGAATTATCAAGTATCGCCTTGTCGGAGCTCAGTACAGGGAAAGAAGTGGCGGTTGATTTTGCGGAGAAACCAACGGTTTTATCCATCTTTACTTCATGGTGCCCTTACTGTAATGAGGATGCCCCAAAAATGGTCGCTTTGCATGAAAAGTATAAGGATAAAATTAATGTATACGGTATAAATGTTACGAATCGTGATGAATTATCAGAGGTAAAAAACTATGTGGAGCAGCATGAAATTACATACCCAGTCCTCCTGGATAAAACGGGGGATGTATACAAGTACTACGGCGGAGATGGCTTCCCAGCTCTGTGCTTTGTGAATACGGACGGGGAGATCATTGATTACATTATCGGATCGCTTGACCAAGATGAAATAGAAGCTTCGTTTAAGAAGCTTCTCGGCGAGACCTAAAGGAGAGATACTTTTGATTCAATACAAAAATGAACAGGTAACCGTGTTCCAAAGTGAGTTATATCAAACGACAGCGACGGTCATTCAGACAGAGGAAATGGTACTCATCGTAGATCCGAACTGGCTGGCGGGAGAAGTTGAGGCGATAAAAGAGTATGTAAATGAGATTAAAGGTGATCGAGCTTTGTATCTATTATTTACTCACGGAGATTTTGACCATATTATTGGTTATCAAGCTTTCCCTGATGCCACAACCATCGGCAGTACCGGGCTGCAGCATCATCCGCAAAAAGAAGAGAAGCTTGAAATGATTCGAGATTTTGATCGCAAAAACTATATTGTAAGAAATTATCCTATCGCATTCCCGAACCTTGATATCATAATTAAAGAGGATGGACAGCAGCTGCACGTAGGAGAAACGACAATGACTTTCTATCTTGCGCCGGGTCATACGGAGGATGGATTAATAACGATCGTGGAGCCGTTAGGAATCATGATTGCAGGAGACTATTTATCCGATTTCGAGCTGCCTTTTATTTATCAAAGTGCGAAGGCGTATAATCATACCCTTGAGAAGGCTGCCCGTATTTTTACAACGCATTCCGTTCGCTTGCTTATACCGGGTCACGGAAAAGCGACAGCCGACTCGTCAGAGATGAAGAGACGTTTGGCTATGGCATCGGATTATCTAAACCGCCTTTGTGAGGCAGTTATGGCAAATAACGAGACTGCTCTTGCTGCGCTCTACCGTGAGCATGCCTTCTTATCCACCTTTACGGAATATTGCCACAAGGAAAATGTATCGATTATACAACGTGAATATCAGTAATATTATAACCAACGAACATTAAAACACCCTAACGAGGAGCCGCTTGCGTGCTGCGCGATAGGGTGTTTTTGGTTTATTTACGTTTAAACTTCCTTTTTCATAGTATATTATGGAAGTGACTGATGTTTACTATTCTATCAACTAATGGAGAACGCATATGAACTATGATTGCTTAATTGTGGATGACGAGACGGTTCTTGCAGAAACGACGAGTGAATATTTTAATATGTTTGAGGTCAAATCAGCATACGTGTCAAGTGCAGAGGAATGTGAGCTCTTTTTACGGGAAAATGAAGCGTCGGTTATCCTGCTCGACATTAATCTTGGTCATACTTCCGGGTTTGATTTATGCAAGAAGCTCAGACAAACGACACAAATTCCGATTCTGTTTATTAGCGCTCGGTCCAGTGATGACGATATTCTTATAGCCCTTAACATAGGCGGCGACGATTATATCCAGAAGCCTTATACGCTGAGTGTGCTGCTTGCGAAAGTGAAGGCTGTCCTCAAAAGATACGGGAATCAAAGCCCAACCGAAATGCTAGAGTTTGGTGAAGTGAAAATTGATTGCAAGCTTTGCCGCGTTCGTGTGAACGGTGTAGATATGAAGCTCAAAACGATGGAATATAAATTGCTCTGTTACTTGGTGAAAAATAAAAACAGAGTCATTTCAAAAGAAGAGCTGTTTGACAAGGTGTGGGGTGACTCCTTTGCCGGAGATGGAACTCTTAATGTACATATTCGCCACTTGCGCGAGAAAGTCGAACCGAATCCCAACCAGCCGCAATATATTAAAACGGTATGGGGGACGGGATACGTCCTGGAAGATCACAAGTTATGAGAATAAAGTGGCTGTTCATCACTATCCTCTTTGTATTTGCAACAGGCAGTGCAGCTTCTTGGCTCGTTATGAATAGCAAGACGGATACCGAAGTGGATATGGTAGCTTTAAATGAGGTGTTAAAAAAGCTTGAGAGCCACTGGGGGCAAATCGATCAAGCGAATTTCAGCACGATAAAGCAGTCATTCAGCGTTATCGATACTCATGGCCAAGTACGCTTTCAAACATTCGAGGGGCAATCTCCTACCATTAATGATGCAATTAAAAATACAGATACGATAACAGATGTCGTGGTAGAGGGTACTTTAGTTGGCAAGCTTATTGTGCTAAACGATGATAAAAAAGTAATTCAGCAAATGAAACGGCAGCTTATTATCGTGCTCTTTATGACTTTTACCATGTTTGCGCTGCTGAGTGTCATCTATGTTTTATTTTTAAATTATAAGGTTTTCAAACCATTTCATAAGCTGCAAAGCTTTGCAGTTAACGTGGCGAGAGGGAATCTGGATATTCCTTTGAAAATGGGTCAAAACAACCCGTTTGGCGCTTTTACAGAGAGCTTCGACATTATGCGCGAGGAACTGGCTCTAGCAAGGCAAAGTGAATATGAGGCAAACCGCAGCAAGAAGGAGCTTGTAGCCAGCTTAAGTCATGACATTAAGACACCAGTCGCCTCGATTAAAGCGGTGAGCGAATTGATGCTGCTTCGAGCAGACGATGAGAAAGTAACGAAGCAATTAACGACGATTTATTCAAAGGCAGAGCAGATCAACCTATTGGTGAGCGATATGTTTACGGCGACTTTAGAGGAGCTTAATGAGCTGAAAGTAACGGTGACGGAGGAAGAAAGCAGTGTTTTAAACGGTATCATCGCTAACGTGAATTATGATGATCAAATCAGCTTTGCGCCTGTTCCTGCATGCCTAATCTTAACGGATGTATCGCGTTTACAGCAGGTATTTGATAATATTTTGAGCAACTCTTACAAGTATGCGAGTACCTCAGTTACCATTTTATCCGCAATAAAACACACCTATTTGGAAATAAGCATTATGGATTATGGAAAAGGTATTCATCCGGATGAATTGCCGCTCATGTTCAATAAATTTTATCGAGGAAATAATGCAGAGGGACACAGTGGCTCAGGGCTTGGGCTATACATATCTGAGTACTTGATGCAAAGCATGCAGGGCGATATAACCTGCCATAACCGTGAAGATGGTTTTAGCGTGACGTTAAAAATTAAGCTAGCTTAAAGAATTAAGAATTGGCTAAGGATTGAACAAAGCTTAACTAAGAATTGGTTTTGTATGATAGGACTGTAAGCTACATTACAGTCTTTTTTGCTTGGGGCTAGAGCGAAGCTATCATACAATTGCAGGATAAAGGAGATTTAATTTATGCCAAGCCTAATGTTAAGAACCGAAAAATTGTGCAAAACGTTCTCAAGCGGGGGAAATCAGCAGCATGTGCTAAAAAACCTCGACATTAGTTTAATGGAGGGTGACTTTACCGTTATTATGGGAAGCTCGGGCTCAGGCAAATCGACCCTGCTCTACGCGCTTTCTGGAATGGATAAACCGACATTAGGCGAAATTTATTTTGAGGAGAAAAAGATTTCGAAGCTAAATAACGATCAGCTGGCGATTTTCCGAAGGAACAATTGCGGCTTTGTATTCCAAAAGGTTTATTTGCTCGACAATATGAGCGTGCTGGATAATGCGCTGGCAAGCGGTCTGCTCGTTAGCAAAAACAAGCGGGCTATCGTAGCCAAAGCAAAAAAATTGCTTGCCCAAGTGGGATTAAATGAAACCTCATGGGGCAAATTTCCGGAGCAGCTCTCCGGAGGAGAAGCGCAGCGTGCTGGCATCGTGCGCGCGTTGATTAATGATCCCAAAATTGTGTTTGCAGATGAACCAACCGGCGCGCTTAATTCCGCTGCTAGCGACAGTGTGCTGGATGTCATGACGGAGGTTAATAAGAGCGGACAAAGCATTGTTATGGTTACACATGATATGAAAACCGCATTAAGAGGGAATAGAATACTTTACCTTCGTGATGGCGTTATTTTCGGGGATTTGCAGCTTAGTCCGTTCCATGTGGAAAATAGCCATAAACGGCATGAGCAGCTAAAAGCATTTTTGGCTGAAATGGGGTGGTGAGATGAACATCGTCAACCTAGCCTGGGCCAACATCAGAAAAGGCAAAAGCGCGGCATTTTCCCTTTTTATTTTGATATTTATCGCAGCGCTGCTGCTTAATGTGGGAATGACGGTTATTTTCAAAATGAATACGTTTTTTGATGATAAGGTGGCGGAACTACATGATCCTCACTTGAACATCATCATGGACAGTGCAAGCTATACGAATGCCAAGGGCGACTTTTTGAAAAACTATTCTGATGTGAGTGAGTATGCGCTCGAAAACATGGTGTTGATGAGTTCAGCCAAATTTCGTTATGGGGATAGTGACATGAGCCATGCCGCTGTTATCCTTAATGCGGATACTGATCGCACGATTGCACCATTAAAACTAATTGAGCAGATAGCCTTGAGCTCTGAACCGGATATATACCTGCCTTACAGCTTTAAAGTAAGCGGCGGGTATAAGCTGGCTGACAGCTTCATCTTTACCTATCAGGACAAGGAATATCGGTACCGGGTTGCAGGTTTTTTTGAGACAACGATGCTTGGCACCACCAACATAACGTTGATGAAATATTTTTTGCCGGATACGGAATATGAGCAGCTGCTCAGCCAGCTCAGCCTCAAAGAGGAAGGCACCTTCATATCTGCCAAGTTAAAAAACAGCGAGCAATCAATTCAACTGCTTAAAGATTACGAAGAGCAATTTCCCTTTTCCCATAATGAGGCAAGCTCCTTTTATTCTTCATTAGACGTCATGACGATGAAGGGCATAAGTACGATGACGATCAATCTGGTCGCTATGATTATGGTTGCTTTTGCGGCGGTTATTGTTGTGGTGTCATTGCTTGTTATTAAGTTCCGTGTCACCAATAGTATTGAGGATGGCCTTGTTAATATTGGTGTTCTGAAAGCAGTGGGCTATACGAGCCAGCAAATTATTTTATCTATTATGATGCAGTTTATGATCATTACCTTATTGGCAAGTATTATGGGGGTGGCGGTCACTTACACCGTTATGCCTGTATTCGGAGGCATTATTTCTACGCTGTCTGGACTGCTATGGAATCAAAGCTTTAATGCTGTAATTAATTTAGCCAGTATTCTAATTGTAGTTGTACTTGTCGTGACTGTGACCCTTCTCGCTTCAATACGTATTAGAAAGCTGCATCCAATAGCGGCGCTGCGGGGAGGCATTGTGACACATAGCTTTAAGAAAAATCGCTTCCCCCTAGATCAAGCCAAGGGTGGATTAAGCTTTGTGCTTGCTTGCAAAACCATCGTGATGAACATCAGGCAGAACATTATGATTACCTTTATCGTTGCCGCCGTAACCTTTGCCTCTGTTTTTGCTATCGTTCTTTATTACAATATAGCAACAGATAAAACAGCCTTCATTCACCTCGTTGGTGCAGAAACCTCGAATGTCAATGTTCAGGCTAAAGAGGACGTAGATAGTGAGGCGCTGTTTGAATCCATTAAGCAAATGGATGGTGTTGAAAAAACGGTATTACTGGACTATTTAATAGCGAAAGTTGACGATAAACCGTTTGCTATGACGATTTCCGATGATTACAGCGGGTTGGAAAACCAAATGGTGTATGAGGGACGATATCCGCAATATGATAATGAAATTGTCGTTTCGTGGGCAGTATCGCAGCTGCTTGAAAAAAACATTGGCGATACGGTCAAAGTAGATATAGGGGAAGGAAGTTATTCTTTTTTAATTACCGGCCTGAGTCAGTCTATTAGCAATATGGGGCAAATATCATCTGTCACTTTGGAAGGTGTTCGGCACCTCATTCCAGATTATACAGGCAAGATGCTCAACGTTTATTTAAATGGTATCGATAATGCGAGCTTTATCAAAAATAGTAAAGTACAATACGGAAGCTCAGTAGAGGAATTTGTTGATGTAGATGAGACGATAAACAGCCAAAGCAGCGTCTATATTTCCGCGGTGTTTGCTGTTATGGTGCTTGTTCTCGCGATTACTGTATTGGTGGTCGTTCTCATTCTTTATCTTGTTATTAAAACGATGATTCTCAAGCGCAAGAGGGAGCTCGGAATATTTAAAGCAACAGGATATACGACGAGCCAGCTAATGACGCAAATCATGCTAAGCTTTGTGCCAATTGTCATTATAGGGGTTGTTATTGGCGGTGTGCTGGGCAGCCTGTATACCAATTCCATGCTGACCTTGCTGCTCTCTGGAGCGGGAATTCACAACGTTCAGTTCATTATTAAATTGCCTCTTGTTATTGCGCTTTGTTTCGGAATTGTTATGTTGTCTTACGTTGTTTCCATTCTTGTGTCGCGGCGGATCAAAGGAATTTCTGCCTATGAATTAATTACAGAGTGAAAATATAGCCAATATGCAAGTAAGCGACCTTTCGGGGTCGCTTTTTTGTATACTCGGAAACGATACGCTTAACAAGGGATTGGAAAATCCTAAATAAAAGTGAACGAATCAAAAAAGATACGACGTTGTTGCCTAAGGGGATCAATCCTATAATTTGAAGAGTAGATAGTACTACTACTTATTTCGTATTTATTACGTCTAGGGGGATTCTAATGAAAAGAACGTTGTGGTCGGCTTGTCTATCTGTACTCTTAATATCCGGCTTGCTGCTCGTCAGCGCATGTGGGGGAAACAATGCGAATGACAAAAACGCTACGTCGAAGAACAACACATCGTCAACCGGAAATGAAAATACAAATACCGGAGCATCCTCCGTACAACCGGCGACGAATGGGGAACCAGTCGTTATTAGGCACACGATGTACGACAGCGAGTTTACAAGCGAGATGGTTGCGGAATTCGAGAAGTCTCATCCCAACATCAAGGTGGAGATCGTATCCGCTGATTACAACAAGCTCATGGCAATGATGGCGGCTGGTAACGGGCCAGATATCATTCGTACGAACTCTGTTACCGAGCTTCCTGGTTATGTTCTGAAAGGGATGGCGCTTGATTTGACTACAAACTTCAATCAAAGCAGCGTATTCAAAACAGATGATTTTCTTCCTGTCGTAAATCAATTTAAATACGATACTGTGACTGGATTGCATGGCACCGGATCGCTGTATGGCTTCCCTAAAGATTGGTCGCCAGACTATACGATTTATTACAATAAAAAAATGTTCGAAGCGGCCGGAGTGCCATTGCCTAGCAGTACGGAGGCGATGACATGGGAGGAGCTTGTGGAGTTAGGACAAAAGCTGACGGTCAAAAATGGTAAGAAAGTGAGCCAATATGGGCTCGTTTATTTCAACGGCGGAACCGTTGCAAACCAGGATCTTTTAAACCTTCAGCTGCTTCAGCAAGGCGGAAGCATGTTCAGCAGTGATTTCAGCACAGCAGATTTATCGACACCGCAGATGAAGGACTTGCTTCAATTCTGGGTAGATACTGCGAAGTCGGGAGTAGGACCTAGTCCCCTGCACCAAGAAACAGATTGGGGCGGGCAATTGTTTGTGGACAACAAGGCAGCTATTATTATCGCGGGATATTGGTTCTCTGGGTTCCTAAAGACAAATGAGCTTACGAAGGACCGATTAGGTGAATTTGGCGTAGCTCCTGCACCGGTAGTTGAAGGAGGAAAACGAATTTCGCCGACCGGCGCAGGTACAGGTGCAATTATTTACAAAAACACGAAGCATCCAAAAGAGGCATGGGAAGTGTTCGAATGGTTCTTTGGCGGTAAGCCTGCAGAAGATCGCGCAAAAGCAGGATACGGCTTGCCAGGCACGAAGACATTTGCGGCTATGCTTCCGCAATCTAATGAATTCGACAAAATGAATTACGACTTTATCCAGAATGAACTGCAGTATACGGACGGCAGCTTGCCGTATAATCCATACCTCAATTATCAAGCGGTTAACTCGATATTTGATAAATATTTCACTCCAGTGTATTTCGACAAAGATACGGTGGATGGCGCTACGAAAAAAATGACTGAAGAGCTAAACACACTCATTACGGAAGGCAAGCAACTCGTCAGCCCAGAGTAAGAAGCGTTATAGGGTTGCCGGAGCAGATCATTCTCCGGCAGCTCTTTTTTTAATGATTCACATACGACGTAAAGCAAGGAGGCTTCCATGAGTCAATTAGCCAACCCCGGAACGGCAGCAGCCTTCCAAACCAAGCGGGGACGATTCCGCAAGAAAAGCTTCAAAGAAGCCGTTGAATTTTATATTTTTATTTCTCCGTGGTTCGTTGTTTTTATTTTCTTAGGTCTTATTCCACTGTTATACGGACTATATTTGAGCTTTACCAATTATGCAGGATTTAATATGGATCGGTTGACCTTCGTTGGACTAGACAATTACCGCAAAGTATTTACGGATAACGATGCGATGTATTCGCTTGGCCGAACCTTGTTTTTCACGGTAATTATGGTTCCAACCAGCATCGTGTTAGGCTTCTTGCTCGCTGTGCTATTAAACCAGAATATTAAGCGAATTGGGCTCTATCGCACGCTGTTTTTTATTCCATCTATAATTCCCGTGGTAGCTGTAGGAACGATGTGGAGATCCCTGTTTGTAGATGAAGGCGTAATTAATAACCTATTGATTGAAATTGGGATGGAGCCTATAGATTGGCTCGGCTACGACTACGCCATCTATCCGCTTATCATTATGCTTCTATGGGGTGTGGGTGGAGGTATTCTCATCTATTTGGCAGGATTAAAAGGCGTGTCAAAAGACTTGTACGAGGCTGCGGCCATCGACGGAGCCAAGACGTTCCAACGCTTTACGAAAATTACGATTCCTCTTGTTACACCGGTATTGTTCTTTCAATTCATAATGAGTATCATCGGCTCTTTGCAAATATTCGTGCAGCCTATCCTTCTTGCGGCTAACTCAAACAGCCTATTGTCGACACCAATCCGGCCTAACTATGTTTATTCGGTACATGCATTTCAACAAATATTCGCTTATGGCCGTTTTGGATATGGGCTTGCGCTGCTCTGGGTTCTTTTCATTATGATATTGGTTCTAACTGTCGTAGTTTTCTCTTCGAGCAAGCTATGGGTATTCTACGAAGTTGATCAGGAGGGAAAGTAAGATGGTAAACGCAGGTGTAAAGAATACGTCATTCAGAATTGTTACCTATACATTGCTGGTCTTGCTTTCCATTCTTTTTGTCATCCCGCTTTACTGGCTTGTGACAAACTCTTTGCAAGTGGTAGGATCAGCTTCAACATTCTGGCCAACCAGCCTGCACTTCGAAAATTACAAGTATGCATTAACCTTCATTGATTATTGGAGTTACGCTAAAAACTCAATCATCATTACCGTTATTTCTGTGGTCATACCTACGATAACAAGCGCCTTGGTCGGTTATGGATTCGCAAGGCTTCGGGGACCGGGGAAAAATGTTTTATTTCTACTGATGCTTTCCACGATGATGCTGCCAGGTATCGTTACTCAGATCCCGACGTACGTCATTTTCTTCAAAATTGGCTTTATTAATACCTTTTGGCCTTGGTTTTTTTGGGCTTTGGGCGGAAGTGCGTTCAGCATCTTTTTGTATCGCCAATTTTTTGCGACATTTCCTAAAGATTTAGAGGAAGCAGCCAGAATTGATGGTTGTTCGACCTATCGTATTTTCTGGAATATCTTTTTGCCGATATCGCTCCCAGTCATTGCAACGGTATCGATCCTCGCTTTTAACGGATCATGGGGCAATGATTATATTACACCTTTCATGTTTCTGCAAAATGATAAATACCCGCTGGCTACAGCTTTGTTCTCGATCGGTTATGTTTTTCCCGGGCAGAAGGAAATTACGATGACGCAGGTACAGAGCGCTGGCTTGGTTCTGTTCGTATTGCCCATTATCATTGTGTTCTTCTTAGGGCAGCGTTATTTGGTAGAAGGAGTCGTATCCTCGGCTGTCAAAGGATGATCAGAGCATTAAGCATTGGGGGGATTTAGATGAAAGGAAATAGGAATCCAAAGCGTGTTATTAGATTAATTCTGCTTCAGGTTATGATGGCAGCCATACTCATCCAGACGTTAGCTGGATGTGCGCAGGCGCAGGAGAACGTAGAAGAAAAACCAGTTCAAACCTACGCAGCGCCGGTTGACTTACCTGTGAACTACCGTTCGGACGACTTCACAGTGAAAGCTGGAGAGAGCGATATTGATTTATACAACGCAGGCAATAACAGCTGGAATAAACCGGTCTCTTACGGATATTTCGATATTCCAACCAGCAGTACGATTGCGGTAACACCGAATTTCGAATTTTCGTCCTTTGAGCTAGTGCCTAGATCGCTTGGGATTAAAGGCGAACGCAGTGGAAACACCATTACGTTCAAGCTAAATGGTCCAGCCAACGTTTCTTTAGTGCTGGACGGCAATTATCAGGGTAAAGTATTGCATCTATTTGCTGAGGCTCCTGAGACGGATATTCCCGACCCTACAGATCCTAATGTTATCTACTTTGGTCCTGGTTTTCATGACTTAGGGGAATATGGGACGCCACCAACCATGATCAAATCAAACCAAACCTTGTATATTAGCGGCGGTGCGGTTGTGAGAGGCAGGTTCCGAGCCGATCATGCAACGAATATTACGATAAGAGGCAGGGGTATTATTCTTAATGATTACAGAAACCAAGATGAATATGATGATATCGCATTAGCACTGAACTACGTCACCAAGTCCACGGTTAGAGATATTATTGTCAATCGAGATACGAATAGTTGGACGTCATCGATGCATGGCAACAGCGACGTTGAAGTCATTAACTATAAAGCTGTAAGTCCAAGGTATGCCAGCTCAGACGGGTTTAATATTGTAAGCAGTCATGATATCGTCTTTGACGGTTCCTTTATCCATTCCGCTGATGACTCGTTAGCCATTAAGGGATTGTCGCAAGAGGAAGATCCTGCTAAAGCGCTTCCTGTATACAATATCACTTATAAGAACGCTCAGCTTTGGGCGGATGGCAATAACGCAATCGGCATCGGCGCAGAGACAGTAGCCGCTTATTTTAAAAATATTCATTTTAACAATATTGACGTGTTATATAATTTTGACGATCGTGATCATCCAGATGGGTTGACAGATCGTTCTGCAATCAATATTTTTGCGCTGCATGGCACGGAATTCAGTGATATTTCATTTGAGAATATTAGAGTAGAGAAAGCAAAAAGGCTGATTAATATTCAGATGGACACAACGTTTTACTTTGGTGCTATACAGGGGAACTGGGCATGGCCCGGATCAATTAAAGGGATCCGATACAAGGATATTACTTCTTATTCGGATGGAACGAACGAAATTAAAGTTCAGGGCTGGAGCAGAGACCGTATGATCTCGGATGTTATTTTCGACAATATCAAGATTAATGGGAAGAAAGTAAAGGCCGTAGATGATCCGCATTTTACAATAAACCAATATGCAGAAAATGTGCATGTGAAATAGGAGGGAGTCATGCGATTAGGTGAAATTCATCTGCGCGATCCTTTTGTATGGACGGACAGCAGCAATGGCTGCTATTACATGTATGGTACGAACGGCGACACCGCTTGGAATGGCAAAGCAAACGGATTCGATGCGTATACGAGCAGCAATTTAATCGACTGGGTAGGTCCTTTTCCCGTATTCCGACCACCTACAGATTTCTGGTCCGATCATCACTATTGGGCACCAGAGGTACATCTCTATCGTGATAGGTACTATATGTTTGCGAGCTTTAAGGCGCTTAATAAGTGCAGAGCTACACAGATACTGGTCGCGGACCATCCCTTAGGGCCATTTGTTCCGCATGGCGATGGACCGATAACACCTCCGGAATGGGAGTGTTTAGACGGTACGTTATTTGTGGACGATGACGGTGTTCCGTGGATCGTGTTTTGTCATGAGTGGACACAGGTCAAGGATGGAGAAATACACGCCATGCGCTTGACGCATGAACTCGATAGGGCGCTGGGTAAACCCGTTTTATTATTCAAGGCATCACAAGCGTATTGGCCAGTAGAAGCCGAAGGAAAAGGGAATTTCGTAACGGATGGGCCTTTCTTGTTTCGGTCTGACGCCGGACAATTATTAATGATGTGGTCTAGTCACGGCAAGCAGGGTTATGCCATTGGAATAGCACAATCGGTTACGGGTCATATTTTGGGTCCGTGGTTGCAGGAGCCAGAGCTATTATTCGAGAAAGATGGAGGTCATGGCATGCTGTTTCATACGCTGCAGGGGCAGCTGTTGCTATCGTTACACATGCCAAATACTCATCCTAATGAGCGACCTATTTTCTTATCCATCCTTAGCACTGATGGAAAGCCTCAAGTGGAGCACAAAAAACAATTAGAGGCATGAATGGACGACGAGGAGAGATTGATATGGAAGAGACGATTGTTTATAAAGGGGATTATGCATCCATTCGGATAGATCCCGCCCCTAAGGGGATCCATTACGCGGTGAGTGAAGAAAGGTTAAAGCGACAAGGTGAGGACGCATATGGAGCTGATCCCGACGGACTTGTGCTATCCAGGGACTGGGAGTTATGCGTCGGCGGGCATGCTATCCCTGTATATGCTGCTCCCGTCACCAGCGGTGGGCCTGCTTCATTTGCTTCGTTATCTTATGTAGGTGAACCGGGCAAAATCACGCTTGTTGCACGTAGCGCAAGGCCAGTTCACAGCGCATCTATTCACCCATTTTCGCTTGGGCTGTCTCCAAAAACGCTGGAGCAGGAAGTCCATATTCCGATAAACGGCCCTTGTAAGTTGATTATTGAGACGAATGAAAATCAGGATTGTCCTTTGTTCATAACGGTACATGCCGAAGAACGAAATGTACCCCACGCTGGCAACCCAGATGTCATTTATTACGGGCCGGGTTTGCACAGGGTCAGCAAGCTGGAGCTTGCGAAGGGGCAGACACTTTATATCGCAGGAGGTGCTGTCCTTCAGGTGTTTGTTCCGGAAGATGAAGTCCCGATGGTCGAGAGCGACTGGGCAAAAAAGAAGGTTTATCAGGACTTTATTGTCGCGGAACACACCGAAGATATACAAATACGAGGACGAGGCATTATTGATTTATCCCAGCTGGATTGGCATGCTCGAAAGGCAATATTTATTAATGAAAGCAAACGTATTCAGATTGAGGGTTTAACAATTGTCGGAACATCGCATTGGACGATTCATCTATCCAAATCGAGCGATTGCACCATAAATGACATTACTTTAATCGGTTACCGGGAGAACAGTGACGGGATTGATATTGTTAATAGTCAGGATATACATGTAGCAAACTGTCTAATCCGTACGGGCGATGATGCGGTCGTCGTCAAGGCAATGGCTGCTCCTCCTGCGGTTGGGGGACGAAATATTACCGTTCGCCAATGTACGGTATGGAATGATAAGGTGCGCTGCTTCGGTATTACGGGGGAGACGAGAACAAATATTCAGGACGTCGTATTCGAAGATTGCGACATTGTGCATAGTACAGCTACATGGACGGAGGAGCTGGGCTCCCTCTGTATTATTGTAGGAGACTCCGGCACTATTGAGAGGGTTCGATTCGAGAATATGAGGATCGAAGATGAACGCCAGTATGCCATGGCGTGTCTGATCTTCAAAGACCGTTGGTCGGTAGACAGCGAACCAGGCCATATCAATAATATACTATTCCGAAACATTTACCTGTCTAAGGAAGTGCCGTCTCTCTTTCATGGGTATGACGCGAGCCATGTGGTTAAAGATGTCTTGGTTGATGGATTGTTTATTGATGGAAGACCAGTCGAGCGATTGGAGGATGCGAATCTCCGAATGAATGACTACGTTAGCGACATAAGCATATGTGGAAAATCTGAATAGTGACTAATAGAGATTTTCTTCGTATTTTCCCCACCCTTATATTATATAATGGAGTAGATTGTTATCCTCAGAGGGGGATTGCGAATGACTAGCAATCGATACAAACTTATGATCGTGGACGATGAATACGAAATTAGGCAAGGGCTTAGGAGCATTGACTATTCGGCACTTCAGATCGAAGTATCAGAAGATTGCGAGAATGGACTTTTTGCTCTAAAGTCTTTAATAAATGAACCGGTGGATATCGTGGTAACGGACATTCGGATGCCTCTTATGGATGGGCTGGAGTTGGTAGAAAAAGTGGCCGCTCTGTATCCCCACACGAAAATTATTATTTTGTCGGGTTATGATGATTTTGAATACGCGAAGTCGTGTATGAAACATGGAGCGCTTGATTACTTGCTTAAGCCGCTTGATTTCGATGAATACGAGAAAATTTTGGCGAAAGCGGTTCGTCTCATTAGCCAAGAGAAAGAGCAGCAAGCTAAAACGCTCACGCTTGAGAGGAAGGCAAAGCTGTCCGCGAATCATTTGCGAAAGAAGTTTTTAAGGGATATTCTGCAAAGCGAGATGACAGAAGAGGCTATCGAGCTGGAAAGCGCATCGGCTGAAGTCATGCTGGAGGAGAACGGGGACTATGCGGTATGTCTGCTTCGTTTTTCAGAATATCCGAATAAACCTAGAGGTGTTGGCGACAAGGATTGGAACTTAATCGTCTTTACCTTGGACAATCTGCTGCAGGATTTATGGGATGAGAAAGGCCTCGGTTATCATTATGTGGATCAAGAAGGACAATGCTCGTTAATTGTTTCTGAGCCTGGTGCCGTATTGGCGCTGAGGGAAGGCGCGGGAGAATTGGCCGATCAGCTTGATCGTTTACTTCATGGCTTAAGACGTTTTCGCGGATTATTTAAATCGCATTTGTCGTACACCATTGGAAAGGTCATCTCGAAACCTGAACATATTCGGTTGTCGTACCAGGGAGCGAGATTATTGTTTCAAACGAAGGATGACCGCAATAGCCTTGAAACAAAAACATCAATGCAAGAAGAGGCCATCCCGCGTAAGTACGTCGAGCAGGTTAACGGCAAACGTCTCATACAAGAAGCAAAACTTTTTATTGAAGAGAACTTTGATCGGACGATCACATTGGATGACGTCGCCAAACATGTTCATTTGAATGCCAGTTATTTGAGCTTTCTGTTCAAAGAGCTTACTGGACAAAAGTACATTGATTATTTAACGGTGTACCGAATCGAGAAGGCGAAAACTTTATTAAAACTAACCAACCATAAAGTGCATGAGGTCGGAGAAATGGTAGGCTACGAGAATCCTAGGTATTTTACTTTGGTTTTCAAAAAGTATACACAGCAATCTCCGATTGAATATCGCAATACTTCTTATCACATAGATGACAAGGACGCATCATTATGAGATTTCGTTACCACCGTAACCGACTCGTAGTCATTGCCTTTCTGCTGACAGTGCTTTCAGAATGCACGTTAATCGGCATAAGTTATTGGAATACGCGGGATGTTGGTTCCGAGATTCAGCGGTCGTCCGAACAAAATCTTTCCAATCATGTTGAGAGTCAAATCGTATCGAAGCTCAATGAAATGAATTCCTTGGCATTGCAGATTGAATCGTTGGACTTTACGAATTACGCACGTTCGTTTTTGAGCCTTCGTTCGCGTGAAGAAGAAGCGATAGCAAGGAGCGAGCTCAATTCTCGTCTGGAGCAGCTGCACTTACCTCCAGGCTCTGTCGATCAAATTTATTTCATCGGGGAAAATATTAACCAGCAAAACTTCGGCAAATCTTTCACTACCAAAGAGTTTATTCCGGGCAGCCAAATTCCGTGGATCGATGAGCTAAGAAGTGCAGGCTTGCTCGATTCATTTACCCGGTATTACAGCATGCCGACTTACATTCCAGTCGGCATGTTCACGGATGTCCTCACAGCAAAGAAGGCGGATATTTCAGCGGATACGTGGCTGCGACTCGATCAATTTTTTAAGCACATAGAAGGGCATTTAATTATTAATAATGGTGTAAATTACTTAAACGTGCTGTCCGTTATTGTATTAGATGAACGTATTTTCTCGGCTGAGCTTCCTTCGGAAAGCATATGGAACGGCTACGTAAGCGTACTAGATGAGAATCGTCAGACGCTGTGGTCAAACTTGCCAAGCGAGGACGCCCTAGAGACAGCGGTGCATCGAATTGAAAACGGATTCAAAGAGTGGGAGCAGCACATAGAAGGCAATTATAGAGTGAGAGCGACACCTGTTTCCCCATACGGGCTAAATATTGTTTTCTTCGAACGGATAAGAAGCGATTCGTTATGGAGCCAGAATTATATCAACGCATACATTGGTTTCTTCATGTGCACATTGGTGATCAGCCTTCTGATTGCCTTTAAGTTTGCCAATATGATTATGTACCCATTCCAAGTGCTTGCTAGAATCGTATGGAAGAAGGGAAATGAACTAGATCTTCGGAGCATACCTGAGGAAAAGTTCTCCGAAGGTAAGTTTTCGAGATTGTCTATTCGGGGCAAAATACTGCTTTTGCTCGTATCGTCCGTTCTTATTCCAGTGTTAATGGCAATCGGCATGCATTTGTTCATGATGTATAATTACGTCTTTAACAAAGCAGTGGATTTATCAGTCGAATCTTCTGACCACCTTATTATAGAGCTGCGTGATCGAATGGAGCGTTACGAGAACTTAACGAATCGGTTGTCTACAGACAGCCGATTGACGAACCTGATATCTCCTTACTCTTATATGGAAAATATTGATGATTTTACAGTGGCAAGCTATCCTGGGTTAAGTGATCTTTCTTATTTTGTCTTATATGATATTGGGGGAGTTGCACGTTACTCGTCGGCATTCTTTAACAATTTAACTTTATTTAAGCTATCATCAATTGATTCTGAACTGCTGGAGGGTTTACAACCTGAACAAATGGTTTGGGTAACTGGGCTTGATGATGTCTATGGGCATCCGTCCTTGATGCTGATTAAGAAGCTGTCAGTTCCCTCGGCGTCCCCGGGTAAGTCGACGGATGCTTTTCTTCAGGTTGTTCTCAAGGAAGATGCATTCTCCTATGTGACCTCGGATCGCAAACAGAGCTTCGTCATGCTCGATCGTTCCGGTAAATTCATCTATTCCAATACGTCCTCGCAAGGGTTCAGGGAAGCGGCGGCCCATCAGTGGAATGGCGATTTGGAGAAGGTGGAGGATGTCTTAATCGATCAGGTGGAAAGCAGCAATCAGGTCATTGTACATCGTCAGATGGGGAGCTTGGGCTGGTCGACGTTTATTTTTATGACGATTGATGATATGTATTTAAAAATCAACAGTATGTTTCATCGCTTTATTTTGCTCATTCTCCTGATTATCATTATTATTTTGGCGGTAATGTGGAGTGTATCGTCCATGCTGGTCAAGCCGATTGAAAGGCTGAAGCAAGCTGTAGAGAAGGAGGAGGTGTTGCCGATTCAGCTGGAGCAGGGAGCAAATCCGAGGGATGAGATTAGCCAGCTCGTCGCAAGCTTTAATCAGATGATCAAGCAGATCCATGAATTAATGGAAGAGAATATTAATAAGCAAATCCGCGAGAAAATATTAGTTACATCTAGGATGAAGGCTGAGCTCGGCATGCTGCAGCAACAAATTAATCCTCATTTTCTCTATAACACTTTGGAAGCCATCAATATGCGAGCGAGGCAATATGGTGCGACTGAGGTTAGTACAATGGTGAACTCCTTAGCTAAAATATTTAGGTTTACGATAAATACCGGCAACGAAGTTGTGCCGCTTACTGAAGAAATTGAGCATACCCGTAATTATTTGACCATTCAGGAGCTGCGATTCCAAAACAAGTTTACCGTCAATTGGCAGCTGGAAGAGTCGACGATGAGAATGCCGGTCTTAAAGTTCATTTTGCAGCCAATTATCGAAAATGCACTTCAGCACGGCATAGAAGACCTTTATGGTAATGGTGAAATTGGTATATGTGTTGAATTTATAGACCACCGGTTGATTCTATCTATATCAGACAACGGAATAGGCATGAGCGAGGAAGAGTTAAGACAGGTAAAAGATTCGTTAAGCATGGCGACTGAGCCGATGCCAGCTCAGACCAAAGGAACAATGAAGCGTACCAGTGGTGTAGGTTTGATAAATGTATATCAGCGGCTGTGGATTTATTATGGCGAGCAATTAGAATTGGATATTAAGAGTGAGGAATTTATAGGTACAACGATAACAATCAAACTACCCATTGCGCCTGCAGTGGTGGATGATTCGTAATCTGCCGATTAACAGTCGCATAAACATATAATATTTGAGAGGAATGATTGTAAATGCCGTTAGTTGACATGCCGCTTGAGAAGTTAAAAGAGTACCAAGGAATTAATCCTCGTCCTGCTGATTTTGATGCTTATTGGGATCGTGCGATCGCTGAGATGCGTGCTTTAGATCCGCAAATTAAGCTCGTTCCAAGCTCATTCCAGACTCCGAACGCGGAATGCTTTGATCTCTACTTTACGGGCGTTCGCGGGGCTCGTGTCCATGCAAAATATGTTCGGCCAAAACATATTGCAGAGCCGCATCCCGCAGTCGTATTATTCCATGGCTATACGGGAAATGCAGGCGATTGGAGTGACAAGCTGGCTTATGCCGCATTAGGCTTCTCCGTTCTAGCTATGGATTGCCGTGGTCAAGGCGGGGAGTCTGAGGATTCCGGCAATGTGAAGGGAAATACACATCAGGGTCATATTATTCGGGGATTAGATGACCATCCGGATAATCTGTTGTTCCGTCATATCTATTTGGATACTGCACAATTAGCGGGCATCGCACTGGGCTTGCCTGAGGTTGATCCAGAACGTGTTTATGCAGCTGGCGGTTCGCAGGGCGGAGCGCTTACGATTGCTTGTGCGGCGCTTGAACCGAGAGTAAAGAAGCTTGCTCCTGTGTTCCCATTCCTTTGCGATTATAAACGCACGTGGGAGATGGATTTGGCGAAGGACGCGTATCAGGAGCTTCGCACCTTCTTCCGTTATTTTGATCCACTGCATGAGCGCGAGGATGAAATTTTTGAGAAGCTGGGTTATATCGATCTTCAATTTCTTGCAAACCGCATTCGCGGCGAAGTATTGATGTTTGTTGGCCTCATGGATACCATTTGTCCGCCTTCCACACAGTTTGCAGCTTATAACAAAATAACTGCTCCTAAGCAGTTAGTCATCTATCCGGACTTTGGGCATGAGCATTTGCCTGGTTCGTCGGATCGTACGATTCAATTTTTCTTAAACTAATATGAATGAAATAGAAATAAAAACTCTGACCTTATGGTCAATGTCATTAAGTTAACATAAGAGTCAGGACCGGGAATAAAAATAGAATCAGAAACGGCTTGGGAAAAAGTCCTGTGCCGTTTCTTTTTTTATGCAAGTATGAAAAAAGGGAACAGCAAACAAGCGGATGGATGATCAGCTTAAAAAA
>NZ_JBFTPT010000023.1:0-90427 GCF_056398625.1 Paenibacillus sp. 01T431
TGTGACCCATACATCCAGTAGACAGCAGCATTAAGGCTTCAGCAAGCCTAATCTTTCGTATCCAGTTTTCAGCGTGCAACACGCTACGTTTGGTGGCGATGGCGGAGGGGAACCACGCGTTCCCATACCGAACACGACCGTTAAGCCCTCCAGCGCCAATGGTACTTAGACCGCAGGGTCTTGGGAGAGTAGGACGTCGCCAAGCACGAAAGACCTATCGCATGTGATGCGATAGGTTTTTTTGTTGTTTATGCGGTATGATAGGGTTATATCAAATTTGGAGGTGCTTCGAATTGGAAACACGTATCGTTATTAAGCATACCGGTATAGAGCAATTTGACGAGAGTATGGCTTTATCTCAATTTGCATTTCAATATGAACGTTCTGCTGCAGAGCTAGAGCAAACGAAAGAGCAGTATTTGAGTGAGCCTACTGTAAGGTACGGAGCGTATGTCGATAATCAGTTGGCTGCGCAAGCTGCAGTGTTGAAGCTGCAAACATATATCGGAGGCAAGGTTTTTGATATGGGAGGTGTTGCAGGTGTTGCGACATGGCCAGAGTTCAGGAGGCAGGGGCTAGTTGCTCAATTACTCATTCAATCGCTAATAGAGATGAAGGAGAACGGTCAAACGGTTTCTTTTCTTCATCCTTTTTCATTCAGCTTTTATCGTAAATTTGGATGGGAAACCTACACTGAACATAAAACCTATACGATTAAGACGGATATGCTTCCAGCGAGAATAGCATACGAGGGTAGGTTTGAGCGCATTACAGGAAACTATGGTTTGCTGAACGACGTCTATCAAGCCTATGCATCTCAATTTAATGGCTCGTTGGTGCGTGACGACTTCTGGTGGAAGTATCGGATTAACAGAAGAAAACCAGGACAAACTGCACTTTATTACGATAAGAGCGGAGCAGCACAAGGCTACGTCATTTATGAAGTTAAAAACAGCCGGTTAACGGTCCATGAGTTTGTTCATTTAAATGAGCCTGCAAGAGCTGCAATATGGTCATTTCTTGCACAGCATGATTCAATGATCGAAGAGCTGACGATTAAAATGCCATCTAACGATCGCCTTCCCTACTTGCTGAGCAATCCGAGAATAAAACAGGAAATCACACCTTATTTTATGGCTCGAATTGTGGATGCGGAAGCTTTTGTGAGTCAATATGATTTTAAGGCAGCAGATCATGCTGATGACATTCATATTCAACTGATCGACGCTCAAGCTCCATGGAATAATGGTCATTTTTTACTTCATATCGATGCGTCTGGGAAAGCTTCACTTCGTCGTAAGGACGATAGTGAAAAAATAGATGAGGCAATTAAACTGGATATTGGTTCCTTTACGAGTGTGCTATTTGGGTATATTCAGTTAGAGCAATTAGCCCAATTCGCACGCATAGAAGGAGATATAGGATTGGTTAAACGCTTACAATCTCGTATTCCCGAACGAACTACGTATTTACCTGACTTTTTCTAAAGAAATAGCATGTTTTGAGACTTCCAAATCGAGTATAAAACAGGATGAACAAAGGTATTCATCAGCCTTGACAGCCTATACCCCCTCTGCTAATATTGCTAATAATATATGTGAGACGTACTTAAAATAAGGGAGGAACATACTCGTGTGGGAAACGAAATTCGCCAAAGAAGGGCTAACGTTTGACGACGTCCTGCTTATTCCGCGCAAATCAGAAGTGCTGCCTAGGGAAGTTGACATCTCGATTCGATTAAGCGAGGACATTAAGCTAAACATTCCGCTCATTAGCGCTGGTATGGACACCGTTACAGAAGCCGCATTGGCGATTGCAATTGCGCGTGAGGGTGGTATCGGCATTATCCATAAGAACATGTCGATTACACAGCAAGCGGAGGAAGTTGACCGTGTAAAACGTTCGGAGAGCGGTGTAATTACAAATCCGTTTTCGCTTACGCCTGATCACCATGTTTACGACGCAGAAGAATTGATGGGAAAATACCGCATCTCAGGCGTACCGATTGTTGATCAAGATAAGAAGCTTGTAGGTATTTTGACCAACCGTGATTTGCGTTTCGTACATGATTATTCAATTAAGATAAATGAAGTTATGACTCGTAACAACCTTGTAACGGCACCTGTTGGCACAACGCTGCAGGAAGCGGAAGGCCTTCTTCAAAAGCACAAGATTGAGAAGCTGCCGCTGATTGATGAGTCCAATACACTTAAAGGTCTTATTACGATTAAAGATATTGAGAAAGCAATCCAATTCCCTAATGCGGCGAAAGATAAGCATGGTCGCTTGCTTTGCGGAGCAGCGGTTGGTATTTCGAAGGATACAATGGATCGTGCAGAAGCATTGGTTCAATCAGGAATTGATGTTCTTGTTGTAGACTCGGCACATGGTCACCACATTAATATTTTGGATGCAGTTCGTAAGCTTCGTGCTACTTACCCAGACCTTACTATTATTGCAGGTAACGTTGCTACTGGCGATGCTACCCGTGATCTTATCGAAGCAGGCGCTTCCGTGGTTAAAGTAGGGATTGGTCCTGGATCGATCTGTACAACTCGCGTTATCGCTGGTATCGGTGTTCCACAAATTACAGCAATTTATGATTGCGCGTCAGTTGCTCGTGAATACAATATTCCGGTTATTGCAGACGGCGGTATTAAGTACTCCGGTGACATTACGAAAGCAATCGCATCTGGAGCAAGCGCGATTATGATCGGAAGCTTGTTCGCAGGTACAGCTGAAAGCCCTGGCGAAACCGAAATTTTCCAAGGACGCAGCTTTAAAGTCTACCGTGGTATGGGCTCCCTTGGCGCTATGAAGGAAGGAAGCAAGGATCGTTACTTCCAAGAGAACGAGAACAAGCTTGTTCCGGAAGGTATCGAAGGACGCGTTCCTTACAAGGGGCCGCTTGCTGACACTGTGCATCAATTGCTCGGCGGCTTGCGTTCAGGTATGGGCTATTGCGGTACAGCTTCTCTGGACGAGCTTAAGAACGATACACAATTCGTTCGTATTACAGGTTCTGGTCTTCGTGAAAGCCATCCACATGATGTGCAAATTACGAAAGAAGCACCAAACTATTCACTTTAAGCTATACTTTCTAGATACGATAATAACAGACAAGGAAAGGCGACTGAGTCGCTGGCCCTTGTCTGTTTTTTTTATGAAGGATTACTCATTGTTCTGTAACCTGTTTGTGGTTTAATTGTTAGGCTTCGATATGTTACAATTAACAACGGACAAACCAAGTGGGAAAAGGGGAGACGACGTTGAAGGAAATGGTAAGGCCGGTTCGAATAAAGACGGTCATCGCTGCAAGTTTGGCGGTTTGGATGGTAATGCTGTCGCTTGGTTCTGCGGTAGCAATGGCGAATGGATATCAAGGAAGAGAAAGTACGAAAAACGATTTAGGTTTACAAGTGAAAGCTGCTATTCTAATTGATGCGGATTCAGGACAAGTTTTGTATGAAGTTAATTCAGAGGAGCCGCTCCCTGCAGCAAGTATGACGAAGTTAATGACGGAATATATCGTTCTTGAGGAAATTACGAATGAACGCCTGTCCTGGGATGAGGTTATTACCACTAGTGCGGAAGCGGCCTCAACGCCATCGGATGGATCATCTGTATTTTTAGCTCAAGGAGATCAACATACGGTTAGAGATTTGTACAAAGCAATGGCAGTTGGTTCTGCGAATGATGCAACGATTGCATTAGCATCGCAAATAGCTGGAAGTGAGCAAGGGTTTGTAAAGAAGATGAATGAGGTAGCTGCGGAGTTGGGTCTTAAAACAGCTATTTTTACAAGTGCGACTGGTCTATCGGAGACAACTGTTATTTCTGCGACGGACATGGCAAAGCTAGCACAAATTATTTTGAGCAAGCACCCTGAATTTTTGGATTATTCTAAGCTGCAGGAATATAAATTCCGTGAACGCGACAAGGATCCAATCATCAACATTAACTGGATGCTCGGCACAAACGTGAATCAAAAGGGCCTTAAGCACTTAGCTTATGAAGGCGTTGACGGCATGAAAACAGGCTTCATTAATGCTGCTGGCTACAACTTCACGGGTACTGTAAAAAGAGGCGAGCAGCGTTTTATTAGCGTCGTTATGGATACTGCTACAAAGTCTGCTCGTTTTAATGAAACAGCTAAGATGTACAACTACGGTTTCAGCACTTTTGAGAAAAAGACGGTGCTTGCGCCAAAATCTGTGGTAGAAACAGCGAAAACGGTTAAGATTAAAAAGGGTAAAAAGAAAACCTTGCCGATCGTAACGGAAAAAGATATTACGTTTATGGTTAAAAAGGGCGTAGAGCCTAAAATCGAGGTTGTATCCAGCGACGTGAAGTCAGAAGCTGAGCTGGTAGCTCCGATTCCAGCAGGCACGGTTGTAGGTACAGTAACTTACAAGTACACGGATGCCGAAACGAAACAAGAGCTCAAAAAAACGGTTAACCTCGTTACAACGGAGGATGGAACGAAAGCAGGCTGGTTCCGCTTGATGTTCCGTGGAATTGGAGATTTTTTCTCAGGTTTATTTAATGGAATCGTCAATTTGTTCTAATCCGAGTAGAAAACAGGGGAATAAAGCAAATCAAGGCTTGTCGATTATTCTTGCATCCTGTAAAATCAATGGTTAGAACAACTGCGGTAATATACAAATTAATGGATGAAAATAGGAGGATTTTAGCATGGAAACAGGTACATCGCGCGTAAAACGCGGCATGGCAGAAATGCAAAAAGGCGGCGTCATTATGGACGTTATGAGCGCCGAGCAAGCGAAAGTAGCAGAAGCAGCAGGAGCAACAGCGGTAATGGCGCTTGAGCGCGTCCCTTCCGAAATTCGTGCAGCAGGCGGAGTAGCTCGTATGGCTGATCCGACAATTGTAGAAGAAGTAATGAAAGTTGTATCGATTCCAGTTATGGCAAAGGCTCGTATCGGGCATTATGTAGAAGCAAAAGTGCTCGAATCCATGGGCGTTGACTATATCGATGAGAGTGAAGTACTTACACCAGCAGATGAAGTATTCCACATCAGCAAGCATGAGTTTACGATTCCATTCGTATGCGGAGCAAAAGATCTTGGAGAAGCGTTGCGCCGTATTCAAGAGGGAGCAGCAATGCTTCGTACGAAAGGTGAGCCGGGAACAGGCAATATAGTAGAGGCTGTTCGTCACCTTCGCTTGATCAATGGACAAATTCGTAAAATCCAAGGTTTGTCGAAGGACGAGCTTTATCATGAAGCTAAGGTTCTAGGCGTAGCTTACGACTTGCTTCTTAACGTACATGAAACGGGCAAGCTTCCTGTCGTGAACTTCGCAGCAGGCGGAGTAGCTACTCCATCCGATGCAGCTTTGATGATGCATCTTGGAGCAGACGGCGTATTCGTTGGTTCTGGTATTTTCACATCAGAAAACCCAGAGAAATTCGCTCGTGCAATCGTTGAAGCAACGACACATTATCAAGATTACAAGCTAATTGCTGAAGTGTCGAAAAACTTGGGAGCAGCTATGAAGGGAATCGAAATTTCCAAGCTTAACTCCTCCGAGCGTATGCAAGACCGCGGTATCTAATAGTTGTAATATGCAGGTGCCGGCTTAGCGCGAATAGTGCTGCCGGCTCTTGCCCGTAAAGGAAGGCGAGTAGAGCGATGAAGATAGGCGTACTAGCGCTTCAAGGCGCAGTGGCAGAGCATATACGAAGCTTAGAAGCGGCGGGCGCAGAGGCGGTCGCCGTTAAGCGGGTTGAGCAGCTTGAAGAGCTGCAAGGGCTTGTTATTCCAGGCGGCGAAAGCACGACGATCGGCAAGCTGATACGCAATTATGGCTTCATGGAAGCTATTAAGGATTTCTCTGCACAAGGCAAGCCATTGTTCGGCACTTGTGCTGGTCTTATCGTTTTGGCTGATGAAATAGAAGGCCAAGAGGATGCGCATTTGCGTCTTATGGATATGACCGTTGCAAGAAATGCATTCGGGCGTCAACAAGAAAGCTTTGAGACGGATTTGGATGTCAAAGGCATTGACGAACCGGTTCGCGCTGTATTTATCCGAGCTCCATTGATCAAAAAAGTTGGAGCAGGCGTAGACGTATTGTCTACATACCGAGATGAAATTGTAACAGCAAGACAGGGACATCTTCTAGCTGTATCGTATCATCCGGAGCTAACGGACGATTATAGGCTGCATGCATACTTCGTTGATATGGTGAAGGAAGCAGCTGCAAGCAAGGAATAAACGTTTACAATAATAAAATTACTCCCTTCAGAGAGGGGCTTTTGGATCGTGCTGGATGTAAAATTGTTAAGAAATGAATTTGAGAAGGTTGAGAAAGCGCTGCTTGATCGCGGAGCTTCCCTTGATCTTATTGCTAATTTTCCTGCGCTCGACACTAGGCGCCGTGATCTTATTCAAGAGACGGAGCAGCTGAAGAGCAGACGCAATACGGTTTCGCAGGATGTAGCTAAACTCAAACGCACAGGCGGCGACGCAGAATCGCTTATCCTTGAGATGAGAGAGGTTGGCGACCGCATTAAAGAGCTTGACGATGAACTTCGTGAGCTGGATGTACAAGTGATTGAGCTGACTCAAGCGATTCCGAACATTCCTAGCGATAGCGTGCCAGTCGGCAAGTCGGAGGAAGATAATGTAGAGCTGCGCAAAAATGGCGAGGTTCCAACCTTTGATTTTGAGCCCAAGCCACATTGGGAGCTTGCGCAATCACTCGGCATATTGGATTTCGAGCGTGCAGCGAAGGTAACGGGATCACGTTTCACGTTCTACCGCGGCCTTGGAGCTCGTCTTGAGCGTGCGCTTATCAGCTTTATGATGGATCTTCACAGCGATAAGCACGGTTATGAGGAAGTATTGCCTCCTTATATCGTTAATCGTGACAGCTTGATCGGTACGGGTCAGCTTCCGAAGTTTGAAGAGGATTTATTCAAAATTTCGGATTCGGATTATTTCCTCATTCCGACTGCAGAGGTTCCAGTTACAAACCTGCACCGCGAAGAGATTTTGCCGATTGAAGAGCTTCCGAAATATTTTGTGGCTTACAGCTCGTGCTTCCGTTCAGAAGCAGGTTCTGCTGGGCGTGATACACGTGGTTTGATTCGTCAGCATCAGTTCAACAAGGTTGAATTGATCAAATTGACGAAACCGGAGGATTCATACGAAGAGCTGGAGAAAATGACCGCTAACGCGGAGAAGGTTTTGCAGCTACTTGGACTTCCTTACCGTGTTCTAACGCTTTGTACGGGAGATATGGGCTTCACAGCGGCTAAAACATATGACCTTGAAGTGTGGCTGCCAAGTGCAGGCACGTATCGTGAAATTTCGTCCTGCTCAAATGTAGAGGATTTCCAAGCTCGCCGTGCGGGTATTCGTTTCCGCAGAGATACGAAGAGCAAGCCGGAATTCGTTCATACACTGAATGGTTCGGGACTTGCTGTAGGTCGTACTTTTGCGGCAATCATCGAGAACTTCCAGCAAGCGGACGGTTCTGTGACGATCCCAGAAGTACTGCGTCCGTATATGGGCGGCATTAGTTCAATCGATTCAACAAAGCTTTAAATTTTTTTTTGCCACATGGTCAAAATACACTTGCATTTTTATTTTGACCTGTGGTATTATATTTCTTGTGACAAATGAACGATGGAGAGATACCGAAGCGGTCATAACGGGGCAGTCTTGAAAACTGTTAGGGCGCAAGCCCACGTGGGTTCGAGTCCCACTCTCTCCTCCATATTTTTTAAAATGTACATGACAAGCCCAGACGCTAAGCGTTTGGGCTTTTTTTTCATTCTATCCCCTCGTATAAAATAATGCCGCATTTCGCATGTTATACGATGTGGAGGTGCTTCATTTAATGGGCAAATCAGATGAACTGCAAATGAATCAAGAAAACTTGGCAGATGCTTGGCGTCAAACCTTGCCAGAGACGCTAAAAGACGCTGACCGCAGCAGAGTGCTGCCTGATGAGTCAGATTCCAAAGCGCTGCGCGTAACGATCGATACAGCCGGACATCAAATGTATTCGTTTGATTTTAAAGTTACTTATGTAGATAGCCGTGAAGTGAAGGTTGAGCTTATCGATGTGGAGAAAGACAAGGTATCCATCGATGAGCGTGGAGACATCATTCAAGAGCTGATACAAAATTACACTAGACATCTGCATGAATGTGCTCAAGCGCTCCAACGCTTGACGCATGCTTAGAGGAGAGAGCTGCTTATGACGAAGGCACAAGGAACGGCTGATAAAAACTTATCTAATGTGGTAGAAGCTTTGGAGGTTGAGGCGGTTAACAGCCATCAAGCTCAGCAATTGCAGCAGGATAAGAACGATCGAAGCAATCAGGATGACATGAACCATGATCATCCAACAGATTTAGAACATCAAAAAAATTAACGCTTCCCTCGAAGCCGATGAGATCTAAATAGGAGGAATTCAAATGTCGAAGCCAGACAGCATTCCGGTGCCGGAAAGCAATCCGCAAAATAATCGGAAGCGTAATGACGGAGGCGGGCAGCAAGAGCCGCTTTCTGGATCTAAGAAAACAAAGCAGCGTAATCATGTGGATCATCATAACCCGCAAGGATAGATCAATGTGCTGTTAAAAGCTAGTTCAAACGTCCCGTTTCAGTACGCTGAAACGGGATTTTTTGGATATAACTTCTAAATGAAGTTATTTTAGTATAGAATGGAGGTGCTCACAAAAAGATAGGGAGGAACATACTACATGAAGAATGTTCAAAAAATAGCGGTTCTTATGTTAGCCGTTATTTTAGTTGTTATTGCAGGCTGCAGCTCGGCAAAACCACCGAAGGAAGCTTTGCAGGCGGCTATGACGAAAATTAATGAAGCGGACTCATATGCAGTAAAAATGTCATTTGGCTTGGATGAATTGGAAGTTCCACAAACGGCAACTTTGGAAGGCAACGCAGCTGCTACAGCAGCAATCGTAGGTTTGATTAAAGATGCAACCATTACAGTTGATGCTGTATATAAGAAAAAACCGATGCGTACCGATATGAATATGCAAATCGTAGTGCCAGGCGACATGGAGATGAAGTTAACGGTACCTATGATTATGACTGAGGAAGCGCTGTATGTGAAAATACCGCAAGTTCCGATGCTGCCATTGCCGGAGACGATTACAAGTAAATTTATTAAAATTGATCTAAAGGAGCTTGCTGAGAAAGAAGGCACGGCTAAGCTGGATCTTGCTGCACAACAAAAGTTAGGCAAGGAACTTGGAGAAGTAATGCTTAAGCATTTTGACGAGAAAACATATTTCAGCCAGCCTAAGGCTGAGGCAGCTGGCCTGCCTGCTGATATGAAAGCAGATCAAATAATCGCCTTTGAGATTAATGAAAGCAACTATCCAAAAACAGTAGAAACCATCGTTAACCAAGTGCTGCCTGAGGTGCTAAATGTATTGCTTGCTAATGAAGCATCATTAAAGACTCTTCAGCTTGATAAGGCGGACATCGAGAAGATGAAGTCGGATCTTGAGACGAACAAAGCAGAGATTCTAACCACATTTAAAAATGATGTTAAAGTGAATACTCTGAAAGTAACGGGCGCTATCACAGATGGATATCTTGCTTACCAATCGGGTAAGGTAAGCATTGAAGGCTCTGACAAAGAGAGCGGCCAGAAGATGAAGCTTGGCCTTCATTATGATGTTACTTACTCCGAGATTAATAAAGATGCGAAGTTCGAAGGTGAAATTCCTACGGATGCGATTACACTGGACGAACTGACACAGATGTTCCAATTGCCAGTTGGTATGTAATAGATTGAAAATGAAGCAGCTCCTGAGTGTCAGGAGCTGCTTTTTTAGTGAAGCGGGTGTTCTTACAAAGCGACAACCATCGATTTTTTTAGAAGCTCTTTCATCATTTGAGCAGCTTTTACTTTAACATTCAAGCAAGCGGAAATTTCAAGCTGATAATTGCCACTCAGCAGCTCGTTGCGCAGTTGTTCAGCTGTTTCGCAAACGTTATCTACATGATTAACAACGCTGCCGAACTGTAGAGGCTGATGTGAGTCGCTTCCTGCAATGACCTTTAAGCCAAGATGATCTGCGAACTGTCGAACCTGATCAGCCATGCCGAAACCATATTGGAATAAATCTTTTGCATTTATATCAAGCGCATCGAGGCGTCTGAGTGTGTCAGCATCATGGTGAGTGAGCGGCGTGCTTTCTCTCATGGGATGAGCACCAATTCGAAGCAAGGGATAGCCGTCGGTGCGGTTCAGCAGCTCTTCTAAAGCGATAAAGCTATCTTTTGCGGTATGGGGTTCAAGCTGCTGCCTCAGATCACGAATATGGCTGCGGTTTCCAATGATTAGAATATGGCCTTTATTCGCTACATCAATCTCCATGCCAGAGAAAACCTTCAAGCCCTCCACGACATAATAATCACCTTTGTATTCAAAATGATGATCCAGCTGATCCATCATATCGGCAAAGTGAAGCGTGTTAAAATGCTCGGTCAACGCCACCGCGTGCAGACCGTTTTCTTTGGCTTCGCGAGCCATGGAAAGGAAGTAGTCGAGTGAAAAATTTGTTTTCTTTGACAGCTTGCCATGTGTATGCAAATCGATGCTCATCATTAGTGTGTTATCTCCATTCAATTATGTAATTTTAAAAGGAAATGAATTGTCCAAAAGCAACCAGCCCGATCATATAGAACAGGGAGCAGCTTAAGAAAATAAAATCATGCGGTCGAACCTGCATATGGGCAAGCTTAAGCTTCTTCGTCTCAGGGCTGACAAGCGAATAGGTAAAGCCGCGCACCTCTAATGCTTCGACCGTCGTTCTCGTTCGCTTAGCTGTATTCAGAATGAGCGGATAAAAGGCATAAACGCTAATCTTCGCCATGTATATAATTGAACGCCAGTGAAGAAAACCCTTATTGCGGGGAGCGCGGCCGCGCAATCGGAATGAGTGAATAAGGTTATGGTACTCCTCAATTAGAATCGGAAGCATCCTATAGCCGTAGGACACACCAAAGCTGAATTGTCCAGGCATCCCCATACTAAGCAGGGCGTCACTCAGCTTCTCGGGATCCATGCTAGAGAACACGGCAATGCTGGCCAGCGAGATGATTAATATTTTTAATGTTAAGGTCAATAACGGCCATACGCCCGCTAGACTCCCTCCGAAGAAGATGGAGCCGAAAAAAATATAACTAATCTCACTTACCAGGCCGACGCCCATAATAAGTAGAACAAGTGGACTTACCTTTGAAGATAAAGTAAGAACAAGCATTGGAATAAGCAAGCCAAGCAGAATGGCTTTATTATGAAAGAACCAAGGCGCTATGGCGAAAAAGGAATACCAAATCAGGAGGATACGCGGATCAAAGCGCGACAGAAAGGTCGATTGTCTGCCGAAAGCGGTACGCATCAGCTCAATTTTAATTTGTTCTACGCTCAGCTTGTCGAGCATGCTTTGTTTAATTGCTTCCAACCGTAATCTCCTCCTGCTCAAATGGGTTTGACGGATTTATATTTTTGATAAGCCGCGTGGTGAATTCATTGACAGATAGGCAAGGCGGCTCGAAACCCAGTCTTTGACTAAGCAAAGCGATTTGCGGCGCAATGAGACCTGCTTGTTTGAGAATGGCAACATGGCTGAATAACGAGCGTACATCTGTATCAAGTGCGACGCAGCCATCATGCATAACGATAACGCGATTTGCCCATTCGGCAACCAGCTGCATATCATGTGTCGCTATGATGGTCGTTTTTACATGATCCTGCAGCTGCGCCAGCATTTCAGTCATTTCACGGCGGCTCGCTGCATCAAGGCTGGCTGTCGGTTCATCCAGCAGCATGACAGTGGGACGCATGGCGAGTCCGATCGCTAATGTCGCTCTGCGCTGCTGTCCGCCGCTGAGCAGTCTGCCATCTCGATCCTGCAGGGCGGTTAGCCGCAGCCTCTCCAGAATTTCATCAACAAAAGGGTGATAATCAGCAATTCCGCGGGCTTTTAGAAAATATTCAACATCCTTGCGGACGGAATCTTCAATAAACATCTCCTCTGGATTCTGATAAATATAGGAGACAAAATCAGACAGCAGTTCAGGTGAAGATTGCTTCGTAATATGCCCGCATACGGTTAAGTGTCCTTCCGTAGGGCGCCGAATGCCCGAAAGGAGCTTGAGCAGCGTTGATTTGCCCGCGCCATTATTGCCGACAAGAGCAATACGATCGCCTTCATAAAAGCTGATGCTCATGTTCCGAATGACGGGATGCATCGTTCTTGCAATTGTTTTGTAGCTATAGGAGACATTAGCAAACGTAACAAGGGGCTGCATAGTATGTTCATTATTAGAAATAGGCTTATCCGTAAGGTCAGCTGAAAGCGTGAATGACGGTTTAAGCATCTTCTCAAAATAAGCGACTGCTTCATCGATGGTGATCGGGTATTGTGATGAATCCTCACTTTTTGCTTTTCCGGAAGCAGCCTCTAGTGTACAAACAGCAAGCGTAACCTGCGGCGGTAATATATGCAGTTCAGCAAGCTCATCAACTGCAGATAATGCCTCATGGACAGGCTTCACCCAGCGTATTGTGCCGCTATCCATAAGTACGACCCTATTGCAATAGTTTGCAATAAACTCGGTATGGTGCTCAATGACGATGATTGTTTTGCCATGCTTTTCATTCAGCAGCTTAAGTTTGTCGTAGATGAGTCTAGCATGAAAGGGATCTAGCTGCGCCACGGGCTCATCGATAATAATAATTTCTGGATCGAGGGATAAAGCGCCAGCAAGCGCCGTAAGATGCTTTTGTCCGCCGCTTAGCTGCCAAATCCACTGATCCTTCAAATGATCAATGCCAAGCATGGACAAAGCTCGAAGTCCGCGTTCACGGTAATCGCTAAAGCCATAATTAAGTGGAGCAAAGCAGGCTTCATCATAGACGGTCGGCCGAACGAGCTGGTTCTCAAAATCCTGAAACACATAAGCGACCTTGCGTGACAAGGAGGATACCGTTTCCTCGACAGCTATTAGCCCTGCAACTTCAATGGAGCCGTCTAAATCGCCGACATAATAGTTTGGAATAAGGCCGTTTAAACATTTGCAAAGCGTTGACTTGCCACTGCCATTCGTACCTGCTATAGCGATAAACTCGCCGGGTTGAACAGTAAGCTGAATGTTGTGGAGCGCCTTGTTCTCCGCTCCGGGATATTGAAATTGAATGTCCTGCAGCTTAATGATGGGAGCCGCATGCTGCGGCCCCTGCTGATTGGCTTGGAAGGATGAAGGTCTCAAAGCTTAACATCCTCCGTCGTGCGCGCAGATTTGGATTTGGCACGAAATGCTGCGATGAGTGTTAATATGAGCACTAATGCGGCTGCAGCAGCACTAATCCAGATGAACCCACTGCCATATTGCTCAATAAATTCTGGCTCCCATACAGCAAAGTTAATATCAGACTCAGACAAAAATTCTGCAACGATCCCAATAAAAACAAATATAATAGCGGTAATAAGCAGCCGCGGTGTTATTAGCTGTCCGAATGATATAGAAACTCTGCTGTCGCGTGGTTTTATGCCGAGAAGCGGTTCGATTTTTCCATATAGACGCGGTACGAGAAATAAAGTAGGCAGCAGGGAGAAAAAGATGCCGGTTATGAGCATGGCGTTAAGGAAACCTACGCCTTCGATAAGCAATATGCTTTCGGGAATGCCTGGAACAGCTTCGAGCTCTTCGATCCCAAACCAAACCTTGCTGATGTCGACAATCGCTCCAAGCATCTGGTCAATACCTACTGCAACGAACGAAGCGAGTGCGAGTTGTTTACGATTTCGTGGATCGCTTACGAGCAGGCCAGCTATGTACATGGCAATCGTAAATTCTATGAATTTTTCCAATTCTCCGAGTCCGCCGAATTGTCCAAGCAGCAGTTCCCCGAATATAACCTCGCCGAAGGATGCGCCAAGTGCAGCATACAGCGGATTAAATAGAATACAGAGCGTTAATGGGATAAAAGCGAAGTATTCGACCTTCAGCTCAATGGGACCAAGCTTTAGCTCAGGAATAAGCTCGGAGAACATGTTGGAAATACCGTACAAGGACATCGATAAAATGAATACCATAAGCTTCTGCGATTGCGTTAGCTCATAACGGCGCTTAGGCGCTGTAACCATTGTGATTCCTCCTAATTTGTTTTTGAGGCGGAATACGTCTCGAATGCCTCGATTCAAAACGAATTCTTCTACAATATAGAGATCGAATGTTATCAGATCATCAACAAATTATTACGATTACGTAAAATAAATTACATAAAAATAAAAATGAAATAAAATTATCATTTTTGATCAAAAGGTGATATACTTCGTTTAGAAAATATGCTGCGATGTTGGTATAGGCAGGAGGAATTAAAGATGACGGCTTTTCATTTGGATATGGACTTGGATAAGATGTCAAAAAGCCACCAATCCATTGCTAATTACGTGGTGGGAGCACTGCAGCAGATTCCTTATTGTACAGAGGAAGATATTGCGATGGCTGTAGGTGTCAGTACGGCGACGGTATCGCGGTTTTGGCGGACGATTGGGTTTGCTAATTTGAAGGCATTTAAGAAAACGCTGCTGCAAAGCGAGCATGCGACGCCTGCCCATAAGATGAAGAAAATATTGAATAAGGTAGATCATGAAGAGGCTGATATTGTAAGTGAAATGCTGGAGATTGCAGCAGCTAACGTAGAGGTTACTTCAAAGCGTGTAGACCGTGAGCAGTTTCATCAAGCGGTGGAGGCCATTCATAAGGCTAGAAAAGTGTATGTATTTGGAACGGGAGCAGCAGCTAGCTTGATCGAGCTCATCCGATTTCGTCTGAATCGGATAAATGTGCAAATCGAAGGTATGGCGGGGAGTGGCAGCGAGCTGCTTGAAACGCTTGTTCATGCTGATTCCAGCGATGTGCTGCTTATGTTCGGCTTTGTCAGGCGCTCACCTGAATTAACGGTGCTGCTTGAGCATGCCAAAGAGGCAGGCTACACTACAATACTGATTACGGATTTGCTCGTATCCGATATGCTGGAGCAGAGCGATCTCGTGCTGCAGGTTGATCGGGGGGAACTGGAGGGCTTTCATTCGATGGCAGCGCCAGTTGCGCTTCTTGATGCACTGTCAGTAGCCGTTACAAAGCGGCGCGGGCAGCAGGCGTTTGACCAATTGGACCGCTTGCATGTGATGAGGAAAAAATATAGCTCGCAGCTTCCTAAATAATAGAACCGCCGGAACGATTTGCGTCCCGGCGGTTCTATGTTTTATTTGAAGAAACGAATGGTTAGAGGATAGCGATAGCCATTGCCCTCTGAAGCACGCATAGACCCAATGATGGTAAATGCAATCCAGAAAATAAACAAAAGCGGTGTAGTAATAAATCCGATGAGAACAAAAATGAGCAAACCGGAAATAATGGAATAAATCATATTGCTGATCTGAAAATTGAGTGATTCCTTGCCATGCATATCCACATAGCTGGATTGATCCTTCTTCAGAAGCCAAATGATGAGTGGTCCAAGAATGTTGCCGAGCGGAATAATTACACCGCTAAAAGCAAGCAGATGGCAAAGCATGCCGTACGTTTTTTCTTCCTTATGAAGTCCGAAAGATTGATTCATTGTGTATTGCCTCCCTTAAATTGAAAACCGCCGATTAATGTGACTTATGTACTTATACGTTAACGCAGCGATAAGATATGCATAAATATATCACCGATTAGCTATTATGGGAATCCATTCCTAAAATGATGTTGTAATCGGTGGTGGTCAACTATATACTTATACATAGATAATCGATGCATAGAAATGCGATACTTAAACAGGAGGGCGTTATGAAAATTAATAAGGAGCTTATGAAAGGCAGTACCGTTATTCTTATTTTGACACTGCTTGACCGTAAGGAAATGTATGGCTATGAAATGACCAAAGAAATTGAAAAAAGCTCGAGCGGTGTGTTTACTTTTAAAGAAGGGACGCTTTATCCGATCTTACATACGCTTGAGGTGGAACAGCTGGTTGAATCGTACTGGAATGAGGATGGCAGCCGCAAACGGAAATATTATCGCATCACAGCGCGTGGAAGAGGGCAGCTGGAGGAGAAGAAGCAGGAGTGGACGTTGTTTCGGACGACGGTAGACCGCGTAATCGGGGAGGGCCATGCATGAATAACAAACCTGTTCAGTATGAGTCGATTCAGGAATACTTAGTGCAGGTTTGCAGACATGTAAAAGCAAGAGATGTGCATCGTGACATCAAGGTTGAAATGCAGAACCATCTGGACGAGCTGGTGGAGGATAAGCTAAACGAAGGGTTTTCAGAGGAAGAGGCGGTTCGTGCTGCTCTAGTCCAGATGGGTGATCCCGATCAAATCGGCAAGCATCTTCATGCAGCACATAAGCCGGTTATGGAATGGGGATTAGCCGCACTTGTCGCAATAATGGTGGGTATTGGCCTGCTTGCTATGTATGCAATGGAGTTCGCTTATAGTGATCAAAATATGTATAGTGGGTTTCAATTTTTTCTTAAGAAGGCAGTTTTCACAGCGATAGGCATTGTGTTCATCATTGGCATTTATTTTTTGGACTATCGAAAATGGGAAAAGTATTCGTGGTACATTTATAGCGGAACAATTTTTTTGATGGTAGCCTGTATTTTTTATGCAGTCGAAGTCAATGGTTCGAAAAGCTGGCTCACAATCGGGTCTTTTACCTTTGATGTATATGGCACATCTCCTTACTTATTTATGATTGCTTTTGCAGGGACACTGCTTGTTAAGCATAAGGAGAAGCAGGGACTATTCAGAAATTCACTTTACTTCGGAAAAATGGTGCTTTTATATGCGATCGTGCCCACCATACTGTATAGCAAGGCAAACTCTTATCTTAATTTTATTTTATATTTATTTGGACTGACCGTATTAATGCTGTTTGTTGCGAAAACGTATAGGCTGTTTTTAACCATTGCGAGTTCAATCATAGCTGCAGGAGCGGTGTTTGTAACAATTGATCCATATCGCTATAAATATGGATGGGAACGGTATACCGCTTTTCTAAATCCCAATTCTTCCACTGATGATGTAAACTATTTATTGCAGCGTTCCTTGGAATCTATTCGTTTGGGAGGGATGTGGGGGCAAGGATTTGGCGTTGAGAACCCCAATATTCGTTATATTTATAGCGAAATGGTCTTTACTTATTTGATCTACAGCCTCGGTTTGGTTTTTGGTATAGCTATAGTGCTGCTAGCCGTATTACTGATTGTTAAAGTGATCGGCATGGCGAAAACGCTCCAGGATGTATATGCTAAAGGTCTGGTCCTTGGCTTATTTTCAATTATTGGTCTGCATTTCGTATGGAATATTCTGATGTCATTTGGGCTGCTGCCTATGAATAGCATGACGATGCCTTTAGTATCGTATAGCGGTACAAATGGCATTATCGAATTAATGGTCATGGGATTGCTGCTAAGCATCAATCGGAGAAAAAATATGATCAGCTTACTAAATCGCGAGCCATCAAGATAAAAAAAGGGCTATCCTATTGTAGAATATCTACAGTAGGATAGCCCTCTTGATTAGAAGCTGCCTGGAGCGGGTGGACGGGTAGGGTAATTTTGCTGATTGTTTTTGGAAACGCCAATGAACAGGAATAGGGCTGTAGTAAGATGCATGATCATGCCGAGAATAGGTATCCATGCTAATACAGAGGTAATGATCCCCAAAATACTGCCTACGACTGGCTTATTATGTTGCGAGCAAAGAACAAGCGTTACGATATGAAGAATGAGCGTTGCAAATAATAGCGTGTATCCAGATAACATGACTAGGGTGCCACCCAGCAAGGGGATTCCTAAGATGCCTTCAATAATAGCAGTGACTAGTAAAAGCGTACCTGCAGCTTTCATTTTATTTTCCTCCTATTTCTATATTTAAATTATTCTATGGGGCAGTTTTTGTTTTCTGTTTATCTTTGTACGCAGCAAAAGCGATCCGGGTTACATGCTTTCAAGCAAAAAGGCAGCTATCCATAGGAGAGCAGCTGGTTTTCAAAGAAAACAGCCCTGCCGAACGATACGGCAAGGCTTATATCATTATACGATGCTTATTTCAGAAACTTGCCGATAATTCCACCAAGCCCACTGTTGCTGTCATGTCCTCCTTGGCTGCCGCCAAAGGTGTTGTTGAATGCGCTGCTCTGCGTTTGCGGTTGGTAACGGTTGTCATCCATACCGAATTTCACGCCGCTCTCACGTTCAAATGGCTGTATAATAACAACCTGATTAGGGTCACTGAATTCGTACATATAAGATTCCCCGGAGGTTTGGCCAATAAGCGTTTTCCAGTTGACATCGATCTTCACACTTGGGGAAGGACCTGTCCAAGCAACGATGGCATCAGGATCTACACGGCAAGGGCCTTGCAAAACCAGTGGATTGCCTTTGGTTTTTACGGCAACCTGTGCGCCCTGTCCGTTGTAAGTAAGTTTGGATGTAAACAAGCCGCGCTGGGATAGGACACCCGTTCCAATGATGGTAACGCCATAATGACAAGTATCCGTAAATGCGAGCAGATCCTCACTCTCAACACTTACGCTTTGCCATGGTCCGCCTTGCTCTAAATTAATGATTGTAACATGAGAGTTCTCATCCGCGAGATATACGATGCCTTGTCCTTCGACTTCCATAATCTCTAAGTTTTCTCCCGTTACTTTACGCATACCATGGTTGATCACTTGTCCGATAACATTTCCGGAATTCGTTCCTAACAACCGCTTAGAATATTTGAATTTCTTGTTATAGGCTTGATCAGCAACCATCGATCCTTTTTTGGCAAAAAACTGGCCTTGTCCTTCTGCTTTCAAAAATAATTCCCGTTCGACCTGGAATTGAAACGGCATGCGGGGTAACCTCCATATAATATATAAAATGAAATTATAGCTGCTTCATTAACAAGTAAGCTGTTACATTGCCCCGTAATGCGCACATATGCCCGCTAGATCAAGCGACAAGCCTGTTCCAACAGCATTAAATTTCCATTCATTGCCGTGGCGATATACTTCTCCAGCTAGGATGGAGATTGAGGTGGAGTAGTCCTCGGAAAGATCAAATCGGCAGATCTCGGCTCCGTTTGCTTGGTTCACGACACGAATATATGCATTGGAAACTTGTCCAAAGTTTTGGTTTTTGCGAATAGCTTCATCAATTGTAACGGTAAATACGATTTTTTGGATATCCAAAGCTACTCTGGATAATTGAATTTCAACCGTCTCATCGTCACCGCTGCCTTGTCCGTCACGGTTATCACCCTTATAGCGTGTTGATCCATCGGGGCTCACGAGATTGTTGTAGAAAACGATATGACTAGTGGAAGAAACCGTGTTTGTCTGATTCAGCATAAACACCTCTGCATCTAGGTCATAGCTCTGGCCTTGCAGGTTATTTGTGTCCCATCCAAGTCCGATTTTCAATAAATCAAGCCCTGCATTATTTTTGGTCAAATCCAGCTTCTGTCCTTTGGTAAGGATAAGCCCACCATTAGGACTGGCCTGAGGAGCGGGAGCTGCGCCAAAAGCGTTATTTATTGATCCGCCCTGAATACCCCCTTGTTGGATACCGCCTTGCTGAATACCGCCCTGTTGAATGCCGCCTTGGCCTCCAAGAATGTTGGATGGTCTTCCTGGCGGATTTAAATTAATTCCCATATGAACTGCCTCCTCAATGCATAATAAAAAGCTGTTTTTTCGACAATAATTTTGGTTAAAACTGTATGTTTTGTAGAACGATATGAAACTATTTGTAGTATAGCAGATTGGAATGGAAGATTATAGCGTTGTATGACGAAATTACGAGTAGAGAAAAGAGCCTCACTTCAATAGTGAGACTTCTTAAGAAGCTTTAAGAGGATCGTCTGTTTTTTTGATCATCGAGGGATGCTTATTTAGTGAAAATCTCAGCACTATAGGTTGAAATACACTTATTTATCTCATTACGTATGTAGGCATGCGAATAAGCAATCTGGTCTTCAAAACCGCGGCAATTATAGCGATAGCTGATCTGTTCAGCAGTGTTTTTATACATGCACAGAGTAATGCTTTTCTGAAGGAGCTGCTGTGTATTTGTTGTTAGATCTGTTTTCATTTTTGCAATCATAATGTCTGCTGCCCTAGTAAAAATAGAACGTAAAGTTCGCGCTTTTCTCTCAAGCTCGCGTCTATTTCGTTCAACAATAACGAGAGCTAGTGGAAGGATAATAGCTTTGTGAAGAAGCTGTATCTCATCGTGAGCAGGTGGATGGTACAGGTATGAATTGTTTACTTTGGACAACGGCATGGCCATTTGTAAATCACCTCATGCACATTATATGCGAACAAACGTTCCGTAGTCAATGTATCCTGATCAGGTGTCTTATAAAAATTATTCGACACTTGCCTGTTGGTGCGGTTTGGATGAAAACAAAAAAAGCTTATTGCCGGCATTAGCAATAAGCTTTATATATTCGTGAAAGAAATGGCGCGCCCGAGAGGGCTCGAACCTCCCACCTAACGTTTAGGAAACGTTTGCTCTATCCGGATGAGCTACGGACGCGCAGCAACATTGATTATAGCATGGGTGCTTTAGGTGAAGCAAGATTAACCATTTTAGTGTAAGACTATTGTATTTTTTTGTCGAATAACTGCGCTTTTATATGGAATCAAGAGGATAAAAAGCTTGTAAAGGCGAATAGAGGTAAGGATAACGAGTTTGATCGGCTGGAGGATTGTTCGAATGCTTGAATTCCAAAATGAACCGCAATCGTTTCGATTGGATTTGTCGCCTGAACAAATGCTTAAGGTGATTTTTGAATATACAGCTAAAATAGCGAATGAAAAGAAGCTGGATGCTGTCCTTATCTTAATGGCCAATATGGGCAGAGAGATGGTCGTTGCAGATCGGTGCACCGTCTGGTTGATTGATGCTGCTCGCAGTGAGCTTTTTACAGCGGTAGCTCACGGGGCTTGCGAGATACGGATTCCTTACGGCAGCGGGCTGGTAGGAAGTGCTATAAGCACGGGACAATCTATATTTATAGATGACGCCTATGAAGATCCAAGGCATAATCCGGATAACGACTTAAAGACCGGTTATCGGACGAAATCGATTATGACGATCCCTTTTCACAATAATCAAGGAGAAGTAATTGGTGCCTATCAAGCCATAAACAAATTAACAGAGAAGCAGATATTCTCGGTGAAAGATATGGAATACTTATCGCTTGCTGCCTCTTACTCAGGCAAGTCGCTTGAGTCCATCATGCTGTATGAGGAAATAATTGAGACGCAAAAAGAGATTATTTTGGCAATGGGAAAAATCGGTGAAGGCCGCTCGCAAGAAACGGGCAATCATGTAAAACGGGTTGCACAATATTCATATGTTTTGGCAAAAGGACTAGGCATGAGTGATCCTGAAGCAGACATGCTGCGCAGCGCATCTCCAATGCATGATATCGGCAAAGTAGCTATTCCGGATGCTGTGTTGAAAAAACCAGGGAAGCTAACGGCAGAAGAGTATGAGCAGATTAAGGAGCATGCCATTATCGGTTACCGATTATTGCACAATTCCAAGAGACCGCTGCTGCAGGCTGCGGCGATCGTGGCTTGGCAGCATCATGAAAAGTGGGACGGTACCGGATATCCGCAAGGCCTTAAGGGTGAGGCTATTCATATATATGGGCGAATTACTGCGCTGGCAGATGTATTTGATGCTTTAAGCAGCGCAAGAATGTACAAAGAGGCTTGGGGGATGGATCGCATTTTGGGACTGATCAAAGAAGAACGGGGGAGGCATTTTGACCCTCAGGTGGTAGATGCTTTTTTTGAACAGCTGCCGCTTCTTTTGGAAATAAGAGATCGTGATGCTGATTGGCTGGAGAAGGAGTAGAAGCTGCTTGCAGACCTTGTTGGGGTGAACCCAATGAGGTCTTTTTTGTTTTTAAATTCAGTGTCGTCCAAGCTTTGATTTAATAAATATAGGGCGCTTGCTTGTACTTTGCTTGAAAGGCTAGGTATTTACCGTGTTCGAAAACCATTTTGGACATAGACTGATTTAGTTATTATAAACACTTTATAAGCTAGAGCGGATTACAAGCTAAATAGCGGAGGGTGATAAAACGTCTATGAACAAAAGGCTTCAAGGGCAGAAAATAAATGAAGCGATTTACAAATTGGAATCAGCGAAAAATTTAATTAAAACGAAACACTTAAAACACGCTGAGCAGCAAATACATGAAGCAGTCGCTTCGATGGGCAGTATTGTTCATAAAAAACGGAAGAAAAATGCAAAATCTGATCTTATTGGAGGTGTATAGAGTTGGCGCATAAACGGTCGAAATGCTTAAGAAAACTAAACTTAGCGATTGTTGAGCTGCGGAAGGCCAGAAGGCTTACACGTAGAGATAAAATTAGAAGAGCTAAAGTTGATGTGAAGGACTCTATCATAATCCTCAATAGTGCTTTGAAATGCCTGGGCGGCCATTCTTCAAAACCGAGTAAAAGAGTAAAAAGGTGCGTAAGGGGGCCAAGTGGGTATAGAGGGCCGAAGGGAGATAGAGGACCTCGAGGTTTGAGGGGGCACAGAGGTTTTCGTGGAACGGATGGAGATACAGGTGCAAAAGGAGCAACCGGGGCAACGGGAGCTGCGGGCAGTCCTGGGGCAGCAGGTGCTGCTGGGTCAACAGGTGCCACGGGAGCTACAGGAACTACAGGTGCTACAGGAACTACAGGTGCTACAGGAGCAGGCTTAAATGGTATTGTTGCATTTAATCCACTCGCAGCACTTGGCTATCAAGCAGGCCAAGTGGTTACGTTTAATAGGAGCTCGTATGTTGTAAATACGTCTTCTCCAGTAGGAACACCCGGTGTTTCGCCAGACTATACGCTGCTTGCAGCAAGCGGAGTAACTGGTGCAACGGGAGTAGGTCTAGACGGTGTCGTGACTTATGATTCACTCGCAGCATCAGGCTATCCAGTAGGTCAGGTCGTAACGTTTGATGGAAACACGTATGTGGTAAATACGGCGCCGCCAACAGGCACACCGGGTACTTCGCCGGATTATACGCTTCTTGCAGCGAGTGGTGCTACAGGCGCGACGGGTGCAACAGGAGCGGGAGTAACAGGTGCAACAGGAACAACGGGATCTGCTGGTGCGACAGGAGTTGGTCTGGGCGGAGCAGTAGTATTTAATCCGCTCGCAGCTCCGGGCTATCCTCTTGGTCAAGTTGTGACGTTTAACGGCAGCACTTATATCGTGAATACAGTTCCGCCAACAGGCACACCTGGAACTTCACCGGATTATACACTGCTTGCGGCGAGTGGTGCTACAGGCGTGACGGGTGCAACAGGAGCGGGAGTAACAGGTGCAACAGGAACAACGGGATCTACTGGTGCGACAGGAGTTGGTCTAGGCGGAGCAGTAGTATTTGATCCACTCGAAGCACCGGGCTATCCTCTTGGTCAAGTTGTGACGTTTAACGGCAGCACTTATATCGTGAATACAGTTCTGCCAACAGGCACACCAGGAACTTCACCGGATTATACACTGCTTGCGGCGAGTGGTGCTACAGGTTCTACGGGTGCTACGGGAGCGGGAGCAACAGGTGCAACGGGAACAGATGGAGCCACAGGTGTAACAGGTTCCACAGGAGCAACTGGATCTGTCGGTGCAACAGGTGCGACAGGAACGACGGGATCTACCGGAGCTACAGGAGTCGGACTAAGCGGAATTGTAGTATTTGATCCACTCGCAGCACCAGGCTATCCAGTAGGTCAGGTCGTAACGTTTAATGGAAGCACGTATATCGTGAATACTGCACCGCCAACAGGGACACCTGGAACTTCGCCGGATTATACGCTGATTGCAGCGAGTGGTGCTACAGGTGCAACCGGCGAGACTGGAGCAGGAGTAACAGGTGCAACGGGAACAGATGGAGCAACGGGTGCAACAGGATCGACAGGCGCAACGGGAGCTGATGGTGCAACAGGTGCGACAGGAGTAGGAGTAACAGGAGCGTCAGGAACGACAGGATCTACCGGAGCTACAGGAGTCGGTCTGAGTGCAATTGTAGTATTTGATCCACTCGCAGCGCCAGGCTATCCAGTAGGTCAGGTCGTAACGTTTAATGGAAGTACCTATATCGTGAATACGGCACCACCAACAGGCACACCGGGAACATCGCCGGATTATACGCTGATTGCAGCGAGTGGTGCAACAGGAGCAACGGGTGCGACTGGAGCGGGTGAAACAGGTGCTACTGGATCTACCGGTGCAACTGGAGTTGGTCTAAGTGGGATCGTGGTATTTGATCCACTCGCAGCGCCAGGCTATCCAGTAGGTCAGGTCGTAACGTTTAATGGAAGCACGTATATCGTGAATACGGCGCCCCCAACAGGGACACCGGGTACGTCACCGGATTATACGCTGATTGCAGCGAGTGGTGCTACGGGAGCAACGGGCGCGACTGGAGCAGGAGTAACAGGTGCTACGGGAACAGATGGAGCAACGGGTGCAACAGGATCGACAGGCGCAACGGGAGCTGTTGGTGCAACAGGTGCGACAGGAGCAACTGGAGTAGGAGTAACAGGAGAGACAGGAACGACGGGATCGACAGGTGCAACAGGTGTCGGTCTGAGTGGAATTGTAGTATTTGATCCACTCGCAGCGCCAGGCTATCCAGTAGGTCAGGTCGTAACGTTTAATGGAAGCACGTATATCGTGAATACGGCGCCGCCAACAGGCACACCGGGAACTTCGCCAGATTATACGCTGATTGCGGCGAGTGGTGCAACAGGAGCAACGGGTGCTACGGGAGCGGGTGAAACAGGTGCGACCGGGGCGACTGGATTACCAGGAACGACGGGTACAACGGGCTCTACAGGAGCAACAGGAGCAGACGGCGTAACTGGTGCGACAGGAACTGCTGGGGCAACAGGAGCGACAGGAGCAACGGGTGTAACGGGCTCTACAGGAGCAACAGGAGCAGACGGCGTAACTGGTGCGACAGGAACTGCTGGGGCAACAGGAGCGACAGGAGTAGCAGGAGCAACGGGTGTAACGGGCTCTACAGGAGCAACAGGAGCAGACGGTGTAACTGGTGCAACAGGAACTGCTGGAGCAACAGGTGCAACAGGAGTAGCAGGAGCAACGGGTGTAACGGGCTCTACAGGAGCAACAGGAGCTGATGGTGTAACTGGAGCGACAGGAGTAGCAGGAGCAACGGGTGTAACGGGCTCCACAGGAGCAACAGGAGCAGACGGTGTAACTGGAGCGACAGGAACTGCTGGGGCAACAGGAGCGACAGGGGTAGCAGGAGCAACAGGAGCAGACGGCGTAACGGGTGCGACAGGAACTGCTGGGGCAACAGGAGCGACAGGAGCGACAGGAGTAGCAGGAGCAACGGGTGCAACAGGCTCCACAGGAGCAACAGGAGCTGATGGTGTAACTGGTGCAACAGGAGTAGCAGGAGCAACGGGTGTAACGGGCTCCACAGGAGCAACAGGAGCCGACGGTGTAACTGGTGTGACAGGAACGGCTGGGGCAACAGGCGCGACAGGAGTAGCAGGAGCAACGGGTGCAACGGGCTCTACAGGAGCAACAGGAGCAGACGGCGTAACGGGAGCGACAGGAACTGCTGGGGCAACAGGAGCGACAGGAGTAGCAGGAGCAACGGGTGCAACAGGCTCCACAGGAGTAGCAGGAGCAACGGGTGCAACGGGCACCACAGGAGCAACAGGAGCCAACGGTGTAACAGGCGCGACAGGAGCAACTGGAACTGGAGCGACAGGAGCTACCGGTGCCACAGGAGCCACCGGAACAAATGGCGTAACAGGGGCAACGGGTGCCACTGGAACGAATGGCGTAACAGGAGCAACAGGAGCAACTGGAACTACGGGAGCCACAGGTGTAACAGGTGCTGAACCAACGGCCGATTCTAGTTATGCTGGCAATACAACGGGTGCACTTATCGCTGTTGTGCTCGGAGGAACGAATGTACCACTCCCGAGCTCACAAAACCTAAGCCCGAATATTACCGTCAACGGAGCTAATGATACCTTTACAGTTGTTAATGCAGGCAGATACTATATCACTTATCAGATCAACACCACCGCTGCCTTACTGCTCAGTACTCGTCTTCTAATTAATGGTGCAGCGAATCTTCCTTCTACGGTGGCTCCAGTTCTAAGCTTATCAAGCTTTAATAACGATATTATTGTTACTTTGTCAGCAGGCAGTACCATAACGCTTCAAATGTTTGGATTATTAGGAACAGCAACGCTGTTAGGCGGCGGAGCAGGTGCGGCTTTGACCATCATTCGGGTTAGTTAATAAAGCAGAAGTAACAGGACAATGGCATGAGAATATGATGTATCAATCTAATCGACTCACGGGAGTGTGGTTTTGTTGATTTCCATCAGCTTGTGCCTCATTGTCAAAAATGAAGAGAAAACGCTCGGTCGATGTCTAGCTTCCATGAAGGATATCGCTGATGAGATTATTATTGTGGATACGGGTTCCACGGATTTAACGAAGCAGGTTGCGAGCGAGTTTACCGATCGCATCGAACATTTTACATGGATCGATGATTTTGCGGCAGCTCGCAACTATGCTTTTTCTTTAGCAACCAAATCCCATATTATGTGGCTGGATGCAGATGATATTTTGAAGGAAATCGATCAGCAGAAACTGCTGGCGCTAAAACAAAATGTAGATCCTGCCGTCGACTCCATTTCTATGGAATACCACTTGGCGTTTGATGAATTCGGTAATGTAACTTCAAAGCTAAGACGAAACCGAATTGTAAAAAGATCGCGGGCTTTCAAATGGATTGGTCCGGTTCATGAATACCTTGAAGTTTACGGGGATATATTGAGCAGCGATATCGCCGTAACCCATAGCAGTATACATCATGACAGTGATCGCAATTTGAACATTTATGAGAAACGACTGGCTAAAGGGGAAATCTTTTCTCCGCGCGATTTATTCTATTATGCCAATGAACTTAAGGACCATGGGAAATATGAGGCTGCTATAAGGTACTACGAAAAGTTTCTTGCGACGGGCAAAGGATGGATTGAGGATAACATTGCTTCTTGCGGCAGGCTTGCGGATTGCTACAGCGAGCTTAATGAAGTACGCAATGTGGTCGATTCGATCTTTCGCTCTTTTCATTACGACAAGCCTCGTCCGGAATTTTGTTGCCGCCTCGGTTATTATTTCTTACAGCGTCAAGAGTATAAGCTGGCAATTTATTGGTATAAATTAGCGCTGAGCACAGAGAAGCCAGAGCAGAACTGGGGCTTTGAGAATTTAGCTTGTTCTACATGGCTGCCGCAGCTGCAGCTATGCGTTTGTTACGATGGCATAGGTGATTACGAAGCCGCTTACGATCACAATGAAAAAGCAGCACAATTCCGGCCGACGGACGAGCGCATTTTGGCAAATCGTGATTATTTGAACAAACGGTTAGGAAAGAAAACAATCGAGATTAGTCTAGAACCCTCAACTTAATGGGTAACAGAGCGAATTTCTAAGATCGAATGAGGATTCCTATTTCAACTGAATATAATTAAACAACAAGATTTCTTCCCGTCAGTTTGGGAGGAAATCTTTTTTGTTAGTTCAGCATATTTCACTTCGCACTATTGACATCGCCTATGAGCGAGTGTATATTAAATTTTATAAAATTGAATTGTATAAAATATAAAATCTTCACTGCACCAAATTGCATGAGGAGAATAGAGAAGGCTCTCTTTGGCAATAAGAAAACAAGAAGTTATTTCAAGTAACGGAGGTTAAATAAAAGGCCATTGTCGATAAGGTGCTTTTTCATGAGGAGCTTCAAGGTCTAGAGCTTGCAAAGTAACGTACTAAAATAAAAACTAAAATGGAGGAATTAATGATGCAAAACTTATATACAGCTACGGTAACGGCAACAGGTGGAAGAGATGGAAAGCTTGTTTCAAGCGATAATATTTTGAATGTAGATGTGAGAGCTCCTAAAGAGCTTGGAGGAGTGGGTGGCGCAACGAACCCGGAGCAATTGTTTGCAGGAGGTTACGCAGCTTGCTTCGAGAGTGCTCTTAACGTTGTGTGCCGGATGAAGAAAATTAAAGTGGAGAAAACCGAAGTAACCGCTCATGTTACGCTTGGCAAGGATGCAGATGGCGGATATGAGCTGGCTGTGAAGCTGGATATTGCGCTTGAGGGCGTTGAAGCAGACGTAGCGAAGGAATTGGTCGAAGCCGCTCATCAGGTATGTCCGTATTCTAGAGCCACTAGAGGCAACATTAATGTAGAACTCAATCTTCTTTAATCTAAAATAGTACAAGCCCAAAGCACAAAAAAAATCCGGAGAATGATCTCCGGATTTTTTGTGATGTTCTTATTTCGCGATGGTTTGTTTGCCCGACAGCTCAATAGATCTTTGTACAAGCACCGTCATTGCATCTACACAAAAGGCTGCGACGTCTTTTTGGATCGGTATGCAGGATAATTCAGTGCATGCGATGATCACACACTGGCACTCATCCTGCACGAGCAAGTGGTTAATGATGCCTTCAAACTCGGAAGGCTCAACAGGCAAATTGCGTTTGACCTTGTTGTATATAATGTCCATCACATGCTCCTGAATGACTTCTTCAGGCTCGTGAAGGTGCATATTATACTGATTGCAGCCATGACGATACACGCCGCTGCTAACCGTTCCATTTGTAGCTAGAATACCAATCTTGCAGTGTTCTCCAAAGGTGTCATGGATCTTTTTCAGCGTCTCATCCACCATGTTGATTATATTTATGCTTGTCATTTGCTGCATATCATTATAGAAATAATGCGACGTATTGCAAGGAATCGCAATATTAGATACGCCTGCTGCCTCAAGGATTTTGAAATCTTTAGCAACCGCTTTGAGAAACAACTCGCCTTTGTTTTCTAATATGACACCTGTTCGATCTGGCAAAGTGGCATGATTGAGAATGACGATATCAATATGCTCTTGATCACGGTCTGCTGCCGTTTGCTCGATAATCATATCGAAAAATACGGATGTTGCTTTTGGGCCCATCCCGCCTATGATGCCTAAGCTTTTAGCTTCCATTGCCTCAACCTACTTTTGATGAAGTGTTTAATTGAAATGATTTAGTTATTCAACGATCATAGCATGGCTTCCCATTGCGTCATAGCTGTTAAAAAAAGTGTCTGCATCGTAAGTAACTTGTCCTTTTAACGGATTCATTACATGTACTTTACCATCCTCATATCCATTTAGGACAACCACGTGCAAATTAATAGGAGCTGAATAATATTCACCAGTATCACTGAAATACCAAGCGTAATTCATTTTTGGCGGCGTGAGATCAAGCGTGATCCAAGTTACGACAGGAATCCCTTTATTAAGCTGCTCGATGATTTCCTCTCGCGTGCTGCCGCTAATATCTGAAGTACTGTTGCTGCGCCCTGCGACATCAAAATACAAGTTAGCCGCCTCCACGATAGGAGGAGCAAAGCTGAAAAATCCGCCCTTTAACGACCTAGGTTCGCCAGCGTATGACTTATAGGGATCAGGCCCATACAATTTATTGTTTTTGGTGATAAAAGCTTGCTTCGGCAAATAATTATCCGACATTTCTGTTTTGGTAACGTCATATCCGTAATAATTGAGTACCGCGGTTAATGAAGTAATTTCACAGCCGTTAGGCAGCTCAGGCTTCTGCATGATGGTATCGACATCGATATAAACCTTCTTAATGTTAATGGAGCCATCAGCTGCCCGCTCATAATCCTTCACATATTCAAACGTTTTGTTGGTGGTTGTCAGCTCTTGTGCAGGGCCGTTAACCGCTATTTGATGCTCTTCCTCCGACAGCTGATAAGGCCTGCCGACCTTCTGTTGTTTTATCTTATAGCTGGTACCGTAATCGAGCAAAATAGATGTTGCTTTGCCCATTTCGTCTGTTGTCATGGTGCCGATAACCGATCCGCTATTAGCAGCGGTTATTGTATATACAGCATCTTTAATCGGCTGCTGCGTTGCTTCGTCTTTGCTTATTATTGTAATTGTTCCTTGCTCTATTTCTGGAGTAGGGGCAGTCGTTTGTGTAGAATCGACTTTCTCATTGAATACAGGTTTTGCATCTTCTTTCGTAAACAATGTATAAATAAAAAATATAATACCCAATAACACCAGGAGCTTGATCATTCTCTTCATGTTGGTGGCTCCTTCACTTTATAGCCGTAATAGTTATGCGACAGTGTGTAACGAGCAGGCAGCCGGTGGCTGCCCCATGCCTGTTACGCTTGCTCGAAGAACGTCTTATGCCATATAAGGAACACATACACTGTCCAAATGTATCTAGCGTAGTTCTGCTTGCCTGAATAATGCGAATCCAGATATTTCATCAGCTCATCGGTATGAAAGAACAGCTTCGCTCGGTCCGAGAGAAACATGTCCTTAACGAGCTTATAATATTTCTCTTGTCTTAGCCAGTGCCTAATAGGTACAGGAAAACCAACCTTTGGTCGATTCGCCCATTCATCGGGAAGTACTTCCTTCGCAGCTGTACGCAGTGCATACTTCGTATTGCTTGGATGTACACGAAGATCAGTAGGCAGCTTGGAAGCCAGATCCATAACCACTTTGTCTAAAAATGGAACTCTCAGCTCAATGGAATGGGCGAGGCTCATTTTGTCTGCCTTAAGAAGAATATCTCCCGGAAGCCAAAGCTTCAGATCGAGATATTGCATTTTGGTTATATCATCTTTGCCCCGCACTTGATCATATACAGTCTTCGTAATGCTTTGTACGGATGGTCCTTGCTTATATTCGTCCTTCAATACGGCTAAGGCATCAGCTTCTTCAAACACCTGCGCTTGACCGATAAAACGTTCCTCAACCCGCTGTCCGCCTTTTACGACAAAGGAGGTGATTCTGTTTTTGGACAGCTTGCCGCTTAATAATGATAACGGCCGCCTGATTGCAAACGGAAGCTTCTTGTATTTTTTCATCGCTGGTGTCGTATCGTACCAATCATAACCGCCGAAAATTTCGTCTGCGCCTTCTCCAGAGAGCACCACGGTCACATGCTTGCTCGCAAGCTCTGCTAGGAAATAGAGAGGCACGGAGGAAGGGTTGGACTGCGGTTCGTCCATATGATACTGAATCGTTGGCAGCATTTTGAAGCACTCATCCGCTGAAACCAGTCGTTTATAGTTTTCGATGTTTAAAATTTCTGACAAATCCTCTGCGAGGTTCGTCTCATTAAAGTTGCCTTCATAATCCTCAAAGCCGACGGAAAATGTTTTGTTTGGTTTTAGCAAAGCGGTAATATAACTGGAATCAATGCCTCCGGACAAAAAAGACCCGACCGGCACATCGCTAATTTGGTGATAGGCGACTGATTCTTTTACTGTGCTTTTAATTTGGTTTACGTAATGGGACAGGCTGTTCGGTTCTTCTGCAAAGTTAACGTCCCAATAAGGCTTCACTTCTAGCTTGCCTTGTTTGTAAAGCATATAGTGACCAGGCTTCAGCTTGTACACGCCTTTAAAAAACGTTTCATCAAGCACGGAGTATTGAAAGGTCAGGTAAGGCTTGAGCGCATCCTTGTTCAGCTCTTTGCGAAAGGCAGGCTGCTTTAAGAAAGCTTTGATTTCAGAGCTGAATAGGAAGGAATTATCCGTTGTGTTTTGTGTATAATACAACGGCTTTATGCCAAAGAAATCCCTGGCGAGAAACATCGTTTCCGTATTCGTATCCCATATCGCAAAAGCAAACATGCCTCTTAGCTTCTGAAGCAGCGAGGTTCCATACTCTTCATAAGCATGAATGATAACCTCGCTGTCCGTATGGCTAACAAAGGTATGCCCGCACTGAATCAACTCTTCGCGCAGCTCTTGATAATTGTAGATTTCTCCATTAAATACAAGAACACAGCTTTTATCCTCGTTGTAAATCGGTTGGCTGGCTTCTTCAGACATATCTATAATTTTGAGGCGTCTAAACCCTAAAGTTACTTCCTCATCTGAATAGATACCGCCACTATCGGGACCTCTATGAACGATCATATCCATCATATCTTTAATAATGGCTACTTGATCAACGTCGGGACGACTATCTGCAAAACCTACAAAACCGCACATGTGGAATACCTTTCATTAACTTTATTGTTTTAAGCGCAGTCACATCGTTTTTAATTTGATTTCCCTGACGATTTCCGATTCATTAAATGGGATTTCCGTTTTCCCAATAATTTGCGACGTTTCATGACCTTTGCCGGCAATGAGAATGACATCGTCTTTTCTGCTGATATCAATGGCAAAAGCAATAGCATCTCTCCGGTCGATAACGGCCTCATAAGCTCCGTTATAAGCTTCGACTCCTTCAATAATTTCCCTAATAATCAGGTTATTATCCTGCTCCTTGGGATTATCAGAGGTGATTACGGAAAAATCAGCAAATGTAGCGGCTACCTTAGCCATCGCTCTACGTTTCTCTGTGCCTGATTCCCCATCAGATGCGTAAACGCCGAACACGAGAATGATTTTGCCTTTGGTAAAAGGCCTGATTGTTTTTAATGCCTTCTCTAGGCTGTCCTCGGTATGAGCGAAATCGACGATGATCTTCGTATCCTCATCTTGATAGACAACTTCCAGCCGGCCTTTAATACCCTCAACAGACACAATGCCATCTGCGATTTGCTGTAGAGTAAATTGATTGCAATAAGCTGTTGCAATAGCGGCTAGACTATTATATACGTAGATCGTCCCAGGCAGGTTTACTTTAATTGCGATGCTGCCCTTTGGCGTATTTACATTATAAGTCGTATAGTCGGCATAATAAGTAATATCCGTCGCGTAAATGTCAGCTTCCTGCTCAATGCCATAAGTAACCAGCTTTGGACCCTTATGCTGCAATCGGTCAATGAGAATACGCCCAAATTTATCATCTGCATTAATAATGTTAAAGTCCGTCGTCATGTCGAACAGCAAAGCCTTCGCTTCGAAATATTCCTCCATCGTATGGTGAAGCTCCAAATGATCCGGCGTTAGATTTGTGAAAATGCCAGTTTTGAAGCTGGAATGAGCAACGCGTTTCAAATTGAGCGCATGCGAAGAAACCTCCATGACGCAATGCTTCATATGTGATTCGATCATATCGGCGAAGATTCGTTGCAAATACAGCGATTCCGGCGTCGTATTTTTATTTTGAATCAGCTTGTCGCCGATAACTGTGCCGATCGTGCCGATAATTCCGAGGGCTGTCCCCGTTTGCTCGAATATAGATTTTAGAAAATATGTGGTCGATGTCTTCCCGTTTGTTCCAGTGATGCCGAGAAGATTCATTTGCTCAGTCGGGCGATGATAGAAGTTTGCAGATACCAGGGCGAGCGCCTCACGCGTGTCGTTAACTTGCAGCACCGTTATTCCTGCTGGCACATGAACATCCTTCTCGACAATAACGACGGTCGCACCAAGTGCGATTGCTTTTTCGATGAAATGGTGTCCATCAACCGAAAAGCCCGTTATCGCGACAAATACGCCATTGGCTGAAGCTTCCCTCGAATCAAAGGCAATGGAGCTTACTTCAATATGCAAATCGCCTTTCACGAGCGTGTAATCCAGATCTTTCAGTAAGGAGGTCAATAACATACGATCAGCTCCATTCTATTACCTATTACTATTTTTGCAGGCTATCTTCTTAGAAGCTTTTTCGTAAGCTTGCCACCGATGATAGCCGCATAGGAAAAGGCTGGTTTCGGGTCCTTCCAATCCCAGATCGCATAAGCTTTCGGTTTAAACAAGGATACGAATACTTGCTTCCAAGTCAATTGACCCGTCTTGATGTAATCGCGAACAGCAAGCATGTCCTCATATCCGTACCAGAAAACACGGTTCGTATTCTCTTTGACGGCTTTGGGAGGCACAAGGTTGCCGCCAGTTAACTCTTGGTAAGTAATCCATGGAATATTTACCCCAACTCGGTACAGCAGGTTGTTCAGGTTGGTAATCCGGCAATTGACTTCGATTAAATAAAAACGGCCAGTTTCGGCGTCTTTTTTGAATTCAATTTCCGCGAAGCCTTTCCATTTCATCTTCTCTAGAAAAGGAGCTCCGATATCGAACAGCTCTTGTACGTATCTCTGCCCTGTATACACCGATGCGCCGAAGTTAATCGGATATTGGCGGAATTTTTGACAAGTGACCCAGTGAGTGACCTTTGAATCTTGGTTTAAATACGCGTCGAACGTATACATATGATCGTCGAAACCCGGGATGATACGCTGTACGATGACTTCCAAGCTCGCTTCCTTCGCTTTGGCCAGCGCTTGTTCGAGCTCAGCGCGGCTGTGTACCTTAAATAGCTTGCGTCTAAACTTGGCAACGAAGGATGGAGAATCTGTTGGTTTGACGATACAAGGATATTTAATGATTTCGTCGATCTTCTCAAAAAAACGATCTTCGTCTACACGGACCGTTTCGGGAACAGCTACGCCATTTTCTAGAGAAAGGCGCTGCAGCACCTCTTTATTCATCATATCCGAGTATATGCCCGGAATGTCTTGTGGTATGAGATAGTGTTCTCTAAGCTCTTCCAAATGCTCATCGATAACCTCAAGATAAGAATCGTGGCATGGAATAAGGACAGGAGGAGCGCTTTGCTTGCGGGCATATTCCTTCAAGAAACGAATGAACGCTGCCGTGTCTTCTTTATAATGAGGAGAGATTAGTCTCTCAGACGTATATTTTGAATCGGCGCCATAGGTATCTTTAGTCGAATAATCTACGGCAACCGTATGTACACCGTTAATGCCTAGGCAACGAATGGTGCTTAAACCTATATAATAATTACAACCCAAAATTACTGCTTTATTATTCACAAAGGCACATCCCGACATCCTAATTTATGTTCATTTCCCTGTATTACGACTAATGTTTTAAATAATTTTACTTCATACTTTCTTATAATACAAATGGATTTATCCTCATAATAGCTACAAAGATGTGGAGGATTTGGACCAAATCCGAGGCGCATGCTGCCGCTTAAAACAGCTTCTTTATCAGCCGTTTTTTCTGGCATTCGACACCATTACCCGTAAATCGCTGAAACCATTTATCGGAATTTTTAACATTAAAGCACTTGATGAGCGTTATTAGCATATTTGTGATTTTATTAACATTTTTCAATTATTCATATATATGTATATTTTACTATTCTGTATTTAACGCAAGTAACTTTTTCCATATATTGATCGATTTTACTAGTTAAAAAGAACTAGAAATTGGATAAAATAACTTCATTTTGTCGAATAATGCCCGAAAATTGTCTACGTTCGTCGACAAGTTTTTACAAACTCCTTATTGCTCTACGAGTATAATAGAAGCATTACCACACGAGTGCTAGATAAGGAGCGTGCCCCGAAGCGAGCTATGGACAAAAAACACTTGCTTAAACAATTGCAGTCGTTGCGGCTAAAGCTTCATGAAATAGCCGAAGCGCGCGGCAGTCTGACAGATCCGGATGTTCTAGCGATTAGCGAAGAGGCCGATCAACTAATTGTTGCGTTACAGCATATACAAAGAAACGAGCTAACACATATTACGATACGCCGCGACGATATGTAGAGAATATTATCTCTCTCGAAGCCGTCGGAAAAATTGAGTCAACAGGTTTGAGCATTCAGGTTGTAAAATACCACTAGTGAGCTCCGTTTCATGGTTGAAACGGGGCTCTTGCAGTAAATTCATGAGCGTCCCAGCACATCCAGCCTTCGGGTCGGTTGTTCCATAAACGACACGTTTAACCCGAGATTGAACAATGGCGCCGGCGCACATTGGACAAGGCTCCAACGTGACATACAATGTACAATCTAATAATCTCCATGCGCCGATGCGATCGCAGGCGTCACGAATAGCTACCATTTCGGCATGAGCGGTTGGATCAAACCTCGTCTCACGCAAATTGTAGCCTCTTCCGATGATTTCATTGTTTCTGACGATAACAGCCCCGATAGGAACCTCTCCAATTTGCTCGGCTTTTTTGGCTTCTTCAATAGCTTCCAGCATCCATTTCTGATCTTCTTGCTCTCTTGTCATATACAATAACTCCTTTACTATTTATTCATTATACAACGAACAAATATTCCGTTGTTAACATGTCGTGGATAACATTGTGGATAACTATCATGATATACACATAAATACTCACAATTTATTCAGAGCTGTGCACAGTAATTGTGGATATTGTGTATAAGTTGTTAATAAAAACGTTTTTGTGTAAAAGGATGTGTCATTCATTGTCAATAAAGATGAAATTTTCAGTCTTGATCACGCTTATCGTTTTGACGTTTTTTATATTCCAACACATGCTTAGTGAGTATTCGATGATTCAAAGCATGCGTGAGCAAGCAAAACGAGCGATGCACGATACTTCCATGCATGTGGCGAACACATTTTCCTCTTACGAGAAGAAGTCAGGTTCAGGCTATATCTTTCCGGAGAAGGATCGCTCAGGCCCTGGGCATATCTTTGATATCGTAAAAACATTAAATCCAAATATAAATGAAATTACAGTATTTGAGCAAGATACGTTGGCTGTGCGTTACGGTACTTACACGTATTTGGATTCAAATAGCGATCAATCTATTATAACCGATGTGAAGAAAACAGGTTTTGAGCTTCGAAAGATGGAGATCAACGGAAAATGCTATTTTAGAAGTTATTATTACACGAAGCAGATGGGTAATTACATTATAAGTGTCGTTTATGACAAAAAGGGAATTAATGAGCTTATCGCGGAGAAGCGAAATGATTCATTCATTTATACGGGCATATCGATGGTGCTCGTCCTCTTTATTAGCTATTGGCTGGTAGGAGTAATGATTAGACCCTTAAAAGATATATTATGGAAGGTTAACGAGGTTTCATCTGCAAGGTTTCAACAGCCGATTCGAATTAAACGCAAGGATGAATTCGGCTTGCTGGCTCTTAAGGTCAATGCGATGTCGCAAAATCTAAGTATATATATGAACAAGCTGCGCAGAGCGTTTGAGGAAAACCGCCGGATGAAGGAGCATTTGGAGTCATTTATTAATCACACGAGCGATGCGATTCATCTTATTGATTTGGATGGTAAGGTTATTCAAGTAAACCGTGCTTTCGAGCTGCTCTTTGGTTATGAGGAAGAAGAAGCAATTGGTCTCATAAATCCTATTCTTCCCGACTCTCATCATGCAGAGATGAGGGATATGTTAAACCAGATCTTGTCGGGCAAAGTACTGCCAGCTCAGGAAACGATACGAATGACAAAGCTTGGAGAGCTGATACCTGTAAGTGTAACCATATCGCCAATTCGTGATTCGGACGGAACGATTCGTGCCTTTGCCAGCATTTCAAGAGACATGAGGAGCCGTAACAAAATGGAAGAGCTGCTGCGCAGGTCGGAGAAGCTGACGACAGTAGGGCAGCTAGCAGCAGGTGTAGCCCATGAAATTCGCAACCCGCTGACGACGCTGCGCGGTTTCCTGCAGCTCCAGCAGGAGAGCAAGAAGCTGGCGCTTTCCCACGTAACGCTTATGTTATCGGAGCTTGACCGGATCAATCTCATTGTTGGCGAGTTTCTCATTCTTGCGAAGCCGCAAGCGACGAGGTTTGTCACCAAGGACATACGGGATGTACTGCAAGATGTTATTGCGTTAATGAACAGTGAGGCACTTCTTCATAATATCGAGTTTTGTGTTACTCTAACCGATGATTCTTGCTTAATTTCATGTGAAGAAAATCAATTGAAGCAAGTGTTTATTAATTTGCTGAAAAATGCGATTGAAGCGATGCCAAGTGGTGGACGAATCCATATTCATATTAACCATAAACGGGAATACATTTCGATCACGATAACGGATGAAGGAATGGGCATCCCGGACGATATGATACCGAAAATTGGAGATCCCTTTTTTACAGCGAAGGAAACGGGCACAGGGCTCGGCATTATGGTTAGTCAGCGTATTATTAACAGCCACCGCGGAACGATGGATATTAAAAGCCAGGTTAATGTCGGAACAACGATACATTTGCTGCTGCCAGCTTTGAAAGAAACACGGGAGAGCGGTATACTGGAAGCATAAGCACAGATCGGGCTTCTAACTGAAAAGTAAGAGGAGGGATTCTCGTTGAAGCAGGAATCTTCTGTAGATGGTTCATGGCAAAAAGGGAACGTGCTTCATGATGCTTCAGGCTACAGCGCCTTACTCGTAGGAACTACTGGTTTGATCGGAGCAGCTTTGCTCCGGCAGCTGCTTCATGATCCGCTGGTGACGATGGTAACCGTTATTGTAAGGCGGCCGCTAGAGACGAAAACTTTGGGCAGCGCAAATGAGCTCTCCAAACTGAATATGATCGTCACCGCCTTTGATGATTTGGATCAAACGCTGGAGCAGGTACATGCAGATGTCGTGTTTTGTACGCTTGGCACGACGATTAAGGTTGCGAAGACGCAAGAAGCCTTTCGCAAAGTAGATTACGAATATCCGCTCACGCTTGCCCGGTTTGCAGAACGCACGAATGCTTCTTTATTTTCTATCGTGACGGCTATGGGGGCTTCCTCCAGTTCAAAAATATTTTACAGCAGAGTGAAAGGGGAACTGCAGGATGCGATTGCTAAGCTGTGCATTCCGCTAGTTCAAGTGTTCCAACCCTCGCTTCTGCTTGGCGAAAGACCGCAGGCTCGACCTGGTGAAGCGTTTGGAGCTGTCGTTTCGAAAGGGCTGCAATTTGCGATGGTTGGTCCGCTGCGCAAGTATCGGCCGATTAAGGGCGAGGATGTAGCTTTGGCAATGAGAAGAGCGGCGGGACAAGCTGGACAAATGAAGGCAGCAAGCAAGTCATCGATGATTCAATATTATTCATCGGACAAAATTGCCGACTTGGCATTACATACAACGGGGTGAAGCAGCTTTGAGAATCAATAAGTTTATTAGTGAAACAGGTTATTGCTCCAGACGTGAGGCGGATAAGCTAGTAGACAGCGGACGTGTTACGATCAATGGAGAAAAGGCACAGCTCGGCAGCCAAGCTGAAATAGGTGACGATGTACGTGTTGATGGCCGCAAAATCGGCGAGCAAAAAAATCATGTTTATATTGCGCTTAATAAGCCGGTAGGCATTACCTGTACAACCGAGCTTCATATTAAAGGCAATATTGTTGATTTTGTTGGTCATGAGGAGCGTATCTTCCCGATCGGGAGGCTGGACAAGGATTCGGAGGGATTAATTCTTCTCACGAATGACGGTGATATCGTCAATCCGATTCTACGCTCGGAGGGCAAGCATGAGAAAGAATATTTGGTTACTGTAGATAAACCGATGACAGAAGCGTTCTTAAAAGGAATGGCAAGCGGAGTTCATATACTAGGCAGCATGACATTGCCATGTGTTGTAACAAGAGTGACGGACCGCGTATTCCGCATTATTTTAACGGAAGGCCGCAATCGTCAAATTCGTAGAATGTGCGAAGCATTCGGTTATCATGTTCGGAGACTGCAGCGGCAGCGTATTATGAACATCCAGCTCGGCGGTCTTCATGTTGGCAAATGGCGTGATTTGAGCGAAGCCGAGAAGGCGACTTTGTTCGAGACATTAAGTTATGAGCCGGTCTAAGCAGGAAACATTCATTCGTATAACGACAAAAAAACCTGAATCACACGCTTAGGGCGAGTTGATTCAGGTTTTTAATTATGGTTTTTTTACATTTAACTGCTGGGCATTCGTGACATCAGTGTACGTATGGATGATCGAAACCTCTACACGACGGTTTTTGGATTTGCCTGCAACCGTCTCGTTGTCGGCAACAGGACGATATTCACCGTAGCCGATAGCGCTAAAGCGCTCGGGTTTAAGTTGTTTATTTTCGAGCAAAACGTCCAAGAAACGAATCGCCCTCATAGAGCTCAAATCCCAGTTTGATTTAAATTGGTAAGTCGAGATCGGCGTTGTATCGGTATGACCGGAAACGATGACCTCATAATCAGGGTACTGCTGCAGCATTTTGCTGATCGCAACGGCAAGCTCCTTCGATTCAGGCTTAACAGTTGCTTGTGCCGGTGCAAATAATGCGTTGTCGCTAATCGTAATCATCAGCTGTGAGAGATTTAACTTCGTCTCAAGATCAGATGTCAGGCCGTTTTTCTTAATATAGGCATCTACTTTTTTCTTCAGATCCTCGAGATCCTTCTGCTCCTGCTTAATAAGTTCCTCGCGAGCTTTCTCTTCATCTGATTGATTTTTGTTTACATCCTTGTCGGGAAGCTTGCCGCCTTCTTCTTTTTGCTTCTTCCCGTCATCCTCGCCGCTTTTCACAGCGGACGTTTCGGTTAGAATACCGCTGCCAGTGCTGAGTGCTAAACTAAATGCTTTCGACATTTCTTCAAACTTCTTTACGTCGACGGAGTTCATGGAGTACAACACGATAAAAAGTGCTAGCAGCAGGGTGAGCAAATCGGCGTAAGGAATGAGCCATGATTCATCCACATGCTCCTCGTGTTCTTCATGTCTATGCTTTCTGCTCAACGGCGCCTTCCTCCTTTTCCCTCATCTTCAATCTTTCTGTAGGTGTAAGGAAAACAGACAGCTTCTGATTAATAGCGATCGTTGATACGCCGGATTGAATAGAAAGAAGGCCTTCCACCATCATAAGACGGATTTGAATTTCTTTCTTAGACATGCGCTTCAGTTTATTAGCAATAGGATGCCATAATACATAACCTGTAAAGATACCAAGAAGTGTTGCGATAAAAGCTCCTGCGATGGCATGTGCGAGTTTTCCCATATCGCTCATATCAGCAAGTGCGGCAACGAGGCCTACAACTGCACCGAGTACCCCAAGTGTAGGGGCATATGTACCTGCTTGCGTAAAAATAAGTGCTCCCGCTTTGTGGCGGTCTTCTGTTGCGGCAATATCCTCAAGTAAAACATCGCGTACAAAATCTTGGTCATTTCCGTCAATAATCATACGCATGCCGTTACGAAGAAATGTATCTTCAATCTCGTCAACTTTTGCTTCAAGAGCGAGCAAACCCTCGCGACGTGTAATGGAAGCCCATTCCATGAAGCGCTGAATCAGCTCATCACGCATAGGCAGCTTTTGCTCAGTGAACACCATTTTGAATAGTTTACCGACTTTGGATAGCTCGGACATCGGGAAGGCGATCATGACGGAGGCTATAGTTCCCAAAATAATAATCATAAAAGCAGCTGGATTTGCAAGAGAGGACAGGTGTGCTCCCTTTAAAACCATGCCTCCAAGTACAGCGACTAATCCTAGCACCAAACCAATAATTGTTGAATTTTTCATCATACACCCCGTCCAATACATTTTCGACATTTCTCTACTTCTTATATTATCGACAAATGGGTATTCTGAAGTTAGAGTATATGGAATGATTTAAGGCGAATGCGTTAAAAAATGATAAAATGCGGTAGAATAGTAGAGAGATATGTACAAAAAATGACGATAGCAAAGGTGGTATACGCAAATGGGCGTAAGACATGCAAGAGAATATTCAGATATATTGAAGGATTTTACAGCAGCTGTGGCTGAAATTGAGAATAGCTATACTTTTTTTGAAATGGAACCAGATGAATGGGCTCAGCTGCCTGTAAGCGATCGGCATGAAGTGATGGAGGCTTTGGCGGATGATGTTTTCTTTGGGCTAGGAGAGAATCCGGTCATTGAGGTAGGCAGCGGTGTCATTACGTATAATAGCAAACATCACATCATAGAGGTTTCACAAGACGATAAGGTGACCCAAATCATTAGATTGATATAAGCATTCGGCATAAAACTTCATATAAGTAGTGCTCCTGTCGGATCTTTACATTTTATGTCGACTCTATTACAATGTTATTCAATACAACATGACATATAATTTGACATTGATCTAACATAGAGGAGAACGACATGAATGAGTGCTCATCATCGTTGCTGTTGCCGAAAGCGCTTGAATTGGATGGTGAAACATTAGCTGCATTTTATCAGCCCATTATAGCGATGGATACAAGACGCATTATGGGTTACGAGGTGCTTGCTCGAGCTGTAAAGGGTGATTCCGTGAGGAGTCTTGGACCTTTCTTCTGCAATGAGCAAATTCCAGAAGATGACCACATTATTGTGGACCGGGTACTGCGGGAGCAAGCATTCTCGAAGCTGGCTTCAATGGAAGAAGAGCAGCCGATGTTATTCATTAATTTGAAGCCGTCTTGGATTTATCGGTATGAGGAAATCGGCGAGCTCTACACGTTGTCGCTGCTTGATAAGTACGGAATTGACCCTAAACGAATTGTCATCGAGATAACGGAGGAAAGCTTCCAAGGTTCCATGGATAGGCTTCGTTCTGTTGTCGACATATACCGGGCAAGGGGCTGTTTAATTGCAATCGATGATGTAGGCAGTGGTTTTAGCAATACGGATCGGATTGCTCACATTCAGCCCAACCTGCTCAAAATCGATATTCATATGATTAAGAAAAGCGCGACTCATGACGGCTATTTCGGTGTGCTGCGATCCTTCTCTGATTTAGCAGAGCAAATTGGAGCTTCGCTGCTCGTCGAGGGAGTGGAGACAAGGGAGGATTTGGCCCGCGCAATTCAGGCAGGCGCCCGTTACGTCCAAGGCTATATGTTTGCAAGGGCAGAGCCGGAGTTTCGTGAGCCTGCTTGTTTTGCATCTCTAATTGAAGCGGAGCTTGATCAGCATCTGCTGCATTTCGTTGGAACTGAACGCTATTGGCAGCGGCAATCGGAGAAGCTGGCAGAGCAGTGGGTTGCGCTTGTTCAGGAGACGCGTTACCTGGATCATGAGGATGAATGGATAGAGGGGCTGCTTCCCGAGCTTTACGACCATTGCATTCGGGTTTATTTGTGCAATGAGAGCGGTATTCAGCTCTCATCCAACTATTATCGCGATGCGGACAAGGCTTGGAGGCGAGAGGAGCAATACCGCGGTGCCAACTGGTGTTGGCGTCCCTATTTTGTTCCTAATCTCGTCCAGCTCAATGAGCATCGACGTGCAATCGTTTCGCGCGCCTATACTGATCTCGATTCTCACGCATGGATTAGAACCGTATCTGTTCTAGCAGCGCCTGGTCTTATTTTACTTATGGATTTGAGGGATTCTGAGCGCGGAGTCCAGCGTCGTTAACGTGCGGCTGCTGGCTCATAAACCATACAATGGCATTCGGCAAAGCCAGTGGGAGTAGAACGCGCATAGGTGTCGGTAATATGGAAGCCGGCTTGTTCATAAACGCGCATCGCACGAGTATTCCAAGTAAGCACCTCCAAATCAATTTCGTTTTGAGGGGTGCGCCTTATTGCCTCTGCCACAATGAGACGTGTGAAGGCAAGGCCGAGGCCTTTACCGCAAAGATCAGGCCGCAATCCGAGCCCGAGCCGCGTTACGCCTGTTAAAGGAAAAAACTGCGCGAACCCAATAAGCGCAGACTGAGCGTCTAGGACAGCCATATATTGGGCAGCACGAAGGACGGGATCGCCAAATTCGATTTCGTCTTTTTTCATTTGCTCCCAAGTCGGCCAATTATAAACATCAAATGGAGCCTCGTAGCGCCAGCCGCATAGTTGCTGTGCATGGACGGTTTCGAGCGGGCATATGGTCATATCGCCTTCATCTCGATTATAATGAATAGAGCTTTGATGGCTTGTCATTTGTTTTTACCTCCGCTTGAAAAAAAGTAGCTGAATAGAGCGAATGTCGAATGAAATAGGTTTATTATAACAGATAGGCGTGCGTTGATCGCGCGTAAATAAGGAGAAGCATCAAAATGAAGAAGTTGATCTGGCTAGGCTGCTTGTCATATTTAGTCATCGGCGTTGCCCATGTTGTGGGCGGATCTATCTTGGAACAGCTCATCGCTCATTATGGTTTAACCTATAAAGATGGCGGGCAATGGATTATGAATCAATTCCTCGGGTTCCTGGTGGGTGTTCTGTTAGCGCCATCTATTACTTCGAGAGTTGGAAAAAGAGGCGCAGTACTGATTGCGATGGGCGTACTGACGCTGAGTGAGGCGGCGTATAGTTTGCTGCTGCCATGGGGCTGGATGCTCGCGATTGCTCCGCTTGCGGGTCTTGGCTTTGGGATGACGGAAGCGGTCGTCGGCGCAATGATTATTGATATGGCGAAAAACGGCAAGGCATCGGCAATGAGCCGATTGGAAACCTTTTTTGGCGTTGGTGCATTGTTGATTCCAATTGCAGCGGCTTATCTGATTCAGCATAGCATATGGCAGGTTTCCTTTCCGATTCTGGCAGCGATGTCAGGCATCACCTTTGTTCTCTGGCTGACGATGTCCTTTGGAGAGCTGGATGATGAGCTTGGTATAGTTGCTCGAACACCGGGAGTGAAGGAAGGCCATTCGAATGAGTTGGAAGGAATGCAAACCACTCGCGGATCTGTCTTTTTTGGCTATCCGCGCAAAGCACTTCCATTTCTCTTGTTATCGGCTTTATTTTTTATGATTTATGTAGGAATGGAAATGAGCTTCTCTAACTATCTGCCTTCTATTCTCATCGTTCGATCAGGTGTAGGAGATTCCAGTGCGGCAGCGGTGCTCAGCTTGTTCTGGGGAACGATGGTGCTAGGGCGTCTATTTGCGGGGCTGCTGGCTGACCGAATGGGTTATTCGCGTTACTTGCTTATTGCTACAGCGGGCGCCTCGGTCGTTTTTGTTTTAATGGCTGTTATGGGTCAGCTTAGCTGGATGCTTGCCTTTGTCGCACTTAGCGGATTGTTCTTCTCGGGTATATTCGGTATCGCTCTTGTTTATGCCAATGAGCTCATTCCGGGTATGACGGAGAGGACGACGAGTTTGCTTGTAGCATTCGGCGGGCTTGGAGGAGCGATTTTTCCTCGTTTGACTGGCTGGATAATGGATCAGTACAATGTGCAATCTACGTTATGGTATATAAGCAGCTTAGTTATACTGATGCTGCTTCTGCTAGCGGCGATGCTCCTGCTCGGAAGAAAACAAGTTCACAGCGTACGATCCAAGGCTTAAATGAACTGCAAATTATAAAAAAACCTCCACATTCGCTGTTTCAAAGCGGGTGTGGAGGTTTATTTATTATTAAACGTGTTATTCTAAATGCTTTCAGCTATTTAAGAATGGTTTTGTATACCTCTATGGCGCGCGCGCGTGATGCTTTCAAGTCGACGATGGCACCGCTTTGCGGCTGATGAATCTCTTTGTCTGTCAGATGATTCAAATGAGGCAGCCAGCGCCTAATATAGCTGCCGCTAGGATCATGCGTCTGTGACTGAGTTGCGGGATTCATGATGCGGAAGTAAGGCGCTGCGTCATACCCGAGTGAAGCGCACCACAGCCAACCGCCGCGATTAAGCGTATTGTCATAATCGCTTAAGTGAAGGCGGAAATATTGTTCGCCAAGCGTGAAGGGGCATAGCAGATTTTTAGTTAAAAACATGGCTGTTACCATTCGCAAGCGGTTGGGCAGCTCACCTGTACGATTGAGCTGCGTCATGGCCGCATCAATGATTGGAATGCCGGTGGCAGCTGCAGCCCATGCTTCTAGATGAGCATTTGAGAGCTTGGACATATCAGCTAGCTGCTCGTAACGAAAGAAATCATCATGATACATCGCTTGATATAAATAAAAATCACGCCATGCCAGCTGCCGTACCCATGATTCAGACCCCGGGAGCCCTTGGGTCATTTCGTAGGCTTGGCGGGCGGAGATGGCGCCCGTATTAAGGAAACGTGCAAGCTGGCTTGTATGATCATCGGCATAGGCGTCCCTGCTCTCCGAATAAGAGGCAAGGCGTTCTCGTACGAACCGTTCCAGCTTGGATAATCCTTTGGACGATCCTTGCACGTTTGTGCCGCCTAGGGCGCATGAAACGGATTCGGGCAAAGCGAAGGACTGCGCAACCTTGGCATTAATTTCGCTTAAGGTAGCAAGCTCATGAATCGTCGTTTCACTCATTGGGCTATAGCACTCCAGCATAAAGCTGCTCCACTTGCGATAAAAGGGTGTGAAAACCTTGTATGGATCCATTTTTCGAGCAAATGCCGGGAAAGCATCTAGATCAGCAAGAGGTGAATCGGCAATAGACATCCAGCGGCGGCCAAGGCTGCGTGTGATTAGCCCAAGCTGCTCATCTCGCTGCCGTGAGTAAGGCGTATAGTCTGTATGAACAATAACCTCATCAATAGGATGCGCATGCAGCAGAGCTTCGGTGATCGCAGCAGGATTACCATAAAGCACATGCAGTTCCTTTCCTGCATTAGAATAGTTGTGCAGAAGCGAGGCGGCTTGCGCCATGAAATTCCGGCCGCTATGACTAGTTAAACGGCCATCTCCTGTAATAACGGGATCTATGATTAGCAAATGAATGCCTTGTTTCTCTTTTTTCTTCAAATAATCAAAAGCGCGCAAATCTGCAATACGCAAATCCTTGCGGTGAATAAACAAATACATCAGTGATAGCTCCTTCCATAAGCGCAACATTGAACGGCCGCATTCCAGCTGGAATGAAACAGCAAAGCCGCAAGTCATTTGTCGTCAGAGGACAAAAAACTGCGGCTTTGCTAGATGAGTCTACCCGTTCAACCCTCAAGAAGAGGGATTAGGCTGCTCTATTTTACGTCAACGTTGGCTTGGTATGAATCAGCATCCATGATACGACGAGCAGTTACATATCGTCCCTCATAGTACTCGGAGTTAAGTTTGTCAGTTACAACGCCTCTGCTCGAGGATGAATGTACAAACTTGCCATCTCCAATGTAAATGCCAACATGGGATATGGCGCTATTATTGCCGCCAACTGTGTCGAAGAACACAAGATCTCCCGCAATGAGGTCAGCCTTAGCGACCTTTGTACCTTCTTTTGCTTGCGAACCAGAAGTACGTGAAAGCTCAATGCCCATTTTCTCGAACACATAGCTCGTGAAGCCGGAGCAATCAAAACCTTTCGACGACGTTCCGCCGCTTTTGTACGGAGTGCCAATAAGATCATTAACAATTCCGTTCAATTTTGAGTCAGCGAAAGCGCTTCCCGCTTGAAAAGCGAGCACGAGAACGAGACCCAGGATTAATGCGGTAATCTTCTTCAATTGTGAAACTCCTTCCAATGCCGACGAGGTTAGCTGTGGGGTTCGGTTGAAGGCTCCCTATGATTCCTCGGGCGTTTGAAAAAAACTCAAACGTCGGAATCAATTCACCCAAAGTGGTTCCCCCGTATCCCAATAGGGAATTAGGCAGTTTTTTTATTGCTTTGAGAAATATTCGATTATTTTCAATGATCTCCTGCCTTTAGTGGCAATTTCTAATAATTCTCATGTAACCTTTTGACAATTTGCTTCGTTAAACCGTTCTTTCTGTAATATAAACACGCCATAGTAGTGCTTTCTAACTAAATACATGGAGTCAATTTCATTAATTATGTGGATGTTGTGTAAAATATACCGATTTGTCCTTTAGGCGCTATATCGCAAGGACTAGCTTAAAGTGCCGTAAACGGCGGTATTTCACCATTTTGCTCCTCATAAATTAGAAAAATCTCATCTATATCACTCGTGAATAAGCGTAGATTCAGACAGCCTAGCTGCTGCTCCAGATAGAGCGGCAGAAATAGACAAAGGAGGCTGTTCATGAGAACAGCCCCCTTTGGGCAATCGAAAAAAAGATTTATTTTGCAGTAACGATTTTTTCAGAAATGAGCTGTGGATCGTTGTTTTTTTGCTGCATCCAAAACTGTACCTTGTATTTTCCGGCATTTTTGAAATCGTAGGAAACGAGCTTGGAGCTGAACCAAAAGGTGTCTTTTTCGACGAACTCTTTAAAATCATCATCATCCTGGCTGCGGCTGTCGATTGTCGTTTCCTTATCATTAGGATCAACGATGGTCACTTTGAACTCTGAAATCGCCATATTCAAATTATCGATTTGTGCTTGCACTAAAAATTTCTGAACACTGCCTTTATCAACCTGTCCGAACATAGCTCGCTTCTCGTTCATTAGAAACATATGCACATTGGGCTTCTGAATAATGAGCTTCTTATCATTGCTCTTCCATTGGACGAAGGCTTGAAGGCTGTCACTTAAAGAACGAATGCTAATATAAACCTTATCATCCACAACGACAGCATCGTCAGTGGATTGCTTATTATTATAAAGGAGCGTTACCTTTTGAAATAGTTTGTCTGCTGCAACCAATGAACCGCCCGATAAGAGCAATACCATGGATATAATAACTAGTTTTTTACGCATCATTTGTGAATATCCCCCATTTTTGATTTTCTTTCAGTTATTTATACAGAACTGCCATCATTTAGTTGCGGTTAGTTGTAAAAAAAACCTCCACACCACAGCAAAGCGTGGAATGAAGGTTTATTTTTGCTTCAGCATCTAGAGGACGCTGAAGGCTTTTTTGGTTTGCTACATTCTTTTCGTTTCCAAAAAGTCATATTGCGCGGCAATCGTCCAAACCTTCATCAGTGTTTGAATGAGATAATAGCCTTGATGCAGAATGAGTGCAATCAGCCCGGCCCAAAGCATGGAGAGACTTGTCACCACAAGCCCAGCAGCCGCTCCAATCCCCCACATGATGAGCGACACAGCTGCATAGGTAAGGAAATTTCGGAGAGCGTGCCATAAGGAACGGAATATGCTTCCTCCTGATGCAGCGCTGAATTGCATGGCTAGAAACAGCAGATGCAGTACTGTGCCCCATAGGAGCCATAGAAGGGCGCTAGGCAGCACCATTTGCAGCAGCTCTGGAATAGAGCCGCTCTCTAGAAGCGCATCCAGTGAGCGCGGCAGCACATACCAAGCAGGAGCCACAGATAAAATAACCTCGATCCAGTAAAGCAGAACTACAGGCTTCCAAGCTTTGCGAATACCTTCTAGAAATCGTGTCCCTCCATTCGATCTGGACTGATTTAACGAATAGAATAGACCGGCATTGAATAAGGGAGTGATCAGCATTCGGGCAACAAGGAGACCGCCCAGCGTCCAGACGTAAGGATTAATGAGATCGGTCTTGAACAGCTGGAATTGTGCTTCGGTCATGAATAGCTGAACGGCTGCTTCTGAAGGAGCGGAGCTTGGATATCGACGCAGCAGTGGAGCTACGACCGAATCAATGAAGCGGTAAAGGAAGAACCCCCAGATCAGCTGATAAAGAAATAATAAAACAACAATGTAAAAATGTTTTACCGCTAACCGCCAGCCTTGCTTCAAATGTATTTTCATCGTTTATCGCTCCTTGAACGCAATTACTTACCAGCTCAGCGACCCGAGCAGTCCTTCAATTAGTTGGACAACGCCGAGGCTCCATCTTGTGCGTTTATCCTCTGGCAGCTGAGCCTGCATGTAGTTGTTAATGAGCTTATTATCAAGCACATTGCTGTTGTTTGGGTCAACGACTGCCCATTCAAGCGGAGCGGAATGCAGCTGTTTATATTGCATATGGGATTCCTGAGTATCCCAAAGCTTTGTTATTTTGGTGCCGTCAGTAAACTTCATCAACACTTTAATCTCGCCATTGCTGCCGCCGTTTTTCTTAACGAGTACAACAGATTCATACATCTCAGCACCATCTTGGGTGACTGGGCGTACATGAATCGATTCGATCGAAAAGTCGGCCATTTTGTTGCCGTAGACATATTGGCTGAAATAATCATTCCATTTCGTTTTTGTTACCTGTTCGACAACACGCTGGAAGTCTGCTGTCGATGGATGCTTGAACTTATACTTTTGGAAATAGGTTCGCAATATTTTTTGCATCGTTCTGGAGCCGACCTGATTCTCGATGCCAATGAGCACCAGCTTTGCCCTCAAATATACATTCTCGGCATATTGCGAGTGGCTGGCGTATGACCAAGATTGCTGCTTGAGCGGAGCGGGGTTGGTCATATAGCTCGCTTCCATGCGTAAATTCGGCTCCAAGCCGTATGCCGTCTCCATTACTTTATCCTCGGCATAGGACGTAAACCCCTCGTCCAGCCATGCCTCCTCAAATTCATTAGAGGCGACCATTCCGTACCAATATTGATGGCCAATCTCATGCACGACCGTACGTTCAAGATCGTAGCCTGGGTTATCATTTTCTGCAGCGAAAGCGGTTATGAGTGTTGGATACTCCATGCCGCCAGCTCCGTTCGCTCCTTTGGGCGGAACGACGATCGACAGCGTACTGTAAGGATATTCTCCATACCACTTGGCGTAGCTTGAGAGTGCGGATTTGGCTGCATGCATGTAGCGGTCCTTAAGGTCAGCATGCGCAGGATCAAGATACAGCTTAATGCGTACACCGGGAATGCCGGTATCTGAATAAGCAGTCTCTTCATATACGAAGTCTGGCGAGGCCGACCAAGCAAAATCATGAATATCATCAGCATAAAACTGGTAAATCTTTGTTGCTTCCTTGATCTCGATAGGCTTTGTTTGGAAGCCCGTTGCAGCGACGGTGTAGTTCTCAGGCACATTAATCCGAACGCTGTATATGCCGAAGTCGCTGTAGAACTCAGAATTGCCATGATACTGATGGACATTCCAGCCCTCAGCTGTACGTCCGCGCATGCCGGCTGTCTCATATACAGCGAGCTTTGGAAACCACTGCCCAGCCATCACGAAGTTGCCGGAATAGCCCATTCTTGCGAATACCTCTGGGAGCTTCACCTCGTAGCTCATTCGCAGCGTTACGGAGGTGCCGGGAGCGATAGGCTCCGGCAAGCGGATTTTGGCCAAAGTAAAATCATTGGCATTGCCATCGTCAGGTTGTACATATTGAAGACGTGGCAGAAGGCTCTCACCGTTCAGCGTTTCTAGCGTAAGCAGGTTCATATAGCCTTGGCTATTGGTTGTTGCTTTGTCCTGACGCAGCTTGCCGCCGGATTCTTTCATAAACGTGGTTTTGCCCGATTGAAAGGCGTTCGGGTACAGATGGAAATAGAGCTCGGACACTGTTTTTTTGCCAGGGTTAGTCCAAGTTACGGTTTGCTCACCGTTCAGCTGCTTTGCATCATTCGTTAAATGCACGTTGATATGGTACTCAACGACACGTTTGCTCAGCTCTTGCGGTTTAGGTGTGATGACCGTATTCGGCTCCTGCACGGCAGGCGGCTTGACCGACTTTTGGGCAGGCGCTAGTGCTTGCTTGGCGTTAGCGGCGGGGGCAAAAGCATAAGTATATTGGGATTGCCAAGCAGTCCCGAAGTCATGCTGCATCGATATGCCGAGCAGCGCGACTGCGAGTATTACGAGTAAAATTCGTTTGAAATAGCGTGGAGTCATTGAACGTTTCCCTCCCGTTGACAAGCATCTACAGCATGTATATGTTTGCTTTTCGATGATTATTAGCTAAAATGGAATTATTGTATCGGGGAAGGTGTGAATATGCATGACGGAAGAACAAGGACAACCGGCTGAGCCGGTAAAGAAAGAAAAGAAATCACTGTCGCTCAACGTAGTGAGCAGCAAACAACATAAAGGTTTTGGAGCAGGAACGATCGATTTGAGCGCGGTATCCTGTGTTATTATTGATGATGGCGTTGCTTATATTGATGTTGGCGCTATGCATGCAAAGAGTAAAGTAGAGCGTGGCATTAAGTTTACGCCTAACAAAGAGGATACTCCGAACGGTCGTCAATGCTGGATCGTATGGGTAGCGGTTGACCGCAATGAAGAAGGCTCCTATTACGCGGGCGCTACGGCATGCGAGATGCTGATTGATTCCGAGGCGCGTCGCGGGTGGAAGCTTCTCCCGGATCACGTGAACAAGCTGGATCAATCACTCAAACGCCGCTATAACTTGTCCGAGCTTGGCGATGTCGATAAATCGGCGCTTCGCAAGTTGCTTGTGGAGCATAATCTTGAGTGGTGGGATCGCTCCCCAGACGAGCTTAAGCAAGCTTTGGACGTATAGCAGTTAGCGTTATTAGCAGCAGATTACCGTTATCGTGAATTATGGATGAGAACCTCATCGTTCGTAGGCTAGTCCTATCGAATGGTGAGGTTTTCCGCGTTGATAGAGGCTGTTAAAGCATTTAAAAAATTTTTTTGGCAGCAAGTGCAGGGTATGCGGGACAAGCTGGCGTCTATTAGATTGGGAAGGAGGGGAGCGACATTCAAGACGAGGATTGGATCAGAGAGGTACAGAAGGGCGGGCCCGAGCATTTTGGTCCTTTTGTACAGGCATATGGTCCTTATATATATAGAACAGTCTTCGCAGTGCTTCGTTCACCGCATGATGCGGAGGATATTACACAGGAAGTGCTGCTGCAAATTTATCGCTCCCTTCCGGATTGTCGATTGGATGGGCTCAAAACATGGATTACCCGTATTGCCGTCAATCGAGCGATCGATTTCAAACGCAGCCGTGCACGAAAGCCAGAGGAGCTAATGGATAGCGAAGCGATGTCTGAAAAAGTACATGAAGAACTTGTGTCTGCTCCTGCTGCAGAAACATTAGCCATCGAACAGGCGGATAGGCAGCAGATACGAGAGCGAGTTGATGAAATGCCGGAAAACTATCGTGAAGTCATAACCGCTTATTATATGGAAGACAAGTCATATGAACAAATCGCAGCCGAAACTGGACTAGAACGCAAAAGCGTAGAGTCCAGGCTGTACCGTGCAAGAGGCTGGATGAAGCGCCATTTTCGGAAGGAGGACTTCGAATGATGATTGAGCATATCTCTTCTGATCAAATGTCCCGTTACGTAAACGACAGACTGGTTGAGGCTGAGCGTATACCGGTTGAGCAGCATTTGGCTGCTTGCGATTTCTGTTTGCAGCTGTTCGTCATTGCGATTGAAACAGCTGAGGGCGAGATGCAGCGGGCAGATTCTGATTTAACGACGCCGATGCCTAACATGGAGCAAATAGAAAAGCGTGTCGTGGAGCAATTGATGATGGAGCAGGAACATGATCATAGAGAAGTCGGGCCACATGTTGTGACGAGTACTATACAAGAGAAGCCTCGCCGTCTGCGGACATGGCTTCAGCATCCGGTAACGCATTACACCATAGCTGCTTCGATTACGCTGCTGCTGCTTGCCAGCGGGACTTTTGCCTCCTTCTCACAGAAGCTGGCTCAGCTTGATATGAATGAGAATAAACAGCAGGATATAAGGCCAAATCCGCCAGCGGCGGCAGGTGGACATTCCGAGTCTTGGTCAGACAGAATGGTTGATCAAACCGGATCGTGGCTCGATGGCTTAAAAGCTTCTCGATTTAGATAAATGAAAAAAAGAAGACAGAAGGGAATGAATAAATGATGAATAAAAGCCCGTTAGCGGCGTTCTTTCTTTCTTTTTTACCTGGCGTAGGACATGCCTATGCAGGTCGCCCAGTACGTGCGGTTTTGTACGGGGGAGCTTTCTTTGGTTCGATAGGATTGTGTATGCTATTTGGATTAATGGGCGGGTATATGGAGGATACAGTTTATATCTTTTTGTTTTTTATAGCGGCGATGGCGGGAATCATCAATATGATTGATATGGTCATCTTCCTGCTGCTAGGCAAGGGATTGCCGTCAGGCGGGGCAAACCAGCATCCATTCGAGCATCCTGCTGATCATTTCTCGCCAGGCTTTGTTCCTTTGGAGCAGGAGCGCCAGCGCGAGAAGTCGCGGACGATCATGTTCTCTCTGATTCCGGGTCTAGGGCATATGAATATGGGGCTTATGCAGCGGGGCATTACCTTTCTCATTTCCTTCATTGGCTGGTTTGCGATTATCGTCTTCTTAGGCACGATAACGCACAGGGCAGAGCTGCTCGTGTTTCTTTTGGCGCTTCCTGTTATTTGGATATACAGCATGTTTGACGCAATTAGCCAGCTGCATGCCAAGCAGCGCGGGGAGCATGTGGCGGACCGTGCTATATTTGAGGACGTGGAATCGTATATCGCCTCTGGGCGTAAAAGCAAAGTGCTGGCTATCGCATTAGCTATTTTTCCAGGTGCAGGACATCTGTATCTAGGTTTGCAAAAACGCGGCCTGCAGCTAATGGGTGGTTTTCTTCTCGCCGTCTATATTATGGACAATTTGCGCTTGTCGCTGTTTTTTTTCCTGCTTCCGCTGTTCTGGTGCTTTGCTTTCTTCGATGCGCTGCAGCAGACGTCTCGTTATGAGCGTCAGGAGCTTACCGATGAACCGGTATTGACGCAGCTTGTCCCTTATCAGCGCTGGTTTGGTTTTGGGCTGCTGGGATTCGGCGTTTATTACTTGCTCGATCGTGTAGCTGTAGAGGTTACTTCTCATTTCTCAAGGGAGCTTTATTCCCAATACATGCAAATTAAATATATGATACCAACGGCGGTTGTCGCATTTATTATGATTATTGTAGGCATGCGTCTAGCTTTCGGAAGCAAGGCATCTCCGGTAATGAGCAAAGGTAAACCGCCAGAGCTTCATAAGCCGATGCCAAGAAAGTACGAGGAGGATTCGCATTGAACACCAACACGGTAAATATGGCTGAATCGTCTGTCAATCAACCAGCAGGCGTTCGCACTTGGCGCGTCGGCTCATTATCCATGGGCGTGACACTGATTCTCGTGGGGACAGCATTAGCTGTCTCTCTATGGCAGGACATGGAGGCTTTCGAGGTGCTTGTTTGGGTCGCGCCAGTCGTTTTCATTATGCTCGGAGCGGAACTGCTGCTTTACTTGAAGTTTTCTAACAGTGCGCGTACTATCGTTCGTTATGATTGGATGAGTGTCTTTTTTGTAGGAATGGTTGGAACAGCCAGTCTAGGGCTTGCTCTGCTTATGTCAACGGGCTTATTCGATGAGCTGCAGCGAGGGTTGCAAATGTCGCAGCGATCAGCATTCGTGGAAACGAAGAAAATAGTGGTGCCTGCTGATATTAAGAAGATTGTTGTGCACACCTTGGATGGCGTGACGCTTGAGCAAACGGAAACACGTGAGCTTAAGCTGTTTGGCCAAATTCGTTATTGGTCATCCGAGAAGTATGAGCGATTGGACAATAAAATGCTGAAAACCGATGTTGTTGGCTCAACGATGTATGTCATGGTTGGTTCCGTCGATCACCGGGACGGCGGCCTCATCTCAGATACTGTCAGCCCGGAGCTGACATTAATTGTACCGAAGGATGTAGAGGTCGTGGAACAGGGGCGTTAGTAGCGAAATTGGAAAAGCAGCTTGAAGCGGGATGTTCTCGCTTCAAGCTGCTTTTTTTAAGAGAGGGGATATGAGGAGATGTCGTTCATTGCTGTACTTCGATGGGCAACTTACTCAACACCTCTTGAAGAGGAGCTAGGACACGATAAGAGCCGCGAAGAGGTATATAACCTAACTTGCGATTAATGCTGAGAATAGGTGCATTTGTTGAGTCATTATCTGTACGGATATATGCGGCTTGATGCTGCTGAGCAAGCTCAATCGCTTTGAGCTTTAAAGCAAAAGCAATCTTCCTGCCGCGATAAGCTCTGCTTACGCCGGTATATTCATGATACATTCCGTTTGTTTGTGGATTAAGCAGGACATTAGTAACCCCTACGAAGCGGTCGCCGTCAGCAGCGATAATCACTTGCTCAGGCGCATAGCCGTCTACTTTCAAATACCATTTGCGCCACTCGACGAAATCAGGGACTTCACCAAGATAACCGGGAATGTCCACCAGCGTTTCTTTATAGATCTCATACAGCTTCTGTTCGCTTTCTTCACCGGGTTCATCGGCAAGCGTTAGGAAGCGTAGCGCCCCAAGGTCTGGCATGCTTGGAAATTGCGGTTGTTGCGCTCCATCATGTTCACCAAGTGTAAGGACGGACTGGAAGGCATGGCGTTCAATTACAAAAGCATGTCGCTTTGCAAACTGAATCGCATCCTCATTATCGTCCCATACTTCAGTAATGAGCGTAGAAGCGCCTATTTTCAAAGCCCATTTTCCAATGTGAGCTAACAGCAATTGGCCGATTCCCTGCTTGCGATAAGGCTCTGATACGACAAGCGTATTGCATAAATAGCCAGGCTCTGTCCAAGGCGCCCGCCACGTCCAAGCGTAGCCGACAATATCGCCTTGCTCATTTACTGCAACCTGCCGCTCGCGATCGTATCCGGCAAGCAGTCCGTTCTCATCCATCCATGTATGTCCAATTTCATAAAGCTTCTTATCTGCATCATGCAGGTTCTCAGCAGTCGTCGGTTCTGACCACACTTGATTAAGCAATTGTGCAAGCTGCTCGTAGTCCTCTGGCAGCTGCAAGGGGCGTAGTGTAATGGACATGGCGTCCCACCTCATCTTTCGTTTCGGTATTCATATAAGATGATTATGGCACGGATGAAGCAGCCCTAGATAGGGAGAGTTTGACTATAAGCATTAAATAACAAACGAAAAAAAGCTGCGCCAAAGTCAGATAGACTTTAGCACAGCTTTATATTTATTCATATTGCCGATTATGAAGCGACGGCAACGGCATTGTAAGTCATAATCCATACAGAACCTGCGACGATTGTCAGCAAAATAACGAGGCCGAATATAAGCGCCATCAGGTTGAAGCGAGGTTTCTCCTCATCCCTTATGTGCATAAAGAAGATAAGCTGAACAGCAAATTGCAGAACTGCCGTCACAAGGATGAGCAGCGTTGCAGCTTTTTTGCTGAGCAGGTCATTCATTACTACGACAAGCGGAATGATTGTCAGAATGATGGAGAATAGGAAGCCGATCACATAAGACTTCATCGATCCGCCGTGGGACCCGTGTGCGTCCTGCGAATGTGTGTTATGGTTTTCCATCCTACATCACCCCCATCAAATAAACGATTGAGAATACGAAAATCCATACGACGTCCAAGAAATGCCAGTACAAGCTGATGATGCCTACTTTGCGCTTCGTAACGGGTGTAATGCCGCGGCGTCTAATCTGAAGAATTAGTGCAATCATCCAGACTAAGCCGAGCGATACGTGAAGTCCGTGTGTGCCGACGAGAACGAAGAAGGCCGACCAGTAGGCACTTGTTCCGATATTAGCGCCTTCGTGCACCAAATGCATGAACTCATTTACTTCAAGATAGATAAATGAAGCGCCGAGCACTGCTGTAATGGCAAGCCAAAGTATAAGGCCGCGCTTGTTGCCCTTGTTCATTTCAAGAACGGCTATACCGCTTGTAAAGCTGCTTGTCAGTAGAATGAAGGTCGAAATGATAATACCGTTCATCTCAAGCAATTCGGCACCTGTCGGTCCGCCGTCAGTGTTGAGACGGAGGACGACATAGGTTGCAAATAACGTACCGAACAAAATAACGTCGGTTATAAGAAACAGCCAGAAGCCGAACATTTTCATCGATTCTTGATCGTGATGATCGTCATGGTGACCGCCGCCGTGTCCAGCGCCATGTCCGCCATGCGCTCCTGCTGGAGTGGAAACTGCATGTGCCATTATTTTGTCCCCCTTAACGCTGCTTCCGTGCGTTCAATCTCATCCACCGGAATGTAATAATCGGTATCGTAAGAGAACGAACGAACAAGCATACATACGGCTACGCCGACCAGACCTGGTATGGCCATCCATAGCCAATCCCATACGAAGCCGAAGCCTGCAATAAACCAGCAGATCGACATAATGAATGGAATACCTGAATTTTTCGGCATATGAATCGGTTCAAGCGGCGCAAGTGGTTTAGCAGGCTGACCATTCGCAATGCGCTGCTTTTCTTCCCACCACTCGTCTTGGCTAGTAACCTGTGGCAAGCGAGCAAAGTTATATAGCGGCGCAGGTGATGGAATCGACCATTCGAGTGTGCGGCCATCCCATGCATCGCCATCCTTTTCTTTCTTGAAAAACTTGATGCTGTGAGCGATTTGCCATACTTGGAAAATAAACGCGATACCCATCAAGAATGCTCCAACAGTAGAGACGACGTTCAAAGGCTGCCAGCCCATATCGAAGTCATATTCGTTGAAACGACGCGTCATACCCATTAAGCCAAGTGCGTATTGCGGCATGAAACAAACATAGAAGCCGATGTTCCAGAACCAGAATGCCCATTTGCCAAGACCTTCATGCAAACGGAAGCCGAACATTTTTGGCCACCAGTAGTAAAGGCCTGCGAAGTAACCGAACACAACGCCGCCGATAAGCACCTGATGGAAATGCGCGATCAGGAAGTAACTGTTGTGAAACTGGAAGTCAGCAGGTGCGACAGACAAGAGCACCCCGGTCATCCCACCGACAACGAAGCAGGGAATAAATGCTACCGTCCACATCATCGGAGTCGTAAACCTAATTCGGCCTCGATACATTGTAAACAGCCAGTTGAATATTTTAACCCCGGTCGGTATTGCGATAATCATCGTTGTCAAAGCGAAGAAAGCATTGACGTTGGCGCCTGAACCCATTGTGAAGAAGTGATGCGCCCATGTAAAGAAGGAGAAGAAGCTGATCGACATAAGCGCAAATACCATTGACTTATAACCGAACAATTTTTTCTTCGAGAAAGCCGAAACGATTTCAGAGAAAATACCAAAAGCCGGCAAGATAACAATATATACCTCAGGATGTCCCCACATCCAGATGAGGTTGATATACATCATCGGGTTGCCCCCGCCGTCGAGCGTAAAGAAGTGAGCGCCCAGATAACGGTCGATGAACAATAGGAACAAGGTAACAGTCAAAATTGGGAATGCGAAGATAATAGTTACACATGACGACAAAACAGACCATACGAACATCGGCATTTGCATGAGCTTCATGCCTGGTGCACGCATTTTTAGAATCGTAACGATAAAGTTAATACCTGTAGCCAATGAACCGATACCTGAGATTTGAATACCCCATATATAGAAGTCCTGTCCGAGTCCCGGACTTCCTGACAGCTCAGAGAGCGGCGGATAAGCGAGCCATCCTGCATCAGGTGAACCGCCGATAATGAAGGATACGTTAAACAGCATGGCACCGAAGAAGAACATCCAGAAGCTAAGGGAGTTCAAAAACGGGAATGCAACGTCGCGGGCACCAATTTGCAGTGGAACGACGATATTGAATAAACCGAACATAAGCGGCATCGCCATGAACAAAATCATGATTACGCCGTGCGTCGTAAAGATTTGGTTATAGTGATCCGGCTGCAAAAACTCCACTTCAGGAGCTGCGAGCTGAACACGCATGAGCAGCGCATCAACGCCGCCGCGGAACAGCATAAGAATAGATGCGATGATATACATAATACCGATCTTCTTATGATCGACGCTGGTCAGCCATTCCGTCCAAAGCCAGCGCCATTTTTTGAAAAAGGTAAGCGTGAATATAATCGCCACAACCGACAGGCCGATGGATACTTGAGCCCCTAAAATAAGCGGATCGCCTGTGACGAAAAATTCGGACGCGAAATCTTTAATTTTGTCTAACATGAGGGGTCCTCCTAAAAGTTTGTGGCACAAACTCGCCTCTTAAGCATTTGCTTGAAAGCGGGTTAATGACCCGCATGAATATGAGCATTTAAATCTGGTTTGCTTTTCGTTTCTTTTTGCGTCGTAGACGTATCCGCTGTGATGGATTCTTTATCCGTTTCTGCGGCGGGCTCTGTTGCGCCTCCACCATGATGCTGGTGAGCGCTGCCGTCGCCTTTTACATATTGCGTTACAATTTTATTGAACAGTCCTTCAGGGAAGCTGGAGAACAACTGCACATTAGAAGGACCTGGTTCAGTAAGCTTCTCGAACCCTTCCATTGTCAGTTCAGGCGACGATGCTTTAACCTCGCCTACCCAAGCTTTATAGTCCTCTTCGGACGTAGCATCCACCTTGAATGTCATTTTGGCAAAATCTTTTCCTGTGAAGTTAGCACCGGAGCCATAATAGCTGCCTTGCTCATCAGCCTGTAGGAATAAGGTCATCGCCATCCCTGACATGGAATAAATTTGTCCGCCGAGTTGTGGCACCCAGAAGGAGTTCATCGCCGTATCCGATGTTAACTGGAATCTAATCGGCGTATCTTCAGGAATCTTCAAATAGTTGACGGTCGCAATATCCTCTTCAGGATATTTAAACAACCATTTCCAATCAAGTGAAGTAACCTGAATCGTAATTGGCGCCTTAGCCGACTCAATCGGTTTGGAAGGCTCGAGCGCATACGTGTATTTGACGGTGACTATAGCAAGAACAAGGATCGCTACAATCGGAATGCTCCACCAGGTAATCTCTAGCTTCGTGCTGTGCTCCCAGTTAGGCTTATAGGAAGCTTTACTGCCGGGCTTATCACGGTACCGCCAGACGATAACAGCTGTCAGGATAAGTACGGGCACGATAATAACCGCACACAGAATGGTTGAAAAATAAATCAAATCTTTCTGAGACTCGCCGATTGGCCCTTTCGGATCGAGCACGATGAATTGCTCGCCGCAGCCGGAAAGCATAACGGCCATTAGCATAATCAGTGCGGGTGTCAGCATACGAAGAAACGGTCTCATCATCAGTTCAACTCCTCAAAATTACTGCTTACGACTACAATAGCAGATCCACAAGGTAATAACTGCGGGGTTAACAATTACGTCAATAATTCGTCTTTATTCTGTAATAGAAAGTTCACGGCTTAGACAACTGTTAGATTTAGGAGCGTTCAGACAGTGAATTGTTCTTACATATAGTAACTTAACCCAAATAAAATTGTTTTGTCCCAGTAAAAGCAAATAGACAGTCGCATCTGGTCAATGACCGAATGTGACTGTCTATTGGTTAAGAGTGATGAAGTTAATTTTAATTATTGAGGCTCGTTAAAATCCTTTGACGACTGCTCTTGGTTAAGGCGTGCATGAACAAGTCCGATCGCTGTGCCAATAACATAAATATGAACGCTGCCGATTAGGAATCCAATGCCGACCATAAGTCCAACATTTTTGTCGCTGAAATGGCTTAAGTTAATGAGGCTTAATAAAACGCCAATAGATAAAACGATCCAAGAGATGGCAGTCATTGCCTTTACGAGGCGCTTGACATCTGATTTAGAAGGCTGAATGTTGCTGATTGTTGCGGTTTTTGTTGTCATATTTAACACTCCCGATCAATTGTAAGTGTTTTCTTATCCATACTATACCACAACTTTGTGGTTTTGTTCAAAGAAAATTCACTTTTTGATCATAAGTTGGACAAAAATGCGCAAAGATCACGGTTGGTTCAATATTGGATGGAACAAAAGCCCTCCTCATTAAAGGAAGGCTGCTGTTTGTTTAGTCTGTCCACCAGCGTTTCAAGTCATTCCACCAAGAACGTCGTCCTGCTGTACCAGATCCATTTTGAGTGGCGTCACTGTCGTTATTTCCTGCACCCGCAGGCTCGCCGCATACATCAGTCGGCTCCGTTCCGCTGATGAAGGTTTCTAATCGTCTGTGCGGACAGCTGCTTTCTGCAAGCTTGCCGCTTGTCGGATCGATATACACGTTCACGATGCCTTCCGGAATCGGGAAAATCTTCGGCGGTATAGCAGACAGCGCTTGCTCAGTAAATTTGGCGAAAACCGGAGCAGCGCGGTAAGCCTCGGCAACGGTTAATTTGCGATCCTTATCGTAACCTACCCACACTGCTGTCGCTAGTTCAGGCGTATACCCAACAAGCCATGCATCTGTGGGGGTCGTACCCGTCTTGCCTGCTATCGGCCGCTTAATAATAGAAGATACGCGGAAACCTGTTCCGCCTTCTTCAAATACACTCTCCATTAAACTGGTCATAACATAGGCTTCGGCTGGGGTGATGGCTTGCACTGATTTTTGTTTCGCTTCATATAATACCTGTCCCTTGCGATCCTCAATGCGGAGAATCGCAATCGGCTCCATGTGAATGCCGCCGTTTGCGAAAGTGCCAAATGCAGAAGCCATTTCGAATGGGCTGACTGGAAAGGTGCCAAGCGCAAGTGAAGGGACCGGCTTCATCGGACTTTCAATTCCCAGCTTCTTTGCCGTTTCAATAACTTTATCAGCGCCGACGGTCATGATGGTGTTAACCGCATAAATATTATCCGAGCTGGCCAGCGCCTGTCTCATATCAATCAGCTCATTCAAATACTTGTCACCATAGTTGCGTGGTTCATACGTCTTCCGTCCCTCATCATAAGTGAATACAGTTGGTTCACTCTTATAACGGGTAACAGGCGACATAAAACCGCTTTGCAAGGCGGTTAAATATAAGAAAGGCTTAAAGGAGGAGCCGGGTTGGCGCGTCTTTGCAAACACTCGATTATATTGGTTGTTCTTATAATTTCTTCCGCCAACCATCGCTTTGATATATCCGGTGCGCGGGTCTATAGCAATGAGCGCCGCTTGCTGCTCGGAGTTTTCTGGAAAGCCCTTTGCAATGACCTCTTCAGCCGTTGCTTGCGCGGACGGATCAAGCGTTGTATAGATGGTAATTCCGCCCTCATTCAGCAAATGTTCATTAATACCCAGCTTGTCGACAGCAATATATCTGATGTAATCGCGAAAATAAGGCGCAAACCCTTCCTGGTCGCCAGAGCCAAGTGTCTGGAAGCTCAGCATTTCCTTATAAGCGGCATCAGCCTGCTCGGATGTAATGGAGCCGCCTTCAAGCATCGCCTGCAAAATAGTAAGCTGGCGGTCCTTTGCATTCTTCATGTTAAGGTATGGCGAATAATACTTAGGACCCTTCGGAATGCCGGCAAGCATCGCGCTTTCTGCAAGCGTGAGCTCGGAAGCGTGTTTATTGAAGTACATCATCGCCGCTGCTTCAATACCATAGGAGCCGTGGCCATAATAAATTTGATTCAAATACATGCCCAGAATTTCGTCTTTGGAGTAATTCATTTCAAGCTGAACCGTGTACATCGCTTCCTTCAGCTTGCGCTGCCAGGTTCGCTCATGCGTCAAATATAGATTACGTGCGAGCTGCTGAGTAAGCGTGCTTGCGCCTTGGCGTGCCGAGAAGCTTTGGACGTTAACCATAACGGCTCGCGCCATTCCCTTCATATCGAAGCCGCGATGATCATAGAAGCGGCGATCCTCTATAGCTAAGGTAGCTTCAATCACATAATGCGAAATGTCGGATAGCTGCACAGAACGGCGGTTCTCTCCTGCATGAAACGTATCGATGACATTGCCATGCAAATCAAGCATTTGAGATGTTTGGCTAATCGCAGTGACTGGCAGCGATTGCGTACGTAAGAAGATAAGTGTACCGGCCAAGATGAGTATGAAAAGGGTGAATGCGGCAGCTGCCCATCTCAACCATTTCTTCATTTTCAGAAATTGGGGAAGGAACCTCTCGGTTATAAATGGAAAAGCAGGTCTGCGGCGCAGCTTACCCTGCTGGTTGGAATTTTTTTTCATGGAGCAGGCTCCCTTCAATGCAAAACTTCGCTTTTCCTTAGTATGGAAAAACGAAGAACACCCTATTCACGAAGAGGAGCGTAATCGTAAATATTTGTAGAAGGGATTTAAATAGTATTCATTATATAGATTAATATTCGGACTCTATTCAGTAGCGTGGCATAAGAATTAGCAGCCTGCAATACAAGAATAATCGGCTTGAAATTAGGATGTTGACGATAAGGAAAACGCATGATAATCTCTGATTAAAGGTTTAACCACGAATGACGAGCGTTACTTGGTTAAACGTTTAATTGGTTATCATAATCGTAAAATAAGGCATGGTATTATGCAAAGATCCATGAACCTTCCTCAATATGCTGCGAATGGATCAAAAAATGTTCTATTGAAAGGTGGTGTTGCCTGACATAGTGGATATCGATTTATGAATGCGTTTACATTAGAACCGCACTTATTCAAATCAACGCAGGTAAATGAGCTTCTATTATATGAAAAGGATCGTGATGATTAATGACGATTAGTCTTAAGAAACGTCTATCCGTACTCATTATTATGAGTATGGTGCTCACATTCTTCGCGCAGGCACAAACCAGCTATGCAGCTTCTTACGAGGCGGAGTCGGCTTCACTCTCAGGGGGAGCCGTATATGCGAATGATCATACGGGTTATTCCGGGTCTGGCTTCGTTGGCGGTTTTACAGATGGCAATAAGGGAAATGCAGCTGCTCAGTTTACGGTAAGCGCGGCAGCAGCTGGGGTTCATAACGTAACCGTGCGGTATGCGAATGGGAATGGCAGTGCGAAGACGTTGAGCCTATACGTAAATGGCGTCAAGATTAAGCAAACGACGCTGAATGCAACCGCGAATTGGGACAGCTGGACGACCAGCACGGAAGCATTGACGCTCGCAGCAGGCAGCAATACGATCCGCTACAAATTCGACACGACAGACACAGGAAACGTAAACTTAGACAAAATTGATGTTGAAGCAGCGCCAGCTGCGCCAAACACCCTTGAGGCAGAAGCGGCGACTCTTACTGGAGGAACAACTATAGCTAACGATCATACGGGCTATACGGGAACCGGATTTGTCGGCGGCTTCACAGATGGCAACAAAGGAAACGCGGCGGTACAATTTGCTGTTACGCCAGCCGCAGCCGGAAGCCGTGAGCTAACGTTCCGATATGCTAATGGAACAGGCAGCGATAAAACATTAAGCCTTTATCTGAATGGAACAAAGCTGCGTCAAGTGACGCTTCCAGCTACATCGAATTGGGACACATGGGGCACCAAGCTGGAAGTCGTTACTCTGAATGCAGGCAGCAATGCCGTTCGGCTTCAATTTGATACGACGGATTCTGGAAATATCAATTTGGATAACCTCGTTGTAGGTGCTCTTACAACAACGCCGACACCAACCCCTACAGCAACACCAACTCCAACTCCAACACCAACCGTGACACCAACGCCTACGCCTACTGTAACACCTACCCCAACGCCGGGCACGGGATTTGTGTATCAAGCGGAGGATCAATTTTTCTCAGGTGGAGTAACCAAAGCATCGACCTATTTGCAGAACTTTACAAGCGTCGGTGCGAGAGCAATTTTCACCGTTAACCGGACTGCGGAAGGGAACTCGGCCGTTGAGCTTCGCTACGCTAATGGAACAGGGACGATCAAGACGATAAATATTTACGTGAATGGTGTTTTTGTTAAAACAACAACGCTCTCAGCAACTGGAGGAGCAACTACTTGGGGCAGTCAAAGCGAGACGCTGAGCCTTCGCAAAGGTTTAAATACAATTACGTATCAATATGACAGCGGAAATAGCGGCGGAATAGCGATCGATTACATTTCTGCATCAGGTGGAATCGGCTTGGCGGCGCGGGGAGCAACCGTACCTTATCAAGAGCTGGAAGCGGAGAGCGGCACGACGAACGCTCAGGTGCTTACAGCAAACCGCACTTATTTGACTATTGAATCAGAATCGTCGGGAAGACGCGCTGTAAAGCTGACATCTACTGGGCATTATGTGCAGTGGACAGCGCCACAAGCTGCTAACTCTGTTGTCGTCAGGTACAGTATGCCTGATTCGGCAGGGGGCGGCGGTACGAATGGAACACTTAGCCTTTATGTGAACGGAACTAAAACACAGACACTTAGCCTAACGTCACGTTATGCATGGACGTATGGCGCTTATCCATACAACGACAATGCTGCGAATGGCGAAGGGCATCGTTTCTATGATGAGAGCCGCTTCCTTGTCGGAAACATTCCTGCGGGGGCTACGGTGAAGCTGCAGAAGGATTCTGGCGATACAGCTTCTTACTATACGATTGATCTTATTAACTTGGAACAAGTAGATGCCGCCTACACAATGCCTGCTAATTTCGTGAGCATTACCTCCTTCGGAGCTGTAGCGAGCGATGCAGGTGATGATACGCAAGCGATTCGCGACGCTATTGCTAATGCGAAGTCGACAGGCAAAGCAGGCGTGTGGATTCCATCAGGCACCTTCCGAATGAATGACCGAGTGAATGTGAACGGTATCCATATTCGCGGCGCTGGCATGTGGTACTCTAATTTGCAAGGCACTAACGGGAAAGGCGGCTTTTATGGCGTAGGCGGTAATGTAACGATTACCGATCTTGCGATTACGGGAGATTCGCTGTATCGGAACGACGGTGCGGACCACGCTGCTTTCGAAGGAAACTTTGGAACAGGCTCGCTTATTCAAAATGTATGGATCGAGCATACGAAGGTGGGCTTCTGGCTGCAGTCTGGAACGGACGGTTTATATGTAGTCGGAGGTAAGATTCGCAATACATGGGCGGATGGTGTAAACCTTCACGGCGGTGTCAAAAATACAACGATCAGCCATTTCAGTGTACGCAATACAGGGGACGACGCCTTCGCGATGTGGTCGGACGGCTCACCGAATGAGAACAGCATGTTCCGCTATAATATCGCCCAGGTTCCTGTTCTTGCAAATACTTACGCCCTTTACGGCGGCAAGGACAACAAGATATGGGATAACATCGGTGCAGACACGGTGACGGCTTCTGCAGGCATCGTGGTCAGCACAAGGTTCAATGCCGTTGCGTTTAGCGGCACGACTGAAGTGAAACGAAATACGTTGAACCGTACAGGCGGCTGGGAGCGCAACTGGAACACGAGCTTCGGCGGTTTATGGATCTATGCAGAAAATCAGAGCATTTCGGCTCCAATCGTTGTCGATAATGTTCAAATTAATGACAGCACCTATGAAGCTGTGAAATTCAGCTACAATCAATCGATAACAAACGTGAGCTTTAATCAAGTGAATATCAGCGGCGCCGGCACCTATGGGATATTGTTCGATTCCGTTACTGGATCAGGGACGTTTAGCAATGTAACGGTCACAGGGGCTGCATCGGGAGGCCTATCGAATCCGAATAATCAGTTTGTAATAACTAGAGGTGCAGGCAACAGCGGCTGGTAGTATGAAATATAGGGGAAGCAGGCTGGCTCGCTTGAGCCGGTTTGCTTCTTCTTTTTTTATATTTTCGGAGTACAAATTTTAGTGCCTCCACAAATAAGCTATACTATGATAAAACGTTTAACTCAAGGAGCCGGATGGGCTTTGAGACGAAAGAGAGCGATAAGAGGATGAAAAATGAAGTAAGCATCGTAGACGTTGCCAAGGTGGCTGGTGTATCGATTGCGACGGTATCTAATGTTATTAACGGAAAGGGAAGGGTATCGGGCACAACGAAAGAAAATATCGAGCGGGTAATTATCGAGCTTGGCTACACGCCAAATCTGCCTGCTAGAAATCTAAAGACTCGGCGTACGCATCTTGTTGGACTCGTCGTACCGATGATGCAGCCTGGGAGGCTGCAGGACAACCCATTTTATTGGGACCTGCTTACAGGTGTAGAAGAAGGGGCTCGTGATCGCCAATTTCATATTATTTTATCGGGTATTGATGAGAGCACAGAAACATTCACATTCGCCAAGGAGCGTCGATTGGATGGGTTAATCGTGATGGGGACGAATGAGGGCTCGCAGGCAGTTGATCGCATTGTAAACTTAGGCATGCCTGCCGTCTTTATTGATAGCTACTTGAAGCGGGAGGATCTATATCAAGTTAATTTAGAGGACAGAAAAGGAAGCTATCGCGCGATTCGTTATTTAATCGACCAAGGACATCGACGAATTGCACTTTTAATTGGAGATATTCCGCTTGAGCGCATCACATATTACGGTGTTTTGCATGAGCGATGGTTAGGCTATAAGGATGCGCTGGCAGAAGCGGGTATTCCATACGATCAAGCCTTAATGATCAGGCTCCCGACATCGCTTGATGGTGGCTATCGCGCTGCGGATCAGCTCATCAAGCTTGCGGACGTGACGGCGATCTTCTCGTTTTCGGATGTAAGTGCGATGGGCTTGCTTAAACGGCTGCGAGAACTAGGCAAAAAGGTGCCGGAGGACTATTCGGTAATCGGCTTTGACAATTTGTCCATCTCTAGCTTTACTTCGCCTGCGCTAACGACCGTCTCTCAAAATATTTTGGAGAAAGGGCAGGAAGCGATCCGCATGCTGCTCGATCAGATTGATGGCAACCCTGTTCAGGAGAGGTGCAAGGCTTTGCCGGTAGAGCTGATCATTCGTGAAACGACAGGCTGCGTGAAGCTGGCAAATGGTTGAGACGGACATTATACAAAAGAACAGGTATCACCTTTTCAAGATGAATAAAGGCTGTCCCATGTTATGTGGGACAGCCTTTGTTGTGAAACAGCATCTACATATCGTACGGAAAATCAGGATATTATACTTAATAAAATCTTTGAAAAACGTTAATGCACGGATTGTCTAGAGTACTTGTAGTGATTTAATAATTTTACTATAATACAGGTTGAACGATTGAAGGAAAGAAGGGATCTAACACCATGGAATTGTGGTATACGGAAAAACAAACAGATAGCTTCGGCATAACGGCGAAGATCACTAAGACTTACGTTAATGAACAAACAGATTTTCAACAGCTTGATATGATCGAAACGGAAGAGTTTGGAACGATGCTTGTTCTCGACGGTATGGTTATGACCACGGTTAAGGATGAGTTCGTTTACCACGAAATGGTTGCGCATCCTGTACTTTTCACGCATCCGAATCCGGAGTACGTGCTTGTTGTTGGCGGCGGAGACGGCGGCGTTATTCGTGAAGTAATGAAACATCCGAAGGTGAAGAAGGCAGTTCTTGTCGACATCGACGGTAAAGTAATCGAGTACTCCAAAAAATACTTGCCATCCATCGCTGGCGAGCTCGACAACCCGCGTGTTGAAGTGCTTGTAAACGACGGCTTTATGCATATTCATGATCATAAAAACACCTATGACGTTATTATGGTTGATTCCACTGAACCGGTTGGCCCTGCGGCAAACCTATTTACGAAGGGCTTCTACCAAGGCATCTACGAAGCATTGAAAGAAGACGGTATCTTCGTTGCTCAAACGGACAACCCTTGGTTTAAAGCAGACCTGATCCAAAGCGTAAACAAAGACGTGAAGGAAGTATTCCCGATCGTTCGTGTATATGGCGCGAACATTCCTACTTACCCAAGCGGTCTGTGGACGTTCACAATGGGCAGCAAAAAACACGATCCTCTTGCTGTTGATGAGACAGCAATTCCAGAAATTGATACAAAATATTACACGCCTCGTCTTCACAAAGCAGCATTCGTGCTTCCTAAATTTGTTGAAGATCTTGTGAAGTAACAAGCGGCTACGCTTCAGGAAAGAGAGGGACATACCTCATGAAATTGGATCAAAAATATTCAGGCAATGTCTTCATTTTGAGCTCTGACAACTACGAAGCTTCCAAAGCGGTTATCTACGGCATGCCGATGGATTTCACGGTTAGCTTCCGTCCAGGCTCCCGTTTCGGCCCTCCTCGCATTCGCGAAGTGTCGATTGGACTTGAAGAATACAGCCCTTACCTAGATCGCAGCCTCGAGGATATTGAATATTTCGATGCTGGTGATTTGCTGCTTCCTTTCGGAAACGCAGCGCGCAGTCTGGAAATCATCGGCGAATTCGTTCGCGGTGTGCTAGACGACGGAAAAATTCCTGTTGGTCTCGGCGGCGAACATCTTGTTTCTTGGCCGATCTTCCAAGAGGTGTACAAAAAGTACCCTGATCTTGCGATCATTCACTTCGACGCTCACGCTGATTTGCGCGAGTCGTATGAAGGCGAGCCATTGTCTCACTCTACGCCGCTGCGCAAAGCAGCTGGTCTTATGGGTGGACAGAACATTTACCAGTTCGGTATTCGTTCAGGATCGCGCGAAGAGTGGCAATATGCACGCGAGAACATCAACTTCCATCCGTTCGAGGTTTTGGAGCCGCTTAAGAAGGTGCTTCCTGAGCTCGAAGGACGTCCGGTTTATTTAACGATCGACATAGATGTGCTTGATCCATCTGCAGCACCAGGTACAGGTACAGCGGAAGCGGGCGGCATTACGTCGAAGGAGCTTATTGAATCCGTTCATGCCATTGCACGATCCGGCGTGAACATTGTGGGCTTCGATCTCGTTGAGGTTGCACCAGCTTATGATCCGACGGAGCAAACGCAAATTGTTGCGGCGAAGGTTATTCGCGAGATGCTTCTAGGCTTTTTGAAATAGTCATTAAATAGAGTGAAGGCTTCACTGCCAGCGGTCATTTATCCGCGTGGCGTGAAGCCTTTTTTTTTATTGTAAAAGGGTACTTTGGATTAACAAAATAAATAAATGACAATTCAGAATATTTAAATTAATATATTGTAGGAAAACATTATTTCATCTTGTGCTTGCAGCAGAGCATCTTATTAATAGAAAGAGAATGAAGGAGGCGTTTTTGTTGGTTAACAAATCGGTGTGGAAGGGTGCTTTAGCTGCTGCTATTACCGTTAGTCTAGGAGCTATGCCGTTCACGGCAATGGCTGATGCGGGTGCAGGGAATACAGTGCAACTGCGAATTATGGAAACGTCGGACCTGCACGTGAACATGATGAACTATGACTATTTTGCGGACAAGCCTACTGATGAATATGGGTTCGCGAAGACGGCTACGCTCATCAAGAAAGCGCGGGAGGAAGCTCCGAACAGTCTATTATTTGATAATGGCGATTTGATTCAAGGAAATCCCCTAGGTGATTATGTCGCTACTGTTGATAAGCTGAAGCAGGGCGAGACGCATCCGGTGTACAAAGCTATGAATTTGCTTAACTACGATGCAGGCAACTTAGGCAATCATGAATTCAATTATGGCTTATCGTTTCTGGACACCTCGCTCGCGGGCGCAGACTTTCCTTATGTAAATGCAAACATTTATAAAGTAGATGGAGACAAGGATGAGACGAATGATGTTAATTTGTTTAAGCCTTATCTCATTATTGATAAAGAGGTAACAGACAGCAAGGGCGCGAAGCATAAGCTGAAGGTTGGCGTGATTGGATTTGTGCCTCCGCAAATTACAACATGGGACAAAGCTCATCTAGAAGGCAAGGTTATCGTTAAGGATGTTGTCAAAACGGCAGAAAAGTTTGTGCCGGAAATGAAAGCGAAGGGAGCGGATATCATTGTTGCGATTCCGCACTCGGGCTTTGAAGATATCCCGCAATCAGAGCTCATGGAAAATTCGGTGCTTTATTTAAGCAAAGTTGCTGGCATTAATGCGATTTTGTTCGGACATGCGCATAAAGTATTCCCTGACAAATCGTTTGAAGGAAAAACGGGTGTCGATCTCGCCAAAGGAACGATTAACGGAGTGCCTGCGGTTGAACCGGGCTTCTGGGGAAATAATCTTGGGATTATTGATTTAACACTGGAGAACAAGGATGGGAAATGGGCCGTTGTCGATTCGAAAAGCACGGTTAAGCCTATCTTTGATGCGGTAAATAAGGTACCTCTTGTAGAAGCTGACAAAGCTGTTGTCGATGCGGTGAAAGAGGATCATGAGCATACGCTGGCGTATGTGCGAGGGCCTGTCGGCAAGACGACAGCGTCAATCAACAGCTGGTTTGCTCTTGTTCAAGATGATCCATCCATTCAAATCGTTACGAATGCACAAAAATGGTATGTAGAGAAGCAGCTGCAGGGAACGGAATATGAAGGGCTTCCTGTTCTTTCGGCAGGAGCGCCGTTTAAGGCTGGCGGCCGCCAAGGACCGAACTATTATACCAATATTCAGGCGGGCGATATTGCAATCAAGAATGTTGCCGATTTGTATTTGTACTCGAATACTGTGAATGCTGTACTCGTCACAGGAGCGGAGATTAAAGAATGGCTCGAGTGGTCAGCTGGTCAATTCAAGCAGATCGATGCAGCGAGCACAGAGAAGCAAGAGCTGATCAATTATGATTTTCCAACGTACAACTTCGATGTCATTGACGGTGTGACCTATCAGATCGATGTTGCACAACCGACGAAGTATGAAGCTGGCGGCGCGCTCAAGAACGAAAGCGCGAAGCGGATCGTTAATTTGCAGTTTGAAGGAAAACCAATTAAGGCGGATCAGAAGTTCGTTGTTGCAACGAACAACTACCGTGCATCTTCCAGCAAATTCGCTAACCCGGACGGCAAACGTATTATCCTTGCTTCCCCGGATGAGAACCGCCAGGTTGTCATTGACTACATTCGCTCCTTCAAGACGATTGATCCGGCAGCGGATGGCAACTGGTCGCTAGCGGCAATTAATGACACCGTGAATGTGACAATCAAGACGTCACCGGAAGCAAAGAGTGCAGCGGAAGCGAATAAGTTGACTTCCTACACGGGTGATACAGCTGACGGTTATGCAGAGTTTAAGCTTAATCTAAGTGCGAAGTCAGTAGTGTTGCCGGTAGAACCAACAAAACCGACAACACCAACAACACCAACAACACCAACAACACCAACGAAGCCGACAGAGCCAGCTAAACCTGAGAAGCCAACGACTTCTGTTCCAACGACTCCTCAAGCTTCGGTTTATACGGTTAAAGCAGGGGACACTCTGTATGCAATAGCTTTGGAGCACGGAACGACGTGGCAGAAATTAGCCAGCTACAATAAGCTAAAGAACCCGAATAGAATCTATCCGGGTCAAAGCATAAAGATTCCGGCCAAATAATCGATTCGCATTGATAAAAAGACGTTTTCCGCGTAATCTTAGCGGGAAGCGTCTTTTTCTAATACAAACAGAAAATGCGATCGTATGATCAAGGCTAGAATGGGCTTATAATAAGACGTTATTGCTGCTTTTAAAAATAGATTAGGGGGCTATACGACATGCGCATTTATTCGTTTCCGCCTGTTATCGATGAGCGATCACGCGTGTTGATTCTTGGGACAGCACCAAGCGTAAAATCGCTTGAGCATAAGCAATTTTATGGACACCCGCAAAATTTTATGTGGAAAATAATATATCGTTTATTCAATGAGTCAGACCCAGACCCAGTGTATGACAACCGTCTCGCTTTCTTAAAGGAGCATCGCTTAGCGTTATGGGATGTTATCGAATCTTGCGAGCGCGAAGGCAGCTTGGATGTGAACATACGTGGAATCGTACCGCAGAAGCTGCCGGAGCTTGTAGCCAAATATCCAGAGCTGCGCTGCTTTGCATTTAACGGAAGCAAGGCATACGATACCTTTCAGAAATTTTATAAAGGGCATGAAAGCTTTCGAAACATTACGTTACTCAAGCTGCCTTCCTCCAGTCCGATTCCAACTCCGCGTATGCGAACGCTCGAGGATCGTGTGGAGGCATGGCGTGAAATCGTACCGTTTGCAACAAGTTAACCGGGCTCTAGCGTTGAAATTCGGAGCCTACCTGTATATAGTAGTTACATAAGATTAGACTGATAACAGGAGCAAGATGATGGCAGACAGCAGGAAAGTGCGAATTACATTGGAGAGTGTGCAGGATGGAAGCTCGCATTCTCATGCTTACAAAGGGGATTGGTTCCGCAAGGAGAAATCCATATTTATCCGCTACATCGAGCCGGCAGTGGAAGGCGATACAGAAGCTGGTGAAATACGGACGCTTATTCGATTCCGGCCGGAAGAAATGTCAGTTGTGCGGCGCGGCGCTATAGAATCAGAGCAGCTTTTTGTTCCTGGACATAGGAGAGCTGGCAGCTATCAATCACAAATGACATCTTTATCGCTTGAAGCAGAAACGCTGCAGCTGCGGCTTCATGCGCCGGGTGAAGATGGTGTAATGAAAGCGATGGACACATTGCCCGATCAGCTGCCTTTTACACTTGAATGGGAGTATGAATTGTACGTTGGTGATCAAATGTCGGGTCGGTTTCATATCCGGCTCCATATACAGGAGGAACAAAATTAATGAATGCAAATGTATTAGAGAAGATGTATGAACAAGTCAAAGCAGCGATCGCTGATGCAGCGGTAGCGGCTGGTTTGGCGGCGCGGGAAGAGCTTCCAGCGTTTGTGCTCGAAGTTCCTAAGGATAAATCGCACGGTGATTTGGCAACAAATGCAGCGATGCAGTTGACGAAGCTGGCGAAGAAAAATCCTCGTCAAATCGCTGAGGCGATTATTGCGCATTTGGATACGAAGCAAGCTTCTATTCAAGCAGCGGAAATTGCAGGCCCGGGCTTTATTAACTTCCGTATGGATAACAGCTATCTCTATCCGGTTGTGGCTGCAGCGCTTGAAGCGGGAGAAAACTACGGACGTACTTCGGATGGTTCCGGCAAAAGTGTACAGGTAGAATTCGTGAGCGCGAATCCGACGGGCAGCCTGCATCTTGGACATGCTCGCGGTGCCGCGGTTGGCGATGCATTGTGCAATGTACTTGATTATGCGGGATATGAGGTTACGCGCGAATATTATATTAATGATGCGGGCAAGCAGGTGGAGAACCTAGCTGTATCCATCGAAGCTCGTTACCGTCAAGCGCTTGGTCAAGCGGCGGAAATGCCGGAGGATGGTTATTATGGCGAGGACATCATTGGTTTTGCAAAACTTCTTGTCGAGCAAGAAGGCGATAAGCTGCTGGAATTGCCTGATCAAGAACGTTTTACGTTTTTCCGCCAGTTTGGCCTTGAGCGGGAGCTTGATAAAATTAAACGCGATCTCGGAAGATTCCGCGTCGGCTTTGACGTTTGGTACAGTGAAACAGCATTATACGAGAGCGGACAAGTGGAGCAAGGTCTTGCAACGCTGAAGGCGACAGGGCATGTCTATGAAGAAGAAGGAGCGACATGGCTGTCTACCATGACTTTTGGAGACGACAAAAACCGCGTGCTCGTGAAAAATGACGGCTCATATACCTATTTGACACCGGATATCGCATATCATATGGATAAATACGGGCGCGGCTTCGATCAGATGATCAACATTTGGGGTGCCGATCATCATGGCTACATTCCGCGTGTGAAAGCAGCGATGGAGGCACTAGGCAACGATCCGAAGAAACTGACCGTGTTAATTGCTCAGATGGTCAGCTTGTTCCAGAACGGCGAGAAAATGAAAATGTCGAAGCGTACGGGCAAAGCGGTTACCATGCAGGATTTGATGGATGAGGTGGGCATCGATGCGATTCGTTACTTCTTCTCCATGCGGAGCATGGATTCGCATCTTGATTTCGATATGGATTTGGCGATCTCTACTTCAAATGAGAACCCTGTGTTCTATGTTCAATATGCGCACGCTCGGATTTGCAGTATTTTCAGACAAGCGGAGGAACAAGGCATTGTTCTTAAATCCACGGACACTATCGATTTCAGCAAGCTGACTGCCGAGGGCGAGTTCGATCTTCTTCGTAAAGTTGGTGAGCTGCCGCAGGAGATCTCTGAGGCTGCAGCACAATATGCGCCTCATCGTCTTATTCGTTATGTATACGAGCTGGCTTCCCAGTTCCACAGCTATTATAGAGCGGAGCGCGTCATCACAGAAGATGCTGAGCAATCGCAAGCACGCTTAGCCTTGCTTGGAGCCGTACGTATCGCTATTGCGAACGTGCTTCGTTTGGTCGGCGTTTCTGCTCCAGAACGCATGTAAGCTTTGTTTCATAAAAATAAACCGTGGACTCATACTTTATCCACGGTTTGCATCATACGCATCACGTCAAGCTCGCCGATCGTTCGGCGGGCTTTACTGCCTCTAAGGGGCTGAACGGATCGTTTAATAATTGTCTTGATCTCGGTAGGCGTAAGTCCCGGCTTATGTGCGAGCAGAAGCGCGATTGCTCCGCTGACATGCGAGGTGGCCATGGAGGTTCCACTCATTTCATTGTATTTGCCGCGCAGCCATGCGGATACGATTTTGTCGCCAGGCGCGTAAACGTCAATATAGGAGCCTCGATTGCTGAAAGGTGCAACGCGGCGGAGTTTATTCGTAGCGCCAACAGCAATCGTTTGAGGGTAGCGTGCCGGATAATCAACGGAACGGCGCTTCCCGTCATTGCCGGAGGAAGCAACGATAATGACGCCTGCATTGTGAGCGTTAATGACAGCTCCAAGCAGCGCTTTGCTTTTTGTCTTCATACCGAAGCTCATGTTGATGACGTTCATGCGATTGCGGATGCACCATTCAATACCGAGAATAATGTCGGATACGAAGGCGCTCCCATTATGGTCAAAAGCTTTGACAGGCGAGATTAACGCCCGCGGGGCTACGCCAATCATGCCCTGTAATTGATTTGCTGCGGCGATGGTACCTGCTATATGTGTACCATGACCATTATCATCATGAGGGAGCATGCTGCGATTAAGAAGATTGATGCCCCTAGAGAGTGATTGGCGAAGATCTGGATGGCTGAAATCAGCTCCTGTATCGATGACGCCGACTTTGACCCGGTGACCGGTTGTCGTGCTCCAAGCCAGCGGGGCTTTAATCTGGTTTACACCCCAGGGGATGCCCTTATCTACAATAATCGACTTTTGTGGAGAAGAATGCACGCTGATTTTACAATCTTTCTCAATCCAAACACGCCCGGCGAATCGCTCTAATGATTCCTCGGCCGGCAATGTGCAGGCTATTCCAAGAATGCTGGGCATTTGTCTAATGCTTTTTTGCGGTAAAGATGATGAAGTGACTTTAGGCAATTGCTGTAGGAAGTATCGGTAGTCGCTCGCACGCTGAAAGCGAATGATACGCTTAACAGTCGTTGTGTCCGTGCGAGCCATCGTATCCTGCAACATACGGATAAAAGCGACGGTGTCCAAACTTGGCTTCCCCTCCCGACGGACCATGCTGAACTATTGTATGAACGAGCGCTCTATAACGCATGAGCAACTTGCCTTTTTTCACATAATTAGGCTGAAAACCGTGTCAAAAATCGACTGGGGACATACGATGAACAAAGAGTTCTCAGGGGCTCTTACGACCAAGGTGCGTTGCCTCGTGTCATGGCCGGATGGATACAGTCAAAGCGGAAGGACTATCCTTTCGCTTTTTGCATAGAAGTCCAAGCTATACTGCAGCAGCGTGGTCCGCTTGCTTTTTTGCAGGAAATAGGTTTTACTATACTGTGACTAGCGTAAACGACGGGTGCGAGCCTCTGGCAGTTACCGATCGTTTTGCGATTAAATGTGAGCGGTGTATAAGAGAATAACGTACACGATCCTTGCATTTTATAGGTAAGAACGAGTACATAAATTGAATGGCAAGAGAGGATGTGTCCATATGAGCAGCAGCAATTTCACGTTAAAGCTGGATCCTGAACGTATGAAGGAAATGCCTATGGTCGATTTGGCCTTTGAAGTGCTGAAAGCGGCTAATACGCCTTACTACTATCGCGATCTAATGATGGAGATCGCTAAAATACGCGGTCTTTCCGCAGACGGAATCAACCAGTTCATCGCCCAAGTGTATACAGAAATCAACATTGATGGACGTTTCGCTTGCGTTGGCAGCAACATGTGGGGACTGAAACGCTGGTATCCAGTTGAGCGTTCTGAAGATCCTGTAGGTAATGCGAAGCGTACGCGTATCATTAACGATGATGATGATCTCGAAGATGATGATGTATTTGCGGACGAAGAAGAGGATACTTACGCAGAGGCTGAAGAAGACTACGATGTATTCGACGAGGACCGCGAGGACTTCGAAGAGGCAGAAGAGGAAGCTGAAGTCGATGAGGAAGTTGGAATCGACGACGAGGAGCTGGACGAGGAAGAAGTCGACGGTGAACTCGATGCGGATGATGATGAGTCGGATGATGAGGAATTTGAAGACGACGACGAGTCTGACAAGTAAATGTTTGCTGAAAGTATAAGGCGGTTTAAGCACCCAGCTTATCCTCCTTCTTATACTTTTCTGCGGTACGAGCTCTGCTCTATACAGATGGCTTAGTCGTTTGAACTGGCGTGAGGAATATCCAGTCAGTTTCGCTTGACAGTTGCTAGGAGCGCAGAGTAAACTATCTCATGGGCTTAAGATTCGGTTAACAAATAACGCATACAAGCGCAAACGACTCGTTTTCGTCTTTTGACGAGAAGGTCAAGTTTCGCGGTGAAATAGAAGTAGAGCATAACGCATTGCTGATGCTTGCTTGTATTTTTATATATGCCAAAAAAGGAAAAGTGCCCCGTTGCTACGGGTGTCACTTTTTTTGTTTGTGAGGGATGGGTCTGTAGGATGCATTCCCACAAATTGGATGGATAGGCGGAGTGTATCCGCATCCATGTTTATCGAGTAAATGGGCAAACCTAAACATTAACCATAGGGCTTGGAGGGTATCATCACAGTGACCAAATATATTTTTGTAACCGGCGGCGTAGTGTCGTCCTTGGGCAAAGGGATAACAGCAGCCTCGCTTGGCCGATTGCTGAAGAACAGGGGCCTCAAAGTAACGATTCAGAAGTTTGATCCATACATCAACGTCGACCCAGGAACGATGAGTCCATATCAGCACGGAGAAGTATTCGTTACCGATGATGGTGCAGAAACAGATTTGGATCTTGGTCACTATGAACGGTTTATCGACATTAACTTGTCGAAGAACAACAATGTGACGTCCGGCAAAATCTATTCCAACGTAATTACCAAAGAGCGCCGCGGCGACTACTTGGGTGGAACTGTTCAGGTAATCCCGCATATTACGAACGAAATTAAAGACCGTGTATTCCGTGCGGGCAAAGAAGCGGGTTCTGATGTTGTAATTACAGAAATCGGCGGTACGGTTGGTGATATCGAAAGCTTGCCTTTCCTTGAAGCTATTCGTCAAATTAAAAGCGATATCGGGCGCGACAATGTAATGTACATCCACGTAACGCTTATTCCTTACATCAAAGCGGCAGGTGAAGTGAAAACAAAACCGACGCAGCATAGTGTTAAGGAATTGCGCAGCATCGGTATTCAACCGAACGTAATCGTATGCCGTACAGAGCATCCGCTTGCTGAAGATTTGAAACGTAAAATTGGCTTGTTCTGCGATATCGATGCGAATGCAGTCGTGGAATGCCGCGATGCGTCCACTTTGTATGAAGTGCCATTGATGCTTCGTGAGGAAGGCCTCGACGAGATCGTTGTTAATCATCTGAAGCTTAAGACAGAACAGCCGGATATGCGCGAATGGGAAAGCCTTGTTCAGCGTGTGAAGTCGCTTCATAAGAAGACGGAAATTGCAATTGTTGGTAAATATGTCTCGTTGCATGATGCGTACCTCAGTATTGTAGAGTCGCTAGAGCATGCGGGTATTGCTTCCGACTCAGAAGTGAAAATTCGTTGGCTGCATGCAGATGAGCTTACGGAAGAGAACGCCCACCAGCAGCTTAGAGGCGTTAATGGTATTCTTGTGCCAGGCGGCTTTGGCGATCGCGGTATTGAAGGCAAGATTACAGCGATTAAATATGCTCGTGAAAACAAAATTCCGTTCTTCGGCATTTGCCTTGGCATGCAGGTAGCTGTCATTGAGTATGCTCGCAATGTGGCGGGACTAGCTGGTGCGAATAGCTCTGAAATTAATTCATCCACTCCATATCCGGTTATTGATTTGCTGCCGGATCAGAAGGATGTTGAAGATATGGGTGGCACGATGCGTCTTGGTCTCTACCCTTGTAAACTTAAGCCAGGCACGCTTGCTGAGCGTGAATATGGCGACGAGCTCGTTTATGAGCGTCACCGTCACCGGTATGAATTTAACAATGAGTACCGTGAAGCGATTGAATCTGTTGGTCTTACTATTTCTGGAACTTCCCCAGACGGCCGTCTTGTTGAGGTTGTGGAAATGGCTGATCATCCTTGGTTCTTGGCTGTTCAATTCCACCCGGAATTCAAGTCTAGACCGAACCGTCCGCAGCCATTATTCCGCGGATTTGTACAAGCAGCGCTTAACCATTCTGAGTAATATATTGCATTTTTGATCAATGGCAGATTCTTTAACAACAACAGATAAGTTTTTCTCTTAACGAGAAGGATTATATACCCACTTTAGCGAATATATTAACGATTATGGAAGAGTTGGCCATTTTCTGGGTAAACTCATTTGCGGGGGGATTTGGAGTTGGATAAGAAGAAAGTGTTGATCGTTGATGATCAGAACGGTATTCGCGTATTGCTTATGGAAGTTTTCAGCAGCGAGGGCTATAATACGTTCCAAGCGTCTAATGGCAAGCTGGCTTTGGAAATCGTCAAGAACGATGCTCCTGATCTTGTTCTGTTGGATATGAAAATTCCCGGCATGGATGGTCTGGAAATTTTAAAGCATGTGAAAGCTATCGACCGAAACATTAAAGTCATCATGATGACCGCATATGGTGAATTGGATATGATTAAAGAAGCGACGGATCTCGGGGCATTAATGCACTTTACGAAACCTTTCGACATCGATGAGATGCGAATTGCGGTTAATATGCAGCTGCGAGGCGGCAACTCCACAAGTCGTTTTGCAATAGGCTCCTGATTTAGCAAATAAACGGCATCGTCTCTTACTTGAAGGCGATGTCGTTTTTTTCATTTATTGGCAATAGCAAAACAAGCTTTACTATTCCAAGGCTCATTATGTTATAATGTCTCAGAATGACAAGTCGGACCGAGCTGGAGGAAGAAAGATAACATTTACGAGGAAGACATCGATCTTGTTAGTTCCTATGAATGAATTTTGCCAGGCGCTTATAGCAAGCGAGAAACAGTAGTCCAGTTCAACACAGACATCAGGGTAATTGCACAAACGATTGTTGAAGCTGCTAAGGAAGAAAAATCACCGTTTATTTGTAAGGTCAGCGAAAGCGCCTTGAAATATATGGGCATTCAATTCACTGCTGCAATGGCGTGTGCCGGGGCCAAAAAAAATCTAGTCTTCCAATCGATTTGATTTTGATCATGATATTAATTTCAGTTGCAGTATACCATTGAGAGAAACATGTTGCTTTTACAAATACAATTCCAAGAAAACAAATAGCTAACGCTGATTCATTGGAACTACGCCAATACATGACAGCTGTGCGAATTGAGAAGCTGGCTGTTACTAACAAAAATCCGTTTGTTCGGAAGTAACAACTAAGTGTAATAACAGGAGCAAAGGAATAAACCGCCTCATAACGGCAAGTGGGTTTAACACTCGCTTGCTTTGGCGGTTTTTCCTTTATTCTCTTCCAATCTACGGGAGGAACTATAATTAGATGGAGAAATTGATGATACGCGGTGGACGGCCGCTTCGCGGTACCGTTCAAATCAGCGGAGCCAAGAACAGCGCGGTGGCTCTTGTACCTGCTGCTATTTTAGCAGAATCAGAAGTTGTGTTGGATAATTTGCCTATTATAAGTGATGTAGCTGTATACAGTGAAATTTTGCAGGAGCTTGGTGCTGTCGTAAAGCGTGACGGCGATATGATGCGCATTGATCCTTCCGCGCTTGTCTCCAAACCGATGCCAAACGGCAAAGTGAAATTGCTGCGTGCATCCTATTATTTGATGGGGGCAATGCTTGGTAGATTTGGTGAAGCGACAATCGGAATGCCAGGGGGCTGCAACTTTGAGCCTAGACCTATCGATCAGCATATTAAAGGGTTTGAAGCACTAGGTGCCACGGTAACTAATGATCATGGATCTATTCGAATTCATGCTGAGCAATTACGAGGTGCAAAGATTTACCTTGACGTTTCAAGTGTTGGAGCAACGATTAATATCATGCTAGCTGCCTCGCGGGCCAAAGGAATAACGATTATTGAAAATGCGGCAAAAGAGCCTGAAATTATAGATGTAGCTACTCTCCTTAATGCCATGGGCGCAAAAATCAAAGGTGCCGGGACTGAGACGATTCGTATTGAAGGCGTCGATCAGATGCATGGCTGCCGCCATTCCATTATTCCCGATCGAATTCAAGCCGGTACGTATATGATTGCAGCTGCAGCAACGCGCGGCGATGTCCTTATTGATAATGTTATTCCGAAGCACTTGGAAGCGATGAGCGCTAAGCTTGAAGAGATGGGTGTTCAAGTTATTGAGATGGATGAATCCATCCGAATTATTGGCGGACCTAATTATTCGTCCATTGATGTAAAGGCACTTGTGTACCCTGGTTTCCCTACGGACTTACAATCTCCAATGACAACCTTGCTTACACAAGCGAATGGAGTCAGTATTTTAACTGATTATGTATACGGTACTAGATTTAAGCATGTTCCTGAGCTCACTCGCATGGGAGCGGATATTCGTGTTGAGGGCCGTTCAGCTGTTATTGAAGGCGGCAAGCTGAGTGCTGCAAAAGTTAAGGCTGCTGATTTACGCGCAGGGGCTGCACTTGTTGTCGCTGCTTTGACTGTTGAAGAAGGCGTTACTGAAATTTCGGGCGTCGAATATATTGACCGAGGTTATGATAATCTAGTAGAAAACTTATGCCGCCTGGGTGCGGAAGTATGGCGTGAAACGGAAGCCACTTCATAAGGAATAGGACGATGCGGACGCTGTGGAATAGACGGCGTCTAATTCGGCAATGATGGATAATCAATCCTATGATTTTACTAGATATACAAAATCATAATGAAAATTAAATAAAGTGGTGAGAACATGACAGACCTTCAGATCGCAGATCTAGAAGAGATGAAATTGACCGACCTTTATAAATTGGCGAAGCAATTTCAAGTTCCCTATTACGGAACACTTAAGAAGAAGGAATTAATTTTTGCAATTCTTCGAGCGCAAGCAGAGAAGAGCGGCCTTATGTTCATGGAAGGCGTCCTCGATATTTTGTCAGAAGGCTTCGGATTTTTACGGCCTATTAACTATTTGCCGAGCAAGGAAGATATTTATATTTCAGCATCACAAATTCGCAGATTTGATTTGAGAAGCGGCGATCTTGTTTCAGGTAAATGCCGTCCGCCGAAAGAGAATGAGCGTTATTTTGGTCTATTGCAAGTAAATGCTGTTAACGGCGAAAATCCGGAAACGGCTTCCGAACGATTGCACTTTCCTGCGCTTACTCCTCTTTATCCAGAAAAGAAGCTAGTGCTTGAGACGACACAGTCGAAGCTTTCCACTCGAATGATGGATTTGCTTGCTCCTGTAGGACTTGGCCAACGCGGTCTAATTGTTGCTCCTCCGAAGACAGGTAAAACCTTGCTTCTTAAAGAAATCGCCCACAGCATTTCCGAAAATCGTCCCGATATCAAATTGTTCGTTCTGCTTATTGATGAGCGTCCAGAGGAAGTTACTGATATGCAGCGCTCCGTGAAGGGTGAAGTTATCGCCTCCACATTTGATGAGCTGCCCGAGAACCATATCAAAGTAGCAGAGCTTGTACTTGAGCGAGCGCTTCGTCTTGTTGAGCATAAGAAGGACGTTGTCATCTTGATGGATAGTATCACCCGTCTTGCTAGGGCGTATAACTTGGTTATTCCTCCATCTGGTCGTACGCTTAGCGGCGGTATTGATCCAGCAGCGTTCCACCGTCCAAAACGGTTTTTTGGTTCGGCTCGAAACGTGGAAGAGGGCGGAAGCTTGACTATACTTGCGACTGCGTTGATCGAAACAGGCTCACGTATGGATGACATCATTTATGAAGAATTTAAAGGTACGGGTAATATGGAGCTCCATCTAGACCGTAAGCTTTCTGAGCGTCGTATTTTCCCTGCGCTTGATTTGCGCAGATCTGGAACTAGACGTGAGGAAATGCTGCTTACGAAGGAAGAGCTGGAGAAGGTTTGGGCCATCCGCAGAGGAATGACGGATACGCCTGATTATGTAGATAATTTCTTGAAGAAACTTAAAGATAGTGAGAACAACGAACAGTTCCTCATGTCTCTTGATACAACAGTTGAAGCGAAGCCGGAGCGGTCCGGTATAAAGAGCAGTACTACAGCGACCAGCAGGCGTCCTACGCCTAGAACTACGCACGGATCGTAAGACCGCAGGAGGGAGAACAACATGAATCTCGTATATGCGGATAAAAACGGAAATGTATTTGACCATCCCGACTTTATAGCTTTGGGAAGAAGCGGCGATATGATTGTCGAAATTATGGAGGAGGAATTAATTCCGCTTCCTAATGGAGCAACTCTTGTTAGCCTGCCCTTCACTAGACCCATTGGTCTTAATCCGAGCACGGGTGAGATGCAGGCATTGCAAGGCGGAGCTCAAGCAGTCGGCGCCTTGCTTCCGCAAGGCTTTACTCGTCTATGCTTGCCGGGCTATGTGAAAGCGGACAAGAACGAGAAGCTGCCATTGTTCGGTTATACAGCTGTCGTATGGAAAGACGGTAACTTTTATGTAACGGCTGAGCAAAGTGACGATCCTGAAAGATGGGATCCGCTTAATTGCGATCGTGACGAACTTGGTATTCAAGTAGAGCGTATTCTCGCTAAATATCCGGATAATCGTCTTTATAAGCATCTGTCGAACTGTGCTCTAGGTTATGAGTGCTTAACCTCTTCCAACACGTTTCTAGGAAGATGGGAGGGTGCTGTTCCGGTATCGTATTCTTGCAATGCAGGCTGCTTCGGATGTATCTCTGAACAACCTGACGATAGCGGATTTGTTGCACCACAGACGCGGATGAATTTTAAGCCGACTGTTGATGAGATCGTTGAAATTATGCTTGAGCATTTGCGCGAGCCGGAATCCATCATTAGCTTTGGTCAAGGCTGTGAAGGGGAACCTTCAACACAAGCTAAAATCATCGTTGAGGCTATGAAGCGTGTTCGCAGTCAAACTTCGCTTGGATACATTAACATTAATACGAACGCGGGATTGACTGATTTCATGCGCGCGATTGTTGATGCAGGCCTTAATCTAATGCGCGTAAGTACGATCAGTGCACTTGATGATCACTATAATGCTTACTATAAGCCTCGCGGCTACAACTTAAAAAATGTTGAGAAGTCTTTGAAATATGCTTCTGACAATGGTGTATATACGTCGATCAACTATTTGATTTTCCCAGGGGTCACTGACCGTGAGGAAGAAATAGAAGCGATGATTGGATTCGTTAAGCGTACTGGACTAAAACTCATTCAAATGCGCAACCTGAATATCGATCCTGAAAGCTACTTAGCGATTATTCCTAAGGCACAAGGTGAAATATACGGGATGAAGCAAATGCTTGAAATTTTCCGTGAAGAGCTGCCGGGTGTAGTTATTGGCTCTTACACACATGTTCCACCAGCCGCATTACGTCGATAAGTACCTATTAGGTAGTAAATTCGGCTAATATTAACCATATCACTGATTATTCATTGCAACAGCAAATAAGTTCATGCTATAATCCGAGATGTGCGATTTAACTCTGAGTCCGCATGCGATTCAGGGCAGAAAGAGGTGAACGAGATGAAACAAGCTATTCATCCGACATACCACATCATTACAGCAACTTGCGCTTGTGGAAATTCCTTCGAGACTGGTTCGGTTAAACCGAGTCTTCGCGTAGAGGTTTGTTCCCAATGCCACCCATTCTACACGGGTAAGCAAAAGTTCCTGGATGCTGGCGGCCGCGTCGATCGTTTCAAGAAGAAATACGGTATTTAATCCTACAAATCGTTCCGCCTTTATTTGGCAGAATACAAGAGCCTCCCTCAGCCATCCTATTGGATAGAAGGGAGGTTTTTTGATTGAATAAACAAACATTCGGTTTGAGTAAACGATTTGGTTTATTTCAAATGGCAGCCTTGCTGGCTTGCTTATTTCTGTTAGCCATGACGATCTCAGGATGTGGGAACGGAAGAAGCAAGCAAGAAAACAGGCTGAAAACCTACGGTCATGATGGATACATGGGTTATTCCAACAGCAATCCCAATTTACCGAATCGTTATCAGTATCTTAATTATAATGCAGATGGAAAATTCATTGAGCAGGTGTTGAAGCCGATTTCCGGCATCGAGCACACGCAAATTTACTTTAACGGTACCGATCTTCATGTGAATGTAAAAGCAAATAAAGCACTGTCTGACGTTCAAGTCGAAGAGCTGCGAGCAAAGGCCCAGTCGGTCGTTCAGTACAATATGCCTCGGTATAAGGTTCATGTAGAAGCCAAAAGGTAGCTCTGGCATTCGTCCAATTTCAACCGCGAGTTGCGCTTTAGGACGGAATCGGCTATACTTATTTTTGCCGTGCTAGATGGGGAGGTAGCGGTGCCCTGTAACTCGCAATCCGCTGTAGCGAGGTTGAATTCCTACTTGAGGTTATACTGATGTAGGGTCTTGGCACTTGCGAGCAGTGTTGACAGTTGGGTCCTCCGCAATGGACGTTTATGAACTTGGTCAGGTCCGGAAGGAAGCAGCCATAAGTAAATTAGTTCATGTGCCGGGGGAGTGCCTGACTCGAGCTGTAGTGCAAGGATGTCGCCTGGGTCGTATTTATCAGGAGTAGGTGCACGGTACTAAAATTTTCTAATATGATTTGCTAATAGCAAAAGTAGCACCTGTGATCGCTGTTCGATGTTTTTGTCGAAATTAGCGAATGCAGGTGTTTTTGTTTATAGATGTTGTTTTAATAGGGTAAAGTCTTAGCAAAAGAAAGTTTTGCTTGCTACACAGTTGTTGTATAATAGGGGAGTAGCAATTGTTTAAAATATAAGAAAGTATATTATTTTCTAATACTACTCTTATATTTCGCAATGCAAAGCAATTTCAGCGTCCACTGGACCGAAGGTGCTTTTGCTTATTGTAAATGAAAAGGCAACTTGAAAGGAAAGGTCTGCGTGTCACATATCGCTTTATACCGTGCCTGGCGTCCGCAGACGTTTCAGGACATGGTTGGACAACAGCATATTATTCAAACGCTGCAAAATTCTATTCGTGAGCAGCGTGTATCTCATGCTTATCTTTTTAATGGGCCGCGAGGAACCGGGAAGACAAGCGCTGCGAAAATATTAGCCAAAGCGGTGAACTGTGAACGTGGTCCGGCTGAAGAGCCATGTAATGAATGTGATGCTTGCATAGGGATTACCGCGGGACATATTATGGATGTAATTGAGATTGATGCTGCATCTAATCGCGGTATTGATGAAATTCGTGATATTCGTGATAAAGTGCGATATGCACCTTCAGAAGTGCGGTTCAAAGTTTATATTATAGATGAAGTACATATGCTTACGGCCGAGGCATTTAACGCCTTGCTCAAAACATTGGAGGAGCCGCCGGGGCATGTTATCTTTATCTTGGCGACGACCGAACCGCATAAGCTGCCTGCTACGATTATCTCCCGTTGTCAACGGTTTGATTTCAGACAGGTATCGCTTGAAGAGCAGACGCAGCACTTGCTTAAGATTTGCCGTGAAGAGAGCATACAGGCCGACGAAGATGCGCTTGCTTATATTGCAAGATTGTCGGAAGGCGGAATGCGCGATGCGATCAGCTTGCTGGAGCAGGTTTCTGCTTTTGCAGGTGATCGCATTACTCTCGACGCGGCAGTAGATGTGACAGGCGGCATGGCCGCTGATCATTTCTACCAGCTGGCGGAAGCTGTGAAGGATCGACATGTAGCAGCTGTTATGCCGCTTGTGGAAAGCTTGATGCAAGCCGGCAAAAGTGCGGACAAATGCATGGAAAACTTAATTTATTATTTCCGTGATTTGCTTGTTATGAAGCTTGCTCCGCAGGGCGGCGCAGTAACAGAGAGGATCGTTGATCCTGAACGCTTCAAAATGATGGCGGAGGCCTTCACTCCAGAGCGATTGTTCGCTATGATTGATACGTTGAACCGTTATCAAGTGGAGCTTAAGCATGCCTCGCAGCCTCAAACCTTGTTTGAAGTAGCGCTTATGAAGCTTTGCACATTAAATGACGAGCAATCGTCAGGCGGAGCGGCTTCTGCAAGTACAGCAGCTTCAGCATCAAGCGGCGGACAATCAGCTGAAGTAGGACGTTTGCGTCAGCAGATTGAGGCATTGGAGCGTAAACTAGAGCAAGCGATTCAAAATGGAGTAGGTAGCGGGAACAGCGCTTCTTCGGCTGACAGTGCGGCCAGCAAGCAAGCAGCACGTACTAATGCGGTTCGCAGTTCATTCGGCGGCTCAGGCGGCATAGTACGGTCTTCAGTCAAGCTTGATCCGTACCTGGCAACAGCAGGCAGTCCAGAATTCAATCAATTCAGAATGAAGTGGAACGATGTGCTGCAGGGTGTGAAGGACGCTAAGATTACGGTCCATGCTTGGCTAAAAGACGGTGAGCCGGTTGCTTCTGCTGACGATGCCATTCTCGTGGCATTCAAGAATACAATGCACCGAGAAACGACCGAGAAGCCGGCCAATCGCGAGATTATTGAGAAAGTCATGCATGATGTGCTCGGCGGTTCATTCCGTATTGTTACGGTTATGATGAAGGACTGGCAGGCGGCAGCGGCACAAGGCGCTAGTACGCAGAAGAGCGAGACGCTTCAGCTTGAGCCCGAATCTTCTGCTTCACCACAAGCTGCAAGTCGGCCAGTATGGGTGGAAGAGGCCGTCAAACTTTTTGGTGAAGATTTAGTGGTAGTGAAGGATAAAGATTAAATTCTAATGATGAGGTGAATTGTAATGAACAATATGAACCAAATGATGAAGCAAGTGAAGAAGATGCAAGATCAAATGATGAAGGCTCAAGAAGAGTTGGAAACAAAGACGGTTGAAGGAACAGCGGGCGGCGGAGTAGTAACCGTATCTGCGAACGGCCATAAGAAACTTCTTAGCATTACGATTAAACCTGAGGCTGTAGATCCGGAAGATGTCGAAATGCTGCAAGACCTTGTCCTTACAGCTGTTAACGATGCGCTAACTAAAGTGGATGATCTAGCGAATAAGGATATGGGTAAATTCACAGGCGGAATGAAAATTCCAGGATTGTTCTAAGAAGCAGTATTGCTTCTGTTTGAAATAAAGGAAGGTATATTACGTGTACTTATCTTTTATTTCTCCGTCAAAGCTGCTTCAGTGTCCAGGGGACACCGAAGGCGTTTTTTGCTTGAAAGGAGCTGTACCCAGTTTTGTATTACCCAGAACCGATAGCGAAGTTAATTGATGCTTTTACGCGATTACCGGGTATTGGACCCAAAACGGCCGCCCGTCTGGCGTTTCATGTTCTTCGAATGAAGGAAGACGACGTCATTGATTTTGCGAAGGCGCTAGTAAGCGTTAAGCGCAATTTGTTCTATTGCTCGGTTTGTTGCAATATAACCGATACAGATCCATGTAGAATCTGTCAGGATAAATCACGTGACAACTCCATCATATGTGTTGTTCAAGAGTCTAAGGATCTTGTTGCGATTGAGCGTATGAAGGACTTCCAAGGCCATTATCACGTGCTTCAAGGCGCAATTTCGCCTATGGAGGGCATCGGTCCAGACGAAATTCGTATCGCTGAGCTGTTAAGAAGGCTGAGCGACGAACGCGTTCAGGAGCTTATACTGGCCACTAACCCGAATATTGAAGGCGAAGCCACAGCAATGTATCTATCCCGGCTGATCAAGCCATTTGGTATCCGAGTTACGCGTATCGCGCATGGCTTGCCTGTTGGCGGTGATCTTGAATATGCAGATGAGGTTACTTTGTCCAAAGCATTAGAAGGTCGAAGAGAAATAAACTAGTCATAATCAATATAGAAAACGGCAGGTCGAGAAATTACTCGATCTGCCGTTTTTGTCGTTTTGATAAGGTGTTCCTTTTAATATCCCGTTCTATTCTAATGTCCAAGCTTATACATATAGTAATGAACATTATGAAGTGAGGACAAGCGGGAGGGATAGATATGAGCAATACAGGCCAGCTCGAATTAAAAAAAGGGATGAACCAAATGGATGACATCCGAGCCGAAATTGTTGAGGCACACCGTGAATGGGAAAATGCGAATCGTTTCTTTAATTATGCAGTCGGCAAGGATCAAGTGGATTACGCGATATATTGTATGATCACAGCAGAAAAGCGATATGAGATGCTGCTTCGATTGGCAAAGCGTACTAGCAAGAACTGGCCAGCATGGAGAGGGGTGAGAGTGTGAAGACAATATGGTTATCGATTTTTATTGGATCTTCTCTCCTGTTAGCAGTCGTACTGCTTAAGAACAGGTTATCGTGGGGATGGCTGCGCAGCTTCTCGCTTCATCTTGTTCTGGCGGCTGGTTTGCTGTACTTGTTAAACTATTCAGGCCTTGTTCCAGGGATGTATATCCCGCTGAACCCCATAACGATAGGAACTGTACTTACATTAGGTGTACCTGGAGTAGCCTTAATCGTTGGGCTCCAGTGGGTGGTGGTTTAGCAAATTTAAAAAAAGGTTTAAGGAAAAGGTTGACTCTGTATTCAATTATGTGCTACATTAGTTCTCGCCCCAAGAGTAAGTAAACAAGCTTCGAAAAAAGAATTTAAAAAAAAGCTTGCATTAACTTGGGCGAATGTGATATATTATAAAAGTCGCCGATACGAAACACGCGGTTGACACGAAAGAATGAATTGTTCTTTGAAAACTGAACAACGAGTAATAACTGCCTCGCAAATCCTTCGGGATAAGCGAAAAAAGCGATAAAAAAGCAATGAGCATTTCAAACACCAATTTGGAGAGTTTGATCCTGGCTCAGGACGAACGCTGGCGGCGTGCCTAATACATGCAAGTCGAGCGGAGTTGATGAGGTGCTTGCACCTCTGATGCTTAGCGGCGGACGGGTGAGTAACACGTGGGTA
>NZ_JBFTPT010000024.1:0-82644 GCF_056398625.1 Paenibacillus sp. 01T431
TTAGTTAGTCTAGACTTAGTCTAGACTTCATAATAACGCCTCCTAAGGTGAGTTCTGAGGGCTCCAACCCAGTACATACTCATCCTAGCGGGGCGTTCGTTTTACTGCAAATTGAATCTACTAACACCTACAGGAATGTTAACGGGCAGTTTAGCGCAACAAAATGCCTCCTTTTACGTTAATGTAACAAGGGGTGAAATAATGAGGAGTATTTCTCTTGTTTTTCTAATATTGATGATTTTAATAAGTGGATGCAGTGGTCACAATCCAAACAAAGAAAGAAGTATCCCAATGATGCGTTATGATTTCAATGAACCGTTTAGATTTCCATTTGAAGTTAATGAAGTTCGTACGGAGATATCAATTGATGATCCATATGAACTTCACCAATATGTTTTTCATTATAAAAACAAGCAGACCACGCAAGAAATAAGCTATATCTTGAGTAAGGTTATTGATGAACCAGAGAAAGTATCTGAGCAAGGCAAGCAACCCATTGAACTTGAAAATGGGAAACAAGCATATTACAAAGAGGACGAGACCAGCCAATCAATTTGGTGGAAAAGTGAAAATGGGTTTTTGGCTCGATTTATTTATTATATAAACGGATACCATATTCAGTTAGGTAATTATAAATTAGATGAGTCCGACCTAATAGACTTAGCTAATCAGGTTCAATAGTATCTTTGGATGCCTGTAAATATTCAGTTCATTATTAAGCAAACGGGCAGGATTGTAGAGCAAATTATAGAATATTTTTACTAGATTGATTGCCAAATAAGGTGTGATAAAAGGTGAAAATAAGTACCAAGCTTTTAACTGAAGTGATTAACAATTGGGATCCTATCGGTCTATTAGCTGGAGGTGCTCCACAGAACGAGTATGATATTGAGATCAATCAGATTGCACAAAAGTCTATAACATGTACAAATGAAATAGATTTAGCAAAACTTATATACAGAGTGTTCAATGATATGATGGGTGTGAAGCTAGACCATCTAAGTTGCTTAAATCAGGCATTTAAAATAACTGATCGTAATAACAATACTTTCTTCAACTAACGAGGAACGTTAGTTCAATGAAACAGCGATAGTCTAGGACTTTATTTTTTGTCCTTGGCTGTCGCTGTTTCAATTTCTGAGGTCAGTCTAAAACTTATTGTATGAAGTCTGACGATATTACAATTGAGAATCAGCGTGGAATAAAGACACCCAGTCTAATGCTTTATTTTCTACCGCCAGCTGAGTTTTGGGAACGAAATGTGTTGCTGGCAGTAAAGAGGGGCAAATTGCTTTTGACCATTAAGGTTAGCAGCCGTTCGAGAGAGGATAGAAATTAAATCAACCTCGGTGATTTTCTCTTGCCCTATCGTAAACTCAATAACGTAGAGCAGTTCTCTTTGCATAGCTGCAATGGCTCCAACTGATCCATTCACGCGAACTGACTGCGCAGCCCGCGCACTTCCCCTTTAAACGGTCGCTCAAGAAAGTGAACTTGGAGGGGATATTTTTATGGGCTTTTTATCTCCATTCCGTTTTCGATCACGATACTGCTTAGGTGTGAAATCGGCATGTTTTTTAAACGATTTAATAAAGTGAGTCTGGTCATAATAGTTCAAACGAGTAGCGATGGTTGAGACCGATTCACTTGTGAAATCGAGCAGCTTCTTAGCTTCTTCTATTTTCTCCTGATGGATGAAATGACTGATCGTGAGTCCTGTTTCTTTTTTGAAAAGGGTGGATAAATAGGTACCGTTAAGTCCAGTCAGCTCAGCCAGTTCAGAGATAGAAATCGCATCATATAAATGATTAAAAATGTATTCGCGGCATTTCGCGATTGGCTTAGAAACGGTGCCTTTCCGATTCTCGCTAACGCGATCCGTAATATCTAAGAAGGCGTCTATCATCGCGGTTTCAACCGAGCGAACATCCGTTAAATCCTCGATATGCTGAATGTAAGTATCGCTTAAGCGATATGCCAGCTCAGTATACAGTCCACCCTCCATACCCGCTCGAACGGCTACAGCAATTGCGCAGATGGCAATATTTTTGCGGCTTCTCAAATGACTTCGTTTGGATAGTGTGCCTGCCTCCCCAATTACACCCATTACGAATAGATTCTTAAGTGCAGCTTTATCGCCGTTCTTAATATGCCGTAATAATATCTGTTCGAATTCCTGGCTCGTGTGAAKATTAGAAAATTCCTTCATATTAGACATCGACAGCTCGATAGCTTCCTCTGACAAAAAACGTTGGTCCAACCGGAAATTATACTCAAGAACATCCGTTAATGCTAACTCCTCTTGATTGACAATCCAATGTGCCATGATGCCAATGTGAAATAATCTCTGCTTGGAAACAAGAGGGAGACTGCGCAAATATTCAACCCAAGCTGGATGGAGTTTTCTGGGAATATTATTATCATTCATGAGATTTCGAACAGTTTCCTCGGAAGGAACATAATCAATTGAGGGACCTATAATAATGGTTCCTACTCGCTTCAAATTCGAATAAACGGGCTGCACGATAAAAAATTCCTCAAACTCCGTTGTCTGTATAACGGGAAAAGTCTTATCCCAGGTTCGTTTTATTAATTGCCGGAAGTATTCTGGATTTTGTAAGGCGGAAAATGGGATAGGAGCGTTGGATTCGAAATATTCCTGCCCGCTTGGATCATCCGCACTCAACCAATAAACAGGCAGCTGCAAGCTCTCATGAAGTAATTTAGCTAAAAAGGAAGGATTAAATTCCATCTAATGCCTCCAAATAAATTTACTTTTATTCAAATAATCATACCATATTTCCGTTTTTTTGATCATCTATAATGAGTGAGTAGTAAAAAATGAAAACGCTTCACAGTTTGTGAGTTTATTTAAGGATGATTCAAAAAGAATTTTGACATAAAGAAAATGGTTTCACAAATGATATTGGAAGAAAAAGCAGATATGTACTCTGGCTTGGATGTTTGGCATTTAAAGGTGCTTTTTCAGATGAAATGGTCGAACAGCTTCTCCTCCAACTAAACGGACAAAAATAATTATACAATCGAGGTTGCTACTATGGAACAGACTAAACTTTCATTTTCGGAGAAGCTTGGGTATGGCGTTGGAGATATTTACGCTTACGTGACCTATCTCATTCTCAACATTATTTATTCAGGAGCGAACGTTCCTTATGGTGTGTTGAATTCATTGATTACATAAGATCCTTATGAGCGATCTTTGCTTAACATATTCCGTATGTTGATGGCTATCTTTGGCGCGGTGCTCGTCTCGACCATGACGGTTCCCATCGTAAATGCATTCGGTGGCGGCAAACAGGGATGGATGATGACGTTTACTATTTATGGTGCGATTGCAGCGGTGTTGTTCTTGATTACTTTCCGTACGACGAAAGAGAGAGTTAAGCCAGCAGTAGTCCAAAATCAGGTCCCTCTTAGCGGCTCTTTGAAAGCGCTTTTCTGCAATAAATATTGGGCGCTGCTCGTGGTCTTCATGATTCTAAGCTTTATTATGACGTCGGTTAATACAGCGGTTAACATTTATTACGCGCAGTATATTTTAGGAAATGCTGAATTGATGTTCATTCTTGGCGTTATTTCCTTTATCCCGTTGTTAATTGGCTTGCTGTTTGTTGCTCCGATTATTAAAAGGTTCGGTAAACGTAATTCCTCACTCCTAGGGTTAGCCATCACGATTTTGGGAGCAGCGATTACGGTTATTGATCCAACTAGCATTAAAATCGTAATCGTCGCGTCGGTGATCAAATCACTTGGCGGCGTTCCATTAGCTGCAACGATGTTCGCGATGCTTGCAGACACCGTAGATTATGGAGAATGGAAAACAGGCATGCGAACAGAAGGTTTAGTTTACAGCGCTGGAAGCTTCGGCTCAAAGGCAGGCAGCGGGCTTGGCGCCGCGATAGTCGGTTGGATGCTCGCATTTGGAGGTTATGTTGGTGGTCAGGAGCATATTAGCGAATCCGCTCGTTCCTCAATCCTGTTCATGTACATTTATTTGCCGATCATCATTAGTGCGCTCATGGCCGTTATTCTCTACTTCTATAAATTAGATAAGCAATTCCCGCAAATTGTAAAAGAGTTAGAAGCAGCTAAAAACATATAAATAGGCAGGGAGGGGACAAGGCCACAGCTAAAATATAATTCAAAAACGCAATGTACTGAAAGCTGGCTCCGGTATTTTTACGGCGTCAGCTTGTTTGGCTTTATTCGGAGGTTGACTCTTTAATCATGTGAAGCTAGGAATGCATTAGCATTATTGTGTTTATTTACATTTTCATTCCGTAGTATAATAGGAAGTATGCTGCTCCATAGGCTAGTAAATGAAAATTGAAATTGTATTTTTTTGCATAATTCTTTAGGATTAAGGAATGAAATGATAATTAAAAAGCTGAGTAGAGGTATTAAAGTGACCCCATAAAGTGTGACAGGTTATTTTATTAGGCGATTTTCTGGGAATGAGTCCGGTACAGTACCGGACTCATTCCTTTTAATTTTGTCTTAATACGCTTGTTATTGTAGTAATCGATATATTTTGATAGTTCATGATTAAAATGTTCAATACTTTCAAATTCATTTATATAAAGAAATTCAGGTTTCATTGTGCCGAAGATGCTCTGGATGACGGTGTTATCACAGCAGTTACCTTTGTCGGGTATCTGGTTGGTAAAGATCTGTTTGTTAATGAACTGGAAAGTATAGTACTGTATTGGTATATAAATAGCTTGAGTTACTGGTAAACTCCCATTGAAAATATTTCTGGCGAAATGTGGTGATGTACTTGTTAAAAATGCTTGTTGTTGATGATGACAAGTTCGAACGGGACGGCGTTAGGTTTCTCGTTGATAAATACGGACTGCATTTGGAGATCTTTGAAGCTGACAGTGGTGAAAGCGCTCTCTTGTATATCGAAAGTCATGATATTGACATCTTGCTCACCGATATCCGGATGAACGGGATGGACGGATTACAGCTTGCAGAGAAGGTTCGTGAGCTTGGTAAGCCTATCAAAACGATGTTTATGAGCGCCTATGGTGAGTTTGAGTATGCACAGAAGGCAATCGATCTGAAGGCGATCCATTATATATTAAAACCTGTGCAGGTTAGCGAATTTATTAAAAATATGACCGAGGTCATCGAACTGTGCGAGGAAGCGTTGAAATTGAAGGTTCAGCAGGAAAAACTAAAAGCTGCCTATTTGAAGGAAGTCAGATACGAAAAGCAGAAGCAGCTTACCGATATTATACTCAGCAAGTCAGAGGAGACGGATGACAAACGAGATCTGAAGGTGCCTACCGGCAGGTTCGATAAGTATCCTTACATGCGGATGTGTATGCTGGATTCTCGTAAACGTTTTTTCGATCGGCTTGATCTTGATATCGAAGAGCAGTTGGGCGAACTCATTCATCGCAACGTCGATTTTATTCACTTGAATGAGTTTCAAGCGTTGCTGTTCTTGGAAACAGCCCCCGACGAGTCGCTGGAAGCTATAACGGAGCTTGGCCAGCAATTGATCCGGATATTCCAGTATATGTACGATAATGATATTTGTGTTGTGATCAGCGGATTGATGGATGATGTAAAGCAGCTCCACAAACAATTTCACGAAATGGAAACGATGCTGGAAAACAAGTTCTTTTTCGATGAGGGTACGGTGATGCTGGCAAACCGCACATCATTTGCTCAGGGCGATATGACAGCAGTAGTAAATGATGTGTTAACGCAATTGACGCAAAATATTCAGCATAACCGGTATGATATCGCGCAACTGTATGTCGAGCAACTGTTTGATGCTCTGCAAAACAGTGAGCATTTAACGGTTATCTATGTAAAATATGTGTGCACCGAAATTGTCAAAGCTGCATTCAATGCCTCTATAAAAAAGAATAACGATAGATTCAAGCATAGTTTGGAGGACATCTATAAAACGGTAAAGTTGAGCGATTTGCGTAAAGTAGTACTGCGTATTCTAAAGGAAAACGAGTCTTTCTGCGAAACAAATTTGGAAGCGACCTCCAAAGCGATCGATGAAGTCGTCCGAATAATCGAGAACGAATATCAGGCTGACTTGTCATTGGAATTATTGTCGGAGCGGGTTTATTTATCTCCTAGTTATTTGAGCCATCTATTCAAGAAACAGAAAGGGATAAGCCTTAATAAGTTCATGACCGTGCACCGAATGGAAAAGGCAAAGGAACTGCTTATAACAACCAATCGTAAAATTATCGATATCGGCCAGGATGTTGGTTATAACAACTTCTCCTACTTCAGCTCGTTATTCAAAAATCATTTTGGTCGAACGCCTTCCAAATACAGAGAAGAGGCATAAACGATGAAACGGCTGATCTATGGTTTGTTCAATCGTTTACGGTTTAATCAAAAACTATTTCTTTCTTATTTAATCGTTATTATCATTCCTATTATGGTGCTTGGCATATACGCCTACAACCAATCAAAGGACATGCTCAAATTGCAGGCACTGCAAGGGATTGATAAGAATGTGAATACCGTTACTCAGAATATTGACAATTCGGTTGAACGTTACAATCATGCGATTCGATCGATTGTATTTACTAAGATGTTTCAGAAGATTGTAGCCAACGATTATATTGACTTAGTCAATCTTTCACGGGATTTGAAAGATTTCTTGGATCCGTATTTTATCATGATGATGAACCTTGACAAGGACATTGAGAAAATAACCTTTTACACGCAAAGCACTGTTCCAGAATTCGGCGATTCAGTAGTCTCATATAAACGGGTTAATGAGAAGCCATGGTACAACGAAGCTATGAAGGGGATAGAACCGCTATGGAAATATGAGGATAACGAACTGTTTGTCATTCATAAATTCCCAAAAACTCTCAAAGAGCCCAATACGAATATGGTCTATATGCGAATTAATGAGAACAGTTTCTTCAAAAACATTACCGATCTAGATCAGGAGTATGCTGTCATTATCTCTGATGGCAATAACCGAATCGTATATGCGAATCAAAGTGCAAAGTTGATTGCCTTTGACTTCAAAGAAATGATGAAAATGAATGAGGGGACGGTACGCACCGGTCAAACGGAAATGTTTCTTGTCAAGAAGAAGATCGTGCAGGCTAATTGGACGGTCTATTGTTTCGTACCCGCAGCGCTTGTGTCCCATAACGCAGGTTCAATCATTAATGCGACGCTAATCGTGATCCTTGCTTGTATTGTCAGCTTGCTGATCATTATTTCGATCTTTTCCAAAACATTTATCAAACGAATATTCTCACTTAATGCGATAATGAAGCGGGTCGAATGGGGAGAATTGGATTTGCAGGTTCAAAGTGAGGCCAGGGATGAAATCGGCGAACTGACTAATCGGTTCGGCAAGATGCTTAATCGGCTTAATGAACAGATCGATGAAACCTATCGAAGTAAAATCATTCAGAAAGAGGCAGAGCTGAAAGCGCTGCAATCGCAAATCAATCCTCACTTCCTATACAATACGCTCTCATTCATCAATTGGAAGGCGCTCAAAAACGATGCGCCGGAAATTAGTCATGTCGTTACATCGATGTCGAAATTTTATCGGACGGCTCTTAATCAAGGCAACAATATTATTACTGTGCGTAACGAATTGGAAAATATCAAATCCTATATTGAGATTATTCAGGTTATGGGTGATTATAGCTTCGATGTGGTTTATAAGATCGATGAGGAGGTTAACGATTATTCAACAATAAATTTAATTCTTCAACCGCTCGCAGAAAATGCAATCAAGCATGGTATCAAACAGAAAAATAATGGAAAGGGTCTACTGTATGTTAGTGCCTGGCTTGGTAAAGGGACGGTCAATTTCGCGATTGAAGACAACGGTCCAGGTATGGAGAAGGAGATGATCGATACGATACTTACGATGCAATCGACAGGATATGGCCTCAAAAATGTCAACGAGCGTCTGCAACTGCGGTTCGGCACTAAATACGGCATCTCCATCCAAAGTCGACTTGGCTATGGTACAGTTATGACCATCGTTATTCCACAAAGCTTGTATAGTTCCACAGTATAAACAACTTATTCTCCCAAATTCAACTTCGCCCGCCGGCTAGCCGGACGGGTTTTTTTAACTCCGTAATAAACTGCATCATTTCTAAAATATTTGATAATTATTAAATAACTTTCCTATGATATATTCTCTTTAGCACAATGGAACCGCTTACAAAAAGGAGGAGATAAGCAATGAGCGATACGATTAGGGCAATTAGCACGAAACAGGTGCTGAGGAGGGAGAAGATAAAAAAATATAAACAATACCGTGTGCTGCTGATTATGATGATTCCGGCAGTTGTCTATTACATTCTATTTCATTATCTCCCCATGTACGGCGTATTGTTGGCATTCAAAGATTTTAAAATTACACAGGGCATCATCGGAAGTCCATGGGCTGGACTTCATCATTTCGAAAAGATCATGAACGACACGTATTTCTACACTGTGTTGAAAAATACATTAATTATCAGTTTAAGCAAGCTGGTGTTTGGTTTCCCGGTACCCATCATTTTTGCATTGTTATTGAGTGAGATTTCTAATATGAAATTCAAGAGGTTAGCTCAGACTGTGTCCTATTTACCTCATTTTATATCATGGGTTGTCATGGCTGGGATATTCTTTACGTTGTTTTCCTTGGACGGTCCTATCAATGGCATTGTAAAACTATTAGGCGGCGATCCGATGTTATTCTTGGCGGATGATCGCTACTTCCGCACCATACTTGTGGCGACGAGTATTTTCCAAGGTTTCGGATGGGGTTCAATTATCTATTTCGCAGCCATTTCGAGTATCGATCCGCAGTTGTACGAAGCTGCTGTACTCGACGGAGCTGGCCGGTTTAAACGGATGGTTTATATATCTATACCAATGCTTGCGCCCGTTATAGCCATTATGCTTATTTTATCAATGTCCGGTATTTTGGATGCGGGTTTTGATCAAATATTCAATATGTATAATGTCAAAGTGTATAACGTTTCAGACATAATCGATACTTATGTGTATCGTAAAGGTTTAATTGAGATGAACTATAGCTACGCGACGGCCGTTGGATTGTTCAAATCCGTGGTTGCTTTGATCCTGATCGTTATCGTAAATAAGATAGTGAAATGGATCGGCGGCAAGGAGCATGCCATATGGTAATTTTCTTAATTAGACGAGGGAGCGAGAACGATGATTAACATAAAAAAATCAACGGCAGACAAAATAGTCGACGTCTTTTTGTATCTCATTCTGGCAGGTATTATCTTTATCACATTGTATCCCTTTTGGACGCAGGTCGTGATTTCTTTAGATGGCGCAGGAGCAGACAGTGCTGCCTATTCATCAGGCTTCATATGGTTGCCGACACAGCTCACGTTCGAGAGCTACAAGCTGGCCTTTAAGTTCGATGCGCTATGGACGGGATACTGGAATACGATTATTCGAACCGCGCTGGGTGTTATATTATCTATATTTTTCACGGCTATAACCGCCTATCCATTAGCAAAAAAAGACCTTCCCTTCAACCGATCGTTTACAAGCATGATTTTGTTCACGATGTTGTTTGCTGGGGGGACGATTCCTTCGTATCTGCTTATTAAGGAGCTGAATATGCTTGATACGATTTGGTCGCTTGTTATTCCAGGTATGATAGGTGCGTTTAACGTGTTGATTATGCGAAATTTTTTTCGTTCGATTCCGGAAGAACTGGAAGAATCGGCACGTGTGGATGGTGCAGGTTACTTGCGGATATTTACTCAGATCGTCATACCATTATCGAAGCCAGTTCTGGCTACGATTGCTTTATGGGTAGGTGTGGGTCACTGGAATGCATGGTTTGACAGCATGATCTACATTTCAGATCCTAATAAGCAAGTACTGCAGATTGTTTTACGCAAAATTATTATCCAGAACAACATGGCGGATATTAACAGCGTCATTCAAAATATCGGTAAAACAACAGAGTTTTCGGGAAGACAGCTGCAAGCCACGGTTGTCATGTTCTCGATCATTCCAATGCTGGTCGTTTATCCATTTATCCAAAAGTATTTTGTCAAAGGCGTTATGATTGGTGCTATTAAAGGGTAACCCCCCTAATAGATAATATTTCATAAACAGAGAGGGCTGGTTGAAATGATGAAAAAGCGTATATTGCTAGGAGGGCTATCCACAGTCATGCTGATGTCGATCATGGCGGGATGCGGCAAAAATGATTCCTCGGGTAATCAGACTGATAATGGTAATAAACAATCGGCAGTCAGTGGAGAAGCGACGAATAAAAAAATGAAATTGATGTTTTGGAATTTAGATGAGAATCAAACGACAGACTCTGTCGGATTAAATGCACTGAAAGAGAAGTACAACGTCGATTTGGAAAGTATTGCATCAACCAGGGAAGCGATGAAAGAAAAACTGAACCTTCTTATATCCTCTGGTGAAATTCCAGATTGGTGGAAAGAGCCATCGTTTACGGATTACGATAAATTTCTCCAACAGGATGTTGCCGCTGAAATTCCGCAACAATTAATTGAACAAAATATGCCGAAATATACGGAGTGGCTTAAACGTTACCTTGGGGAAGATCCATTTAAGTATATAAGAAGAGATGGAAAAATCTATGGATTACCGGTCATCTGGGATATTGGTATCGACGGTATACAGCTTGGTTTTCGTGAAGATTGGTTGAAAAAAGTAGGCATAACAAAAACACCGGAAACGCTTGATGAGATGGAAGCTGCATTGACGAAATTCCGGAACGAGGATCCTGACGGCAATGGCAAAAAAGATACGTATGGCATCACTGCAGCAGGTGAAAATATCGAATCTATTTTCAGCTCCGTGTTTGGCGCATATGATGCTTATCCTAATATATTCCGTGAGAAAGATGGAGTAATCGTCCGTGGAGAAATTGAACCAGGCGCGAAGCAAGCGCTTGAAGTTCTGAATCGTTGGTATAAAAATGAATTAATTGATCCCGAATTTGTCGTTAATAAAGGTAATAATGTTGAAGACAAAGTGCTTACGGACAAAATAGGAGCGATTGAATATTATTGGTGGGCGTTCTTGCCGGGCAACGCATTCCTTGGTGGAGAACAGTGGTATGACAAGCTGGCTAAGAAGTACCCGGGCTTTAATTTTGCAATTGAAGGCGGAATTAAGGGACCCGATGGGAAATACGGCATATCACAGTACAACCCAGCCTTTGCATCGGGTGTTATGTTCGGTAAGCATTTAGAAAAAGACCAGGAAAAACTGATTAAATACATGCAAATTTTCGAAGCTAGCCAATTTGATCCGGAAATTTATGAAAAAATGAACTTTGGAGAGAAAGGTGTCCATTGGAATAAGAGCGACAAAGGAACGGTTGAATTCATCGCTCCATATACAGACGAGAAAGAACGCAAAAAAATAGGGCTTGGCGGTTACTCGATGGCAGGCTCGTTCAATGACTACGATTTTCAAACGTCATATACATCTGAAGAAAGTCTGCGTCAGCTTGCGAAGGATACACGTGCCAAGGGAACGAGAAATATTGATATTCTAGCACCATTCAACAAGCCCATCTACAATGAAACGCAAGATAAGTTGAAACAGTATACACTGCAAAATTTTATAGATTTTATTACGGGTCGCAAACCGCTGAGCGAATTCGATAGTTTTGTAGCTGAATGGAAAAAGATGGGCGGCAATGATGTGTTAAACGAAGCGCAACAAGTATATGACGACAATTTAAAATGATAATCATTTTGAAAAGATAGTTATCGATCTAAGAATGCGCTTAAATGAAAAATTATGCAGCAGGGAGATAGGAGAACTATGTATACCATAAACGCTGGTGCCTTAAAATTGCAGTTGAACGAAAAAGGTCAAATCACAGCTATGAACGATAGCAGGGATCATGCGTATGCATCAACTTCGCAGACTACTGTGCTTATACGCATTGTGATCGATGGTCGAATGGAAGTGCCTTCGAAGGCATCTTTCAACGCGGTACTGGGGCTAATAACATTTGAATTTGCAGATAGCGGTGCTGTGGTCGATGTATTGATAGCAGAAGAATCGCAGTATGCGACATTTGAGATTCAGCGTATTGAAGGCGCCGATGTGGATGGGGTCATATGGGGGCCGTATATGACAACGGTTGCCGGTTCGATCGGTGAATCGGTAGGTGTCGTTCATAATGGACATTTCGCGATCGGCCTTCAGGCATTGAATATCAAGACTGTCGGAGGGTGGCCGATCGAGCTCGATCGATTGGAAAATGTGCAGCAAAGTTATTCGGACAACGGGAACGTAAAGCCGGATCCTGACAGTCCGCAAATATCCGATAGTAAATTCGAGTATGATGTTTGCGCAGCATGGCCGACAAGCGAAGGAAGCCTGCTGCAGGCATTTGCCAGAAATCGGTTGAAGAGCTTTCGTCGTCCGGCATGGAACTTACCGCTTGTTCAAGTAGCGCCCATAAGTGGGGACGACGCATCAATCGTTGGAACAAGTATTGCTTTGTTCGGTTGTGAGTTACAGCATGTGCTTGAGACGATTGAAGCGATTGAGATTGGAGAAGGACTGCCTCATCCTTTGATTGAAGGGGTCTGGGGTAAAATATCGCCTATGGCAAACCAATCCTACCTGATTACGGATTTTTCCGAATCTACAATGTCCGAAGCCGTACGTTTTACAAAGATGGCTGGTCTTAAATACGTGTATCATCCCGATCCATTCATCAATTGGGGACATTTCACTCTGAAGCCCAAAAGCTTCCCGAATGGGGATGAGGGTTTAAAGTCTTCTGTGGCAATGGCAGAAGGTGAGGGTGTTCATGTCGGCGTGCATACACTATCCAACTTTACGACATTAAATGATTCCTATGTAACGCCAGTGCCGGATGAAAGGCTGCAAATGGCAGGCATGTCGCGATTAGTTGCAACGGTTGACTTAGAAGCAGATTGTATCGAGGTTGATGATCCCGCGCCGTTTCAACTACATTTGTTCCGGCATACAGCACAAATCGGAAGTGAACAAATAGAATATGATGGAGTTACAGAAAGCGCGCCTTGGAAGCTGACAGGCGTTAAGCGTGGAGCAAATGGAACAACCATCGCGACGCATGAAAGTGGTACGATTATAGGTCGACTATGGGATCACCCTTACGATGTATTTTTCCCGAACATTGAGCTGCAGGACGAATATTGCGTCCGTATCAACGATCTATTTATGAAAACGGGCTTGAAGCAAATATCATTTGATGGTTTGGAAGGCTGCTATGCAACAGGTCATGACGGGTATGGAGTGAATCGTTTTGTGAAAATGTGTTATGACGGTTGGGGAGAAGAAGTTATTAACGATGCTAGCATTGTCGTTCCGAACTATTTGTGGCATGTATTCACAAGGTTCAACTGGGGCGAGCCTTGGGGTGCTGCAACACGTGAAGGGCAGCTTGAATGGCGGCTTACCAACCAGCGGTATTTTGCCCGTAACTTCATTCCGTCAATGCTTGGATGGTTTCTTGTTCGTTCTGCTTCCGATCAGTTCGAAGCGACGTCACCTGATGAAATAGAGTGGGTATTATCGAAAGCGGCAGGTTTCAACGCTGGTTTTGCTTTAGTTGCGGATATGCAGGTGCTTGGGCGAAACGGTAACATCGAGTCGGTATTCACATCCGTGCGCGAGTGGGAGACAGCAAGACAAGCCGGCGCCTTCACATCCGAACAACGGGAACGGTTGAAGGACCCGAAAAGCGACTGGCATTTGGAAGCTTCAGGTGAAGGGAAGTGGAATTTATACCCTGTCCATATCTCAAAACCGCTCGTTTGCAACCCGGCGGAGCTGCAGCCAGGTCAGCCAGGGGGAGCAGATTGGACGCATTTCAACCGATATGCGGATCAACCGCTTAAATTTACGCTGCGTGTCATTCCTTCATATGGTAACGATGATGCTTCGATTAAACGTCCAACTTTTTATACGAACGGTGTTTATATGACGTTTGATACAGAAATTTTCGTGAATCAATATCTCGTTTGTGAAGGTGACAGAATCGGTAAAGTTTACGATCAGAACTGGAATCTGCTAAGAACCATTCATGCTTCCGCCGATGCGCCAATCGTAAGAGCGGGTGGACAGCCGCTATCATTCAGTTGTAAATTCGAAGGCGATCCGAAGCCTCTAGTTAGCGTCAGAGTGACGACTTGGGGAGAACGGGAAGAAGTAGTAAATTAAGCGACGGCCGTTTTCCTATACATAATAGGGGAACGGTCTTCTTTGGAGGAAGCAAGTTTGCAGGAAACCTACTCCCCATTATGTAAGTTTTCCAGTTAAGCCCAATTCTGATTTCTGAGATGGTCCTCCCTTTTGTTACCTCGACTTTCCAGCCCTTTGTAATGATCATAAGTCCATTGCTACATACTTGTAGTAGCCAGCTTGTCACGCCGCTGATTTCGAGATGAGATATAATGGACAATCTGGTATGTCACTTCAGCGAAGAGAATTCCCCCAAATACATCAATGAGTGCATGCTGCTTAGTGAAGACAGTGGAAATGATAATAAGCCACAACAAAATGTACATAAAGACTCTAACAGACAGTTTGACAACTAATTCACGTTTCAAAGTTATGAATAGCAAATAACTCGTTAAGCAGTGGACACTTGGAAAACAGTTAAAGGGTGCGTCAGACTCGTAAATAAAATTAACAAGCCTGCTTGCCAAGTCAGCGCCATCAACATCGGGCCGAGGTACAAGGGTAGCAAAAAACCAGAAAACAACATTGCACGCCATGACGGAAATATTATAGATCAATAGAGTACGCCAATAAATACGGCGATGTTTAATAGCTAGATACAAAAAGCTTAGATATAAAACGGGCATCCAGCTTATATAAGGGAAGATAAACCATTTTACAAAAGGAATTAAAGTATCTATCCAAAAATAATCCAAAATAATGTCTGGTCCAATATTGCTGGCAATCCCCATATAAATAAACCCCTGAAGAGGAATGGAAAGAATGCCTAAAAGGTGTTTCCATTTTTCAATCCACATTTTCATTTTAGTCCTCACTCGCTTCTCTTGAAGTTTTATTCATTCTAAACTTCATCAGATGCCAGAACAATACACAAATGTAATACATTATTGAATTCGTTTTTGGAAAAACATATTTTAACATATGTTATTCTGTATTCTGTAATGGAGTAATGTTGCTCCTGAAGGTGCGGAGGGATCATATATGACAATTTCTCAAAGTAAAAAAGAGTATTTGCGTCGCATTCATAAAGTGCAGGATTATATAGAAGCAAATGTATGTGATTCTCTTTCACTAGATGAGCTTGCTTCCATTGCCGGGTTTTCAAAGTATCACTTTCATAAAATTTTTAAAGGGATCGTGAATGAATCATTGCTGCAATACGTAAACCGAGTGAAGCTGGAGAAAGCACTAAATTTTCTCATTCATCGGCCAGATATGACAGTTACGGCAATTGCTTATCAATTTGGTTTTACGGATACTGCGATTTTTTCACGGGCGTTTAAAAATTATTATGGTGTAAGCCCGAGCTATTATAGAAATCAATATCGCAAGAATTGCAAAGACTTGATAAAAATATCTCCTTATCATGAAAGTATGCTGAAAATGACAAAAAAGGATGATGAAAATAAGGTAAAAGGAAAGGTAACCATTGAGACGATTGGCGAGATGAATGTTGCCTATGTGAGACATCTTGGCAGCTATGAACAATTAAAGCTTGTTTTTGAATCACTCCTGCGACAGCTGTTCGCTTATTTAAGCAAATGGAACTTCATCGATTCGAGCAGCATAAAAGTGTTGACGATCTATCATGATCATCCGGAAATTACAGAGGATCATCATAGAAGAACCAGCCTTTGTGTGACAATCCCAAGCAGTGCTGCCAAGGTCATCGAAAAAGGGGATAGTGATGTCGGAATCATGATTATACCTTCCGGCAAATACGCTGTAGGTCATTTTGAAATATACCAAAATGAGTATAGTGAAGCTTGGGACTATTTATGCGGCGAATGGCTGCCCCAAAGCGGTTATCTTCCTCGTGACACCTCAAGTTTTGAAGTATATGTCAGCGAACCAGACCCAAACCCACAAATAAAACATGTCGTAGATATTTATTTGCCGATAGGACCTCTTGCATAGTCAAATCTAGAATAAGGGGCGATGAGATGGAGCAGAAAAACATAACGATAAAAGGGGCACGAGTGCATAACCTCAAGAACATAGACATTTCAATTCCAAAAAACAAGCTGGTGGCAGCAACTGGCGTCAGCGGATCAGGCAAATCCAGCCTTGTGTTCGATATTATTTTTGAGGAAGGACGCAAGCAATACTTGCAATCCTTAGGTATTGTTGCTGGGCTTGATAATGAAGACAAATTCGATAGTATACAAGGTTTAAGCCCAGCCATAGCAGTGCAGCAAAATACGATCCGTCAAAGCAACACGCGCTCAACCGTAGGCTCAAAGACCAATATTATGAATAGGCTGGCACTGCTCTATGCTGGAGAAGGGTTGATCCGTTGCTCCACCTGCGGAACAGCTGTGAATGACAACCTATTCTGCTTAGAATGCGGGAATAGGGAGGAGCGATTGTCGCCAAGTTATTTTTCCAACCTTTCTCCAAATGGAATGTGTATCAAGTGCTCTGGGCGAGGATCGTGTTTTGAAGTTGACATGGAAAAACTTGTTTCAGATAGCCGTATGACTTTGGAGCAGGTTCTTGATGGAGTCGGCTTAACTCCTGGTTATTTGCGATTATTTCAAAGGAAGTTCCATTCATATTTAGCTATTCCTTTCTTACAGCTGCCAGAAGAAGTAAGGGGAGAAATCATCTATGGGCATTATGCAAACGGCAATTCTGAAAAACGCAGCGCCTGTTTAACGAACATATTTCATACTCGCCTTCATAGAGGAGAACCGTTAAATGGTGTGTATGCTAATATTGTATGTTCCGAGTGCCATGGATTTAGAGTGGGTGAAGAGGCAAGGGCGGTGCTGTTAAATGGGAAGCACATTGGTCAACTTGGGCGGATGACAATCTCAGAAGTGAATGAATTACTTGAAGATTTGCGCCAGCAAAACACGTTCACGATGATGGGTAAAAACTTGCTGCAAGAAATATTGCTTAAAACGAATAACTTGATTAAAGCACGCCTCGGCCATCTGTCCCTTTACAGAGAAATGCCAACTTTGAGTGGTGGAGAAATACAGCGATTATTTCTGCATTCACATTTGGATGCAAAAATGGATTCAATGATCTATGTTCTCGACGAACCTACTGCAGGACTGCATGAGTTTGAAAAATTGGATGTTTTAAAATTTATACAAGAACTCAAAGGCCTGGGCAACACGGTGATTGTAGTAGAGCACCATAGTAATGCAATCAAAATAGCGGAGCACATTATTGACATAGGACCCATGGCGGGTATTGAAGGTGGAGAGGTTATTTATGAGGGTGATTTAGAAGGATTGCTCGAGTGCAAAGAGTCTATCACTGGCCAATATCTTTCAGGCAAAATGACCATGCCGTCCAGATCTAAACATCCGTGTATTGAAACAGTACCTTGTCTGACCATTCGACATGCCAAAACGAACAACCTCAAGGATGTGACAGCAGCTATTCCTTTAGGTGTAATGGTCGGGATTGCAGGTATGTCGGGAAGTGGCAAAAGCTCGCTGATTTCAAATACGCTGCTCCCTCTCCTGAAAAACCATTTTCGTAATAAGCAGGATAGCAACGAAGAAACCGAAATGGGCAATGAGGTAGAAGCAATGATGACTCAAATGGCTGCGGACAGGTTGGAGGGCTTGGAGCATATTTGTGGATACGCCGAAATATCACAGGCACCTATAGGCAGGAGCTCGAGCTCCAATCCTGCATCTTATATAGGCATTTGGGATAAAATTCGCAGCCTGTTTGCCAAACAGCCGGCAGCCGTTAAGCGGAAATTATTTTCAGGCCACTTCTCATTCAACTCGAAAGGGGCTTGTTCGGAATGCTGCGGCAGTGGACATACGGCAATCTGGCTGGGCGGCAATTTGAAAATAGAAAAACCATGCACAGCATGCTATGGGAAAAGGTTTAACCATGACACGTTATCGGTCGAATACAAAGGTAAAAATATTTTTGACATTCTTGAACTGAGCGTCTCGGAAGCGGTTGTTTTCTTTGAAGACAACAAGGTGATTGTGACAGCTTTGAAAGTAATGGATCGAATGGGGCTCGGATACTTAAAACTGGGTCAGCCCACTCCCACTTTAAGCGGCGGTGAAGCGCAAAGAATAAAACTCGCTAAAGAGATTGGCCGAAGGCGGAAAGGGAATACCCTGTATATACTGGATGAGCCTACCACTGGTCTTAGTCTGTATGATACGGCAAAGCTCATCGAATTGTTAGACGAGCTTATAGCAAATGGGAATTCTGTAATCGTCATTGAACATAACCCGGCTGTTCTAGCTTCCTGCGACTGGATGATAGAACTTGGACCTGGCGGCGGCCCAGAAGGAGGTTATATTATTGCAGAAGGTTCACCCGATGTGCTGAAAGGAAATCCAAAGTCCTTAACCGGGAGGTATCTATAATGCAAAGAGATTACTGGCCAACAACAGAGTGGCGGACGAGGGAGCCAGCAGCTCTTGGCATGGACACGGAGAAGTTTTCCGAACTTAACCATTTAATTAAAACCCAATATCGCAATCTAAATGGTATTGTTGTTGTGCATAAGGGGTATATCGCCTTTGAAAAGTATGAAAACAGCTTTATCGCTAGTGATACCCATCATGTAGCTTCGGTTACGAAAAGTGTGACATCTGCTCTCATCGGCATCGCTATAGACAAAGGATTTATCAAAAGTGTAGACGAAAAGGTACTGGATTTCTTTCCCGAATATGTTTCCGATGCCAGCGACATTCAGAAGCGGGCGGTAACGATCCGGCAGCTTCTCACGATGACGGCGCCATTTCCTTTTACATGGAAACCAGGAGGGGGAGTGAGGGAGCCGCTGGACAGACTGCGGAGGCAAAAGGATTGGACTGAATATACGCTTGACCTATTAGGACAAAAAGGGCGAATGGGCGAGTTTCAGTATTGTACTGCGGGTGCACATCTACTGTCGGTTATTTTGACACGCACGACAGGTAAAAGCGCTCGTGAGTTTGCAAATGAGCAGTTGTTTGGGCCAATTGGGATGAAAATCATTGCTGATCGCCAAATGAAATCGTTTGGTATCGAAGATCTATTTGGGAAAAACCTAAAAGGATGGATTCATGACCCTAACGGAAAATCGACAGGGGGTTGGGGGCTTTGTCTAACTCTTAGAGATATGGCGCGTTTTGGATTTCTATATTTAAATGACGGTATTTGGGAGGATAAACAGATCGTCTCCAAAACGTGGCATGATGAGTCGATCGCAATGAATCCGAATAAATACGGTTATTTGTGGTGGCTGCAGGAAGAGAATGGGAATTTTGCATATATGGCAATGGGTGATGGAGGCAATGCTATTGTTTGCATTCCAGCCAAAGATTTGATAGTTTCCATAGCTTCCGAAATCGTCAGCAAACCTCGTGATATATGGCCTCTGATTAAAAATTGCATCATTCCCTCTGTAATAATCCGTTGAATATCCTCTATTTGCTATCGTATAGTGTTTGCTAGTCTGATTGACACATGCCTATAATAATAGATGCAGCATTTGTGGCATTCCATAATCGTATTGAAGACGAGTTATCCTACGAGATAGCTAAATATAGCCTGCTTTAAGAGATGATAGTAGGATAGGAGACAGGTGAGACTATGACAACGAATAATGAGACAACTAACGAGGAAGTAAATAATAAGGAAGCTGCGATGTCCGAGGAGAAATGGGCTGAGCTTATAAAGGCTGTTCACCATAATGGCCTTGTAGCTTTAAAAATGCATTTTAACGAGGTTGAAGCACAGGTATCAAATTTCGTAGATTACGGCCCAGTTTTTGTATTTAACGTGAAGGATGAATCGGGCAGTGTTTATTCGTGTGGATTTTTTCTGCGTGAGTTAATTGCTAGATTCCAATCGGATAATGATCCAGCCGTATGGTTGGCTTCTTTTTTCGTCGATCTTATGGAGACAGAAGGTGGAAAGCCTCTTCCTAAACCGGCTACGAATGAAGATGAGGCTAAAGAGATCATAGACAAAGTACTCGTACCGCAATGTATAAAAGCTGTAACAGAAGAGTTTGCTCCGGAACAGGTACATGCGGGGCTGGCTTGGAAGGAAGACCACGGTCCGATTTTTGAAGTGGGTTTTCCAGCAATCATAGATGGAAATAACGTATGTGCTGTTTCTTTGCATCTATTGCTAACACATTTGCAGTTGAATCGGGATCCAGGGGAGCTGCTAATTCAAGGATTGTATGACATTCGGAATGAGCATGGCTTAGAATAAATAACGAAGATAGGATTTAACGCAGCCTGATTGGGCTGCGTTTTTTTTATATGATAACATCGATCTAAGATCATAAAAAGTGTACAATTTAAGAGAATAAGAATAATAAATGGATTGACTCTAATGATTCGATAAATCATAACAAATTGGAGAAGAAAACATGAATATAAATCTACATACTGAGGTTTGCCAACTGTTTAATATTCGTTATCCGCTTTTTTTAGCTGGAATGGCTGGCGGGCCATCGACTGCAAAATTGGTAGCTGCAGTATCGAATGCAGGTGGACTAGGAACGCTTGGCGCTGCATATATGGAGCCGGCTGCCATTCGAGAAACGATTAATGAAATCCGCAAGCTGACAGATAAGCCTTTTGCAGTTAATCTGTTTGCGACGCAAACTTCGGATGACAATACTCGAATTGGAGAAGTTCAGCGAGAGTTAAACCTTATGCGGAATGTGCTTGGAATTTCTCATGCGAGTGCGGAACATGTGACGACTCCCGATCGTTTTGACCAACAAATGGCTGTTTTGCTCGAAGAGAAGGTTCCTGTCATCAGCACAGCATTCGGTATTGTTCCGGAGCTTTTCTTGCGGCAAGCTAAAGAGGCTAATCTTCTTGTTGTTGCGATGGTAACTACGGTGAACGAAGCGCTTCTGGCGGAGCAAGCAGGCTGCGATGCGATAGTTGCCCAAGGCAGCGAAGCGGGCGGACATCGAGGAACATTTGATATAACCGAACATCAGCTAGGTGCAAATATTGGAACATTTGCTTTGATACCGCAAATTGTAGATCTTGTGAGCATTCCGGTCATTGCTGCGGGCGGCATTATGGATGGACGAGGATTAGTAGCGTCTCTTATTTTAGGAGCACAGGGTGTCCAAATGGGGACGCGATTTCTTACAGCGATAGAATCTGGTGCGCATGAGGTTTATAAGCAGGCTCTGCTGAAAAGTACAGAGGAGAGCACAGTTATTACGAAAGCTTTCTCGGGTCGACCAGCTAGAGGCATACGTAATTCATTTGTTAAGCAATGGGAAGAGAACGGGATCGAGCCCCTTCCGTTTCCTACTCAAAACACCGTGACTCGTGATATAAGAAACGCTGCAAGCAGCCAAAACAATTCAGAATATATGTCCCTATGGGCTGGTCAAGGAACGAGGATGCTTACTTCTGACCAATCTGCGGAGGATATTGTTGCGGAGACGATTCGGCAAGCACTTTCCATTTGTGAGACGGGCACGTCCCAATAACATAAATTTCCGAAAAAGGAGGGAAAACAAAATGTTAACGGAAAAACAAGAAGAATCTCTAAGTAAGTTCATGAGTAAAATTTTGAGACATTCACCTGATGCTTTTGGCATCACATTAGACCAAGAGGGATTTTGTAAATTGGATGATTTCGTTTCCTCCATTCGGAATGAAGCAAGATGKAGCAGCATTCAAAATAGTGATATTGAGCAAGTCGTCCGCCATTGTAAGAAGCAGCGATATGAAATTGTCGGTGCCTTTATTCGTGCAAACTATGGGCACAGCGTTGAAAGAATAACTTATAAAGAGGCAAAGCCCCCTGCCCTATTGTTTCATGGTACGAACACTAAGGTTTCGAATATTATTTTAGCCGAAGGTTTAAAGCCAATGGGAAGACAATATGTTCATCTTTCGGAATCGCTTGATTTTGCAACACTTGCAGGAAAAAGGCGAGGAGAACTAGTCATCCTGCATGTTAACACCGAGCTTGCATTAACTCTTGGCGTCAGCTTTTATTTAGCTAATAATGGCGTTTGGCTTTCTGATTTTATACCGCCTTCCTGTATCTTTATGAAGTAAGTGCTTTCATTTTTTTGTCCTTTTGTATCGTTTATGGTTAATTCTGTGAAAATGTTAATGCTTAAGTCCCAATAAACTGTGATATAATTTTGCCCAGAAGATGAACGTTGGATTTTACACCAACTTAATTAACTGGGAGGTACGCATGATCAGAGATGCCAAGCGGATTAGAGGTCTTATAATCACCATGATATTGGGTTTGTTTCTGCTTTGTATCGGACCTATGACGAGTGTCCATGCAGGGAATGCAGCTGCTGCGGAAGATTGGACGATTAAATTTAATGGGAAAATAGTGAAGATAACAGATCCGCTTTATGTGTCAGAAGGAAGATTGTTTGTTCCGGTAGCCCGCATAGCTGATATGTTCGGTGCGAAGTCGAGCTGGGATAATGTAAACGAAGAAGTAACAATACATACAGAATTAAAAGATAAAGTCGTGCTGGGAAATGGAGTACCAGTCGTATATTTCAACGAAGCCCGTTATAAATTGGACGCGGTGCCATTTTTAAAGGACAATAGGCTGTATGCTCCTCTGCGCCAATTGTCAGAAATGCTGCATGCTAATGTGGTATTGAATGCAGAATCAAACGTTATTGAACTTATAAAAGTACAGCCTGCTGTAATTACAGAAGAGTACGGCTTGGATGAGATCAGCAAGGAGTTTGGCAGCACCAAATCAGAACTGCTCAAATGGAATGGACTCGATAGCAAGGCGAAGATCAAGCCGGGAACAAAGCTCAAGGTCATCATTCCTTCAAATGTTGATCAAATAGCAAAACCATTCACTGATGCGGATTATATGCTGCTTGCTAAGATTACGATGGTTGAAGCAGGCAATGAATCCTATGAAGGACAGCTTGGATTAGCGAATGTCATATTAAACAGAGTGAAGGATGAGCGGTTTCCGGATACGATACGCGACGTCATTTATTCAGGCAAGCAGTTTCCTCCAGCACATAATGGACTCTTAGATAAAAGTAAGCCAAATGCAAGCTCACTTCGTGCAGCGAAAGATGCGCTCAACGGTAAAAATAACGTGGAGAATGCTGTTTATTTCTTCAATCCCGATATTTCCAAAGGATCGTTTTGGTCCAGCTTAGATGTTATTGTGACAATCGACAATCATAGCTTTGCAAAATAGTTATAAGATAGCCGCTGAACCATTGCAAGGTGCAGAAAACAAGGGGAACAAGTCCAAAGGATTTGTTCCCCTTGTTGTTAAGAGGACGAAGACAGAGCTGCCGTATCGTTGTTGGATGACTGAAACCATTTGTGGTAATCTATAATAGATTTGCAGTAGAGTTGCCGTATGATATGATCGCAATGAAGCCTACTTTACAGGATGATAGTATGATAGGAGACAGGTGGAACTATGAACGTAAACAATGAGACAACTGACTTGGAAGTAAATAACGAGGAAACAGAGATGTCCAAGGAGGAATGGGCGGAGCTTATAAAAGCTGTTTACGATAATGGCCTTGCAGCTTTAAGAATACAGTATAACGATGTTGAGGCACAGGTTTCGAATTTCCATGATTATGGCCCAGTTTTTATATTTCATGTGAAGGATGAATCGGGTAGTAGATATTCCTGCGGTTTTTTTCTGCATGAGTTGCTTAACAGGTTCCAATCGGACAATGACCCTGCAGTATGGATGTCTTCCTTTTTCGTTGAACTTATGGAGACGAAGGGTGGCAAGCCCCTCCCAAAACCAGCAACGACCGAAACTGAGGCTAAAGAGATAATTGACAATATACTCGTTCCGGAATGTATAAAAGCAGTAACGGAAGAGTTTGCTGCGGAGCAGGTGCATGCAGGTCTTGCTTGGAAGGAAGACCACGGTCCAGTCTTTGAAGCTGGATTTCCGGCACTCACAGGCGGAAATAACGTATGTGCGATTTCTTTGCATTTCTTGTTGATTCATTTGCAGTTGAACCGGGATCCAGGAGATCTGTTGATTCAAGAAATGTACAACATTCGAAAAGAGCATGGCATAGGCTAACATTTACAAATCAAAATGTATTTAGCGCAACCCGATATGGGTTGCGTTTTTTTATTCGTACACAGCGAGCAACTTCAAATTTTAATAGTCGATATTTGCTTTTTTGCGCATGCTAAGTATATCCAACTGTTATGCATCCGACTTGTTTCAATACTGTAAACTTTTGTGGGCTTAGTTGTTTGTGAAAACGAGGCTGTGATACGATCAAGGGTGAATGGAGATGAACGAATGGAGCTTACCAAAATATTGATCATAGAAGATGAAGAAGCGATAGCTGATTTGCTTGCATATGGCTTGCAGAAAGAGGGATTTCAAACCAAGCTTGCCCATAACGGCAAGGATGGCTTAAGAGAAATCGAAGCGTTCAAGCCTGATCTGCTGCTGCTTGATTGGATGCTTCCCGATCAAAGCGGACTTGATATTTGCAAGCAAATTATGGGGAAATACATGCTTCCGATCATCATGATTACGGCTAGGTCTGATATTTCCGACAAAGTTATCGGAATGGAGCTTGGCGCCGACGACTATATTACGAAACCATTTGATATGCGTGAAGTAATCGTCCGCATTCGTACATTACTGCGCAGAATCAATCCTATAACGGCTGTGAACGAAGAAGCAGCACCAGCAATCATCAAGTTCAAAACGATAGAAATTAATGTGCCCGAAAGAATGGTCAAAAAAGACAATGAGCTCATTGAGCTGACACCAAAAGAATTTGACCTATTGATGACTTTGACGAGCTCTAGAGGACGCGTATTTACTCGATCAAATTTGCTTGATTTAGTATGGGGCTATAATTATTTTGGTGATACTCGAACCGTGGATATTCATATTCAGCGTTTGCGCAAAAAGCTTGATGCCAATGACATCATTACTACGGTATTTCGTGTCGGGTACAAATTCGAGAAGAATGTGGAATGAATATGGTACAGTCTATCAAGGTTAAGTTTTTAATCGGATTGTTAGTTATTTTTGTCACCTCGCTATTGCTGCTGCATCATTTTGTCATGCAAATTATTGAATCCAGCAACGAAACCATCATTACGCAGGATTTGAATACGATGAAGAAAAACAGCAATGTTTATGTAAAACAGACGTTTATGATCAATCATTATAGTCATGATGAAATTTATTTCGAGCAGATGTCTAAAGAGTTGGTTGTTGATTTGAAAAATATTACGTCTAGCCAAGTGGCTGTTTATTCATTAAAGGGCAAGCAGCTTGCTGCATCGGACAGTGCTCCCTTCATGAGTCCACTTGGAGACGATTTCAAGCATGCTCTCAAGGGAGAAACCGCTTATACCATCTCCCATCAAGAAAAAATATCTACGATCTATTTTTCATATCCGGTTGTCATTGACGGTGAAAAAATAGGTATTTTACGATTTTCCAAAGATGTATCGATGCTTTATGAGAACAGCAGGCAAATATTAGATGTCATTTTGTATGTAACGATCGCTATCTTTGCAATGGGCTTGCTGCTTTGTTATGCATTGTTCTGGAACATTACACTGCCCATCGTCAAGATGACCAAAGTTTCAACGGAAGTGATAAACGGCAATCTTAATGTCCATATCTCTTTAAACCGAAAGGACGAGCTGGGCAAGCTTGCTCATAACTTCAATCAAATGATTGAGAAAATTAGACTTCAAATTGGCAAAATAGAAAAGGACCGTGACCGCCTTAAAGAGTTAAACCAGCATCGCAAGCAATTTTACGACAATGTTACCCATGAGCTGAAAACACCTCTAACTTCTATCATGGGCTACGCGCAGATGATCAAAGACAATGGGCAAAATGATGAGGTTTTTTTCGAGAAAGGTATTGCGCATATAGCGGATGAAAGTGCTCGTCTTCACGAAATGGTTTTGCAGCTATTGGAGTTGTCTAAGGAAACAGATTCTAAAGCATCCTATGAAATGGTTGATGCAGGGTTTATTTTGCTAAGCGTTTGTGAAGGTATGGCGTTCAAAGCCCAAAAGTATAACAAAAATATTGTTTGCGAATTAGAAGATCATCTCATCATTGAGGGCAGTCCAACTAAATTAAGACAGCTGTTTATCAACTTGATTGATAATGCGATTAAATACAGCGATGCTTCCTCTGAAATTATAGTGAAGGCAGGTCTGATCTCCGAGGTCATACAATTCACTTTTATAAATCAGGGAGATGTCATTGCACCAAAACATTTAGCCCGTATTTATGAACCCTTTTATAGAGAAAATGGTCGTCTTGTGAAAGAAGTCGGGAGCCGCGGATTGGGGCTTAGCATTTGCAAAGCCATTGTTGAAGAACATCAAGGAACCATTCAAATCCAAAGCGAGGATAGAGAAACAAGCGTAATTGTTCACATCCCGCAATTTGATAACAAGCAGGTGACCTCGTGATTAGAAAATCAGTATTTGCTCTGCTTATCCTCGTTATTTTGTCGGGCTGCGCATCTACGAAATTTAATTCAAGAACCGTCGTTATACCAGATACAGAAGCGGCACCAGAATTGGCCCATTCGAACGGTGATTTTGAAGTAAGCAAAATCTATCGCATGTTTGAGGAAGAGGAGAGTGAAATCCAAATTCTCGGATGGTCAGACAATGAGCAGATTCTAGGCATGCTCAAAAATATAGATTTTACTCAAACCTTGCAGCGCTTTGATTATAAGAATCAGACGATGAAAGAGGTTATGAATTTCAATCAATATTCAGAAGCAAGCATGGTGTCCCCAGATGGGCTTAAAATCGCAGTTTACGGTTGGGATAATAACAAAAACAGAACCCTGAAGATCTACAGCCAGATTGATGGCAAGGCGATTACTGTCGAGGATATGCAGGACTCTTTGTCGGCTACGATGATCTGGTCTAACAACAGCCGGTATCTCTCTTTTTTCATATGGGATGATCAGAAAGTAGAAAAGCTTGCCGTTTACGACGTTACGACTAAAAAGATGAAGAAATATGATGTTCCGTATGAAAGTGAGAAAAGCTGGTCGAGATATGCGAAAATTTCTGATAATGGAGAAACGGTATTGATCATCAGACAAATGTATGATGGACAATCGATCTTGTTCGGTAAAATAGACGGCACTGGAATTTCCAGTTTGTATAATCATCTGTTGAATCGTGATGGGACGGTAGACTTTCTCAATAATGATCAAATTTTGTTTGTCAGCGAGAACAATTTGCTGTTTGCATATGATCGCCGCAATAAAGCTACCACGATTTTAGGTGAGCAAGTGGGTAATTTCCGTTTAACAAGGGATCGCAAATATATTGCATACTCGAAAGATTCGCTGAATATCTATATTGCCAAATTGCAAGGAAACAATCTTTTGAATGAACAGGAGGTGTTCAAAGGAATAAATCCGGGTCAAATGGAGTGGAGTCCATCGGGCAACAAGCTCTATTTGAGCGGCTGGAAGTCATTTGACGCTCAAGTAAAAAGCCAATTGTCCGTACAGTTATCGATGAATTACATCATTGAGTTTAAATAAAACATGTTTCCAAACAGCTATCACTGCTTCCATCGGTGATGGCTGTTTTTTTGTGTTTCATAAGCCGACGCATTTCAACATTTTTAGATACAACTTGTTTACAAATTGGAGAAGTGCTCGAAATGAGGATTATGTATAAATAAAGAAGCTGCTAAACATCTATTACTTAGGAGGACAACATGTACTCGTATACGAAAAAACGAAAATCGCGAATAGTCAGGCTAATTGTGCTTTTATTCACTCTAGTTTTAATTAGTGTAACTTTAATAGGCTTTGCCGCAAACAAAGAAGAAAAGTCGCAAGCTCTGTCAGCCAATCCGCCAATTGTTCCAACGAAGCAGCAATCCTTGGATGGAAAACCAGATAGGATATACAAAGTTGTCATTGATGCAGGGCATGGCGGCAAAGATCCTGGGGCGGAAGGAGCTAGCGGAAAAAGGGAAAAACATTTTACACTATCGTTATCTCAGAAAGTGTACGAGCTGTTAAAGCAAGAGAACATGTTTGAGCCGCATCTAACCCGGAATGATGATACGTTTATTGATCTGGACGTACGTCCTGATATAGCAAATCAAATGGAAGCAGATGTTCTTCTATCCATTCATGCGAACACCTATAAGGACGAGAATGTTGGTGGAATTGAAACGTTTTATCGTTTTGATGAAAATATTGAATTAGCTCAGACTATGCATAATCAAGTTGTAAAGGCAATGGGCTTTCGGGATCGCGGAATACGGAATGAAGAGTTAAAGGTTCTTTCACTAAGCAAGGTGCCGGCGATTTTGCTCGAAGTAGGTTATTTGACAAACCCCGTTGAAGAAGCCGTTTTACTTGGAGAAGATGGACAAGATCGTGCTGCGAAAGCTATTGTTGAAGGTTTGAAGCAATATTTTAAAAACAATTCAGAAGATGCAATCATACAATCCTAATTCGAATGTAATCCGTTTAAAGGAAATGAAACAATAAGCCACGTCCTCTGGACGTGGCTTATTGTTTTTCTGTCATTTGTTTTCGGTATGCGCCAGGTGAGATGCCGTAATACCGCTGGAACACGCGATGGAAGTAAGTATAGCTGCCGAATCCGGTTTCTTCGGCAATACGTTCGAGCGTAAGCGGACTTTTGCCCATTAGTTCCAGCGCCATCGCCAGACGCACCTTCTGGGCATATTGCATAATGGACATGCCGAATTCAGCTTTGAACAGCTGAACCGAGCGGGATACGCTAAGTCCCGTATGTTTCGCAGCATCGGATAAAGTGAACGGAATCGCTGCATGCTCCTCGATATAAAGCTTTATTTTATAAGCGAGCAGCTTGGGACCGGAGTTGTATGAGGTTGCTTCATCTATGGCTCTATCGAGCAAATAGCAAAGTGATTGCATCAGCGTACACAATAGTTCAGGATTACCGCCGTCATGCCGTCTGCTTTCTAGTATTAATTGCTGCCATAAAGCTGCTATTCTCCCGTTCTCACCTATTTTTGTTTTTTGGGGTCTTCGCTGAAGCTTCCACCATGCATCAAGCCAAGAACCGCTGCAGATCACATAATAGTCTCCGCTTGGCCCAAGCTCGCCAATTCTCAGATCATAAACTTCACCGGGGGCAAACAGAAGAAGGTCGCCAGGCTCGATGATATCGACCTGCCCTGCAATCAATGCTTGGCATAAGCCTTCAGTCTGCAATCGAATGATATAGGTTTCGAGGCCGGATTTAAAGGTATGTCTAAAAGGCGTATTATGGTACATAAAGGCACAATAATCGAGCTTTATTCCAGTTTCCTTCATTACTGTTTCTCCTCTTCCATAAGCAGATCGTTGATGTTTATCATTAGTTTGTTTCTACACATGCCTGTCTATTTCCTTCATAATGGACAGTATATACATGAAGGAGTTGTTATCGATGGCAGGAAACAAGAAGTTGTTCTCGTCGGAAATAAAGGAGAAAGTATTGTCCTTGATTTCCCAAATGACATTAGAAGAAAAAATTGGCCAAATGTCGCAATTTGACTGGGGCTTTCATGCGATAAATCCGGATGCCGGCGGTGAGATCAATCTAATCATGAAGGATCTCATCGATAAAGGAATGTTAGGCTCGTTGTTTAATTTATCAGGCGTTGAACAAGCGAATACACTGCAAAAACAAACCATTGAAAAGTCACGCCTTGGCATACCGATGATCGTTGGGAGAGACGTTATTCACGGCTACCGTTCAGTATTCCCTATTCCACTCGCTCAATCGGCAAGCTGGAACCCAGATCTGATTAGAAGAACAGCAGCAGCAGCGTCTAAGGAAGCAGCTTCCGACGGTATTTCGTGGGTGTTTGCGCCGATGATCGATATTACGAGAGATCCTAGATGGGGAAGAATTGCCGAAACGATGGGAGAAGACCCTTATGTAGGCGAGATTATGGCAAAAGCGTGGGTTGAGGGCGCCGAGCTCGATGATGCTTCAAGCGAAAGCCTCTCTGTAGCGAGCTGTCCTAAACATTTTGCCGGATATGGATTTGCGGAAGCGGGCAGGGATTATAATACGGTAGACGTATCGGATCGCGTGCTGCGTGAAGTTATTTTGCCGCCGTTTCGTAAAGCGGTTGAAGCTGGAGCGCTTAGCATTATGGCATCCTTTAATGAATTGAATGGCATTCCTGCATGTGCCAACCGTTATTTGCTTACGACAATTTTGCGTGAGGAATGGGGCTTTGAAGGCGTCATCGTTAGTGATTACAATGCTCTAGGCGAATTAATCACTCATGGTGTTGCCCGAGATGCGGAGGAAGCGTGTGAAATTGCGATTAAAGCAGGTACGGATATGGATATGCATTCAGGCATATTCTACAAATACTTGCCGAAGCTCGTTCAAGAGGGACGGGTTGCCGAGAGTCTGATCGACGCCGCTCTAGGCAGAATTTTAGCTGTAAAGATGAAACTAGGATTGTTCGAGAATGCATACGTAAATCCAGAACGAAGCCAAAGTGTTATTTTGTCAGAGGAGCATGTGTCATTGGCGCGCGAGGCAGCAAGAGAGTCTATCGTTCTGCTTAAAAATAATAATCGTATTCTGCCTCTTTCTAAGCAGCTGAAAACACTGGCTGTTATTGGACCGATGGCAGCGAACACGAAAGATCCGCTTGGCTGCTGGGCGGCCGACGGCAATGCGGATGATGTCGTTTCACTGCTTGATGGCATTAAAGCGAAAATATCGGCAGACACACAGCTGCTATATGCGGAAGGCTGCGGCATTGAAAGTGAAGACGAGAGCAGCTTTGAACAGGCGCTGGCAGCAGTTGCTGGGGCGGATGCTGCTATTATTGCAGTAGGCGAAAGTCTGACGATGAGCGGTGAAGGAAACTCCAGATCAGAACTGGACTTGCCCGGTAAGCAGCGTGAGCTCGTTGAAGCAGCAATACAGCTGGGCAAGCCGGTTATCGTTGTATTGTTCAATGGCCGTCCGCTGACAACCGTTTGGCTGGATGACACGGCAACAGCAATTGTAGAAGCATGGCACTTAGGTATTCAAAGCGGCAATGCAATAGCTGATGTCTTGTTTGGTGACTACAACCCAAGCGGTAAGCTCACAGCAACATTCCCGCGGAGTGTAGGTCAAATCCCGCTTTATTATTACCGGAAGAACACAGGACGTCCTCCAGGAGGCGTGTATTCTTCAAGATATATCGATGCTCCAGTGCAAGCATTATATCCGTTCGGGTACGGTCTGAGCTATACCGACTTTGAATATGACAATCTTGTCGTGAGCTCAGCTCGCATAAGCAGCTCGGATTCCGTATCTGTTTCTGTAAATGTTACGAATACAGGCAGCGTTATAGGTGAAGAAGTAGTGCAGCTGTACATTCGTGATGCAGCGGCAAGCGTAACACAGCCTCTCAAAAAACTAAAAGGTTTTGCCAAGGTGAGCTTAAGTGCCGGTGAGATGAAGACGGTGACATTCTCGGTAACCCCTTCGGAGCTTGCCATCATAGGAGCAGACGACCGTTTGTCGGTTGAGCCTGGCATTTTCCAGCTGATGGTTGGTCCTCATTCCGAGAAGGGCTTGATCGGTGAAATCACAGTAGAATAAATGTGAACAGGGGAAGCTGTTCCAGCAGTAGTAGCGAATTCGCCAAAGTGAGCGCTCGCTTTGAGCAGAGATATTATAGAACATGAAAAAATAGCGGTGAAGGGCTGTCCCTTTACCGTTATTTTTTTATTTGGTGAATGATTGTTTGCTTAAACCGATTATGGGCAAGCGAGAGCAAGCTAAGCACTAGTTTTACCTTTGGCAAGCTGCGATGCAAAAATCGATTTGCTCTAGTCAGCCCCAAGTCGACTCTCTAAGGAACTGTATCATGCTTATTATGCAGAAAACGATTGTTCTCAGATTTTAACGAACCTTATTGGCGCTATTACAAGTTTTACAGGGTCTTATGAGCTGTTTTTCTCGAAATAACGTTTCTGGAGTTCGTTACAATTTTATTCCACTACGAATGCTTTAAATAAGCACTTCTGGGTTCGTTAGTTATAGGTTTTATAACGTTTTGCTTTCAACTATAATGCGATCTTGTGTTATAGGGTTGTACATTTCAGTAGTAACTGAAACAACCGTTGTCAACGTTTTTCAAAGCAGTTGGAGGTTTATAGATTTGATTGAAGTCATGCTTCACCAGCTGTCATTTATGGAGGTTTTGTATAGTCATCACGCGATAATACCACCAGCAATTCTAGTAAAATAAGCACACTCCAAGTCAACAAATGGCTAGGAGTTTTGTTTTTTGAGCAGATTTAAAAGCGTGGATAACTATAATAAATAATGGTTTTCCAATATTGTTCTCCTAAAAATGGTCGTGCTACACTAGGCAAGAAATGTGAATGAAGGGGGATTTATTCGGAACATATGGGAAGCATTAACTCATATCATCCGAAATGAATAAGCAAAGGAAGGTAACGATGAAGAAGCGATCAGTTATGTTATTTACATTTGTAATGGTTATCGCCATAGCTCTAATATTCGTAATAGACTTCCAAAAAAAGAGTAATGAACCCGAAACGGTTCAAACACCATCACCTTCGGAATCTACAGACAAAGAGATATCCAATGCGAGCAAAGCTAAACAGCTTGTAAGTCAAATGACGGACAAGGAAAAGATAGGCCAGCTTGTAATGTATACACCTACGGGTCAAGCAGATTCGTTCTCAAATAAAATGATCAAGGAATACGGTGTAGGCAGTGCCCTCTTGAATCGACGAATGAATTCTGCTGCCGATACTGCCCGGTTTACTAATGCGCTCCAGCAACTGGCATCTGAATCCAGATTAGGTATCCCTCTATTTATTTCTGGCGATTTGGAATATGGCGCAGCTCAAAGAGTACCTGATGAGGCAACGGTATTGCCAAGACAGATGGCAATTGGAGCTACACAAAATGTGGATTATGCGGAACAAGCTGCGCGCTTGACGGCTGTTGAATCCAAAGCAATGGGTTTTCACTGGAGTTTCTCGCCGGTCGTTGATGTCAATTCGAACCTGATGAACCCAGTGATTGGTGTTCGGTCTTTTGGAGAAGACACGAAGCTTGTAAGCGATATGGCTGTTGCAGAGGTGAGGGGTTATCAAAGCGAAGGAATGATATCCAGCGCCAAGCATTTTCCAGGGCATGGGGATACAGGTTTTGATACTCATATGTCGTTATCCAAAGTGTCTTACAGCGAAGAAGTGCTGCGAACCGTGCATCTCCCTCCATTTCAAGCAGTAATCGACCAAGGAATCGAGTCTATTATGACTTCACATATTATTATTGAAGCGATTGATGCTGAACTTCCTGCAACACTCTCAAAGAAAGTTCTTACAGGATTGTTGAGAAAGGAAATGGGTTTTAAAGGGATCATTGTCACAGATGCTATGGTGATGCAAGCGATATCCGACAATTGGGGAGCGGGTGAAGCGGCGGTTATGGCCATCAATGCGGGAGCAGATATCGTCATGGCAAATGGCTCTGAAGCTGATCAATTCGATACGTTGGAGTCCCTTTATGAAGCATTGCAGGACGGCAAGCTCGAGAGAAGCCGAGTGGATGAATCGGTGGAACGGATACTAACCTATAAATTCAAGTTAGAGATGTTTGAGCATCGTTTGGTAGACATTAATCATGTGAGCCAGGTAGTAGGGAAAAAAGAACACCGTGAGTTATCTGAGCGAATGGCACTGGATTCCATAACGCTCATCAAAAATGACAATGTCCTTCCATTTGATGCGGAAGCAAATCAGACAACGCTTGTCGTAAGTATGGCTTATGCGGATCAGATTGCAGAAGCAGTTAGGCAAATAAGCAAAGGCAAAGTCATTTCTTATCAGGCAGCAGAAGCTGCGGGAGAAGTGTTAGATGCTACAAGGTCAGCGGTTAAGAAAGCGGTCGAGAAGGCTGAAAATGCAGATCGAATTATTGTTTTTACGAAGTCGGATCAGCAAATACCGCAAGGGCAAGTGGATCTGGTGAACGGATTACTTGCAACTGGAAAGCCGGTAGCAGCTGTCTCCCTGGGAAACCCAAGCGATATTTTGGAATATCCGAACGTGAAGGCATATATTTCAACCTATGCGCTTGATAATTGGTACTGGATAACACCGATTCCGATATCGTGGGAAGCTGCTGTGAAGGTCATATTTGGTTCCAAGCCACAGGGGAAGCTGCCTGTGACCTTAAATAATGAATACTCAAGAAACTTTGGATTGAGCTATCGATAGCCTGACATAAGAAATGACCTTCTTAATTTCCGAAAGGTCATTTCTCCGTATAGCAATTCCATTCTAGCTTTTAAGCTTGTTTACTCGGAGGGAATAGGCCACGAACATCATAATTGACGGGACTAGTAAAATAGAGAAAAATACCAAACCTACTGCAGCGGCATTTTGAATAATGACATTCTGCCATACTTCAGCAGATAAATAAAGCAGTCCGATAATGCCAATCGTTAAAACCAACAAGATAAATGAAGCCATTTTGTACAAACTAAGTGTTCTTGAATATTTCTCAAACGTCGATGTTCGATCTGTGTATATGGGTTCTGTTCCTGGTTCCGCCGAAAAAACATGAAGATCGCCTGATGAGCATACATGGTTCCAACCGCCAGCTTCGAATATTTCTCTATAATTGTTTAGTTCGTTCTCTTGTAATTGACGTATATCGAGGCAATAAATAAGTTTATGGCTGGGTCCATTGCGCAGTGTATAACCTAAAAAGGAGAATTTTTCTAAAAACCATCCTTGCTCGGATAGTTTGCTTAGCTTGTTCATCTCTTTGTGTTCTGCAAAAGCAAGCCCTGCTGATGCCATATAACGAGTCTTTTTATCCATTTCCATCATTAAATTCCTCCTTCGCAGATTGCAGTGCAACATTACCGTGCTGCGCCATTCTTAGTCTTCTCTCGATTTCACTAGCGATAATAGATCTTCCTTTTTCGGTGACGTGGTAGGTTTTCCGGCGCTCGTCTTCGTCTTCATTAAGCACAATAAAGTCGGTTTCTTGCAATTTCTTGATCAAGGTATAGAGAGTAGCTGGCCCAATCTTAATCTCACCGCTCGTCAGTTCTTCGATATACTTCATGATTGCGTACCCATGTTTTGGCGATAGTAGAGCAAGCAAAATGTAGTAGGCAGAATCAGTTAACTGATCCATTTGCAGCGAGTTATTTCTAGACAATAGATCACCCCCACTTCAAAGATGTATCTTTAATGGATATATCCATTGTTGATATATCTGTTATGGTTATAATAAGTGCTTGATGATTAATTGTCAAATTTTATATTATTGGGTTAAGTCACTTAAACATGCAAAGTAAATCATATTCTATTTACATACATACAGTATGTATGTTAAAATCCAACTATATTCAATCCTATGAATACTAAAGGAGAGCTTCCATTTGAAAATGAACAGTTTTTATCCTGTTGTTATGTCACAGGATGTAGCGGAAAGTGCTAATTTTTATCAACGTTACTTTGGTTTTGAAGTTGTGTACGAGTCTGACTGGTATGTGAGCTTGCGGAAGACGGGTGAAGGGCAATGCTTTTATGAATTAGCGCTGCTATCAGCAAGTCATTCCACGGTTCCCGCGAGCTATCGTAAGAGAGCTGAAGGATTGATTCTTAACATGGAAGTTGATAATGTAGATAGTGAGTACAAGCGCTTGGTCCTTGACGCGAAGCTGTCTTTGGAGCAGGATATTCGCGATGAGGATTTTGGGCAACGACATTTTATTCTCTCTGATCCCGGCGGCGTATTAATAGATGTCATTGCAATTATTCCGCCCTCGGAGCAAGAAAGCATGAACTATGTGCAATCAGTGTGGCAGCAAGAGGGAGCAGCAGCTGATAATTAAATGAGCTTGCTTGAAGCTCCTTCTGAGCTTTTAAGAAAATAGGAGCAGCAGGATGAGGAAAACGAAAAAAGATACGGAAGAGACGATTCATAAGCTAGAGGAAGTGGCGAGGCATCATTTTACCACTTTCGGGTTTGCGGACAGTTCACTAGAGGAAATAGCCAAAGATGCTGAAGTCACTCGGGGGGCTGTTTATCACCATTTTGGCAGTAAAAAAGGTTTATTCCGAGCGGTGCTTTCACTTGTTCAATCTGAAGTAGCGCAGCGGCTGGAGGAAGAGGCATCCCTTAGCGACGATTTGTGGGAGCAATTATGTCTGGGATGCCGTGCATTTGTGACTGTCGCAATCGAGCCGCAAAACAGGCGGATCATGCTAATCGATGGTCCTGCCGTGCTTGGTTGGGAGGAGTGGCGGCTTCTGGATGAGAAGCAGTCGATGAAATTGCTGCTTGAACAGCTGGAAATGATGCAGCAGCAGGGCTACCTTAAGGGTGTTCGTCTGGATGCTGCCACTCATTTGTTGTCGGGAGCTATGAATGAAGCGGCGCTTTGGCTCGCACAAATATCGGATACTGCTGAGGCTGCTGAAGCGATGGAGGATTGTTTGCAGACGCTGCGTAAGCTTCTAGACGGCCTTCGTTAAATGAGAGGCAAACAAAACAAAGCCTGACCGACAGTTATCGGTCAGGCTTTGTGTGTGCTTAACTATTAAGAGCCGTATACCTCGAAATCAAAAAGTGAGTATCCGTAAGCTGTGCCTCGCGCCGTGCAAAGCACTCTTACATATCTTCCGCTTTTGGATGCAAACGTAATATCATCGATGGCTCCATTGCCTGTTGTCGTTGTAAAAGCGTCTGTCCAAGTTGTACTATTTGTGGAAACTTGGATTTTATAGCCTTTACCGTAAGCGGCTTCCCAGTTTAATTTCACACGGTTGACGTTTTGAATGGAACCAAGGTCTACGTAAATCCACTCGTTGTTGCTTCCTTCAACACTCGCCCATCTTGTCGTCGAATTGCCATCCGTCGCTTTGGAAGCTTCAAATCCTGTTCCCTCAATTGAGCTTGCTACAGCGGTCTTGCCTAAAGCAAGGTTCGTTGTTGTTGAATTCGGACTCGTTGTTGCGCTGGCTGTATTGCTGCTCGCAGAAAGATTGCCCGCAGCATCAATGGCCTTCACTGTATAACTATATGACGTGGAAGCGTTTAGGCCAGTGTCAGTATAGGTCGTGCCAGAAGGAGAGCCTACTAATGTGCCGCCGCGAAATACTTGATAACCTGATACGCCAACATTGTCGGTAGAAGCTGACCAGTTCAAATTAATTTGGCTGCTTGATGCAGCGGATGCAGTCAAATTCGCTGGTGCAGTAGGTGCTTGGGTGTCCGTAGTTCCACCAGCAGTTGGTATCCACCAGTTTCCTGAAATGAATAACATATTAAGCAAATTGAAGGAATCGCTGAAATAGGATTCTTTTTTGTTTTTCATCCAATCCCATCCTGCATTTACCCATGCTTGGTGCGTGCTGCTCGTGGTTGCTGCTGAAATAAACGGCGATACAAAAACAGCAGTTGCGTAGGAACCGCTAACTCCGCCATTTAGTTTATATCCATCTTTAATGTTATTCGGATTGCCGCTTGTGGCGCCTTTGATCCATACGGCCATTTTGTTAGCAATATCCCGGCCTCTCGTGTCGCCGTAGAAAGCATAGTCCATTACGATTCTTAATGGAACCCGGCTTGCATTGTAATTGTATTCGTTAGTTTCTGGGAATTCATCTAAGTAGTTTTGTGGAGCTGGCTTTGGAGGATTGTCGACAACAAAATCTGAAATCAGCCCTGTGCTAGCTGAATAGGCGCTTGAGAACTGACTATAAACCGTGTACAAGTTGTTAATGACATTCAACCAGGTTTGATCTCCTGTCACCTCATAAAAAGCTCTTAAATGCGAGAGCATCCAGTCGGAGGGACGGGTATTTAATGCACTCTTAGCATCCCAATCGCCAAGGTTCAGGCGGTTATTCGTCGTGACATTGCTCGCCTTGATACCGTTCGTAATCATTTTTTTGGCTTCTGCCAAATAATTAATCGTGCCAGCTGATCCCCATTGCCGGTCAGCAAGTATTAAGGAATAAGCGATGTCCAAATCACCGTCGGTAGCGGAGCCAAAATGTCCTTGTGCTCCAGCAGCGTCTGCAACAACCCAGCCCATAAGATTTGAGTTGCCCGAACTTTTAAAAGCTCTAGCGGTTTTGAATAGGCCGTCATAAATGGTTTTGGCATTTGAATCAAAACCTGCCATCAAAGCGGTGATGACCATGCCATAGCCTTGCCCCTCTGAAGTACCAAGCGGGTCGTAACCTTCAGCGCTTCCTGTAATATCCCCTTTGACATAATAGCCGCCTGGCAATGAGGAGAGGTTATTTTTTAAATAGGTTGATTTCCAGTAAGTATAATAACTCGAAACTGCTGTATTCATAGCTGCCTGAGTGACATGGTTAGGTTTTATAATGCCAGGATAGCTCAGCTGCTGCGGAAATGGTCTAAGCTCTCCTGCAGCATGCACCTTCGTTTGAAGTGGAGCGGGTGCACCCAATAAAGTTAGAAGCATCGCTGAGCAGAGAAAGACATGGCCCATCCATTTCATCATACTTTTGTTTGCTTTTAAAGTGCGCAATTAAAACTCCTCCTAAAATTATAGTTGTATAACCGTCGACAGATTCGCAGCCTCCTTTGCATGTAATCCAGCTTAAACAAAATTAAAGCGCTTTAATTTAAATGCAAAAAAATAAAAAATTTAAGCGCTTTAACTTTAGGCCTATAAAAAAAGTAATTCAGATGAGACTAAAGGTGCAGGACACACTATAGAATCAACCAAGTTACTTCTAGCCATCCATTCTTGATGGTTGTTTTTCGTTCATGCCTCTATGTTAATCAATGTAACACACAAAATTTGTATATGTCTACAGCCAATTTCAATTTTTATATTATGCCTAAAACGGAACAGAATAGGGCGAGGCAGCATGCTCAAAGCACAGAAAAACGGCACGTTACTACGCACCGTCATCTTTTTATTCACCTATGATTCTGAAGTCAATATTGGTTGGCGGCGGAAATTTATTTTTCGCCTCTTCAAGATGTATTTCGGAATAGGATTCATTCCTTGATTGTGCAAGCTTCTTGGCATTGTATTTATACCATAGCTCTATGATTAATATTTCACCTTCACGTATGACCGCAAATTCCTTAAGGAACAATTGCTTAACGAATGCATCCTGTTCAAGCTCAAGTGCGGCAACGCCTACTATAATTTGAATGCGGTCACTGCTCGAATAGGCTTCAGGCAATTCTTTGTACATTTGCCACGCCTCTTCGTACTGTTTGTCAGCAATAAGCAAATTTAAGTATTCCTCAGCCAAAGCACGATCAGGGAACGAGTTGGAAACGAGATAGGCTTTCTTCCAGTAGGCAAGCGCCAGATCGATTCGTCCTACATATTTCATCGCTTCAGCTAGATTTCGATATACCCATACGGAGGGTTGAATGTCTATCGATTTCTCCCATGCATCGATAGCTTCCTGCTCCATTCCTCGCTCATAAAGCATGATGCCCAAATGCATATAAGCGTTCCATGATTGGTTCTCTTGGTGCTCAAGGCTCTCTTCAAGCAGGGCAAGCCACTCATCCTGAACCATCCATGCTTTTGGCACTTCTTGCACGCCGTGGTCTGGAAGCGTTCCTGTTTCAAGAAGGGCGAGCCAATCACTATGCTCGGCTTCGGGCGCTGTGCTTAGCTTCGTAAAATAAAAGCCTTCAGGAATCGTTCGATTTTCCTTCAGTTCTCGGCGCAGCTGCTCTAGCGCACCCCATGGAGAACCCGTATAAAGGACTTGCTCAGGCGCTTGTTGTGCGAGAATTCGCATGGACTCATGCAGCTTCTCCATTTCTTCGGCATCGATATGATGATCGACACAATCTCGAATGTATTGATTCGCCTGATTCCAATCCTGTTGGTGGGCTTTGTCGATTTTAATATCGGTCATGCCGATTGCTTGCGTGAAATCCCACTCCGATTGAGCAGGCATATCAAGTCCATGCAGCTGCGTTGGCGCTAAGCCGCTTTGAATTTCAATGTAATTTCCTTCACCGGGGTTAGCAAGATAATCGCACCATCGTCTTCCTCCGGCATGGTTTCCCCAGCAAAACATTTTGCGATAACGGAGAAGAGAGGTGGAGCGTTCATAAAACAATCGTCCATCCTCATAAGCGACAGCTTCCCAAGGAGCATTACAGCTTGCCTTCGTTTGAAAGAAATATTCATTCGAGAAAGGAAAGCTCAGCGGATAGGTGATGTCTTTGCCCGGTACAGTCGGCAGATACGGCAGCTTGCCAAGGCCAAATCCTTTCACTTTATGGTCAATATAAATGACTTCATCTGTTGACGAAAAAAGACGGGCTTGCGGTGTTTCCTCTACAGCGATGTTCGTCCACCAGTACATCGGAACCGACTTGTCATTGTCATTAATGATCCGCACATAAAGAATGAGCTTGTTTGAACCAGTGGGCAGATGAAAGTCAATTTGCCAAAATACGTTTTTACAGCGCTCGTAATCATACAGCCTTAGAAAATCGTTTCCTTTCTCATCTTGCAGAATGGCTGCATGAACGGGGGAGCATGTGGTAAACGTATGTCCGAGCTGACCGATATTCCACTCGATTCCTCCAGAGAACCAAGCGTTCAATATGGCTAGGTTGGCAGGCTGCAGCACCGGATTCGTATAGAGAAGGCTGCGATTCGTTTTTTTCTCCGTAAGAGAATACAATCTTCCACCATAAGCAGGTAAAAAAACAGCCTGCAAATGTTCATTTTCCAGCACGATAGTTTCTAGCAATAGATTTTTCCGATCTCTAGTATAACGATCCTGCATTCGGTAGGGTAAATAACGTTCCCCTGCTTCATATCCTAGCTTTGATCGCAGCTCGCTTGGAAGAGTGCCGTTATCGCTGACTTCTCTATGTTTTTGACGATTTCGGAACATCGGCAGTGGATTTTGACCGCCAATGCTTGAGCCTTCGATCCGTAAGGTAGACTGATATACACGCATGGTGAATGAACTCCTTTCTATCCTTTTACTGATCCAACCGTAATGCCTGCAACAATGCGCTTGGAAATAAACAAATACAAAATGAATGTAGGCAAAAATACGATAATGGATGCTGCAAAAATACCGGAATAGTTTCCTGTGTTGGTAAAGCCGAGTACGATGGATTGCAATGCAAGCGCGAGCGTATGATATTTCGGATCACCAGCAAATATAAGCGCATACAAATACTCATTCCATATCGACATAAAGTTGAAAATAGAAACTGTGATCAGGCCAGGCTGGGCAACCGGCAATACAATTTTGATAAACGTTTGAATAGGGCCGCAGCCGTCAACAGCTGCTGATTCCTCCAATTCCTTAGGAATGGAAGCGAAAAATCCGGTGAGAAGGAATACGCTAAACGGAATATTAGTGAAAATATAGATTAATACGAGCGTAATAATGGAACCCGTAAGCTTCAACTCAACGAACAATGAAAAAAGCGGGATGGATATGAGCAGGCCAGGGATGGAAATTGCGGATAAAAACATTAGATTGACTATTTTTTTGCCGCGGAATTTTACTCTGCCCAAAACATAAGCGGCAGGAGCAGCGAATACGAGAACACCGACGCAAGCTGAAACGGTATAAATGACACTGTTCAGAAAGTACCGTCCCATCTTCTGGGTTTTGAATAAATCAATATAATTGGAGAAATGAATGCCGCTCTCAAATAATGAATTTGTAAAAATGCCTCTTGTTGTGCTCAGTGAAGCTAGAATGGCGAAACCAAACAATACAATCGTGAACAGCAGCCACAAATAGAGCGGGACGTACCGAATTTTATTAACCATGCTAACACCTCATCTTTAATATTCAAGACGTTCTTTACGGAAGAACTGATTGATGATGGCGGATAGGATTAGAATTGATATCGTAATACTAACGCCTACTGCCGCGCCTGCTCCTACATTAAAGGCATCCTGCGTATAAACTGAAGTGCCGTCGCCAAACACTTTGAGATACATAAAGTAGCCCGGCGTCATCGTAGCGACGCTTTCACTCGCACCGCCAAAGGTAGCGGACCAGACAAAGAAATTCACGGCTGTTACCGTCCATAAAACGAGCGTCATACGGAATATGTCCTGAAGCAGCGGCAGCGTGATTCGGAAAAACTTGTGCAATGGATTAGCCCCTTCGAGCAGGGCAGCTTCGTAATAATCGCGTGGAATGCGGTCCATCCCGGCATTAAGGATAAGCATAAAGTAGCCGATGGAACCAAAGCAGTACGCCAGCAGCATGGAGAGGAACAAATAACTGTCGCTCGTCCACTGAATATCGGCAAGCATATCGAGTCCAAGGAAACGGAACAGCTTCGTTAAGAAGCCATAGCTTGAATTGAATATATAATGAATCCAAATAACGGATAACACGACTGCAGATACGGTATTCGGCAAATAAACGAGCGAGCGCCAGAACGTTTTGCCGCGGACGCCGGATGATAAAATAGCAGCAAATAGGAAGGCGGAGCAAATCGTGATGATGCCGCCAAACAGCCATATTTTCAATACATTCCATGCAGATTCCATAAAATAGCTGTTGCGGAACAGGTCTGTGTAATTTTCGAATCCGATAAATGACCACTCTGACATTTTGCTTGAGATGGACGGCAAGGAATAGAAGCTCATCAGCAAAGCTCTAAGCGTTGGATATAGAAAGACTGCAAGATAGATGAGTACCGCCGGCAAAAGGAAAAGGGCAATCATCGGTTTTTTAATTTGCATGTAAATTTCCCTCCCGGATATGATTCATAATCCGTTATAACGTCATTGTGCAGCAATCCGAAGGATCGCTGCACAATGATCGAAGTATTTAATTAACGTTATTTTGTGCCATAAAACTTTTTGGCTTCTGCACTCATTTTGTTGACGTAAGCGTCTGCCGTTAATTTACCAGCGGCAAGCTCCATAAATACGGGTACGATTACACCTTTGGAGAAGTCAGCGGAGTTGTTGATTCCGTAGCCCCAAGGCGCATTGACCTTAGCGTTGTTAATTGCTGTTTCTGCTTCAGCGAGTGCTGCAGGCCATTCTGTATCGATAGAAACGGGAATAGCTTGAGCTTGCTTCACCATTTCAGCTTGTGTTTTTTGGCTTACCAGATATTTAACCAATTCGATAGCAGCTTCTTTATTGCTGCTGTTTTTGTTGAGCATAAGAGCTTGTGCGCCAAATGTCAGCTCATTCTGGCCTTTTCCGTTGCCGTTAGGCACAGTTGGGAATTGGAAGGAGCCCCATTTGAAATCAGGACCTGCTGTGGCAGAAACTTCATTCGGAAGCCAAGTGCCGTTCAGATAAGCAGCGGATTGACCGAATACGAGATCCTGCTGTGCAGCTGGGTATTTACTGCCTGCAAGCTTAGAAGAGAAGTAACCTTTCTCTTTCATCATGACCATATCTTTGGCGAATTGAAGGATGATCGGATCTTTCCACATCTCGCCTGTTTTGTCATTGACGAGTGCGTCGACCCATTCATTGCCCATTGCGCTGCTGAGGTATCCGCCGATGAACAAATCACGGTATGCATCATCGAATGTGATCGGAGCAACGCCAGATTTCTTAATCAGCTCACAATATTCCATAAACTGCTCCCATGAGCTAGGCGGAGTCGTAATTCCTGCTTTCTCAAACACTTCTTTGTTGTAGAAAAATAGTACAGCGAACGGCTGCTGCGGAATCGCATAGTGGCCTTCTTCAAGTCCTGCTGTTACTGACAATGATTTTGTCCAATCCATTAAGCTTGGCATAAGTGAATCTTGCAATGATTTTCCTTCCATACCTACAGATGGTGTAGCCAAATATTCATCCAGCTTCAGCAAATGGTCCTTAACGATCGCCATCGTAACGGAAGGATCATCCTCGAATATATCGATTTGTTCACCGCCGTCCAGTGCTGGTTTAATCAGCTTTCTAATATCCCGTCCTGTAAACTTCAGATCGACAGTAACTTTTGGGTTAGCAGCTTTAAATTCATCGACTGCCACTTTAATCACTTTCGCTTGCGGTTCGGTGTCGCTCCACATGGACCAGAAGACAACTTTGCCTTCAAGGCCGGCAGCATCGGGACTTGGCTCGGCAGCAGAAGTGGGCTCGTTTGTTGCAGCAGGAGCGGGAGACTCAGTAACCTCCGGGTTGTTGCTCTTCGAGTTTGAGCACCCGACGGCTAAAAAGATCATCATTACTGTTAATAAAATCGAAAATATTTTGTTTCTTTGCATTGTTGACTCCTCCTTTTTTTGGTAAGTATACCGCTGGGAATGCAACCGGGTACATGACCATTTTTGAACTGAATCCGTCATATTTTGTACTCAATTTATATTTGGTTATTGCTGATAAGGAAGCGGTTGCAGCTAACAGTGAGCGGGTGCATTACTTTATTAATAGAAAGAAAACTGGTTTTGCCAAAATGAATATTGACAGCGATGAGCTTGAGGTGGTTATATACGAGGAGTAAGCCTAACATCTAATCAAGGAGCCAATATGCAAAAAAACTTGCGCATGTCTACCATACTAAAACTATTTTTTATTTCGGTTGTTATCGTACCTGTCTTTTTAATATGCTCCGTCATATTGAACATTTACGAACGGGATATTCTCGAACAAAACACAGGGCGCTCGCTGCAAATATCGAAAGCGCTTTCATATTCGGTAAGTCAGGAAATCAACCGCATGTCTGGTCTGTTTGCTTCGATTGGCGTAGATCAGGATGTCATTTTCACCATATTTGATATTAATCGTTTGAGCGGCATCGAGAAGCAGAAGGCTGCCAATAAGCTGAAAATAATGATCGAGAAGTACACCGCATCGGTCTCTGGCCGCGTGCTCTCTGTTAACTTTTTTTTTGATAATGGAAAATCATATTCTTATTTGAAAAACATGATGATGGATGACTCTGCTGTACGCGAGCAAGATTGGTACCGAGACACGATTAGCAAGCCTGACGTCATCCGGTTTCAAGGCATGCTTCCGAACGCTCTTTATGGGAATTACAATCCGTACATGATGGCCGCTGCGCTCTCTCCAAGCACGACGAATCGGATGTCCAAAATGGAATTAATCCTATTTACATTTGAAAGCGGAACTTTCGATCATATTTTGCAGTCACGCGATAATTCGGAATCAGTTCTGCATATTGTAAGCGGCAAAGGTCAAATCATCGCTTCGAATACAGTTATCGATAGGGGAAGCCAGGTTGTAAACAATTGGTCAAAAGAGATAAGCCGCGGGGTAGAAGGGTCCTTCGTAGATGACTCAGAGGACAATAAGAAATTAATAACGTATGCAAAAGTAGACAATACGGATTGGTACATTGTTCAAATTATTCCATTCGCGGATTTGCTAGCCAATTACCGTAATGTAAATTCATTTGTGTGGTTTCTCGCTATCTTGATAATTTTAGCGTTTGTGCTCGTTTCCTTCTATTTTGTTTCCAATGTGACCAAGCCGATCCGTGTGCTGCTCCACCAAATGGTTCGTGTAACGGGTGGAGATTTGAACGCGAAATTTACAGGCTCAGGCAGCTTGGAGATGGTGAGGCTGGGCCATTCCTTTAATCTAATGACCGAACAGGTTCGCCAGTTAATAAGTCAGCGCGAGAAGCAGGAGGTCGAAAAGCGTAAAGCAGAATTTGCCGCGCTGCAGTCGCAAATTAATCCGCATTTTCTAATCAACACGTTAAACGCAATTAAGTTTATGGCCTTAATAAGCAAAGCGGACAATATCCGCAACATGACTCACTCGTTGACACAGCTATTAGCTTCCTCTTTTAACCGCGGCGGGCTTCTAACTACGATAGCGGATGAAGTCGACCATTTGAAGCATTATTTGTACATTATGGAGATTCGTTTCGGCAGACCGATCCAAATGGAATGGAACATCGATTCTGAGGTTTCAGGACATTATTTGTTAAAGCTATTGCTGCAGCCTATATTGGAAAATAGCATCATTCATGGTCTGAAGGATATTGATTACCCTGGAATCATCACAATCACAATCGCAAAGGAGGATAAAAATTTACTCATTACGATCGCAGACAATGGGATGGGAATGACGTCAGACGTAATTGACCAGCTTGAAGACAGAACAGCCTCCTATACGTTTAGCGGAATGGGAAATCGAAATGTACATCGACGGATACAACTGCACTACGGCTTGCAGTATGGATTGCAATACGAATCTAATTTGCCGCAAGGAACAAAGGTGAGCATTCGATTGCCTTTGATTAATGAACCGGATGAGGAAATGGCTGATTTTTCAGCATAAATGATCATGTTTGAACTAAAAATGTCAACTTTTCTAACCATAAACGCTGTATAATAAATGCCATATACTTGAAAGCGCAATCATTCGTTTGCGGCTTCAAGTTTTGCTGGGAGAAGTGGAAATGAAATTTAACAAAAATATTGTCTCTGTCTTAGTCGTTACTTTGATATCGGTAGGCTTGCTTGCAGGATGGATCGGTATGTTTAAGGCTGATACCAATGATACGATTTATTCTTTAGTTGTTAATACACCACAGAAACAAACCTCCAATCAAAATCAGCCGGTAAAAATGAAATTTGGAATATGGGAATCGAAGACGGATATCGAATTTTGGACGGAGAAGGTGAAGGAATATTCGGCTCTCAAACCAAATGTAACCGTGGAAGTAGAGACGATTCCAGATAATAGCGGCCAATATTTAAAGGTGCGTCTGACGGCAAATGATTTGCCTGACCTATTTTATTTGAAACCGGGTCACTTGCCCATTTATAAAAATTCATTGCTGTCTCTTAATCAATTGCAAGCAACGAGCAGAAATAAGTATCCAGCTGAAATAGAGGGGGAAACACTTGGCTTGCCGCTCATATCCTTCTCTGAGTATGTGTATTATCGACCAAGTATTTTTGAAGAGGTAGGCGTTAGCGTTCCGCAAACTTTAGGACAATTTATGGATGTGCTGAATCAAATTAAATTGCACGGCAAATATATTCCGATTGCTATCGGGGGCAAAGATGATTGGACCTTCTATCCATTTATTGAATTTGGACCGCCAATCTTTGCGAAGGAAGAGAACTATTTGGCCAATATATCAAACGAATTGAAGCCATTCGGAGAAGGCTCAGCCTTTGGCAAAGCAGCCGCTATGCTCAAGACGATCGCGGAAAATAAATTAGCTGGCCCAAACGCGCTTGAAATTGGCTTTGATCAGGCGAAACAATTGTTTCAGTCCAGAGAAGCGGCAATGATCGCACTCGGTCAATGGTATTACTCGGATCATGTGGCAATAGTGAGCAATGATGAGGATATAGGTGCATTTGCGCTGCCGTGGAGGGAAACGACCAAAGAACCGCTGCTTTCTGTAACGATGCCGGACCAGTATATGGCGATTAACAAAAACTCCAAAAACAAAGAAGAAGCGATACAATTTCTTGAATGGGTATTCAGCCCCGAGGTTTATCAGGCTTTTATAAATAACTCACAAAGCTCATCGACGTTAACGGATGTTCAGTCCATACTTCCCTTTTTTAATGAGGAAAATAAAGAGCATCCATTTGTGCCTTTTATGTATTCCGCGTTAGATGAGAAATTTGTACGAGTGAAAAACGCAGCGCAGTATGACGAGAAAAAGCTGGCGCAAGAAATTTTTGCAGGCGAGTCAGTGGCAGGCATTCAGAATAAGATGAATGAAAACTGGAGCAAAGCGGTGCAATATGTTCAGCATAATTAAAGCCTATCGATGTATGAGGGGGAGTAAGATGCCGAAATACCAAGCCTTTATCGTGGATGACGAGCCTTTAGCCAGATTAGCGCTTCGGGAATATATCGCTTTAACTTCAACAGATATTGAAATTGCAGGAGAGGCGGGCGACGGAGAAGAAGCATTGCATCTTCTAAAGGATCGTCAGGATATCGACATCATCTTCGCAGATATAAAGATGCCGCGCATGAATGGTGTGGAGCTTCTTGCAGCACTTAGGGATGTGTCGTTCGAGAGCCCGCCGCTTATTATTATGCTTAGTGCATACGGCGACTATGGCTATGTAAGAGACTCATTTGTGCTTGGGGCGTTTGATTATATGCTAAAGGCGAAATTGGATGAACAATATATTGCTCCAGTGCTGAATAAGACAGTGGAGGAATTGAATAGGCGACAGAGGAGCAAGGCTGCGGAACCTGAATTGTCTGCCTTAGATGAAGACGAAATGGTTTGTTCCATGCTCCACCAGCTGTCGGTGTCAGATGGATTGAGCTCATCTGATTGTGAACTCGATGAACAGTTGAAATTAGGATTGAATATCGTTCGGAAACAGTTGGGCGAGAAAAATCAGAAGGTAGCCTTTATTAGACTATCTCAAGTGGTTCACTTCGAACATACGAAGCAAATTATTATGCAAACCATTAGAACCGTAACGAACACGGATAGGAATGAAGGAATATGCCGCGTTTGTCGTCATGATGAACGGAACTATATCCTATATTTCACCTTCCCTGAGCAATGCAGTGCGATGGCAATTCGAAGTTTGACCCAAGCTGTCTTGACGGATGTGAAAATAAGGCTGCGGCAGTTTTTGAATCTTCATTTATCTATCGGTATCAGTGACTCTGCCAATGGAGTGATGCAGTGGAATCGTTTGTTCCGTCAAGCTGAACGGCTTTCCCTTCTTAGTTACTATCAAGGATATGATCACTTGATCTATCCAGAAGCCGAACGATCAATGGGTGCAGAGAAGGACAATTGGAAAGAAGCATGGGCGCCATTTAAGCTCGAGCTGCTGCAAGCGCTAAAAGATGCCGACCCTATGCGATGGAAACAGTCCATTCAGCACGGATTCAAGCTTCTGCTTGAATACTTTCCATCCTCGCCTGAGCCTATCAAAAAAGCACTCAGCGATTTGATCTGGGAAACGGGCACGCTGATGCATGAGCGAGGAATGTCGTGGGATAAGCTGCATGAAAGATTTCCTCAACCGGTTGAGCATGTCCGGAGTATAGAGACATGGGATGAGACCATGGAATGGCTGCAATTATTTCTTGATGCATTGCATGATAAGCTGCATCCTAAGCTCGACAAAGCTGCTGCTTGGCTGAGTCCTGTTGTAGCGAAAGCTAAAGCGATATTAGATAATCATTTTAATGAAGATTTGCATTTGTCTACGATTTGCGCCATGGTCGGTGTGAGCGACAGTTATCTTAGCAAACAGTTTGCGAAAGAAATCGGTATTAATTTTATCAACTATTTGACCAATTTAAGAATTGAAAAAGCGAAAGAAGGACTAGAGAACGGGTTGAAAATTTACGATGTAGCAGAAAGTGTAGGGTATGTTAATCCTGAGCACTTCAGCCGAATTTTCAAGAAGGTGACTGGACTTAGTCCAGTAACCTATCGCAAGAAATGTGAGAAACGTCCCATGACGGCTTCCTATTATTTAAAGCATTCATAAATGCTAAGGGGCTGCTTCTCAAGTAGGTTAATCTACTTGAGGAGCAACCCCTTATTTTGTGAAAAGGTAAGAAGGCAGCGAAGACTAAGTTTCTGTCATGATTCCGCCATTGACATGCAATACCTGGCCTGTAACGAATGATGAATCGTCTGAAGCTAAATAAATGTAGGTTGGAGCAAGCTCGAATGGCTGTCCTGCGCGTTTCATCGGCGTATTGGCGCCAAATGTTTGCACATATTCAGCTGGATAGCTGGAGACGGTCAGAGGTGTCCATATCGGACCCGGTGCAACAGCATTAACGCGTATCCCGCAATTAACGAGCTGCAGCGATAACGAACGGGTAAAAGATACGACAGCCCCTTTTGTTGAAGAATAATCGACCAGAAGCGGGGCACCTGCATAAGCCGTTACGGATGCTGTGCTGATGATGGTGCTGCCTGGATGAAGATATGGAAGCGCGGCTTTCGTCAAATAGAAATGAGGAAAAATATTGGTCCGATAAGTATCTTCCAGCTGCTCATTCGAGATGTCCAAAATACTCGTCTGAGGCAACTGGACTCCTTGGTTAAGCACCAAGCAATTGATTTTTCCATAATGCTCGAGTGTTATTCTGATGATTTCTGTGGAGAGCTCTGGCCTGCGAAGATCACCTTCAATTAGCAGGCAGCGACCACCGTATTGCGCTACCATTTGCTGAGTTGCAAGCGCGTCTTGACGTTCGTACAAATAAACGATAACGACATCAGCACCCTCTTTGGCAAAGCCAATGGCAACAGCTCGGCCAATTCCGCTGTCTCCTCCAGTAATGATCGCTACTTTGCCGGCCAGCTTTCCACTGCCTTTATACGCGGGGTTGTCGGAAATCGGTAATGGGTTCATTTTGTACTCAAGGCCTGGCTGCCTGTCTTGATGCTGGGGCGGAAAGGTTAGGGGCTCCTGTTTGCACTTTGTTTCGTAGCCATAATAGGGATAAAACGGAATCATCATGGTATCCTCCATTTGAGTTCATTGCAATAGGGTATTCACCCAGCAACTAAAACGCAACTCTTAGTTAGTTTGCATATTGGAGGGAGTTTATAAAGATGGCTGTTTAGAAGAAAAGGACTTATGATACTGCACGAAGCAAAGCGATCATTCTTGATGCAGCCGAGCAATTATTTGCCGAGCAAGGTTATTCCGCAGAAATCCGCTAGCAGGCATTAGGCATTGATATGCGGTGTTTTATTGATCGTATGTTTGTGAACGGTTTTAATTGAAAGCCTATAAACAAGTAGGATATAAACAATGTCCAGTACAAGGATCAAAACATACATGATAAACAATAGTAGAGATTGCGGAAAGAGCGAGAAGCAGAGGATGGAGGCGAATAAAGTGCCTATCATTTTGAAATAAGCGATAGACAGGGATTGTCCCTTCAAGTCTTTGATCATCAGCATTCGGATGAAGAGAATCGACATGAGCAGATTGATGCCAAAGGCCGAATAAATGCCCATCTTATCATGGAATTCAACCGCCATACCATAATGCAGCAGAAATGCGATTACAAGCAGCGCGAAAACAGAAGCGTGAATAACGCGTTTAGGATAGGTGCCTTTGGAATAGTAGAGGAATTGAAGCAGAATAATGCAGTCAAGCAAGAACCACACTAAGGTCCCGATTTGCTGAAGCGGGTGAAACGGCATAATAAAGGTAAATAGAAATTCCCAAGTAATATTTGCACATATGCAGGCGAGCGGCATTCCACAGGCTTGATCCTTAAACCCTTTGTAAATAACGAGAATATAGACGATCGTCCAAAATAGTGCTACCCCAAACATGAGAAGAAACTCTACTTTTAAAGGCAACAGATGCTCCATATAACGACAATCGCATCCTTTCTAATATGATTCGCCCAACTAGTACAGGCATCTAGCTTGTCTATCTATATGAAATTAGTATGTCCTGTAGACCCTTGAACGAAAAAAGAGAAGAATTGTTATGCCCACAAAGGGAAGCCAGGCTATTGTTAGTTGGAAAATGAAAAAGGAGATCGACAAGGATCTCCTTTCTCAAAACTTAGCGTTTTTAACAAATTAATAGCGTGGTGAAGAGAGGATGAATTCACGTATTCTTTTGGTCGACAACTTGTTTACGAAGCTCCATTTCCTTTGCAAGGGTTTCGGGATTGTTCATTAAGTCTTCTGCCTCGAATACTTGTCGGAGCTCAATTACGCCTTGGCCAAATCCATGGGGATCCGGAAAACGAAGGGCCCATTCAACGGCTTCTTCTCTGGATTTGACTTCAATCAACGTGTAACCGGCAATTAATTCTTTGGCTTCCGTAAACGGCCCGTCTATCACCTTCGGCTTGCCACCTGGTTCCGGATAAGAAATCCGAATGCCGCTGGAGCTTGGCAGCAGTCCATCAGCAGCAAGCAAGACACCGGCTTTTACCAACTCCTCGTTATACTTCTGCATAGCATTAATGAGCTCCAAGCTTGGCATAACTCCAGCCTCTGAATCTGTTGTAGCCTTTACAATCATCATAAATCTCATAGGTGTATTCCTCCTATTTTTTAGTAAAGCTTATACCGATTGAAGTAAGTCCGATAATTCAGCTTCTACTTATTCGACGAATTAATCATCGATAGATCGACATCTCATCTACATCTATTCGTTATTATTTTTATTTAGTGATTGTTCTTAAAAAAAGCGATAAGCTCCACAGAGATTCGTTTGGCGTCGAGCTTCTTGGTATGTCCAAGCCCTTTTTTACTAACGAGCTGGGCATGTGGGAGCACCTTAGCAATGGCCTGGGCACCCCGCCGCAGTGAAGCTGGACTTTCGGTTCCTTCAATCACCAGCGTTGGCATTGTAACCGTACTCCAAAGCTTGGCAGGAAGTGGTTTTCCATCCATAAAGCCATCCAATAATGCTGCATCGTAGGGGAGTGTATGAGCGACAGCCATAAGGTTAGACCAAACGCTTGGCATCATGCGCATCATGGCAACTATAAAGGAGGGGGCTCCCATGCCTTTAGTCATAAAATATTTGATGGCATCTGCACGGCGATTTTGTGCAATCAGCTTCATGACCTGTTCTGCAAAGTCTTTCGGCGCTTTGCGATCTGCTGCATCGACAACAAATGGCGGCTCATGTAAAACCAGTTTTGTGATATTAGCTCCATTCGAAGCGGCCTGTAGGGCGAGAACTGCTCCAGATGACAGTCCCCAAACATATGCTGAGCCGCCAGCCTCTTCAATCATCGCCTTAAGGTCATCGATTTCATGGGTTGTGTCATATGGCTGTGTATCGCCGCTATCGCCGCGGCCGCGGCGGTCGTAGTTGTAAACCGTAAAGTGCTCGCTCAATAATTGTGCTAGCTGTACTTGTGCGGGGAATTTTCGGTAACTGAAAGCACCCGCTACTAATAGGAGTGCTTGCCCTTTACCCATTTTGTCATATGCGATTTTGGTTCCGTCTTTAGAAGTTGCGGTATACATTTGATTGCCTCCTTAGAATAAATAGCCTTATGTCTTTATTAAGACGACGAACCGCTGATGGGAATATCGACACCATTTCATAAACAATTTAAAAATATTTTGCTTGCTGTTTAAAAGCAAAAACGAGGGTTATGTAAACTTGTATAAAATGAAGGATTGAAAGGGATTTGCTATCTAAAGCGCAGGATTATTTGTTTATATCTATTTTATCCCTAGTATCTCTGATTTGCAGTAACTATGCTTAAATAGTTGTAGATCGTCAAAGGCGCAACCGAATAGCAGTTTGAGAGGAATGTAAGCAAATGAGAATAGAGTGCGGGCATTATAAAGAAGATGATTTTATCAGGGTTAGAGATTTTCTGATAAATATATTTGGAAAATGGTCTGTTGGTCATGTATTTATGCCAGCCCGGTGGGAATATATCGTTTTTCATCCCAATATCGTACCACTGAAACAAGCTGGAGTGTTCGAACAAATCGGACTGTGGGAAGAAGATGGAGAAATAGTAGCAGTTGCTCATTTCGAGAGCGAACTAGGCGAGGTATATTTGGATGTAGACCCGAATTATACATTCCTGTATTCGGAAATGATTGAATACGCGGAAGCGAATTTATATGAAATAAAAGAAGATGGCCGGAAAAGTATAGAGTTTCATGTGGATGAGAGCAATGAAGCATTGAAAGCTTTATTAGAAGAAAGAGGATATATACGGGATGCTGCTCTCTATGAGGTTTACTCCGGCAGGTCAATCGTAGATGAGCTCCCTGATCTGAAGCTGCCTGAAGGACTTCAAGTAAGAAATATTCGGAAAAAAGAAGATGATGGACGCAGGCTGCGCGTTTTATGGCGGGGCTTTGATCATGCTGGCGAACCGGACCCCAAAGATTTATGGAATTCAGGCTATATGCAGAGTGCACCTGGATATGATCCTTCTATAAATATCGTAATTGAAAATGAAGAAGGGAATTTTGTTGCGTATGCAGGGTTCTGGTATGATCATCTTAGTCGAGCAGCCTATATTGAACCTGTTTGTGTAGATCCGGATTACCGGCGTATGGGACTAGCAAGCATTGCACTTACGGAAGGAATGCGGAGATGCAGGCTTTTAGGTGCTGAAAATGTATATGTCGCATCGGATGCAGGTTTATATAAATCACTTGGATTCTCGCAGGTTAGTATTAGTTATTCCTGGTTAAAACAACTCTCTGACAAATGAGTGAATGAATACGGAGGATGAGTTATGATAAACAAAATTGTTCCCTATCAAGAAAACGATCACGATAAATTAGTGGATATTTGGTATCAGGCTGTGCGACATACGCACACATTTTTGACAGATAAGGATATTGCATTCTATCATCAGATGCTTCAAAATGGTGCGTTAAAGGAAGTTGAGATTTGGGTAGAGGTAAATGAAAACAAAGTACCGACAGGGTTCATTGGGCTTGATGGAACAAAGATCGAGATGCTTTTCGTACACCCCGATAACCACGGAAGGGGTATAGGCAGTCGATTAATAAAACATGCCGAAGCATTAAAAGGCAGCAGTCTCCAAGTCGATGTCAATGAGCAAAACGAAGGAGCATTCACCTTCTACAAACGATATGGTTTTGTACAGCAAGGACGCTCTGAACTAGACAGTTCAGGACGACCATTTCCGATACTTCACTTAGTATTAAAGCGTTGAAATAAATATACAAAAGAACAACCCACTCCACGTAGGTTGTTCTTGTATAAATTATCGTTCCGCTATTTCTGTGCACCAGCTTGCTGCAAGGCTTCAATCATTTCTTTAAAACCCCGGTTCTGGGCATGCTTCAGCGGGGTTACGCCTTCTGAATCCGCAAGATTTACATTAGCGCCGTGATCGATTAATAATCGCACGATCGCCTGATGATCTGCTCCGCCATCCCCGAGAATAATAGCCTCAAGAAGTGCGGTCCATCCAAGCTGATTCACATGATCGATATTGACGTCGGATGTGGTTAGCAGCTCCCTTACAATCTCAACATGTCCACGATCTGCAGCTGGAATGAGTGCGGTACCGCCAAAGCGATTGGTGATGGTTGTATCTGCGCCGGCAGCTATCGATGCTTGAACGAAGTCCATCAGCCCCTCTGCGCCTGAATAAAGGAGCGGGTTGTCATAGCGATTGTCTTGAATATTGATATTTGCTCCTTTTTCTATAAAGAGGTTAAACACATCGAGCTGGTTCGTATGCACTGCAATCATTGCAGAGGTTCTGCCTTGATCGTCGGTCGCATTGATGTCGGCACCTTCGGCTAGTAGCTTAGTTATTGACGCTCGATCTCCTTGTTTTGCTGCTGCTAACAAAGCTTTATTCAACTTGTCCATTTCGTTGTTCACCGATTGGGCTGCATGCTGCTCATCATTTGTTAATTCCTGATCATTATTTTCCTGACAGCCCGAAATGATAAGAGCTAGCATGATTATAATTAACCGCAACATCACACACCCATCCTTTCTCAGAAATTAATTTATTTTAAGGACATTGTAACATCTTGGGCGGTTGCCCACGAGCCTATCGGTTTTACTGTGTACGTTGTATCTGGCGTTAATTTCGTGTCTTTCGCCAAATCAAATACGCCAACTGCGCCTTTACGGCTGGAATATTTATAGGAAGCAACGATCTTCTCGCCAGTTGGCGCCGTTAACTCAACACTGCGGCCAGAGAATAGTTCATCTCCAGGGTCTTGTGCTAGAGTCAAGAGAATCGAAGTTTCACTAGCAGCTTCAGCACCAGTTAACTGCAAGGTTGGTATTTCTTTTGCTACAAAGGAAGCGTTCGCGATAGCAGCCCAATCTGACGTTACCATATAAGTCACGCCCGGCTTCAATGTTTGCCCTTCGGGAAGGCGGAATTTAGGCTCCTGCTTGCCATCTGTTGATTGTGTGAAAGGTACATATTTCGCAATGATCGGTTGACCGCCTTCAGGTGTAATCGTCACTTGGCGAGCTTGCATTGAAGAAATGATTTGGAATGTCTTGCCGCCTGCTTGGTTGTTCTCATCGAGGATGAATGCATTCGCACCTCGACCGCCGCTATAGGCTGAGATGATATAGCCATAGTCAGTTACTCCGTTTGCTTGCAGCGCTTCTACCTCAAACGTATCATTTGTTACTTGGCTTGCTGTTGTCATATTTACTTTCGTTGCATTTCCAGTAAAAGAAGCGGCATTTTGACCTTTATAAGTGAGATTATAGGTTGTGCCTGCTTGCTGAACGGAAGTAGGAACGATATAGGTTGCGATGGAACCGGTTTTTAGACGCGGCATATTGGTTAAAGTAAGACCATCGTTAAATGCAAAATCTGTTTTTGCCTTCGTGAATTCTTCATCCGTTGTCGTAAGCGGTTTATCGAAAGTCACGATGAGGGTAATGGCATTTAGCGTTTGGACGTTTGTGATTTTAGCTTGGTCCGATGGAATAGCCTTGTGAGCGGTTTGCAACAAATAAGCAGCTTCGCCGCGGGTTAAGTTATTATTCGTAGAGCTGAACGGACTGGCCCATGCATTCACGGACTTGAGATCACGCTTTAATGCTTTGGATACGGCTTGAATCAGCTCTTCATCTGAGACCACAGCTCGAGGCCCAAATTGACCGTTCTCAGCTTGCATGATGCCAAGCGCTACAACCGTTGCAGCATAATCTTCATACCAAGCATTCGGACTCACATCCGTTAAGGTTACTGTATTTGGAGCAGTGTCTTCGAGAAGGAAAGTTTTTACGATCATTTTGGCAAGTTCGGCACGATTAATGGGGTTTAGGCTGCCCATGGATTGGTCGGGATAACCTTGCATAACACCAAGCTTTACGAGCTCATTAACAGCTGCTTCTATATCTTTATTGGATAATGGTGAGGATGCAGAAACTTTTGTAATGACTGCTGGTGCTGCGGATACGTTCATAACAGCATACGGAATGGTCGATGCTCCTAGTGCTGCTGCAACCAAAAGGGCTGCTGCTTTTTTCTTATAGTTTCTCATTTGTAAATCCTCCTCAGATCGTTTCGGTTGTTATTGCCTGTTTCTATAATAGAGGATAGAGTTAAACGCCCAAGAAACCAGTTATTAATAAAATATAAAATCCACATTAACATTCTCGAAATTATGTTCGCGCAATGAGATAAGCCTCAATGAAAACAAATTCAGCAGCATAAATGGAAACCAAAAACGGCAGAGATGCCGTTTTTTGATTTTGATCCACATATAAAAGTTCATTTCATGGTAGAATAAAAGATTGAGATAGCTATATTTAAGAAACAAGTGGAGGAACTAAACTTTTATGAAGGCATCAAACTTATTACGAGGCTTTAATTTTTTGTATTTTGCACTACTGGCTATGTTTATTTCATTCCTTCCGGTTTATTTAGATGTACAAGGACTAAGTCCATCGCAAATTGGCTTCATTATAGGAACAGGCGGATTTGTTACGCTCATCGCTCAACCTTTATGGGGGATGATAAGTGATAGAACCAAATCCATTCGTAAAGTATTGTTGGTACTGTTATTTTTCTCAACCATCATTGGTTATTTGCTTTATGATTCCAGCAGTTATCCGCAGCTCATTTTGTATGCTATGCTGCTGTACTTCTTTCTCATGTCCATCGATCCATTAACGGAAAGCTTGAATTTTACAATTGCCGAATCTTCAGGAACCAGCTATGGCTCTATTCGTACTTATGGCGCTTTGGGTTATGCCTTAGCAGCGCTGCTTACAGGTTATGTTATCTCTTATTTCGGTGAACATAGCTTGGCGCTGCTTTTTGGAGGAATCGGGTTAATCAGTTTTATTATAGGTTGGATCATGCCCGATGCGCCTGTGACAGGCAAGCCGGTTACCTTAAAAAGTCTCAAACATTTTATTAGCAACAAAGAGACACTAATGTTTCTGCTCTTGGTGTTTATCTGTTCCGTCCCTGCACGGATGAACGATACCTTTCTTGGCGTATACATTCGTGAGCTTGGCGGGAGTACCGAATTGGTTGGTCAAGCCTTCTTCTTGGCAGCAGGCAGTGAAATTGTAGTGTTCGCTCTGAGCTTTTGGTGGATGCGCAAAGGTAAAGAGCTGCTTATTATTTCGTTTTCAGCCGTGTTCTATTTCCTTCGGTTTTTCCTCTCAGCTTGGATTACCGATCCGCACATACTCGCGTATTTGCAAATTTTACAGCTGTTGACTTTCCCTGTATTCTATTCAGCAGCTATTCAGTATCTTTATCGAATAGTACCAACCGAATGGCGCGCGACAGGTCAAACGGTGCTTGCGCTGCTGTTTTTTGGAGTTTCAGGCATTTTAGCCTCCTATGTAGGCGGAGCCGTGTATGGTAGCTTTGGAGGCAAAACATTGTACTTGTCTATTTCCGCCATATCTTTTGTAGGCATGCTGTTTGGTCTCATTCTATATCGGGTTTATGGAAAAAGGCTTTCTGCATCAGATGAAGCTGCATCATAATAGTGATCAGTTTTTTTAATTCGATACCTCTATATCATCATAGCCATGAGAAACGACAGCGATGTCGTTTTTTTCATTTCTTCATACAGCAGCAAAGTTTAGCAAGGAAATCGTTAATTATGAAGTCAAAATGAAATCATTTATAATGAAAGGATAATAACGTTTTGAAGGAGCCAGCTCTTGAATAGGAAAATAATAAAAATAGGGAAGGTCACTATTATGATCATTGTTCTGATTGTTCTGGTCGGATTGATATTCCCAACGTGGACACCTCGCATTAAAGGTGACAACAGCATAAGTACGTTAGAGCAAGTTGAAATCAATGGTACTGGATATGAAGTGATGATTAGGGGAGTAGACAAACGTAATCCGATTGTCATTTTTGTGCATGGCGGCCCGGGTTGTTCTGAAATTCCGTATGTAAGGAAATATCAAGATCTGCTTGAGAAAAATTATACAATCGTACATTATGACCAGCGCGGGAGCGGGAAATCTTATCATTTTAATGAAGACTATTCTAATCTAACGACTGACGTGCTTGTGGATGATCTGCTTGCGTTGACCGATTATGTAACCGCGAAATTTGGACAACAGAAAGTGCTGCTCATCGGTCATTCTTTTGGCACATACATTGGGATGAAAGCTGCGGCTAAGGCACCTGACAAGTTTGCGGCTTATATCGGAATTGGGCAAGTGGCTGATACGGTAACGAGCGAATTGGATAGTTTGCAATACGTTATAGAACAGGCAAAGCTGGCTAACAATACCAAGGAAGTGGAAAGATTAGAGTTACTTCGAGAACCAATCGAAAAAGGGGAGGAAACGACGCCTAGATCGATCATTCGAAAATATGGCGGGGCAGCAAGGTTAATTGATGACAACATGGATTATTACAAAGGATTTCTATTTCAACCTGAGTATAACTTGCTTGATGTTGTTCGCTATTTAAGAGGAATTTCTGTAACGCAAAAGATGCTGCTCGCTGAGGAAGCGAGCAATAATATTATTGATGTAGTGAAGACACTGGATATTCCTAGTTATTTTGTGATGGGGAAATATGATTATATGACATCGGTGAATGCTGCAAAACAATATTTTGACGTGCTGCATGCTCCTGTGAAAGATTTTGTTCTGTTTGAACAATCGGCTCATTATCCGCAATTTGAGGAGAAGGAGTTATTTGCGGAGTGGCTCAATAAAACATGGAAGCAGCTTGCTCACTAGAGGACATGAATGTTTCAATTCTTCATTTATTAGGTAAGAAGGAAAGATGAGGGAGGAGCATCGTCCTATTATTTTTCTTATAATCAGTTTCGACAAGGTTCCCTCCATCCTTCGATGGAGGTTTTTTTATTTGGCGCTAAAAGATTAATTAGAACAGCAAAGCAAAACGGTTAAAGGTCTTTTTTTAAATAATAGTGCGTATAACCGCCAGCATTCGGTATTGATCCAAATACCTCGAAACCTTGCTTCTTGTAAAAATCGAGCGCCTGAAAGCTTAAGGTATCCAGCTTTATGAAATCACAGTTTTTCGCTTTAGCTATTTTTTCGGCCTCGTCTAAAAGCTGCTTGCCATACCCGGATTTACGAATTTCGTCCGCAACAAATAAGTACTCAATCTGCATCCAGTTCCAGCATATTTCGCTAAGAAGCCCGCCGAAAATTTGCCCATCAGCGTTCTTTAGAAACAGGTTCACCTCCTGATAGCGACCTTTAAGGTCATCTGGAAAATGCTTTAAATTAAAAGCAAACATATTGTTGCTAACATACGATTTATCATCATTATTCCATTCATTTGATATGTATAATTCCATACTTCACACGCCTCTCTAATCCCTGCATTTACCTCATGCAAGCAAAAATACCTATCTATTTTAATCTATCACAATTGTTCGAAATAGAAGCAGTAAAAAATAGTTTATAAACGTATTTTATTATAATTGAAATCGTCTATTAAAGTTTGGTAATGTTGTAGAATGAAACCAGTTGAAATGGAGTGGGGAAAAAATGAATGGTCCGTTGATCGAAGATTTATTTCAAGCGATTCAGTCAGGAACTCAGCTAAATAGCTTATTAGAATTGGACCCGAGCCTAGCAAATGCCGAAAATAAGGATGGGCTTACACCTCTTGGTTTCGCAGCACATTTTGGCAATAAAGAAGCGGCACAGGTATTGCTTGACTATGGTGCTGACATTAATGCTGTATCTCATTCCAAGATTTCTTTCATTCCCTCCAATACAGCCTTGCATGCTGCAATTGCAGGCGAAAGGAATATAGATCTCATTAATTTGTTTATGAAGCATCATGCCGATACTAATCTTCTGGACAGCAATGGTCATACTTGCTTGCATACTGCAGCTTTTCATGATGATAATATTGAAATCATTCGCTTATTGCTTGAGCATGGAGCAAATTTAAACACTGAAGATCGAGAAGGGAATACTGCCTGGTCTCTTGCAGTCAAGCAAGGAAACCATAATGTGGCTGAGTTTCTTCGTAGGTGATTATGAGTCTGGAAAATACTTGCATATAAACAAAGTAAGTAATTGTGGTAATCTATAATTAATGAGCAGAAAGCTTGCTGATGGATAGGCTAGTGAAAAAAACGAGATTTACAAGATGATGCTGTTATAGGAGACGAGTAGAACTATGACAATAAACAATGAGACAACAAATGAGGAAGTAAACAGTAAGGATTCGGCGATGACCGAGGAGAAATGGGCGGAGCTTATTAAGGCTGTTCACCATAATGGCATCGTAGCTTTAAAAATGCAATTTAACGATGTTGAAGGACAAGTGTTGAACCACGAAGCTTATGGCCCAGTTTTTGTATTTCATGTGAAGGATGAGTCGGACAGCGTATATTCCTGCGGGTTTTTCCTGCATGAGTTGGTCAATAGATTCCAATCGGGGAATGATCCTGCGGTGTGGATGGCTTCTTTCTTCGTCGATCTTATGGAGATCGAGGGTGGTAAACCTCTCTCACAAGCAGCTGCAAGTGAAGAGGAGGCTAAAGCGGTAATCGACAAAATACTCGTTCCACAATGTATAACAGCAGTGACGGAAGAGTTTGCTCCGGAACAGGTACATGCGGGTCTGGCTTGGAACGAAGAACACGGTCCAGTCTTTGAAGCTGGATTTCCAACGATTAAAGACGGAAACAACGTTTGCGCTATTCCGTTACATCTATTGTTGACACATTTGCAGTTGAACCGGGATCCTGCGGAGCTGCTGATTCAAGGCATGTATAACATTCGAAATGAACATGGCATAAATTCCTAAAATTTTTCATCAAAAGGCAGCTTCTGATTCGTAATGGAATCGGGAGCTGCCTTTTTCTTTTATATAAATGAAGAATAGCAAGCCAGCCAAACCTTTCTTTATTGTGATATTCTCATTTACAACGTAACAGTGTTATGTTACGATCATTTCGAGAGGTGATTATAGTGGATAAGGATTTAATTTCGAAAAAGGAGCTGCTGGATTTAACCGGCATTTCGTATGGGCAATTATATCGTTGGAAACGAAAGAAGCTTATTCCTGAGGAATGGTTTATTCGAAAATCAACGTTTACAGGACAAGAAACCTTTTTCCCAAAACAGACGATATTAGCGCGCATCCATAACATTATTAATATGAAGGATGATCTTTCGTTAGATGATCTAGCGGGTAAGTTATCTGATACGTCCGCTATTAACGATATGACACTGACTGCTGCAGAAGTCGGAGAACGTAACATTGTTTCGTCTATGACCCTAAGCAGGTTCGGAGCGTTATCTGGAATTGGTGGACAGTATTCTTTTGACGAGCTTGTGCATTTATTTGCAGTTGACTATCTGCTTGGCCTCGGAGAGCTGAGCTTAGAGGAAGCAGAACTGTTGTTTCAAACCTTGAACGAGAAGGTCAGGAAGTTCGAGGGGAAGAGCTGGGATCTATTTTTTATTCGAAAAATGGGGATGACTTCCTTTATCATGGCGCACTCGCCAAGTGATTTAGTTTTTGACGAAGGTGTCCGACTTGTTGCCAAGCTAAGCTTAGGTGATTTAATTGAACAATTAAAAGGGAAGCTTTCTTAATGGAGGGAAGAGCGATGACGGAATATCAGCTGTCAGATTTAAAGATTAGTGGAGTTAGCGGTGCCGCAGGTGGAAGCTACGATCACGTATCTATAGATGGTGTTGGCAAAGTAAGCGGACCTATTGTTGCGCGTAGATTTAAGGGGAATGGACATATACGAATGAAGGCGCATCTTACGGCAGATGAGCTTGAAGTTAATGGTACGATGGATGTAAAAGGCAATATGAAATTTGGAAATATGAAGGCGGATGGTTTGCTTACTATCGCGGGCGGAGTTAGCGGCGAAAGCTGTGAATTAAATGGCATGATGAGCATAAAAGGTGATTGTGAGCTAGAGCATTTTACAGGTAAGGGCGGCTTCACGGTTGGCGGCTTGCTCAGTGCGGGCCAGCTGGAATTTCAACTGCAAGGCCAAGGAAAAGCGAATGAGATTGGCGTGGAAGACCTGGTCATCAGGCAGGCAGACGTGGGAATGTGGAATAAATTATTCAGTGGAATTATTCCGAAGCTAAAGCCTGAGCTGCGTGTTGGGGTCATTGAAGGCGACAATATTGATATTGAATTTACAACTGCAGATATCGTTAGGGGTAATGTTGTCATCATTGGTCAGGGCTGCTCGATAGGACGAGTAGAATATCGCTCGAAGCTGTCCGTACATCCCGGCGCTGCAATTATGAAGGAGGAGAAGGTTAGTGACTGAGCCTATACGGAATCCATTGAAAGTATTAGGTGAAACAACGTCAGCGGGCGGGTTTTATCAAAATGTGAATATAACAGGCGAATGTAAATTTAACGGTGATGTGGATTGTGAGAAGCTCAGGCTGACGGGAGAAGTCAAGATCGCTGGAAATTTAATTGCGAAAGATATGAAGATAACGGGCGTATGTGCCGTTGATGGCAGCTTAAATGGGCTTAGCTTGCAAGGACGAGGTGAGATGAAGTCAAAAGGAAGAGTTAGCGTAGACAAAATTAAATTAACGGGTCAATTGGATGCAGCAGGTGATTGTGAAGCGGAAGAGCTGCACATAAATGGCGCAGTAAATATCGATGGACTATTAAGCTCAGATCAGCTGGCTATTAGTATGTTCGGACCTAGCTTTGCCAAAGAGGTCGGAGGCAGCAAAATCAAAATTAAAAGAAGCAAAGTGGGAACATTGCTGAGGCTGATGAAATCGATGGACGGGGTCATATTCAATGCGGGGTTGATCGAGGGCGATAACATCGAGCTTCATTATACGAAGGCAAGTATCGTTAGAGGAGAGAATGTAATTATAGGTATAGACTGCGAAATTGAGACGGTGGAATACCGCGATGAACTGAAAATTCATAAGAGTGCAGTTGTGAAAAACAAGGTAAAACTATGATTTTTTTATACGCCCTGAACAAAATAAGCTTTCCCTATTTAGGGGGGGGGAAATGAATGCGCCGGCAGAGTGTATGGTTTATATCTGCCGACGCATTTTTTAAATTTTATAATTTGAATTTGCTAATTAATGTTTGCAGCTGCTTGGACATTTCATTAAGTGATACAGCGGAAGCGCTAATTTCCTTCGTAGAATCGAGCTGTGCATCCGATGCATTAGCGACGTCAATAGCAGCCTTTGAAGAGCTTTCAGCTATAGTTGAGAGCTCCTGAACAGAGGAGGCGACCTCCTCAGAGCCCGCTGACATTTGCTCAGATATGGCTGAAACCTCTTGAATCAGCTGAGCAACATTGTGCGTGGCCGCATATATGGTTTGAAATTTGTCTCCCGTCTCCTCCGCGATTAACATGCCTTGTGTTACTTCCTTCGTTCCTTCATCCATAGCATGTACCGCCTGCGTTATTTCTCGTTGAATCTCAAGGATTAATACGCCAATTTGAGTGGCAGCCTGATGGGATTGATCAGCGAGCTTCCTAACTTCGCTTGCGACAACTGCAAATCCTTTTCCCTGTTCGCCGGCTCTGGCCGCTTCAATGGCGGCATTCAGTGCCAATAAGTTGGTCTGTGACGCAATTCCAGCAATGACCTCGACAATTTGCACAATTTCGTTAGAGCGATCGCTTAGCGAGTTGATGGAAGCGGACGATTGTTGAACGGATTGATGGATGCCATCCATCTGATGGATAACTTTCGTAATATAGAGATTGCCTTGTGAGGCCTCCTCAGACATATCCTCAGAGGCAACCGCCATACTAGCTGCGGATTCGGCTACACGCTGTATGCCCACTGCCATTTCCTCCATTGCACGAGAGCTTTCGAAGGCTACCTGTTCCTGCGTTTCTGCGCCAACAGCAACCTGGCGAATGCGGTGTGAAACCTCACTAAGCGACTTCGAATTTTGCTCGGCATTCGTTGCTAGTTCATTCGCTTGAATCGTTGCTTGATGGGCATTTTGCTGTACACCATTAATCATGTCTCGTAAGCTTAATATCATCTCATTGAAACGGGCATTCAATAAGCCTAATTCATCCAGACGATTAGTGGGCAGACTCACATCAAGCTGACCCTCGCTAACTTTACGAAAAGCACCGTTCAACTCTTTAATAGGTGAAAGCAATTTGCGCAGCACAACAATTTGGATAAACAAAATGACGAGAAGCGCTGCTATCAGAACGGATACCGTCCATAGGAGCAGCTCTTTTTTTCCTTCGGAGACGATATCCGCATGAAGATCAATCGCAAATGCTGCAATGACATTGTTCTGCTCATCCATGATGGGATGAACGACGGTTATCCATTGTCCATAACTGTTTGTGTAAATGTCTGTTGTTGCTGCTTTTTTGCTTTCGAGCAGCTTTTTCATGACCTTCAGCATGACGGGGGATTGCTCATAAGCGGTGCCCGGCGTGTAGCCGGAGTCAATATAGTCTTGCGGGACGGCTAGCAGAATCGGCGTTTTTCCTTGAGCGATATCAACAGAGTATAGATAGGATTGGGATACACTGTTGTTCGTTTTTTGAAAATGAGCTATTTTCCCAATAAGTTTTTTGTGGAGCGGACTGTTTACGTCATGATTTTGGAAAGCTTCTTTAACTTCGGCTAATTCGAATTCACTTGCAGCAAGCGCTGCAAAACCTTCTGCCTGTTGATTTAAAGTTTTAACTAAAACTCGTTCTTGGATAAAATAGCTGGCTGTAATGAGGATAAGCGCAATCAAGACGATGTTCAAACCGGAGAGAAGCAGGTTTTTCCCAAAAAAAGATAGTTTCATTTGTTTAGAATTGCTGATTTGTTTCATCGTTAGATAAACCCCTTTTCTAAGCCACAGTTATCAAAACAAATAGCCACCATCATTGGCGGTACCGATCTCACCGTCCAATAAAGTGGCTGAATTTATGCAGGTGGAAGTCACTACGTATGTTTAGGCGGAGCGATAATTTCTGCTGCTGGAACACCGGCAATTCCCCAATGGGTGGAGGGGATTTCTGTAACTAAAACGCGAATTCGCTCCTTTGGAGAGTTCAATTCTGCTGCAATGGTCTCTGTTACGCTGGCAATAAGAGACTTTATTTGTTCGGTTGATCTTCCTTCCATCATCTGAATCGTTACGATTGGCATATCTCATGATTCTCCCTTACACGGCAACCTGCTTAGAAGGGGTATTCAAATAGTCGGAAATGTCAATGTAATCGTATCCGTGTGCATCGGCAACCGCTTTATAGGTTACATTGCCCTCAGCAATATTAATTCCTCTAGCAATGGCTTTGTTGTCTAGAGCAGCCTGCTTGTAGCCTTTGTTGGCAATTTGTACGCCATAAGGAATCGTTACATTAGTTAAAGCAATCGTAGAAGTTCGAGCGACGGCACCAGGCATATTCGCAACGGAATAGTGGATGACACCATGTTTTTCATAGGTAGGATTGCTGTGGGTAGTAATACGATCCACCGTTTCAATAGAACCGCCTTGATCAATGGCAACGTCGACGATAACAGATCCCGGCTGCATCGTTTTAACCATTTCCTCGGTAACTAAGCGAGGAGCCCTCGCTCCTGGAATAAGAACAGCACCGATTAAAAGATCAGCCTTTTTCACCGCTTCTGCGATGTTATAGCTATTGGACATTAGCGTTCGAATACGCCCGCCAAACATATCGTCAAGCTGCCGAAGGCGATCTGGACTTACATCGAGTACGGTAACAGAAGCGCCGAATCCGACAGCGATCTTAATCGCATTTGTACCAACGATTCCGCCGCCGATAATGACCACCTCACCAGGCGCTACCCCAGGCACGCCGCCTAATAAAACACCTTTTCCGCCATGCGGCTTCTCAAGGAATTGGGCACCGATCTGGATCGACATTCGTCCGGCAACTTCACTCATCGGCATGAGCAGCGGCAAAGCTCCATTATCGAACTGAATCGTTTCATAGGCGATGGCAACGACCTTGCGATCGACCAATGCTTTCGTTAACTCTGCTTCTGGAGCAAGGTGAAGATAGGTATATAATAATAAGCCTTCACGAAAATAAACATATTCTTCTGCAAGCGGCTCTTTCACTTTAATAACCATTTCTGCAGACCAGACTTCCTGAGCAGTGGACACAATTTTAGCTCCTGCGGCTAAGTAGTCAGCGTCCGAGAATCCGCTGCCTGCTCCTGCTTGCGCTTCTATCCAAACCTCATGACCATTGTTCAAGAAGGCCGTTACTCCGGCTGGTGCAATTCCGACACGGTTTTCGTTGTTTTTAATTTCTTTTGGAACCCCGATAATCATCTGCTTTTCCATCCCTTCAACCAATTTTGTGCAAACAAGTTGACGCAGCATCAATATAAAATAAATATGACAAAGTGTCAATATTATTGTGCAAGAATGCCAAAAAGGCATACCGAGCCCTTATAAGTAAAGAGCGTCGGTATACATAGTTGTGATGGTATTCGCAATTTCTTCGAGAGAATATTGGTGTCTGTTATGAACAATATCCCATTGATACATTTCATTCGAATAGAACCATTGGCATGCAACGAGCTCTGCTTTTAAGTCTGTTCGAGCTAAACCATGCTGCTGAGAGTAGGTGATGTCAGTCGTTATACTTTGAATAAGCTTGTGTCGTATTTCTTCCCATTTTGTATTTACCGCGGATGAGAGTCCCATAGCTTCAGCAAACACTTTCATCATGTCTCGTTCTGATTCGGCTATTTGGAAGAAGGTGAGTACTTGACTCTTAATGACCTTTTTAGCCTCTTCTTTGGATGTCGGTTGGAAGGAGATATTCGCGATATCAAAAAACTGCTGCATGACGTCTTCCATCAATACGATTAGAAAATCATCTTTTCCGGTAAAATGGGTATAGGCTGTACCATAACCGGTTTTTGCCAATTTAATAATTTGATTAATTGTACTGTTCTGGAAGCCTTCTTTTAAATAAACGGTTCTGGCTGCTTTTAAAAGCTTTTGCCTCGTTTGCTGCGATCTAAGGTGTCGACCATCGATATCTTTTATTTCGTTTTCCATATAGGATCTCAACCTTTCAAGAGAATATTGCCTGTAGAGTACTATACATTCTAGTCGAATGACATCCCTATTGTAAATATAAAAAAGAATGGCGGTTCATCGACTAACATCCAAAATCAAATTTGCATAATTCTTATTGACATGATGTCATAATCATCATAATATGATAGATATCCAAGCTGAAAGTTTACAAAGGATGCACAATTTGTAAGCGGTTTATTTAAATAGTATACCTCATTTGGGATTCGATGGTGTTTTTTTTCAAAAAAACTGACATCTCGTCATCTTTATTCCCAGCACATGCTTTTCTACTTAGAATGATATCCCTTTTATAAGGAGGTTTCAAATCATGCGAATCGATACGCATACGCATATTATACCTGAGCAGCTACCCGATTTTTATCAGAAATACGGGGGAGATCGATGGCCGATATTAAATCGAACATGTACTTGCGGTGCTACGATTATGGTAGCCGGCAAATCATTTCGTGAGGTAACGGATCAAGTATGGAGCCCCAAAAAAAGAATAGAGGATATGGATAGGGAAAACGTTGATATGCAGGTTTTGTCTCCAATTCCGGTTACCTTTTCTTATTGGGCACCATTAGATGAAGCAATAGAGATGTCACGCATTCAGAATGACTTTATAGCTGAAACGGTCGCGCAGCATAGAAACCGTTTTGCCGGGCTCGGTACCGTCCCGATGCAGGACGCTGATGCCGCTATTCGTGAAATGGATCGCTGCATTCATGAGCTTCATTTAAATGGAATTGAAATCGGCTCCAACATCAATGGTAAAAATTTAGACGATCCTTCCTTTATTGCATTTTTCCAAATGGCTGAAGAATGGAAGGTCCCCTTGTTCATTCATCCATGGGAGACACTCGGAAAAGATAGAACGCCAAGGCATAATTTCATGTATACGATAGGCATGCCAAGCGAAACGGCTCTAGCAGCAGCTACTTTTGTTTGGAGCGGCCTAATGGAGAGATTCCCAGATTTGCAGGTTTGTTTTGCTCATGGCGGTGGATCGTTTCCCTATATTCTGCCGAGGCTTGATCAAGGGTGGAACGTTTGGCCTCAGCTTCGTTTAACAACACATCCGCCCAGCTATTATGCCAAAAAAATGTTTTATGATTCTTTAGTATTCGATCCCCTTAACCTCAAATTCATGATAGATAGATTTGGTCATGAACAAATTATGATGGGCTCTGATTACCCCTTTTTGCTAAGGGAGGTTCCTCCAGGCCAGGTCATCGAACAAAGCCTCAACTTAACCGAAGAAGAAAAGGCCGCTTTATTTGGCGGAAATGCTGCAAAATTCTTTCGTATCGGAGGTTCACCGCGTGATTCAATTTCGCAAAATAAATAAACATTATGGCTCGAACCACGTCCTGAAAGATATTGATCTAAACATCAAAGAAGGAGAAGTGGTTGTCATCATTGGTCCATCAGGATCTGGCAAAAGCACGCTTCTGCGCTGCATTAACCGATTGGAGAATGTTACTTCTGGAGAACTTGTTGTGAACGGCCATAAAGTGAATGACAAGCACACGAATATTAATGTCATGCGGCAAGAGATTGGAATGGTGTTTCAGCATTTTAATCTATATCCACATAAATCAGTGATCGAGAATATCACGCTTGCTCCTATCAAAGTCCGAGGCATGCCAAAGAACGAGGCTGAGAAGCTGGCTATGTATTACCTTGATAAAGTTGGGATAACGGAGAAAGCAAATGTTTTCCCCTCCAAACTATCAGGTGGTCAGCAGCAAAGGGTAGCTATTGCTAGGGGACTCGCAATGAAGCCGAAAGTCATGCTTTTTGACGAACCGACCTCTGCATTAGATCCTGAAATGGTTGGTGAAGTTTTAGACGTCATGAAAGCGCTAACACGCGAAGGCATGACTATGGTAGTGGTTACGCATGAAATGGGCTTCGCACGTGAAGTAGCCGATCGCGTTATATTTATGGATCAAGGTCAGATCGTTGAAGAAGGAAAACCTGAACATTTCTTTTCCAGTCCAAGTGAAGACAGAACAAGATTGTTTCTTAGTCGAATTCTGGTTCATTAATAAAAGGGAATAAGGGGGATTTACGTATGAAGAAATGGCAGAAGAATCTAAGTATAACGGTTGCATCGGTGTTGCTTACTGTTAGTCTGGCTGGGTGTGGAGGTAAAGCAGAACCGGCATCAGGCAAGGATCAGAAAAAAATTTCCGTCGGAATTGGCGCAGATGCTTTTCCATTTGGTTATGTTGACACGGGAGATAACAAAACCAAAGGTTTTGACCTCGATATTGCAGCAGCCATCGTAAAAGACATCACAGGCTCGGAAGACAATATTGAATATGTTGAAGTGAATGGTAAAACAAGAATTCCGATGCTGAAAAATGGCGACATCGATCTGATCGTTCGCACGATGACAATTACAGAAGAGAGAAAGCAGGAAGTGGATTTCTCTGATCCGTATTTCAGTGCAGGGCAATCACTGCTCGTGCCGGAGAATTCAGCAATTACAAGCATTGCAGATTTAAAGGGCAAGAAGGTTATCGCTGTTAAAGGAACGAGAGACGGCAAAGTAATTGAAGAGAAATCACCGGAAGCAGTCGTATCTGAATATGAGAACCTTGGCGAAGCGTTTACGGCGCTTAGCACGGGCAAAGGTGATGTGCTAACGACTGACAATGCTATTTTAATGGGACTTGCCTTGGAAAACCCGGGATATAAACTAGTTGGCGGTGTTATTGAAGATCAGCCATGGGGAATCGCAGTTAGAAAAGGCGATAAAGAAATGCTGGATAAGGTTAATGCTTCGCTAAAAAAATTAAAAGAAACCGGTGAGTACGACAAAATATATGAAAAATGGTTAAAACAAAAACCAGAATAATGGCAGGAGGGGACGAATGCGTTCATTCGTCCCTTTATCTCCTTAGACATCTAGAAGCGGAGAGGACTGAGTTAGATGTTGGATTTTTCAATTTTACTTGAATACAGGGAACAATTTTGGGCTGGTTTTCTAACAACGCTCCAGGTCAGTCTGCTCGCGCTGCTATTAAGTTTAGTGATTGGAACGATCGTTGCCGTCATGAAGATTTCTCCCGTGAAGCCCGTTAAGGGCTTGGCGACGATGTATATTGAATTTATTCAAAATACGCCCTTGCTCATACAAATCTTTTTCTTCTATTTTGGTTTACCGGCGGTAGGGATCCAATTAAATGCCTTTGTAAGCGGAACGCTTGGATTAGCTGTATATTCGGGTGCCTATATTGCAGAGGCGATTAGAGCAGGAATTCAAGCAGTACCTCATGGGCAGGTTGAGGCGGGGCGGGCATCAGGACTTACTTACATTCAAACGATGCGACATATTATTTTGCCGCAGGCGATTAAAGTTGTTATCCCGCCTCTTGGCAATCAATTTCTAAATTTGGTGATGGGATCTGCTATTCTGGGGTCGATATCCGGCAAGGATCTTATGTACTACGGGGACATTATTTCATCGGATACGTTTATTGTATTTGATGTATACATTTTTGTAGCTATTTTCTACTTAATATTGACGCTTCCGCTCAGTCTCTTTATCGGCTATCTAGAACGGAAATTATCGGCGAGCGATTAGAAAGGAGAGCTGTCATGGATTTCATAGGTGCTTACTCAGCGAATAATCTTCTTTACTTACTTAAAGGATTTTTAGTAACGATTGAAGTATCAGCTCTCTCTATTGTATTAGCCTTCGTATTTGGTACGATCATGGGCATTATTAGATACGCCAAAATTCCTATTATTGCGAAAATCATTGCTCTCTATGTAGGTTTAATTCGCAACATTCCGCTTCTGCTCGTCTTTTTCTTTATCTTTTTTGCACTGCCGGAAATTGGCTTAAAGCTGGACGTGTTTACCGCATCAGTAGCGGGCTTAACGGTTTATGCGTCAGCTATGTTATGTGAAATTGTCCGCAGCGGTTTGAATTCCATTTCTAAGGGGCAGGTGGAGGCTGCAAGAGCTTCCGGCTTAACCTATGTCCAAACGATATGGCATATTATTCTCCCGCAAGCGCTAAAACGGATGATTCCGCCTATCGTCAGCGAGTGTACTTCTATTCTCAAAGGCTCTTCGCTTGCTATCGTAATTACACTCCCAGAAATGATGCGAAGTGCACAAATTATTTATAACTATAATGTTAAGTTTGTTATTCCAATTTTATTGTTAGTCGCTATTCTTTACTTCATCGTAAATTATACGCTTTCTTTACTTGCACGAAGATTGGAAAGACGTTTAACGATTTAATTTTGTGTGATCGATAGGGAATGATGACTGAAAATGAGTCTTGGCGAATGGTAATTTCGACAGACTCTTATTTGTCGTTGCAGCCTTTTTTTGGATAAAAAAAATGAAATTAATCATATTGACACTGTGTCATATTCAATATATTGTTAGGTTGATTCTGGAATTACATCTGATGTTTTTGAAGGAGGCTGTTAAAGGGGCTGAATACGTTCGAGCTAAGAACAGCATGAATGTTTTGTCAGGGTTGCTCGATCAGATCAATTGCAAGCGTTTCCAAAAGGTAATGAATATTTTATTCCTGGAGGTTTTGAACTGATGAAAAAAGCGGTCAGGCAGCGAATTTTTAGTAGTGTTCTCCTCGTAACTGTTGTTAGTACGCTCATCTTTCCGTCTTTACCTATCTTTGCATCCTCAGATACAACTGCCGTGAAGGCAGAATCCAATTCAGGCGCCTATGTTGCGAAGCGCACAGGCGTCAACGTGAATGCACCTGATGCTGGACAACCGTATCCAGTAGACGAAACGCATAAACGATTGCCGGGTGAGCCCGCCGAACCAGCAGAAGGCAGCTGGGGTTACAATGTAGAGACTGGCGTGTTTACTCATCCGACGGTTATGCCGGAAAATGAAGGACCACAGCCGTTCAACGGCAGCTTGCCTTATCTAGACTTGAATCAATATATTAAAAACATGAAGGTTGAAGCCTTTTATCCATTCGTAGCGGGGTACGGACACAGCTGGCAAACATCCTTTGATTTGGATGGACGTCGCTATTTGTATGACTATGAGACCAATCAATACAATTTGTTTGATATAACGGACCCGCTAAAGGCCGAGCTTATTACGACAAAATGGATCGACAAACAAGCGGGTGAACATCAATTTGGCCCATTTAACGTGAAGTACAACGAGGAATTAGATAAAAATTTAGCTGTTCAGTGCTATGAGGTTCCGCGCTACGGCAAAATAACGAATAAGTACACGAATCCAGACGAAGTAAAGGCAATTCGCGACTTTGAAATGCTGCGCGGCTTCCGAATTTATGAGGTGAACGGCCCGAACTGGACGGATTGGAAAATTCTTTCCGAGACGCCGCTTGATTCAAGTATTTACTCCAAAGATAAGCCGCAGCAAGGATCTGGCTGCCAAGACATCCCGGTCTATTCCGGTGATAAATATTTATTTGTTGCAGGTGCTCCAGACGACAGCTACGCGAACACAGAATATAAAACCTATCTTTATTCAGGTGCACAGCTTGTCTATGACATCTCAGATCCAACAAAACCAAAGCAGCTATCGATTTGGTCAGTACCTGGACAACGCATTGGCGAAGAAGCACAATATAATCTAAATCCGCGAGCAGGTAATAAAACAAGCTGGATGGGATCGCGAATGCCGTTGTTTATTCCCAAAACAGTAGAAGAAGGCGGAAAATACGGTTATGCAGCGATGGGTGGATTAGGCTTCTACATTGTAGATATTTCTGATCCGAACAATATGAAGACGGTATCGCATCTTGAAATGCCGATGAGCTTTGCAGGAACTGAGGGCGATAATATCGACGTCAGTAAAGTAGAGACGACAGGCATGGTTTATTACAGCGGTTATCCGCTCAGCGAGGATTGCCATGAGCCGTATAAAGAAATTTATGCAATTGATGTTAAAGATCCGCTTAATCCGAAAATAGCAACGATTATGCCGCGTCCAACGCCGCCGGCAGATGCGCCGTTTACGGACTATTGCCAGCGTCGAGGCAGCTTCGGACCGAAGCGTACCGGCTATGCTGAAATTCAGCCAGGTACACCAAGCCAACAATATATGCCTTATGCATTCTACAATGCAGGCATTCAAATGTTTGATCTTAAAGATCCGTTAAAACCAACGATTGCTGCTTATTTTGTACCGAAAATGTCAGGCGAATTGACTGACGATGAAGGTAAAAAGTATATGAGCGATCAATCTGATCCTGTGCATGGCACCTTTGTAGAATGGGATCGCCATTTAATTTGGGTGTTCTCTGGCCATGGGATGTACGTCCTTTCTTCGCCGCTTCTTGGTGATCCTGTAAGCGGACTGCCTAAGGCGAGTCTTCAGCTTAACGGTGAGGCGGCACTTCCTTTGGCAGCACAGCCGTTTAGCAAAGATGGTGCAACGCTCGTTCCCTTACGTACTATTTTTGAGAAATTAGGTTATGAAGTGAAATGGAATGGTGCTTCCAAGACGGTAACGGGGACAAAAGACGGCGTTACCATTCAACTGCAGATTGGGCAGAAGGAAGCAACGGTGAATGGAGTGAAGAAACCGATGGCTGCTTCTTCAGTCATGGTGGGCGGTACAACGTATATTCCGATTTCCTTTATTGAACTAGCAACCGGAAGTAAAGCCGTGTGGAATCAGGATGATAAGGCGATTGTTGTGACTAGTATTTAAGATGATTTGGCAGGGAGAAGACCGCAGTAGTGCCGATTGGCGACGCGGTCTTTTCCCTTTTTAATGCGCTTTCAAATAAAACTGACATATCGTCAATATTAATATTGACATGATGTCGACATTATCTTATAGTGAAAACAAGATCAGCTTTTATCCAAAAAATATCGATTTGAAGGTGAGGGTTTATTATGGCAACTGCTAAATCATTAACCGCTTTTAATCTTTTGAAATGGATTGAAGATAACAAGGAGCAGCTCAAACCACCGGTTAATAACAAGGTAATATGGGAAGATTCTGAGTTTATTGCAATGGTGCTTGGCGGGCCGAACAGACGCAGAGACTTTCACATTGATCCATCCGATGAGTTCTTTTATCAAGTGAAGGGCTCTTGTTATGTGGAATGTATTACCGAGGCTGGCGAGCGCAAGGTTGTTGCCGTTAATGAAGGCGAAGTATTCATGCTGCCGGCAATGGTACCGCATTCACCGCATCGTGTGGCTGACACGTTTGGCATCGTTATTGAGCGCAAACGCGACAAAGGGGAGCTAGAGGATTTTGTATGGTTTTGCGAGAGCTGCAACCACGAGATGCACCGCGTAACCGTACAGTTAACCGATATTGAAACACAGGTAAAAGGAGCGATCCACAGCTTCAATTCAAATATAGAAGTGCGTACTTGCAAATCATGCGGACATGTAATGTCTGAAGAAGTTAAGGAATGGAAACCAGAATAAGAAGGTGACTTAGGTGGAAAATCAAGCGCTGGCAACACCGGAAGAAAATTTGCAAAAGCTTGGCATCACGCTTGGCTCCTCACGTCCGCTGGTAGGCAATTATGTAACCTGCGTTAGGGCGGGGAACCTGCTCTTCACAGCAGGCCAGGGAGTAGATGAGTATCATGGAAAACTGGGCAGGGATTTAACCGTCGAGGAAGGTTATCTGGCTGCACGGCAATCGATGATTAATTTATTAAAAGTCGTGAAGCAGGAGCTCGGCGAGCTTAGCAAAGTGAAACGTGTGGTCAAAATTTTAGGTTTCGTAAATAGCACAGAAGATTTCACACAGCAGCCGAAAGTAATGAATGGCGCATCTGACTTGCTGGTTGATGTATTCGGAGATAAGGGCAAGCATGGAAGATCCGCAGTTGGAATGGCGCAGCTGCCAAACAATACAGCCATTGAAATTGAAATGACTCTCGAAATTGAAGAGTAGGAGGGCTGTAGATGAATCATGACATTATAGCAAATCCTGCTGTAAAAGATGCGAAGCTATTTATCGGCGGCGCATTCGTAGATTCCATTTCGGGTGCCACATTCGATACGATTAATCCGGCAACGAATATGAAGCTGGCCTCAGTGGCAATGGCGAATGAAGCAGATACGACCAGGGCGATCGAGGTAGCGCAGAGAACGTTCGAAAGCGGCGTTTGGAGCCATATGACAGTAGAGAAAAGAGCCGAAATTTTATGCCGCATGTCCGATTTGATTATGCAAAGGCATCAAGAAATTGCGGTACTAGAAACACTTGATGTCGGCAAGCCGATTAAAGAAAGCCGTGGCTTTGATATACCGAGAGCGGCATCGAATATGCGATTTTTTGCCGAAATGGCACTCTATCATCATGCTGAAAATTTTGAAAAGCAAGGCATGATGTCCTATACCAAATATGCACCAGCGGGCGTAACCAGCATCATTATTCCTTGGAACTTGCCCTTCATGCAAATGACCTGGAAGGTATCGGCAGCACTTGCAGCTGGCAATACGGTTGTTGTTAAACCAGCTTCGAACACACCGCTCAGTGCTTTTGTTCTTGGGGAAATTGCAAATGAAGCTGGGCTTCCTCCGGGCGTATTGAACATTATTGCCGGATCAGGCAGCACGGTTGGCACAATTATGGCTTCCCATCCTTATGTTCGCCGAATTTCATTCGTCGGAGAGTCGGGTACAGGTAAGACGGTCATGCGAAATGCAGCAGAATCATTGATTCCAGTTTCTCTCGAGCTAGGCGGGAAATCAGCTAATATCGTTTTTGAAGATGCTGATTTGGATGAAGTTGTGAAAGGCTCAATCGATGCCATCTACCGTAACCAAGGACAAATCTGTCTTGCTGGCTCACGTATGCTGCTTCATGAAAGCGTATACGATACGTTTTTGGAAAAATTTATTGCAGCTGTTAATCAAATAAAAGTAGGTATGCCGCTTGACGAAGAGACGGATATGGGGGCACTCGTATCCAAATCACATCTCGAAGAGGTCCACAGCTATGTGGAGATAGGACTCGCTGAGGGTGCGAAGCTCGGCTGCGGAGGCACACGCGTCGAAGGGCTTGGAAATGGCAACTTCTATAAGCCAACTGTGCTTTATGATGTAGACAACAAGATGCGAGTTGCGCAGGAGGAGATTTTTGGACCGGTTCTCGTGGTCATTCCATTCAAAACAGAAGAAGATGCGATTCGAATAGCAAACGACTCGATTTATGGACTTGCAGGCGTCGTTTGGACGAATGACCTGCGCCGCGCACATCGTGTGGCCGCTTCTGTAAACTCCGGATTGTTTTGGATTAATTGCTGGTATTTCCGCGATCTGCGTACCCCATTTGGAGGCTCGAAAGCAAGTGGAATCGGCCGTGAAGGCGGTCGTCATAGCTTTGATTTCTATACAGAAGCCAAATCGATCACGATGAAGCTATAAGGAAGATGGTGACGATATCGTCACCATCCGCTTTATTTTTAGGAGGAAAGAGAGGACATTTACTATGAACCCAATCATCAATACGCTGGCAAGTGAACTATTGGAAGCGGAAGAGACACAAGTGGCTATCGCACCTTTTACTGAACGTTACTCGGAAATAACTGTAACCGATGCCTATCACGTACAATTGCAGGTCGTCAAGCAAAAGCTGGAGGCAGGTCGTCACATTATAGGCAAGAAAGTTGGACTAACAAGCAAAGCGATGCAAACGATGCTGAATGTCAATGAGCCGGATTATGGACATTTGCTTGATGATATGGAAGTGCAAGATCAAAGCATCGTAAAAGCAAATGAAATGATCGCGCCGCGCATTGAGGCGGAAATCGGCTTCATCCTTGATCGGGATCTGAAGGGGCCGGATGTAACGTTCCTCGATGTGCTGTTAGCTACAAAATATATTGTGCCTACATTAGAAATTATTGATAGCCGAATTGCAGATTGGAAAATCAAGTTGATCGATACGGTAGCTGACAATGGTTCATCGGCAAAAGTTGTGATCGGGAAGAAAAAAACGTCTATCGACAATATAGATTTACGCGATCTTGGAATGATTTTATTTAAAAATGGCGAGCAAGTCGCAACGGGAGCGGGAGCAGCTGCACTCGGACATCCAGCCCATGCGATTGCATGGCTTGCGAACAAGCTTAGTGAATTTGATATTTCATTAAAGGCTGGAGAAATTATTTTGCCGGGTGCTTTGTCAGGAGCGGTTCAGGTTAAAGCCGGAGACCACATCGAAGCACGATTTGGTTCTATCGGGTCGGTATCCGTAGCATTCGAGTAGGAGGACAAACCATATGGGGAAATTGAAAGCAGCTATTATCGGATCTGGCAACATCGGTACGGATTTAATGTACAAGCTGGAAAGAAGCCATTGGCTTACGCTTACAGCGGTAATCGGCATCGATCCGAATTCGGAAGGACTTGAGCGGGCCAAAGGACGCGGATATGCGACTTTTTCGAATGGCATTCAGGGGCTTATCGACAATCCTGAGCTTGCGGACATTATTTTTGATGCTACTTCCGCCAAAGCTCATGTTAAACATAATGAAGTGCTGCAAAAGATGGGAAAAATTGTTATTGATTTAACACCGGCAGCAGTTGGGCCATTCCTATCCCCTGTCGTAAACATGGGCAATCATCTGCAAGCGACGAACGTCAATATGATCACATGCGGGGGGCAAGCAACGATCCCAATCATTCATGCTATAAATGAAGCAGCAGACGTCGTGTATGCTGAGATTGTAGCAACAATTGCTAGCAAAAGCGCGGGGCCAGGCACGCGGGCTAATATCGATGAGTTTACGATTACAACACGCCGCGGTATAGAAGAGGTGGGCGGTGCAGATCGTGGAAAAGCGCTAATTGTCTTAAATCCAGCAGATCCGCCGTTTATGATGCGAGACACCGTCTATTGCGAAGTGAAAAATATGGATGAGGCCGTTATAAGCAAAGCGATTTATGACATGGTTGAATGCGTAAAAGAATACGTGCCAGGCTATCGCTTGAAGCAGGAGCCTATTTTTGATGGAAATCGAGTATCGGTGTTTCTCGAGGTAGAGGGAGCAGGAGATTACTTCGCGCCATACGCAGGCAATCTTGATATTATGACGGCTGCCTCTGTCCGGGTAGCTGAAGATTATGCAAAAAACCGCCTATCAAACCAGTCTAGCGAAACGAATAGCGAGGTGTAAAGGGTGAACCGAAAAAGTAATCAGCCGGTCCAAATTACGGAAGTGTCCTTGCGGGATGGCAGCCATGCGGTTGCACACCAATTTACAGAAGAACAGGTGCGGAGCGTTGTTCGTGCGCTTGATGATGCGGGCATGCACAATATTGAAGTCAGCCATGGCGATGGTTTAGGCGGGTCAACTTTGCAGTATGGCCGTTCGCTCGTTGATGAAATGAAGCTGATTGAAGCAGCCGTAGATGAAAGCAAACAAGCGAAGATCGCCGTTCTACTGCTGCCAGGCATAGGGACGGTTCATGAGCTGAAGCAAGCAAGAGCTCTAGGGGCGAGCCTAGTACGAGTAGCAACTCATGTCACGGAAGCAGATGTGTCAGCCCAGCATCTTTATATGGCTAGAGAGCTCGGCATGGAAGCGATTGGTTTCCTGATGATGTCGCATTCCGCTCCCGTAGAGAAACTGGTAGAACAAGCGAAATTGATGGAAAGCTATGGCGCTGAGGCTGTGTATGTGACGGATTCTGCCGGAGCGCTGCTGCCGCATCAGGTTCGTGAGCGAATAGAAGCGTTAAAACAAGCCTTATCGATAGAAATTGGTTTCCACGCGCACAATAATTTGTCTTTGGCAGTTGCCAATACGCTTGTAGCAATCGAAGAAGGTGCAACTCGAATTGATGGCAGCGTGCGATGCTTGGGAGCAGGAGCGGGCAATACTCAAACAGAGGTTTTAATTGCGGTGTTAGATCGATTAGGTCTGAATATCGGGATCGATTTGTATAAAATGATGGATTTGGCTGAGCACATCGTCGGTCCACTTCTTCAGCGTCCGCAAGAAATCGTCACGGGCAGTCTCGTGATGGGTTATGCGGGTGTATACTCCAGCTTCCTGCTGCATGCGGATCGCGCAAGCAAAAAATTTGGCATTGACTCGCGGGACATTCTAATAGAGCTTGGCCAAAGGGGCATTATCGGCGGACAAGAAGACATGATTGTTGATGTTGCCGCAGAACTGGCGGACAGAAATAAGAACGGGGTGAAGTAAACGATGGAGATCACACGAGAAATGGAACAAGAAATCGTTACGTATTTGTACGATGCCGAGAAAGAGTGCAGAGAAGTAATTAAGGTTACAGATCAATATCCAGACTTAACAATAGAGAAGGCTTATGATGTGCAAAAGCAGCTGTTACAGCGCAAGATTCAAGCTGGCACGCGCTCGATTGGCTATAAGCTGGGGCTGACTAGCAAAGCAAAGCAGGAAATGATGGGTGTCTATGAAGCGATTTACGGTGAGCTGACTAGCGATATGCTAGCTTTGGAATGGGAATCTATCGATTTCAAACAATTGATTCATCCGAAGGCTGAGCCGGAAATTGCTTTCTTTATAGGCGAGGATCTGCAAGGAACGAATATAACCGGTGAAGATGTGCTGCGTGCAACGCAGTATGTTGCTGCAGCAATTGAAGTAATAGACAGCAGGTATTTGGATTTCAAGTTTACGCTTGCGGATGTTGTAGCGGACAATTGCTCATCGGCTAAATTTATAATTGGCAGCAAAATGGTTCCTGTGCGAGAGTTGAATTTGCCTGAAATCGGCGTTGTGCTCTCGAAAAACAATCAAGTGATGGCTACTGGCGCCGGTGCCGCGGTGCTGGGCGACCCCGCTGTATCGGTCGCATGGGCTGTTAATAAGTTAGGCGAGCGCGGCTTAGGGCTGCGCAAGGGCGATATCGTGCTGAGCGGAGCGATTACGGAAGCAATTGCTTTTCAGCCGGGAGATACAATTCAAGCACAGTTTGCTCATCTGGGAAGCGTATCTTTAAGCTGCGTATAAGCATGGCTTGGAAATGAAAGTGACATTCAAACTGATAACAGTTTGGGTGTCATTTTTGGTTTGTTTTGGTTGAGGGGATGCTCACATTACAATTGCATTTTCATTCCTAACAAACTGAGTAGACGCTATTGGGCAGGAAATTGTGTTTTTTGAACGCTAACGAACTCCGGTAGCGTTATTTTTCAAAATGATGTCCAGATGTGAGGTAACTTAGGTAAATAGCGAGTATGTGGTTCGTTAGAAAATAAAACAAGCCTAATTTGATCAAATAGCACCTGTGGAGTTCGTTAGAATGTGTTGAGGTAGGGGCTAAGTTGCGTGATTAGTCTACCAATTCCTAACGAACCCAGTAGATGCTATTTGGCAGAAAATTGTGTTTTCTGAACGCTAACGAACTCCAGAGGCGTTATTGCTCAAAATGATGTCCAGATGTGAGGTAACTTAGGTAAATAGCGAGTGTGTGGTTCGTTAGAAAATAAAACAAGCCTAATTTGATCAAATAGCGCCTGTGGAGTTCGTTAGAATGTGTCGAGGTAGGGGATGAGCTGTGAGCGTAGTCTACCAATTCCTAACGAACTCAGTAGACGTTATTGGGCAGGAAATTGTGTTTTCTGAACGCTAACGAACCCCAGTGGCGTTATTGCTCAAAAGGATGTCCATATGCGAGGTAACTTAGGTAAATAGCGAGCGTGGGGTTCGTTAGAAAATAAAACAAGCTTAATTTGATAAAATAGCGCCTGTGGAGTTCGTTAGAATGTGTTGAGGTAGGGGCTGGGGAGTGAGCGTAGTCTACCAATTCCTAACGAACTCAGTAGACGCTATTGGGCAGATAATTGTGTTTTCTGAACTAACGAACCCCAGTGGCGTTATTGCTCAAGATGATGTCCAAATGTGAGGTAACTTAGGTAAATAGGGAGTGTGGGGTTCGTTAGAAAATAAAACAAGCCTAATTTGATCAAATAGCACCTGTGGAGTTCGTTAGAATGTGTTGAGGTAGGGGCTGGGGAGTGAGCGTAGTCTACCAATTCCTAACGAACTCAGTAGACGCTATTGGGCAGAAAATTGTGTTTTCTGAACGCTAACGAATCCCAGTGGCGTTATTGCTCAAAATGGAGTCTAAATGCGTAAATAGGGAGCGTGTGGTTCGTTAGAAAATAAAACAAGCCTAATTTGATCAAATAGCGTCTGTGGAGTTCGTTAGAATGTGTTGAGGTAGGAGCTAGGTTGCGAGATTAGTCTACAAATTCCTAACGAACTCAGAAGACGCTACTAGGCAGGAAAATGCGTTTTCTGAACGCTAACGAACTCCAGAGGCGTTATTGCTCAAAATGATGTCCAAATGTGAGGTAACTTAGGTAAATAGGGAGCGTGTGGTTCGTTAGAAAATAAAACAAGCCTAATTTGATCAAATAGCGTCTGTGGAGTTCGTTAGAATGTGTTGAGGTAGGAGCTAGGTTGCGAGATTAGTCTACAAATTC
>NZ_JBFTPT010000025.1:0-79586 GCF_056398625.1 Paenibacillus sp. 01T431
AGTCTTATAGGCAGGTTACCCACGTGTTACTCACCCGTCCGCCGCTAAGTATCAGAGGTGCAAGCACCTCATCAACTCCGCTCGACTTGCATGTATTAGGCACGCCGCCAGCGTTCGTCCTGAGCCAGGATCAAACTCTCCAAATTGGTGTTTGAAATGCTCATTACTTTTTATCGCTTTTTTCGCTTATCCCGAAGGATTTGCGAGGCAGTTATTACTCGTTGTTCAGTTTTCAAAGAGCAATCTTTTCTCTCTTGTCGACCGTGTATCTCGTTGGCGACCTAGATAATATATCATAGGCGTATATAGCATTGCAAGTGTTTTTTTCATTATTTACGAAAAAGTTTTCAACACTCCTATTTGCCTTCTAATTGCGTAATCGTTGCTTCGCTTCCTCCGCACCTATATTGAAGAAAGACATAAAAAAACGAGCTCTGCGATTTCCGCAAGCTCGTATGACTTCTAATATGTTTTTGTAACTGTATATTGAGCTGCATCCTTGATAAGCTCATACTTTTTCTTGCCCTTCTTTAGACCCGCATCAACAGTCGTATCAATCGTAACCCATTTCCCATCCAAGTACACTTCGTTCCAAGCATGATAAACATCCACATAAGTAGATTGTCCCATCAAGAGCTTCGTAGGGATATCCACGCTCCGCAGCATTGCCGCAAACAATGAAGCGTATCCGTAGCAGATATCCTTTCTCGATTTAAATGTGCGATCAATATTGGGGAGGTAATCAACTGACAGATTAGCAGCTAATTGATTATCATAACTTACATTCGTAATAATATACTCGTAGATTGCCTTTACTTTCTCCATATCCGTTTTTTTATTGCTCGCTAATTCTTTTGCCTTGACGATGGCGCTGCTCGCATTCGACCAGTCAATGTTCTGGATGGAATTCAAGTACAAAACCTTGTTGTCTTTCAAATCAAGCGTCACGGTTTCTTTCTTCGCCAGTTTGTATTTGTTGCCTGTTGTATTCTCTAGAACAGATATCGTATATTCGCCATTGCCAAGCTGCAATGGAAACTTCTCAGCTGTTTTTCCGCCGGTTAGATTATATGTATAGTTTGATGCGCCTTTTGCGATCATAAGCTTCGTTTTCACTTTAGTGTTCACTGCATATTGTACGGAGACAACACCTTTATCTAAATTCCCCGTATTGAGCCAATCAGAAGAGTCCGCTTCATTTGCCTGAACGACCGTTACATGGATGGATGCAAAAAGAACAAAAGCTGCGATGACTAACATAAATTTACGCATGAATATACTCCCTTCGGTAGCTGGCTGCCATCTTACGGAAGGCCCTTTAGCTTTGCGTCCCTACCTTTCGATAGGTTTGCCATTATCGTGTGAAGCGCTTTGTGATGAATTTCCCCTATACAAACAAAAAAAAGCCTGTTCATTCGGTAGCTGGCTGCCATCATACGGAAGGCCCTTTAGCTTTGCGTCCCTACCTTTCRATAGGTTTGCCGTTATCGTGTAGCGCTTTATTAGTTCTATTCTACCATATGAATCTAGCAAATCAATAGATTGTACTACAATATCAATCATAATTTGAATGTTTTTAAGGATTGTTGTTGCAAATTCTCGATATTAGAAAAAAAAGAACCATTGGCTGCTAAAAGCCAAACGGTTCCTTGTTTCTTTCTTATTCAGCAGAACGCTGATCTCTCATATGAGGGAACAACAGTACATCACGAATAGATGGAGCATCTGTTAGAAGCATGATCAATCGGTCGATACCGATTCCTAGTCCGCCTGTTGGCGGCATGCCGTATTCCAGAGCGCGGATAAAGTCTTCATCCATCTCATGCGCCTCGTCATTTCCATGCTCACGCTCAACAAGCTGCGACTCGAAACGCTCACGCTGATCAATCGGATCGTTAAGCTCCGTAAATGCATTAGCATGCTCACGTGCTACGATGAATAGCTCAAAACGATCGGTGAAGCGTGGATCTGCTTCGCTCTTCTTAGCAAGCGGCGAAATAGCAACCGGATGTCCTGTAACAAAGGTTGGCTGAATAAGCGTGTGCTCACCGAACTGTTCAAAGAAAGCGTTGAGAATATGACCAAATGTCATATGCGGATCAACGGCAACTTTGTGTTCTTTCGCCAAACGATGGGCTTCCTCGTCGCTCATTTCCACGCCGAAATCTACGCCAGTCGTTTCTTTGACAAGCTCAACCATGCTGACGCGACGCCACTGAGGTGTCAAATCAATCTCTTGGCCTTGATAAGTGATTTTCGTTGTTCCAAGAACCTCTTGCGCAATATGTGCGATGACATTCTCTGTCAATGCCATAATATCCTTGTAATCAGCATAAGCCTCGTAAAGCTCAATCATTGTAAACTCTGGATTGTGGCGAGTCGAAATCCCCTCATTCCGGTATACACGGCCGATCTCATATACTTTCTCCAATCCGCCTACAATCAGTCGCTTCAAATGAAGCTCGATTGCAATACGCATGTAGAGCTGCATGTCCAGCGCATTATGATGCGTTTCGAAAGGGCGTGCTGCAGCACCGCCTGCAATGGAATGCAGCGTTGGTGTTTCTACTTCTAAATACCCGCGGGAATCTAGGTAGCGACGCATGGATTGAATGATTTTGGAACGAGTAATAAAGGTTTGTTGGACGTCGGGATTCACGATAAGGTCAACATAACGCTGACGATAACGAAGCTCTACGTCTTTCAAGCCATGATATTTATCAGGCAATGGAAGAAGCGACTTTGTCAAAACTTCAATATCACGTGCTTTGACAGAGACTTCGCCTGTATTCGTTTTGAATACAACGCCTACTACGCCAATGATGTCACCGATATCTAGCAAATCAAAAGCTGCAAACTTATGCTCTTCAACGGAATCTTTACGAACATAAATTTGAACCTTGCCGCTCAAATCTTGAATCGTAGCAAAACCCGCTTTGCCCATACCGCGTTTCTGCATAATACGGCCAGCAATACGCACTTCAACCGCTTTTTCTTCTATTTCTTCTTTGCTAAGCCCTTCATAGGCTTGTACAATATCTTCGGCGTTATGAGTGCGTTCGAACTTTCGGCCAAATGGATCCACACCTAACCCTCTAAGCTCGTCCAATTTGTTTCTGCGAATTTGCAAGAGCTCACTTAGCTCCTGCTGTTCATTGTTTTCTTGTTCCACTTCTTTCATCTCCTTGATCATTCGGCAAAAGCAAGCAGCTGTCACCGGATTCATGCAGCAAAATCTCGTTTCGCAATAAAATATAAGCAATGTATAGACCTGTAATATACGTTCTTATATTTTAAACGTTCAAAAAGCTTCCTACAAGGAAGCTTTTTGAACCGCTCATAGCAAACATTATTTTTTGATATCGAGAATTTTGTATTGAATAATGCCGACTGGTACGCTAACTTCAACAACGGTGCCTTTTTTCTTGCCTAGAATCGCTTTACCAACCGGGCTTTCATTTGAAATCTTGTTTTGCAAAGGATCGGCTTCCGCTGTACCAACAATGGAATAATCCATTGTGTCGCCATACTCCATATCCTCAACCGTTACGATCGAACCGATGCTCACGGTATCAATATCAATATCGTCATTATTTATAATACGCGCATTGCGCAACATTTTCTCAAGGGTAAGAACGCGGCCTTCGATAAATGCTTGCTCATTCTTCGCATCTTCATATTCCGAGTTTTCGCTTATATCACCATAGCCAATTGCTACTTTAATACGTTCAGCTACTTCACGACGCTTGACCGACTTTAGGTTCTCTAATTCATCTTCGAGCTTTCGCAGCCCTTCTTGAGTCAGAATGATTTGCTTATCGTTCATCTTTCCGATTCTCCTGTCATGTGACTAATTTTTCATACCTTGTATGAATTCACTGTTACCTAATATATTACGCTTCTTATTCCTCATACCAACTGTTGTTTGAAGCGCTCTTGATGTCTTCGTTAGATTATATTGCACGATTATATTGCAAAGTTACCCTGAATGTCAATCAAAGCCAGACGACCCATTGAAACCGTTTCATTTCTGAAATGTAGAGCAGAAGCCGCATGATAGCGGCTTTTGTCGAATGGTGTCGGCTCGCTCCCGTTACAGGGTAAATCGCATAACCGATCTATTTGTATTTTAGTAAGCGCCTACTTCTGCAGAACCCGCTTCTTTGCTGGAACAGCACTGACAGCTTGGAATTCTTCGTCCTCTCCAAGCGAGTGGACGTAGTTTTCCAAAATCGCTACCATCGGATCACGGCCTGTATGTTCGAGCAGCCTTTTTGCATCCTCTGGTGAGAAAACGTCGCCATTCCCAATTACGGGAATCGATACCGCTACTTTGACATCCTTTATAATGTCCCAATTAGCCTTACCCGTATACTACCATGCAAAATGGCCTTGTCGCTTACCATCTCCGCACATACAAGACCCGTTCCAAACTCCTTGGCAATTAATCAAAGGCAGGATAGCACACGCTTGCCATCGGCGCTAGCACCACTCTGTTCTTCATTTCGATGCCACCGATTTTCAGCATGTCACTCCTTCCTCCTCTTCTAACTGCTTATTGTTCATGTCTTGTGTACCAGACAGCACTATTCACGGTTATCAGACATTAATTCCTCATAGCTGATTCCGAGCGTCTTAGCGATATGATTTAATAACTTCGTATCCGTCTTTCTTGTTCCTCGCTCCAATGAGCCAAGAACGGCCACCGATACGCCAAGCTCCTTGGCCAGCTCCTGCTGAGTATAGCCCTTCAGCTTTCGAAAGGCTCTGACGCGCTGCGCCAATTGATTGTTTTCCATAACGTAATGCCTTCCTTTCCATCCAGAAGCGCTGCTTCAGATACTGCGCTTACCTCGGACTGCAGCCGATGTGTTTGATCCAAAACATCATGCAGCGGAACGAGAACGAACGACCGCTCCATCATACGCGGATGCGGCAAAGTTAATTCCTCTTGATCCATTCTGACATTATCGTATAGGAGCAGATCAAGGTCAATGGTTCTCGGTCCCCAACGAATTTGTCGAACTCTACCGAGCTGCTGCTCGTACTCCAAAAGCTGACGCAAAAGCATTAATGGAGATAGTGTCGTTCGTACAGCTAATGCCATATTGATAAAGGGCGGTTGCTCTGTGTAGCCTACCGGATCAGTCTCATACATGCCTGACACTCTGCTTACCACGATGCTCGGGTGCGCATCGATGAGGCTAATCGCTTCCAGCAGCAGTTGCTCACGGTTTCCCATGTTAGATCCTAAAGCAATATATGCCTCTGCCTGTGCGCCATCAAGCGGGAATTGTTCGTCCATCATTGTCCCGCTTTCTGCGCAGTTCTACCGTTACTCCGTCAAAATGGATATCAAACGGCGGGTTTGGCTTCGTTACTCGAACCGTCACTTCATTTACCATAGTATAAACTTCCAGTACTTGCGATGCAATGTGACCTGTTAAAGCTTCGATAAGCTTAAACGGAGGGCCCTCTACAATCGTTTTCGTGAGAGCGTGGATTTCTGCATAATTCACCGTACTGTTCAAATCATCGGTTAACGCCGCTTGCTCCAAATCCATATTGAGCTCAACATCCACATAATATTTCTGGCCTAGCTTGTTTTCTTCAGGAAATACGCCGTGGTAGCCGTAAAACCTCATCCCTTTGATCAGCATTTTATCCATTATAGTCACTCTCCTAACGATGTACCTTATTTAAAATAAGAAATGGCATTCAACAACACAATTAATGTCGATATAAAATGGCGTCCGTCATAAGTGCGGTACGCTTAATTGCACGCACATCATGCACACGTACGATTTGGCAGCCGTGCGCAATGCCAAGAGCAACCGTAGCAGCCGTTCCCTCAACAAGCTCATCAACAGGCAGATTCAGCGTCTGCTTAATGAAACGTTTACGCGAGGTGCCAAGCAGAACCGGATATCCAAGTGCATGYAGCTCGGATAGACGGCCAAGCAGCTCCAGATTATCCTCATAGGTTTTGGCAAAACCAATACCTGGATCTAGCCAGATTTGATCTTCAGCGATGCCAGCCGTTCGCGCAATGCTTACACTGCCCTGCAAATCTGCAAGTACATCGGGAACAAAATCATTATAGTCTCTCGCATGGCGGTTATGATTGATGATGACAGGACAAGCATATTCAGCTGCAACTGCGGCCATATTAGGGTCGCCCTTAAGCCCCCAAATGTCATTAATGATATGAGCGCCCGCCTCTAGCGCGTGCCGCGCAGTCTCAGCTTTGTATGTATCGATGGATAAAGGAATGTGCGGCAGCGCCTTACGCAATGCCTGAATAACAGGAAGGATACGCCGCAGCTCTTCCTCCACTCCCACCGGTTCAAATCCTGGACGTGTCGATTCACCGCCAATATCAATAATATCAGCGCCTTCCTCCACCATCGCTTTCGCACGGGCAAGAGCCGCATCAACACTCGTATAGCTCCCGCCGTCCGAGAAAGAATCAGGTGTCGCATTCAAAATGCCCATAATCAACGTACGCCCGCCTAGCTCCAGCCTCGTTCCGCTGCCAAACTCATATGCTCTTTTATAGAAATTTGGTTGTTGATCCATTGTTAGACCGCCATCCTTCTTCTTAATGTTACATGATTACAGAGCTTAGATAGCTCCAGCATCACCGTCAATTGTCGTCTGTCGGTAAAGAGTAAGCAATTGCTTCGTAATAGACCCTGCTTGACCGTTGCCGATAACTCTACTCACCCCGCCAGCTTCTGATAACAGAGTAACAGGAACGAGCTCCTGAATGGAATTGGTGAGCCAAATCTCATCGGCCGTTTGCAGCTTCTCCAAGCTATAAAGGCCCTCTTTCGTTTCATACCCTGCACTGCCAGCCAGCTCCAGAACTCGCTCGCGCGTAATGCCCGGCAATATGCCGGTGGCCAGTTCAGGCGTATATACAACATTGTCCTTAGCAAAAAACAAGTTGCTCACGATTCCCTCCGCCAACCATCCTTCTCGGCTGAGCATAAGACCCTCGGCCCCAGGCGCAGCACCACTGGCAAGCAGCTCTCGCTTAGCAATAATATTGTTCATATAATGGAGAGACTTAAAGCGAACCTCACCCTCAGGCGTATTCCTCCTTGTCTGCAAAAGCCGCAGCTCCCGTCCGCGCATATGAACCGCATCATTAACCGGCGGCAAAGCCTTTACAAGCATTAACACATTCGGCTGTTCATAATCTCCTGTCGGCAACCCTAGCTCAGCTTCGCCTGCACTGACGGTTAGTCTTATATAGCCATCTTTTAATTCATTCGCCTCAAGAAGCTCGTTAACGGAGCTGCGCAGCTCCTCCATATTAAGCGAGTACTGAATTCCTAGCTGATCACAGCCTGAGCATAACCGCTTCATATGCCTGTCTAGTAAGTAAGGCTTCCCCTCATAGGTGCGGAAAGTCTCGAACAAACCTATACCGTACAAAAAGCCGTGATCATAAACTGAGATCACGGCTTCGCTCGCATCCATTACGGAGCCGTTCAGTTCGACCTTCATCGCACTGCGCCCGTCCGATTTTGCAAGAAATTACGAAGCATCGTCAAGCCATGCTCCGTTATAATGGACTCAGGGTGAAATTGCACCCCTTCAATTGCATATTCCTTATGACGCAAACCCATAATTTCTCCTTCATCGGTTTCCGCTGTTATTTCCAAGCAATCAGGCAGCGTTTCACGGCGTACGATAAGAGAATGATAGCGAGTAGCGGTAAAAGGTGATGGCAAACCTTCAAACACAGATTTTCCTTGATGATAAATGGCAGACGTTTTGCCGTGCATCAGCTTCTCCGCACGTACCACTTCCCCGCCAAATGCTTGTCCGATCGATTGATGACCAAGACATACGCCAAAAATCGGGATTTTACCTTTGAAATGCTCGATTAGAGATAAACTAATGCCCGCTTCATTCGGTGAACACGGACCTGGTGATATTAGAATATGATCGGGCGCTAATGCTTCGATCCCGGCTAAATCTATTTCGTCATTTCTTTTTACCGTAATATCTTCCCCAAGCTCACCCAAATACTGTACTAAATTGTACGTAAATGAATCATAATTATCGATGACAAGTATCATGTTAAGGCTCCCCCTTTTTCCGTTTCCGCTGCCAAATCGACTGCTGCAAACCGTTCGCTGTACTGAATGGCCTTCCATAATGCCTTCGCCTTGTTTAGCGATTCTTTATATTCCCGCTCCGGCTCAGAATCAATAACGATGCCTGCTCCCGCTTGAATATGAACAACGCCTTCCTGAAGCACCATTGTTCTAATAATAATATTAAATTCCATATCCCCGCTGTAGTCAATCCATCCAAGCGAGCCCGTATACGGTCCTCTACGTGTCGGTTCAAGCTCTTCTATGATTTCCATTGTGCGAATTTTTGGAGCACCTGTAATCGTTCCTCCGGGGAAGGTAGCCGATATAACATCGTAAGCATCTTTTCCGTTTGCAAGCTGTCCTACTACCTGAGAAACAAGATGCATAACATGCGAATATTGTTCAATAACCATAAACTCTTCGACCTTAACCGTACCATAGGTTGAAATCCGCCCAAGATCGTTCCGCTCCAAGTCAACGAGCATAATATGCTCCGCCCGCTCCTTCTCATTCGTGAGAAGTTCGTCAGCCAGGCGCCGATCCTCTTCCTCCGTTCGCCCGCGTCTACGCGTTCCAGCTATCGGTCTTGTGATCAGCTTGTTATCATTGAGCTCAACGAGAAGTTCAGGGGATGCAGATACAATCTGAAAATCAGGACAACGCAGAAACCCCATATATGGCGATGGGTTAACTAGTCGAATCCATTCATAAAGCTCTTCCGGCGCAGCCGCAATCGCTTTGCTCTGACGAACGGACAAATTCACTTGAAAAACGTCACCCTGCTCAATATATCGCTGAATGCTGCGAACAGCGTCCATGTATGCTTGCTTCGAGAAAGGCGATGTGATGCCAGTAATCGAATCCACATCCAATTGCAGTAAATCGTCTGTCAACAAGCGCTGACGTTCTGCTCGAAGCGATATCGCCTTCGCCTGGGCACGCTCTTCATCAAACCAGGTTAACCAGTAGTCGGTCATCCCTTCCGCTCTAGATGAAGCACGGTCATAAGCAGCACGCAGCTCCTCTTGATCCGCATCTTGATCTACTTTTGAATGGACAGCACAATACACTTTTGATTGCTCATGGTCGATTATCCATATCTCATTCATTTGCATGAATAAATAATCGGGAATATCCTGATTATCCTCGGCTAGCACCGGTAATCGTTCGATCGAACGGATGACATCGTAACCCCAGAATCCGATACAGCCGCCAACCCACTTAGGCCCATTCTCAAGCTTCGGCCCCAGCAAACCGCTCATCCATTCTCTCACAACCTCAAGCGGCTTACCTTCCCAGCGGCGCTTGCTTTGCTCCTCTAGCGAATGGAATTGTATCGACTCTGCTTGCACCCCTTTTCCACGGATAACCCCGTCAGGATGCAATCCCAAATACGTATATCGTCCGTCCTTGCCGCTTTCTAGTACAAAAGCATGCGGCGAAGCGTCCTGCCATACTTCTTCCCATGACGTTACGTTCGCCCGATTACCGAACTCAAAGGGTAATTCTTTAACGAATGGCAGCGTCGTATATTTCTGTTCGGCGTGCCACCGAGTCCATTGCTCTATCGCGGTGATCATCACCTTCAACCCCCGAATACTTGACTTATTTTGCTCAGTATACAGAATAGCTAAGTAAAAAGAAAGCCTTCCATTCCGAGGAATGAAAGGCTGTTCGATATAGGCAGTAAAAATTAGTTTTCGAAGTTGAACAGCGGTGTGGAAAGGTAGCGTTCGCCGTTGCTTGGAACAATCGCAACAACACGTTTTCCTTCGCCAAGCTCTTTCGCAACTTGCAATGCCGCATAGATCGCTGCGCCAGAGGAAATTCCGCAAAGAATGCCTTCTTCTTTCGCTGCACGACGAGCGTATTCAAACGCATCTTCGTTCTCAATTGTAATGACAGCGTCGTAGATATCACGGTTCAAAATATCAGGAACAAAGTTTGCGCCGATACCTTGAATTTTGTGAGCACCTGGTTTGCCGCCAGAGAGGATCGGTGAAGCAGCAGGCTCTACCGCGTAAATTTTAATACCGTCGAAGTTTTTCTTAAGCACTTCACCAGTACCTGAAATCGTTCCGCCAGTTCCGATACCGGCAACGAACGCATCAAGCTTACCATCAAGGGAATTGATCGCTTCGACGATCTCAGGACCTGTCGTTTCGCGGTGAACCTTAACGTTTGCTTGGTTTTTGAATTGTTGCGGCAGGAAGTAGTTCGTGTTCTCAGCAGCTAGTTCTTCCGCTTTGCGAACAGCACCGTTCATACCCTCAGAACCCGGCGTCAATACAAGCTCTGCACCGTAAGCGCGAAGCAGGTTGCGACGCTCAATACTCATCGTTTCAGGCATAACAAGAATAGCCTTATAGCCTTTTGCAGCTGCTACAAGTGCTAGTCCAATTCCTGTATTTCCACTAGTAGGCTCAATAATAGTATCGCCTGGTTTTATGATTCCCTCTTGCTCAGCTACCTCAATCATACTGATTGCAATACGGTCTTTTACACTTGCACCTGGATTTTGATATTCAAGTTTCACATAAACTTCTGCACTGCCCTCAGGCACGAGACGGTTTAAACGAACAAGCGGAGTGTCACCGATAAGATCTAGAACACTTTGTACAATTTTGGCCATGGAAATAACTGCCTCCTTATTCCGACTAATTCAGTTGGTATTTTCACTAATTACATCTTAACAATCTCTTGCATCCGTTGTCAATAGTGACTTTAACGCTCCAATGAAAACGCAGCACCGGGCAAAGCTATTCTGTTTTCACAGCATCATATTTCTCTAGCAGCTTATCCTCAATTTTGGTAAATGAGTCTGCACGTTCAAGCGCCAGCTGCTTGCGTACGGTATCTTGCAGCCTGCCGCCCGACATATTCGTTGTCATTTGGCGCTCGATAAGACGAATAACCGCATAACCCCCATCTACCTTAATCGGACCAGCAATTTCAGCTACCCGCAAACGACTGGCTGTTTCCATCATTTCGCGGTTATAGAATGGGTCATCTTTATCAATCAAGCCGAGATCACCGCCTGTATCTGCTGTAAAAGAATCAATGGAATAGGAATGTGCCATCTCAGCAAAATCCTCGCCATCCGATAAAAGCCCCATCACGGATTTAGCTTCCTTCATCGTCTCCGTTATAATCCATTGCAGATGCAGCTGCATTTTCTCATCAAATTCCTCAGGATGATCGGTTATATAGCGTTCAACCTCTTCATCTGAAACATGAATGCTTCGCACGACAATTTTCTCCAGAAGCAAGCGGTAATGCAAGTCCTCCAACACCTGTTCCCGGCTCATGCCTAATTGCTCTTGCATGACTTCAAAAAAACGTTCTTCACTATCGTAGCCTTCAATCATTTTATCAAGCTCACGGCTTTGCTCTTCTGCAAGTATGCTTAGCTCAGAGGCTGCAGCTTCTAAATCAATCGCTTTATGAACCATTAACGTGCGCAGAACGGCAGCTCCATATTGCGAATGAAGCTCACCTTCCAAATCTGCAAGCGTAATGTTTTCCTTGCCCACTTTAGCGATAACACGACTACCATCCGATTGATTTGTTGGTGTTTGGCCTGGCTTGCTCGGTTCAGCCGTTTCTTCCCCACTGCCGACATTCGTTGGCTGCTGATTATCCAGCTGTCGATCATGACCCGGCCACACTCTAATTACGACGACTACCGATAATACCACCATGCATACGGCTTGAAGGATGACAACGGCCTTCAGCACCTCGTATTTCCTCATTGCCCTAATGCCTCCGATTATTGGATCGGCTTTGGTTTCGCTTGTTCAAGCAGCAGCTTTAGCTGAGCCCGTTCAAATGTATACGCTTCGTTGCAAAATTGGCAAACGACTTCCGCTTTTCCATCTTCATCAATAATTTGTTGCAGCTCATGCTCACCTAAACTGAGAAGTGTCTGCTCTACACGCTCGGAGGAACAGAAGCATTGAAACTTCAAGTCCATCGTATCGTGAATGTGAAGGTCACCATCTTCCCCTACAATCCGGCGCAGCAGCCCCTCCGGTGACTCTCCTTGATCAAGCAAGGTCGTTACAGGCGGCATCGTTCCAACCGCTTGCTCCAGTTTTGTAATCTCATCGTCCGTCAAACCAGGCATAAGCTGAACGATAAACCCGCCGGCATGCAGCACCGAGTTATCCGTATCTACCAAGACGCCAAGACCAACCGCCGAAGGCGTCTGTTCGGACACCGCGAAATAGTATGTGAAATCCTCGCCGAGTTCACCCGATACAATCGGAATACTGCCACGGTATGGTTCCTTCATCCCTAAATCCTTTGTAATATGAAGATAACCAGTGCGTCCAACAGCTCCGGCTACGTCAAGCTTACCCATTGCGTTGCTTGCCAAATGAACTTCAGGATGATCAACGTATCCGCGAACCTCTCCGTCTGCATTGGCATCAACAACGATCTGGCCGATTGGACCGTCGCCCTTTACTTGAATCGTCAGTTTTTCTTGCCCTTTCAGCATAGCGCCCATAATAGCACCTGCTGTTAATGTACGCCCTAACGCTGCTGTAGCCGTTGGATATGTACCATGCCTTTGGCGAAGCTCTTCAACAAGCTGAGTCGTGCGAGCCGCGAACACTCGAATCTTGCCATTCCATGCCGTCCCTCGCACCAGCACGTCCTTCAGCTGATTTTCCATCAAAATCCCTCCTGATTGCGTTCATATATAATTCTCAATCCTTCAAGTGTGAGCAGCGGATCAACCTCTTCTATCGTTTCCGATTCAGCAGCGATTAACTCAGCTAAGCCGCCGGTTGCGATTACACGTGGTGTGACACCAAATTCTGTGCGTATCCGTTTAACAATACCGTCAACCTGTCCTGCGTATCCAAAAATAATGCCAGCCTGCATCGATGTTACAGGATTGCGTCCAATGACACTTTTCGGCTTCACAAGCTCAATACGCGGCAGCTTAGCGGCGCGCTGATAAAGCGCTTCGGTAGAAATGCCGATCCCCGGAACAATGGCACCGCCCAAGTAATTGCCGCCTTCATCAATATAGTCAAAGGTCGTTGCTGTACCGAAATCAACAACAATAAGCGGTGAGCCGTATTTTACGATGCCCGCCACCGAATTGACGATCCGATCAGCCCCAACCTCACGCGGATTCTCATAGCGGATGTTTAATCCGGTTTTGACGCCAGGCCCTACGACTAGGGGAACTTTACGCAAATATTTGAGACAAAGCTGCTCGAGTGTCCGCATCAACGGTGGAACAACCGATGAAATAATGACGCCTTCCATTTGTTCCAGCTTCACGCCCGCATAATGAAACAGATTATGAATGTTAATGCCGTATTCATCTACTGTAGCAGAACGATTGGTGCTCAGCCGCCAATGGTGCAAAAGTTCTTTTCCTTTATAGATACCTAGCACAATATTCGTATTTCCAACATCAATGACGAGGATCAAAGCGACTCCCCACCCTTCTTCTCATTCAAATCCAAGCTAATATCGAGCGCATGGAAGGAATAAGTCAATCCGCCTACCGAAATGACATCAACGCCGCTAGCTGCGATACCTTTAACGGTTTCTAAAGAGACACCGCCAGATGCTTCTACGATAACGTGAGGAGAAGCTGCTTTAATTCGAGCTACACATTCCTTCATCAAATCTGTAGACATATTGTCCAGCATAATAATGTCTGCGCCACAAGCAAGTGCTTCGTCCACTTGCGCTAACGATTCTGTCTCTACTTCAATCTTCATTGTGTGTGGAATTTTACTGCGCGCAGCTTCAACCGCAGCACGAATGCCGCCAGAGCCTTTAATATGGTTATCTTTAATCATAACTGCATCGTATAAACCAAATCGGTGGTTAGCGCCGCCCCCCACACGCACTGCATACTTCTCCAGCATCCGATGGCCTGGGGTTGTCTTGCGAGTATCGACAAGCCGAACCGGCAATCCTTCAAGCGCATCGATGAAAGAACGTGTCTTAGTCGCAATGCCAGACAGCCGTTGCATTAAGTTAAGCGCAAGTCGCTCTCCGGTTAATAGGCTATGCGTACTGCCCTCTACGGTGGCGATAATCGTACCCTTGTTTACATACTCGCCATCCTGTACTTTGGAATCAAAGACAAGTGACGAATCAACAACCTCAAATACGAGCTTCGCAATCGGAAGCCCTGCAATTATACCGCTTTCCTTCACATGAATAACGGCTTTGGAACGCGAGTCCCTTGGAATCGTCGTTTCGGTCGTAATATCCCCACTGCCTATATCCTCTGCAAGCCATCCGCGAATTTGCTCACGCACTGCCGCATTATAACCGCCTGCCATCCATTCAAACATCCTCTATTCGCTCCTCCGTCAATCCATATAGACGGTGTAACACCGTATGCTTTCTCCACATTGCATCATCGCGTACCGGGAAATCCTCACGGAAATGCGCTCCACGGCTTTCCTCCCGAGAGAGTGCAGCTTCCGTAGTCAGCAGGGCACAGGTGAGCAGATTAGCAAATTCGTATTCCTCACGCCCCGTCAGAACGGATTGATAGATAGGCAACTGCCGTTTCAATTCCTCAAGACCCTTCATAAGACCACTTGCATCGCGGCGCAAGCCAGCGTAACGGACCATAATCTTTTGCAGCTTAAGCCGTCTTTCTACGACAGCTTGGATTGATGTACTGCTCCGTTCTATCTCATTACTAATATTAGGCTGAATCGTAAGACTCGGAAGCTCATCGATTCGTTTTACAATTCTTCTGCCAAATACAATGGCCTCGGATAGCGAATTGCTCGCTAATCGATTAGCGCCGTGTACACCTGTTGAGGATACTTCGCCGCAAGCGAATAAACGCTTTATATTCGTTTCCCCATTTAGGTCGGTTTTCACTCCGCCCATCATATAATGCATAGCTGGCGCAACCGGAATCCAGTCCGACGTCAAATCGAGGCCGTATTTTAAGCAATATTCATATATAGTAGGAAAACGGTGCTTTACCATTTCCGGTGATTCATGTGTAATATCAATATAAACGAAGGTCGATTTCGTCTCTTCCATTTCACTGACGATGGCTCTCGCCACAACATCACGCGGTGCCAGCTCCAGCTGCTCATGGTAGCGTTCCATGAAGCGCTCTCCTTTAATATTACGAAGATACGCCCCTTCGCCGCGCACAGCCTCTGATATCAAAAACCTTGGCGCGCCTGGATAACATAGAGAGGTAGGGTGGAACTGAATAAACTCGACATCCTGTATGTATGCCCCTGCTCGATAAGCCATCGCAATGCCGTCTCCTGTGGCAACCTCAGGATTTGTCGTGTAACGGTACAACTGGCCAGCCCCGCCTGAGCTTAAAATGACGGCTTTGCCTCTTACAAACAACCGCGCACCGCTTGGCTTCTGTACAATGACACCACAGCATTCGCCGTCCTGTGTAACCAAATCAATAACAAAATGGTCGTCCCAAACTTCGATCTTAGGATTGGCAATAGCCGTTTCGGACAATGCTCGTACGATCTCGAAACCAGTAGCATCCCCGTTAGCATGCAAAATACGCCGCTGGCTATGCGCTCCTTCCTTCGTAAGCGCAAACTCGCCATTCTCCAGATCGAATTGCGTCCCCATCTTTATTAAGCTGCGAACACCTTTGGGTCCCTCATGAACGAGTACATCAACCGCTTCATTAGAACATAAGCCTGCACCCGCTACGAGTGTATCTTGTCTATGGTAAGCCGGCGAATCCTCATCCGAAATAACCGCAGCGATACCGCCCTGCGCATAACGCGTATTGCTGTCGAGCAGCGATTTTTTCGTAATCATGAGGACAGAATTGTTTTCACTTGCTCGTATAGCGGTAAAAAGACCGGCAATGCCGGCCCCAATTACAATCACATCTTTTTCTATAACAGGCAGCTCACTTAACTGCACATCGACTAAATATCTAGGAATCATCATTGGCTCCTCCAAGCGTAGAAGCAGCGCATACTACTTCACGAGTAGCATGCGCTCCAAGGATAAACGGGCTTGATCTGCAACATGTGGCGGTACGTAGATTTGAGGCTGCATCGTTTCCAAGCATTTCACTAGTTTCTTCAAATTATTTACTTTCATGTTAGGGCACACCAAATATTTAGATGCAAAATGAAAAGTTTTACCTGGGCTGTCTAAACGAAGCTGATAGCCAGTGCCATCTTCTGTTCCCACGATAAATTCTTGGCAATCTGATTCTTTACAATATTTAATAATAGCGGTTGTACTGCCTACAAAGTCGCCTAGCTCAACGACTTCAGGACGACATTCCGGATGCACAACGAATTGCGCATTAGGATATTTCGCTTTCATTTCTTCTACGTCTTTAACCGTCAGCATATCGTGCGTATTGCAGTAACCTTCCCAGATAATCATTTTCTTATCGGTATTCTGCTGCACATAGTGGCCTAGGTTCTTATCTGGTACCCAGATGATCTCGTCGCCTTCAACCGAATTGACAACTTTAACCGCATTTGCCGATGTGCAGCAAATATCAGTCTCCGCTTTGATCTCAGCAGACGAGTTAATGTAAGTAACGACCTTTGCATTCGGGTGCTGCGCTTTCAGCTTACGCAAGCCATCAACACTTACCATGTCGGCCATCGGACAGCCCGCACGCTCGTCGGGAATGATAACGGTTTTATTAGGAGCCAAAATTTTTGCGCTCTCACCCATAAAGTGAACGCCGCAAAAAACAATAACTTCAGCATCCGTTTGTGCAGCCTTCTGCGCAAGCAGGAAGGAATCTCCACGGAAATCAGCTACCTCTTGAATTTCATCACGTTGATAATAATGAGCTAAAATGATAGCATTCCGTTCTTTCTTCAACTGTAACAACCGTTCACGCAGCTCTCGGTTTTGCTCCGCCTTGCGTTCCAGTGCCAGTGCTTCCACAGTAGATCCTCTCCTCTTATGAGGGATGGGCGATAACCCATTCCGTTATACGGCAAGCTGAACTTTGTGAATTGATGCACAAACTTAGAAAGTCGCTTACCTATAGTTTAAACCAAAAGGGATAAATTCATTTGATTAAGTTTTAATTTACACGCGGTAGATGCTACTGTCAATGCGTTAAAGGCCTTTTTAAGGCAGCAATTTAAAATAAATTATTTTGATCGCTGTATCTCACTCACATTCTTCGTAAATGAACCTTTTTTACTATATAATCGCGACCTCCGTCATCACTTGTATTAGCAACGAAATAAAAAAAGTCTCTCTCCGCGATGGAGAGAGACCATATTGAATTATCTTTTTGCTGGATCGTAAGGTTGACCAAGTGCTGAGGGCGCATTTGAACGACCAACAGCTCCTGCCAAAACGATCAATGTCAAAACGTACGGCAGCATGTAGAAAAATTCAACTGGAATATGCTGCGAGAATTCAAAGCGCTGTGCAAAGCTTCTAAGCGCCTGAGCTAGACCGAAGAACATTGCTGCTCCTACAACGCCAAGCGGATTCCATTTGCCGAAAATCAGTGCTGCGAGCGCAATAAATCCTTGCCCAGAAATCGTATTATGCGCAAAGCTGCTAGTCGTCGTCAACGTAATTGTCGCACCGCCAAGGCCTGCAAGCGCGCCGCTGAGCAATACGCCGATATAACGGTATTTCGTTACGCTAATACCAACGGTATCCGCAGAGCTCGGATGTTCGCCCACCGCACGCAGACGCAAGCCAAATGGCGTATGGAACAAGACGAAATAACTGATTACTGCGATAGCTAGGACAATATACGTCGTCGGATACGCGGTGAAAATAGCTTTCCCGAGCAACGGAATATCAGATAAATAAGGTATTTTCACTTTGTGGAACACATTAGCCAAAAGCGGCGTTTGACCTGATCCATCATAAATGCTTTTGGTTAGGTAAAGCGCTAAGCCAAGCGATAGAATGTTAATAACGACACCGACGACGGTTTGATCCGCACGGAACGTGATCGTTGATATCGCATGCAATAAAGCAAATAACGTACCATAAATAGCTGCAGCTATAAATCCAATCCACGGTGAAGCACTGCCTAACCCAGCTTGTATCGCATACTCCGTTGCAACTGCCGCGGCGAACGCCCCTGAAACCATCAAGCCCTCTAGTCCGATGTTCACAACACCTGAGCGCTCTGAGTACATACCGCCAAGCGCTGTAAAAATGAGTGCGGTGGAGAACACGAGCGTTGTATTAATAAGTTGTCCAATGATGTCTAGCACGTTCATCCTACACCGCCTCCTTCCGCTTGCTTGCACGTTTATTTAGAAAAGGCTTTAAGAACCACTTCACCAATCCATGCGAAGCAACGAAGAAAATAACGGCGCCGATTACGATACGCACGACCTCAGGAGGAACACCCGCACCAAAGCTCATGCCTGCTGAACCGTAGCTGAGTCCACCGAATAAGATTGCACCAAGGAATACACCAATCGGCGTATTGCCGCCAAGGAGCGCTACCGCAATACCATCAAACCCATAGCCCGGAGAAGCGGCCATAACGGTCTGGTTGCCGAACACGCCTAAAATTTCAAACACGCCGCCCAGACCAGCGAATACGCCGCTTATAAACATCGACTTAACCATCGTTACGTTAACGTTCATACCCGCATATAACGCTGCATCCGGATTATGTCCAACAGCACGAAGCTCATAGCCTTGTTTCGTACGCCATAACACGAAATAAAATACAACGATACAAATGAGCGCAACGATCGTACCCCAGTGCATACGAGCGTTGTCTGTCAATTTAATAAGCCAATCAATTTTCACCATAGCTGATTCATGAACCGGCATCGACTTCTGCTGGCCTTTCTCAACAAGAAACTTCGCAATGATAAAATTGGAGAGGAACAATGCGATCCAATTCAGCATGATGGATGAAATAACTTCATTTACTCCACGCTTCGCTTTCAAGTAACCAGCAATACCCGCCCATAGGCCACCGAATACAGCACCCGTAATTACAGCTAGAGGCGCATGTATATACCATGGCAGGTCAAGCAGCACGCCTACGATTGTCGCGCCAGTCATGCCCATTACAAATTGTCCCTCAACACCGATATTGAATAGACCTGTACGGAAAGCAAAGGAAACGGCTAAACCTGTAAAGATCAATGGTGTAATTGCTCGAACCGCTTCTCCCATATTGTAAGGAGTGCTAAACAGCTTATTGATTAAAGAAGTGTACGCTAGAATCGGATCGTACCCTCCAGCAAGCATGGCAATGGCGCCAACCACAAATCCAAGAATGATTGACACAATTGGAATAAGGATAGACGATTTATTAAATATTTTTTTCAAGGTTTCCATATACGCTATCCTCTCCCCTCTGATGCAGGTACAGCTATTTTGTTACCAGCCATCATAAGTCCAAGCTGCTGATCATCTCTTTGCTCAGCATCAACCTCACCCATTAGCTTGCCTTCATACATGACCGCAATTCGATCGGACAGTGCATACAGCTCATCAAGCTCAAATGATACGAGTAAAATCGCTTTTCCTTCGTTACGAGCTTGTACCAACCGCTTGTGCACAAATTCGATCGCGCCGATGTCGAGACCGCGTGTAGGCTGAACCGCAATTAACAAATCAGGATCTTTATGAAGCTCCCGTGCGATAATAGCCTTCTGCTGGTTTCCTCCAGACAACTGACGAGCATGCGTATGAATACCTGATGAGCGAACATCAAATTCGTTAACAAGCTTTTCAGACAGCTTGTCCATGCTGTTGTAATCAATAAACATGGAACGGCCGAATTCCGGCTCAAAATACGTATTCAAAATCATATTTTCACTAACTGAGAAATCTAGCACCAGCCCATGCTTATGCCGATCCTCTGGTATATGCCCTACTCCCGCAACCGATATTTGGCGCGGAGAATGATTCGTCATATCCTTGCCATTCAGCTTAACGCTGCCGCTGTCCAGCTTGCGCATACCTGTTATAGCGTAAATGAGCTCGCTTTGCCCATTGCCATCAACACCGGCTATGCCAAAAATCTCTCCTGCACGAATGTTGAAGCTCGTACCATCCAGTACATTTTTGCCTTGATCACCTTTCATCTGCAATCCATCCACAGATAAAATAACTTCGCCAGGCTCGTTCTTCGTCTTCTTCACCTCGAAGGATACGTCCCTGCCGACCATTAATTCCGCAAGCTGCTGCTCATTCGTCTCATCTGTAGTTACTGTCTTGATAACCTTGCCGCGTCGAATAACGGTTACAGCATCTGCAAGAGCCATTACTTCTTTCAATTTATGCGTAATGATAATAATCGACTTTCCTTCAGCAGCCAGGTTGCGAATGATTTCGATTAGCTCCTCAATTTCCTGCACCGTCAAAACAGCTGTCGGCTCATCAAAAATAACGATTTCGGCGCCGCGGTACAACGTTTTCAAAATTTCAACACGCTGCTGCATGCCTACTGTAATATCTTTAATTCGCGCCTGAGGGTCTACATTCAGACCATAACGTTCGGATATCGCCCGAACCTTCTCATTAGCGAGCTTGTAGTCGATTTTCATACCTTTGACAGGCTCATTGCCAAGCACAATATTTTCTGCAACGGTAAAAGGCTGTACGAGTTTGAAATGTTGATGAACCATTCCGATGCCAAGGTCAATTGCTTTAGAGGCACCCTCAATGACTGTTTTCTCACCATTAACCCAAATCTCGCCCTCGTCCGGTTGATATAGTCCGAACACAATGTTCATTAAGGTCGATTTTCCTGCGCCATTCTCGCCAAGCAGCGCATGAATCTGACCTTTCTTCAATTCAAAATTTATGGAATCGTTAGCTACCAATCCGGGAAACCGCTTTGTAATTCCCTTTAACTGTACAGCCGCCTTGCTCCGGTCCATTCCTCATCATCTCCCCGGTTTTTACTGCTTCAATATGCATAAAAAATTTGACATTAAAAGCACTTACTTATCCCAACAAAGAACAAAGACCGGCCGAAGCCGGTCTTGTCTGATTCATCAACAAACGATCCTCAATCAAAGGATACCATTGAATGGAGAAAACTATTCAGTAGGTACTTTAATTTCGCCGCTAACGATTTTTGCTTTGTATTTCTCTACTTCAGCAAGAACATCAGCTGGAACGTTTTTCTTAGATGTTTCTGGCAAGCCTACTGCATCGTCTTTCAAACCTAGCTCTTGTACAGTTCCGCCAGCCCATGTTCCAGCGAGTAGATCTTTGGATACTTTATGAACAGCAGTTTCAACGCCCTTCATCATGGACGTTAGTGTAATTTCATCACCGAACTCAAGTGATTGGTCCTTATCTACACCAATAACCCAAACGTTTTCACCATTGTCTTTACGCGCTTTACCTTCATTGAACACACCATTGCCTGTAGCGCCAGCAGCGTGGAAAATAATATCAGCACCGCCATCGTACATTGTTGATGCAGCCAATTTACCAAGGTCAGGTTTACCGAAGTCACCTGCATAGTTAACTTCAACTTTTACATCCGGTTTAACTGCAGCAACACCTGCTTTGAAGCCTGCTTCGAATTTCTTGATAACCGGAATCTCCATACCGCCAACGAATCCAACTTTATTTGTTTTTGTCATCAAACCTGCAACGACACCAACAAGGAAAGATCCTTCGTTTTCAGCGAAAGTAATAGAAGCAACGTTTGGCGCTTCAACTACGCTGTCAATTACTGCTAGCTTAGCATCTGGATTTTCTTTAGCCACTTTGCTTAGTGCATCATTAAACAAGAAACCGATACCCCAAGTAAGGTCATATCCTTCTTTAACGAAGCTGTTTAGGTTCGGCTCCATGTCTGCTTCGCCTTTACTTTCCAAGAACTTCGTTTCCGCACCAGTCTCAGCACTTACTTTCTGAAGAGCTTCCCATGCGCTTTGGTTAAAGGATTTATCGTGTACGCCGCCAACATCAGTAACCATACCAATTTTTTTGCCTTTTCCAGTACCATCGTTTTCAACAGCAGGCGTAGTACCTTTATCTCCGTTCGTGCCACCCTCGTTGTTTTTCTTGCCACCGCAAGCTGACAACACTAGTGTCAACGCGATCATCATTACAAGCATAAAGCTAAATGTCTTTTTCATGCGTGTTTTCTCCCCTGCTCTAATTTTTGTGTAGCTTGGCAACCCCTGTTACATTCTTATTCTTGCTGATACTGGTCGCTATTATTTCATTATAGTTACAAAAAAATAAACGTCAATAACTTATGTCAGTTTAAGTGACATAAAAACGTTATGACCGTCATCATGTAACATCTATGTAACGTATGACCAATATAGACAAAACCTCCATGTGAGCATTTCTGTTTTTCATCTGAGGTTTATACACGTATTATAGGCTAAATCCGAACATTAATAAAGAAAAAAATAGTCGCCCGCTACTCTATACAAGTAGCAAAGCGACTATCGTTAACAAATATCCATAAAATACTATTCGTTCTTATCTGGATCTTCTGTTAGATCACGTTTCTCAAGGTTCGGAGCTTTCGCTTCGTCCTGATCACGAGTTTGGATGCGCACCTTTACGTCTCCAACCGTCTCAATAATAGGCTCGGTTGTCGGCTCATTTGTTTCGACTGCATCAGTAGAAGGACCGCCTTCCAAAGTACCAGTCTCAACCAAACGTTTGATTTGATCCATTTCGAGCGTTTCTTCATTAAGCAGCGTTTGAGCAATCAAATGCATTTCTTTGCTCTTCTCTGTTAATAGCTTCTTCGCACGATCATAACAGCCTGTAATAATGGATTGCATTTCTTGATCTATCTCGTATGCAATGGCATCAGAGTAGTTCTGCTCATGTCCAATATCACGTCCAAGGAATACTTGGCCTTGTGAACTGCCGAATTGCATCGGTCCAAGCTTATCACTCATACCGTATTCCATAATCATACTGCGTACGATGCCTGTCGCTTGTTTAAAGTCGCTATATGCACCTGTACCAATTTCACCAATAAACAGTTCCTCTGCTACACGGCCTGCAAGCAAACCAGTGATTTTGTCCAGAAGCTCCTGTTTCGTTACAAGCATACGATCTTCTTTTGGAAGCATGATGACATATCCGCCAGCACGTCCGCGAGGAATAATCGTAACCTTATGCACCATATCCGCATGCTCCAAGAAGAAACCTGCAATCGTATGGCCTGCTTCATGGTAAGCAACAATACGTTTCTCACGATCACTGACAACACGGCTTTTCTTCTCCGTACCAACAATGATTCGGTCAATCGCATCATCAACTTCAACCATGGCGATATCTTTCTTATTACGACGGGCAGCTAAGAGCGCTGCTTCATTAAGTAAGTTTTCTAAATCAGCACCACTAAAGCCTGTTGTACGTCTTGCGATAACTTCAAGCTTAACATCCTTGGATAACGGCTTATTGCGCGCATGTACTTTAAGCACCGCTTCACGGCCCTTAAGGTCTGGACGGTCAACCGTAATTTGACGGTCAAAACGGCCTGGACGCAGAAGCGCTGGATCAAGGATATCCGGACGGTTTGTTGCTGCAATAATAATAATACCTTCGTTAGCACCAAAGCCATCCATTTCAACGAGCAATTGGTTGAGCGTTTGCTCACGTTCATCATGTCCGCCGCCTAGACCAGCGCCACGTTGACGACCTACCGCATCAATCTCATCGATAAAGATGATACAAGGAGCATTTTTCTTCGCGTTCTCAAACAAGTCGCGTACACGGGATGCACCGACACCGACAAACATCTCTACAAAATCAGAACCGGAAATGCTGAAGAACGGCACGCCCGCTTCGCCTGCTACTGCACGTGCAAGCAATGTTTTACCTGTACCCGGAGGACCAACAAGCAATACGCCCTTCGGTATACGAGCGCCTACTAAATTGAATTTCCGCGGGTCCTTCAAGAAGTCTACAACCTCAACGAGCTCTTGCTTCTCCTCGTCTGCGCCTGCGACATCTTCGAATGTAATCCGCTTCTTCTCATTATCGTATAGCCGCGCTTTGCTCTTGCCAAAGTTCATAACTTTGCCGCCGCCGCCCTGAGCTTGATTCATCAAGAAGAAGAACAGGACAAAGATGATGACAAACGGAATAATGGAGGTAAGGAATGTAAGCCAAATGCTTGGCTGATCCATTTCCTTCGTCTCATAAGCGAATCCATACTGCTTCGACCATTCAGCGATCTTAGGCTCAGCGCTAACGCCGGTCCTTGATACGAATTGATCGTTTTCTGCATCCGCAGGTTTCACTTTATATTTTCCGGAAACAAAATAAGATTGGTTCTCGTACTTAACACTTAACTCTTTAACATTCCCTGACTCAATTGCTGCAACGAGTTCATCGTAACGCAATCCAACGGTCGTGTTATTTTGGCTGCTGATAAATTGAAAAATCCCAACGGTCACCAAAAAGATAATTAAATAAAAACCAGTATTACGGATGATCCGATTCATCCCCAACCTCCTCTCAGACGCTTAAAATATTTTACCATATCATGACTTTCCATAACAATAGAGGTGTACGGAGAAGGGCATGTACGGGTGAATCGCAATTATTTTTGATAAACTTGCGGCTTCAAAATACCAATATAAGGGAGATTACGATATTTCTCTGCATAATCCAGTCCATAACCGACAACAAACTCATCAGGCAGTGTAAAGCCTTTATAGTCTGCTTCCAATTCAACTGTACGGCGAGCAGGCTTATCGAACAAAGTTACAACTGTAACAGACTTCGCATTGCGACGCTCTAGCACGTCAATTAGGTAACTAAGCGTCAATCCGCTGTCGATAATATCTTCAACGATTAGAACATCTCGGCCTTCGACAGATACATCGAGGTCTTTAATAATTTTGACAACGCCAGATGATTTCGTGGATTGTCCGTAGCTAGATACAGCCATAAAATCAATTTCAAGCGGCACTGTAATTTCCTTAACCAAATCAGCCATGAAAATAAACGCGCCTTTCAAAACACAAATAACGAGCGGATTACGCCCATTAAAATCTTTACTCAGTGTTGCACCAAGTTCCTTAACCTTCTCACCAATTTGCTGCGCGTCGTACAATACTTCTTGAATATCGTTCTGCAAGTGTAAATCCCCCTACGCTTAACTATGTTTATGAGTGTACCAGTGCTTCTTATTCGTTGCCTGCCCTTATGAATAACACGTCTTTTGTGTGTACATCCGTAAGCGCATGGCTTGATCTGCGAATGCCCGGAATCCAGAGTAATTTACCTGACCCATCAAACAGCAATGGATACAGCTCTCTCTTCAGCGGAGCAACTTTCTCGTCAACGAACATATCTTGCACTTTTTTCGAACCATTTAATCCTAAAACCTGAATTCTGTCTCCCGGCTTCCGATTTCGAACAACGAGCGGATACGTTAGTTCCGACGCATCAAAGCAGGCTTCATAACGCGATGCAGGCTTACAACTTTCTAACGCTGATGTATAAGCAAACTCAAATGTCCACCCGCATTGCTCGATCGCCAGGCTAGCTTTATCCCTTCCCACCTCGCACAAATAGACACTCGCTTCTTTGGATACATGCTGTGGCACTTGAATCCACCGCATTCTATCATATTCACGAGCGCAGCAAATGCCGGCACCAGCATCGATTCGCCAAGTTGCAGGCGCATGAGTGGAAGCAGCAAGCCTCATCGTCTCAATCTGCTCGAAAGATATCTTTTCCGTTTCCTTAGAAAGATAACTTAATATTAGTTTAATCAATCTCCTTTGTAAAGCGACGTGGAGACCATGCAAATCGTCGCAGCTTATCGCGCATTCATTGGGGGATAACGTAACGAGCTGCGCTAATAACGCTTCGGTTTGTTTCTCCATCCATTCGTCTTCCGCTCCCGCTACTTCAGCAAGTCGTTGAAGGGATTGGGATATGTGCGGATTATGCTTTGATAAATACGGTAAAATATCTAACCGAATGATGTTTCGGAAATAATGGCGTTCCTTGTTACTGCTGTCCGTGCAGTAAGGAATTTGGTGTTCTTCGCAGTAACGCAGAAGGTCTGACTTGTTCATACGAAGCAGCGGCCTGATAAGTTCCACGTTTTTTTCTCTTCTTTTACTGAGAATTCCCGCCAAACCAGTTAAGCCTGTCCCACGAATGACGCGCATAAGGACGGTTTCCGCCTGATCATCTGCATGATGGGCGAGCGCGATACGCGAAGCTCCATATCGGGTCGCGATTTCATGCAAAAAGCCGTACCGCCTCTCGCGTGAGGCAGCTTGTCCATTCATTCGGGTTTCTTCTATATAAGACGGCATGTCGAACGTTACCGTCTCACAAATGACCCCTAGCTGCTCCGCAAATTGCTTAACGACAATCAGCTCATGCGCCGACTCCTCTACTCGAAAGCCGTGATTCACATGAGCTGCAATAATGGAGATTTCATTGCTCTTCGCTACAGCAGACAGCATATGCAGCAGCGCCATTGAATCCGGACCTCCGGACACTGCTACAACAATACAATCCCCTCTCGACCAAAGCCTGCGGTCTGCAGCTGTTTTCTCAAGCTCGTTTCGCAGATTCATAGGTTGTACCTCACCTTCATTTCCCGTTGCGTGCTGCCGCTACAGCACATTGCGTATGAGCCAGTAAACCGACGTTCCAAGCAAGACCGCTGAAAGGGCAGCAAGCCCCTTTAACCACCCTGGTGTAGCAGAGGGTCTATGCGTGTCTCGTCTATGCATCAGTAAACGCCAAGCCGCTGAAGCCTCACCCGCATCCGAATACTGTCCTGCAAAAGCTTTACGCAGCCATCCGGCAACTGGCTTTAATACCGAACTGGATTGAGCTATCTGGATGAGCTCCACAGCTGAGCGATTTTGCGGCAATAGCTCCACCGTCAACTGATGAAGCCGTTTTGGTTCATGCAGCTGTATGCAAAGCACACCAAACGAGAACAAATCGTAACTCGGATCAGCAGATCGCGAGCCTTCATTCCAGTAGCCCCGATCATAAATTTCAGTAAATTGGCGAACGGCTTTGCCTGCTGCAGTCACCCCGCCGAAATCAACCAGCTCAACATGACCATAATCGGCAACGAGCACATTTTCCACCTTTAAGTCGCCGAACACCCATCCTGCTTGGTGCAGCTTCGTCAGCTTGCCCAGCAGATTCAAGCCAACTAACGGAAACCACTCCGAGCCGTGCTGCTTTAGGTAATCGTCCAGCTTAGATCCCAGTACATAGCGCATAATATAAAAAGGATATTCCTTTCCATCCGGACCGTACAAATCATCTACGTCGAACAAAAAGGATTCCTGCCCGTATTGCTTCTGCTTGGCGATCGACTGCAGCACATTGATCTCCGATTGCAGATCGAGTGCATCTAAACCGAGCTTCATCGCATACCAGCTGCGATCACGCTGTACGAGATATACTTTACCGTTTGCGCCCTCTCCAAGCAACCTCTCTATCCGGTAACGCCCTTGTTTCCACTTGCCAACCACCACCATGCCACGGCGAAGATCAACTTTAAACGACGTAGTCACTCATCATCCCATCCGTTTCGTCTCTGCTCTGTCTACCATAATCGCCCTGGCGATAAAAATCAATGACATGCATAATCGCAGGGCCCGTCGGCGTGGTTCCGCCCATTTGCAGTTTCGGAAAGATGGCGTGAACACCATTCAAGTGACTCGTCCAGCTCAAATCCATCAAACAGTCATCCCCATGTCTTGAGCCTGGGAAATGAAATACCGAGATTTCACTTTTTCCTTGTCTCGCTTGCAGGCTGAGCATTAAATCGCGTATAGCCTCCTCCACAGCCGCCAGCTTTGGCTTCATGCTGGCGCTGGCATCAATAAGAAGCGCCACTCGTAAATTTGATGTCTCCCCCAGCTCGTCGATAACACGTACAACATCGCCACGCTTCTCCGGTGACAATGCTTCGATTGAGCCGTTGCCAAGCACCTGCTTCAATTCCTTCTGAACTGCTAATTGAATCGTCTGCACAACAGTCTTCCGAGTCATCATCTGTACCGTCTGCGACAGCTGACGCATATTTACCATCCTGCTTAGACCGCCGCCCGCACGCGCAATCTCATCAATCTCAGCCGCGCCAAGCTCACCTACATCGCCATGATCGAGTACGCCTACTACATTTACTGAAATTCCTTCCGATTGTGCATGTGCAGCCGCTATGACTGGACTTAGACCCACATTAGAGCATCCATCTGTAATCAACAATATTTGCTTCATAATGATTACCCTCCTCAAGTGTTTGAGAAACAAACACAGCATCGTAAGCACGAGCCAAGTGTTTGAGAAACAAACACGGCATCGTAAGCATGAGCCAAGTGTTTGAGAAACAAACACGGCATCGTATGCATAGGCTTAGCGTTTGAGAATCAAACGCAGCTTCGTAAGCATAGGCTTGGCCCTTTGCCTTTCTATTAGCTTTGCCTTTTTTGAGAGGGATAAACAGCTAGACTAGTTAAAAATTGATATTTACACATATAACAAACCAATATTACTTGTATTAATAAGGCACATCTGTCCACTCATTGAAAATAGGTTTGATATTCATAGCAATATGTATAACTATTTTATTTGAGCATTTACTATGTACCACAGTTGAGAATTACTAAACTTCATATGCCCCTTTATCTTTCATCGGTCGTAATTGAGTGATAAATGAATGCAGCAACAAATTGATGTTTCAAAAATAAAATCTACGTGTATGTATTAATATTAGTGTGAATTCCGCTTCGCGGGTCAATTCAACAGAGCATGTCATGTCTTTGTTACGTTAAAGCTTTTATGTACTATACGCTCGCTATTATGTAACAAACAATAACAATAGCCCATTTCCTGTCAGCGTGAGTCAGCCGACAACAAAATAGGCTACTGCTTGCCCAATGAATATCATAGATACAAGCTCACCGTTCAAGTATCCATTCATCATTGTTTTAAATTTATAAATGATTTCACAGTCCATATTTTATTTCTATACTCAGCTCACCGTCCTTGGACGCTCCATACGCGTCACACCCGGAAAACGGAAAGATGCCCATTCCGGCAAATGCTTATCGATACGCGCTACAAGCACGGTCATATCATCAATAATCTCTCCATTATGATGACGAACCACCTTCTCAAGCAGCGCATCCGCCATTTCCTGCGGATCATCTGTCGCCAGCTCGCTAATAATTCGCTTCATCCAGAGCTCTTTATTAACCGCAAGGCCCGGCGCATCATAAATGCCGTCACTCATCATGACTAGCGTGTCGCCCGATTGCATTTGCATCGACACGAAGTCGACGTCAATATCTTGAAGAATGCCAATCGGCAAATTGTTCGCTGTTATCGGAATAACCTCATTTCCTCGTTTAATAAAGCTTGGCGTTGATCCTATTTTCATAAACGTCGTTTGCGCCGTATACAAATCAACGATCGCTAAATCGACGGTAGCAAATACTTCATCAGATGAGCGCAATAAGAGCACCGAGTTAACTGACTTCACGGCCAGCTTCTCATCCATGCCTGACTGCAGCAGCTGCTGCAGAATCGACAATGCCGCGCTGCTTTCCTGACGCGCACGCTCACCATTGCCCATACCATCGCTGATCGCAACTGCAAACTTGCCATTTCCAAGCTCCACCATACTAAAGCTGTCGCCAGACAGCAGATCTCCTCCTTTAGCTGCACCAGCTATGCCCGTCTCCACCTCGTACTGCTTGGCTGAACCAAACGCGACCAGGGACGGCTCACCGCTTCTCGTTGGGGAGTGCTCCGACTTCACTGCAATATGCTCTCCCAAAATATCACTAAGCAGCGGTGCGATTATTTTTCGGCACTCATCATAGCCTTGTCCAAACGTATGATACACCTCTATATCCACATTCCCCTCCTCTAAGCTCACAATATCAATCCCCTGTACGGATAAACCGAGTCCTTCCACCGCCTCTCGAATTTGCTCCTCCTGCAGATGAAGCGTTTGTCCCTCCCTTTTAATTTCTTTCGCCAAATCCTCCATTACCTGCGATACACCCTGCAATTGATCCGCTACAAGCTGACGGGAGTCGCATATTTGCTTCTTCCAGTGCATATTATTTTGATATAGCTCGTACTGCTGGCTCATATCCACAAGAACCTGTGACGATTTCACGCAATGCGCCGACCAAGCCCGCGGTATTTCCTTAGGGGACGGAATCCGTTTCTCCTCTACAACCGTCATCATATCGGTCATCATTTTGTACGTATGAAAGAACTTGTCCTCCCAACAAGCATTTTGCCGATGGCAGCTGGCACAGCTGCGCTCAGCAACCGCATTCATAAAATGGCTGATCTCATCCTCCCTTTTAACCGTCGTAACGCTGCTATTGAGTTGGCCAAAGCTCTTTGACAGCTGACGGAACACTTCTGAGTACTGTGATACGCGGTCCGCAGTCACCTCACGTACCCGCTTGGCGTAATCATGCTGCGATTTGGCATGCTCATTCGTACCCGGCACATACCGTGATATCGTGCGGACCATAATACGCGGCGTCAGCATAAGCAGCGTTGCGGCTGCTACCGACTCCCAGGTTGAGCTCATAACATCAGCCTGACTTCCTACATATATGGATAAAATCGATGTTCCAAGCAACATTCCGAATGCCGCTGCCATTTTGCCGCCATCACGCAGCAGACCAGCCAGCAAGCCCGCAAAAGCGAGTAAGCTCATTTGAACGACTGCACCAAAATCAGCCAAGCTTAGAATGAGTCCTGCAACTACACCGACCGAAGCGCCAAGCGGCGCACCCCCTGCTAAAGCAAAGAGGAGCAGCATATAACGTGACATCACATGCTCTACCGACATTCCGTAAAACACCCATCCAACCGCCCCCGTCATAACCGACGCAAGCAAAATCATTAAACAAATGATTTCCTCGTTTTTGAGAGAAGCTGATTTTTTGGTCATCGTAAGCACTGGTATCGCTTGTATGAATACTAATGTGAGCACAAAACCAAGTGCTGCCTCCACCACAACGAGCATGAAATTGTACCAGCTCAGCTCGTCCCCTATAAACACGCTGAACATTTGCACCATTAACGTTGATGCGAACACTAGAATGGGCGCCGACGACAGTTCTGCCTTCTCGTAGGTTTCTAATCCCTTTAGGAAAAGAAAGAGTACAGCAATCTCCATCGCAATCCACATCGGGGCAGGATCAGCTGCAAACCAGCTCCCGGCTACTAAGGATATCGCTACCCACGGGTAAATATCCCTTCTCATAAAGTAAATAACGGCGAAATAAGCAATGGCAAACGGCATCAGCGATTCGAGTATAACCGCTCTTCCGAGCAAGAAAGCTACACCTACGAGTAGAAACGTCCACTTTTTTGCTAAAATGACTTGAATGAACCGCCTTGCAGCCGCCCATTCCCGACCTTTCTGCAACATCGTCTGAGCTAGTCCTAACCGTTTCATACCTGGAAGCACAACCGCGTTTTCCTTTTCCATGAGCAGACACCACCATTCCGAATGTAATGTGTTTTTCATTATAGGAGGTTGTCCGCATAAAGTTTGTCAGTTAAAGCAACTGAATTGTAAATTTTTTCCGACAAAAATAAATGGCATTGCGGTCATTGTCATTTCAATGTCAAACATATATCCCGTATGGGATTTCAATGCCTCCTGCCCAACCAAATCACACAGGTCCGACAACAAAATATGTGTTGTGTCCTTTCGAAATGATGGCGAATCGAGGTTGTAATGTGTCGGGAATGATGGAGGATTAGAGAAAAGTATTTTTTTTACGATTCTGCGCGCTTTACAAACGACATTGACCGTGACAATTAGAGGCTCGTCCAAACATTCACCAGCATATACGCAGTCTTATTGTCCTGCTTCGACAGCAACCTGTATACGCTTACTCATTATCGCGGGGAATATTGAGCAGCTGGACGCAAAAAAAGCAGAACCGGTTAGGTTCTGCTTCATGTATAATGTTATGACGATTCAGCTTATACTCGCTTGGCACCGCGTCCGCCGCGTTTGCCCTCCGTATTCTTCTTCAAAGAGGAGATGCGCTCTTCGCTGTCTTTCAGGAACCGTGACACTTTATCCTCGAATGACGGTTTACCGTATGCCGGTCTGCCAGCCGATTGCTTGTTGAAGGGACGTCCGCCGCCACCACCACCGCCACCGCGGTTGAAACGTTCGCCACCACCACCACTACCGCCAGTGCTTCCACCGCCGCCTCCGCTGTGACGCTCGCGTTGTTGTGGCGCTGGTTGGCCTTCTGGCCGGTCAATGGCTTGCTTAATGGAAAGCCCGATCTTTCCGTCTTTGTCCACGTTGATCACTTTGACTTTCACGACATCGTCGATCTTCAGGTGATCCTTCACGTCTTTGACGTAATTATCAGCAATTTCCGAAATGTGAACAAGACCCGTGACACCTCCCGACAAGTCGACAAATGCCCCAAAATGCGTAATGCCTGTCACTTTTCCTTCTAACTTAGCGCCCACTTCAATTGCCATAAAATAAAATGTTCCTCCCTAAAAGTTATGCGAAGCAAAACTGAATTCATAAGCATATGCTAAAAGTTTTGCGAAAACGCTATTAACGTGATTATAACCGAACCGTTCAAGTAAGGTCAACAGACGTTCACCCGAATTGACGCCCTAATTAGTCACTGAAAATTTGCTGCTCGCCCTTCTTTACCATGCCCTGCTCTTTTGTTGCTAGCTGTTCGATATATTCTGGGTCGTTTAATCGTTCAATTTGACGTTTAAGCTCCTCGGTTTCTTTGGTGGTAACATCAAGCTTATCTTGAATTGTAGTCAGCTTCAAACCTGTTGCGTTCTTCTGCTGCATTTGGCCAAAAATTGTATACCCCGCCCAGCCCATAAATAGCACGATGAACATCATCCATAGTTTGAACCGGCGTTTTGTGCCAGCATTCCCTGGCGTTTTATTCTCAGCTGCTTTTGCCATGAGCGGTGTTACCTCCTAAACCATTTGCTCCACAATCGAGCTATTCGTTGTCCAAATCCTCTCAGCTTGCCAACTAATTGCCATTTGGCAGCGTAGCGCGATAGCCACCGTCCAAGCGGACGAATGACTGGACCTGCCATCCAAACAAACAATTTCCAAAATGGACGGACTAATTGTATCACAATTTTTAGAGTGAAAATAGTGAGCGCAGACCCAAATGCCAAAATTACCTTTACCAACTTATAGAGCAGTAAAATCGGCTTAACGATAAGAATATCCAGGCATTTTAGAAAAATTTGGATTAGTTTGCGAACGGCTCCGATGATCCATTTTACGACTTGAATAACGATTCTGCTAAAAAAGAAATAATAGATGACCATCCCAATAGCCAGTCCGATAAAAACGTACGCTCGCACCTCGCCATTGTTGCTAGCGTACAGTACCCGAAAGACGATCAATGCCGCTGCCATCCAGTAAACGATATCAAGCACCGGAAGCCACCAGCGCGGAAGCTTGAGCTCATTCGTCACGACTCGGTAGCCGTCGAATACTGTTCCCATGCCAAGGCCTGATAATAGCATGACCGCCATTGTTAACCATTGCATATTAAGCGTCACTTAAATAGCTTCCCGAACAACCCTTTGGATTTAGAGGAGGAATTGTTGCTGTCCATATAGGCGAGCGAATGGACGAGTCCTTCAATAGTTACCATTCCCTGTTCAAGGCTAAGAAGCTTCATATGCAAATTTTGGCCCTTAACCTCCAAGAAGCCAAGCTCTGTTTCGAGTAAAAACTCTTCGCTGTCAAAGCTCTCTACGTTTACGACTCCGGTAAGCTCCAGCAGCTTGCGATTTAGCATTTTGACTTCCTGACGCTTCTGCCCCTTGCCTTGGTCAACCATAGACTCGTCCTCCGCTTCGTTAACATGTCTTGGCGTAAACGGCTACAGCCGAGCTAGTGCGGCGCAGCATACGTTTCGCGTTCAAATATAAGAAGGGCATAGGCGTAAAGCTTATCCTGTCTTATATGTTAAGACTAGCTTATGGGGCGTGGACGAGAATTAGAACCTAATCTGCTTGATTCATAGCATTCAGCGCGTCGTCGTTTCTTTCTGTATATACCTGTAGAAAAACTAGCAATAGTACAATGGTTACCAACTGGTTGAATAGGCTATAGCATAAATCAAATATCGTCGCGGTTATCCATGATTGATTCACAAAGAGAGAGAAAATAAAAACGATAATGCTGGTAAGCACTATGACCATAACGTATCCGCCAATCGCATAGCCTACAAGCTTGAAATAACGCCCGCGTGCCAAATCACGGCTAACTGTCATCGGATTTATCCGCGATGTATCAGCAATAGAAACAATTATAGGCATCAGCATCAGCCATACAGCAAACAAGAAACCCGGAACAATAAATACGATAAATCCCGCAATTACAATGACGCCGTGTAGAAAAGTATACACAATCATGCGCAGCCATTTGCGAAGCCCCCACAGAATGGGCTGCACAATGCCACTGCTATTCCCCGTCATTTTACCAAGTATGTAATAGATAATCATCGGCGTGATGACACATAGGAAAAATAAACTGGTCACACTGTCCATGCTGTTGGCGGGCATATAAATAAAGCCGTCTTCCGGTTCAAAATAGTAATAATTTTTAATAGCCTCAACCGGAATCGTAATTATCGCTGTTAAAAATAGAATGGGTACAATGTTTTTGAAATAGAGAGCACAAGCATGCGCAAGCAATGAAAAACCCTTTCGCCGATACTCGGGAATGGGCAGCTGCAGATGATTCATCGAATAGTCCTCCGAGTATATAAACATAATTTATGATGTTGAAACAGGGAATCTCGTAAAATTTAGAAGCTACTTATTGGGCATAAAAAAAGACTGCCTGCAAGTATTATGCTTGTAGGCAGCCTTGTTGTTATTGCGGTACTTCCCAGTCGAGCGTATTCTCGCGCTGGCGTTGCTCTTCTTTCACCAAGGTATACAGCTCTCCGGCTTCATCCTTACGGGTCGTCTCCGCAATTCGCTCAACGCGAACGGTTACGATTTTTTGACCGAACTGGATTTGGAGCTCATCACCGACTTTGACGGCGCTGCTAGCTTTCGCTTCGCGGCCGTTGATCCATACGCGACCTTGCTCGGATACATCCTTCGCAACGGTACGGCGTTTGATCAGCCGGGATACCTTAAGAAATTTATCTAATCGCATAGATTATTGGATAGCTTCTTTCAACTTGTTGCCTGCTTTGAATGCAGGAACTTTTGCTTCAGAAATTTCGATTGGAGCACCTGTTTGCGGGTTGCGGCCAGTGCGTCCAGCACGTTTGCGAGTTTCAAAAGTACCGAAGCCGATCAATTGTACTTTATCGCCACCAGCAAGTGCATCTGTTACTTCGCCCAAGAAGCCGTTAAGTACTGCTTCTACGTCACGTTTAGTCAAACCGCTTTTTTCTGCAATGTTGTTGATCAAGTCTGTTTTGTTCATTATAAAATCCTCCTAATTTTTAACCATTATTTGTGGTCGACGCTTGTGGCGCCGCCTTTGCTTCCCATTTTTACTCTCACGAAGAATACTTATTCTGCCTTGTAGCAAATAAATCCTGCCGCTATTTGAAATTTTTTTGCGTTTGTTGCGGAATAAAGGCGATTCATGACGAATTGCAAGCTAGGATTGACGTTTTGCCTCTTCCCACCAACGATCCATTTCTGTTAAATCAGTCTGGTCAAAATTTTTACCGCTTATACGAAGCTGTTCCTCAATATACTCAAATCTACTGCGGAATTTTTTGTTCGTGCGGGAAAGCGCCTCTTCCGGATCAGCGTGGATGAAGCGCGAGGCATTGACGACTGCAAACAGCAAATCTCCAAGCTCAGATGCCTGCTCCTCTTCCGATTGCGAGGTTATCGCTGCGCGCAGCTCTGCAAGCTCCTCTTCAATCTTGGCAAGCACTGGACCAAGCTCGTCCCAATCAAAACCTACCTTAGCCGCTTTTTTCTGAAGCTTGTAGGCTTTCATGAGTGCTGGCAGATCTGGCGGAATGCCATCCAGCACCGATGTACGCGAAACATCGGTTCCTTTAATCCGTTTTTCCTCAGCCTTCATTTGTTCCCAGTTAACCAGCGCCTCTTCCGAATTGCTCGCATCAACGTCCCCAAATACATGCGGATGGCGGAAAATAAGCTTCTCGTTAAGTGATTGTATCACATCATAGACGGAAAATGCGCCAGTCTCTTCTTCCATTTGGCTATGAAGCATCACTTGCAGGATAACATCGCCAAATTCCTCCTGCATGGCATCCGGATCATCATTATCGATGGCTTCAAGCGCTTCATACAGCTCTTCGATAAAATTTTTACGGATAGACTGATGCGTCTGCTCCTGATCCCAAGGACAACCTTCAGGGCTGCGAAGAATAGATACAATCTCATGCAATCGCTCAAAGGAACGATTGCGAAGCGCTGCATCATCAGAGCGCGGTACCCAAATCAACGATAAATTACCGTAACCAGGTGTGCGATCAAGCTCGTATAGCGGAACGCGAATGATCTGCTGCTGGGAAGCAACACCAAGAGCATGCCCTACCACAACCTCGTAGTCATCGGGATAACGCTCCATAAGCGCAAGCTTAACATCAGATGCCGTGAAGGCATCATACACCTGTCCAATCAGAGTATGCAACTGCGGCTGCAACAAAGACGGCTGTAATTCAGCAGCATCAAGCAGCGCAAAACCTTCTATTGGATCGATTCCAAGACTAATAAAAGCTTGATCAAGGAAGCTTTCACCGCCGATAATTTGCAGCTCAATACCCGCTTCCGGACATTGCTCACGCAGCAGCTGAACCGTGCGTTCAGCCACCATTGGGTGCCCGGGAACCGCATAAATAATAGGCTCGTCCACGCTTGTGCTCATGCTTTTCGCTTCGGAAATAAGCGCCTCCGCTATTGCCTTGTACACATCCGGAAAGGAGTCATGCTGCTCATACAAAGTATCAAATGAGGTATATTCCATACCGATTTCCAGAAGCATCGACATTGCAGGATGCTCAGCCGTACGGACAAAAATTTTCTTCGCTGCTTGCAGCCTGCGCCATACGCCAAGCGTCATTTGGTCAGGATCACCTGAGCCGAGCCCAACAACAGTAAGATATGGGGTTGCCATAGTGGTAAAGCCTCCTTAACTATTCATTCGTATTATGGTCGAAATTTGATGGAGTAGCTATAATGCCCGCGGCTTGCAAAAAGACTTTTGGGGTCGTTTATAGGGATTGAAACGAGCTCGGAAGTGTGTTCGGTAAAGAGCTCGTATGCATTCGAAAATAAGTTCGAAAACGAGCGCACATACATAAAAACACGACTAATCATCGTTTATTTTTGCTCAAAAATCAATAATGAACCAATTTGACATAAACTTCAATATAGCCGTAAAAAATGCTTGCGATTAGCATATCACACTGGATGTTCATAGTTGAAATAGTCAATTCGTAGGAAACAATATGGGATATKGGTATAGCGGATAGTTTAATCTCAATGACATATATCTATCAAAAATAGTTCATCAATTGAGAGAGTTGTTGATCAGAATAAATGAGCTGGTGACCAGGTTTATTACCTGTGGAACTAACCTATTTAACAGAATTATTTATAAAAATATGTAATGATTATGCAATAACCTCTACTAATTCTGCTCATAATTGCTAGATTCCTAGAGATTGTTATAGATCTAGAAACTAGATCTATTTTCTTCAAAATGACCAAAATTGCACAAGTAAGTCCAGATATTAGTCTTATTTTGCGACGCTTTCTGCCAACGGGCATCAGAGGTGCGGAATGGTCGTAGATAGGACTAGAATTTAGTTCTATTTGCTTCAGAATGATCAATATTCCACAAATAAGCCTAGATATTAGTCTTATCTTGTAGCGCTTTCTGCCATTGGGCAGCAGAAGTGCGGAATGATCGGAAATAGGACTAGAATTTAGTTCTATTTGCTTCGGAATGATCAATATTCCACAAATAAGTCTAGATATTAGTCTTATCTTGTTGCGCTTTCTGCCAATGGGCAGCAGAAGTGCGGAAGGGTCGAAAATAGGACTAAAATTTAGTTCTATTTGCTTCAGAATAATCAATATCCCACAAATAAGCTTAGATATTAGTCTTATTTCGCAGCGCTTTCTGCCAATGGGCAGCAGAAGTGCGGAATGGTCGGAAATAGGACTAGAATTTAGTTCTATTTGCTTCAGAATGATCAATATTCCACAAATAAGCCTAGATATTAGTCTTATTTTGCAGCGCTTTCTGCCAATGGGCAGCAGAAGTGCGGAATGGTCGGAAATAGGAATAGAATTTAGTTCTATTTACTTCGGAATGGGTAGCGTCAAGAAGTTTGTGTAGTAAGATTATCCATCGGAACATTAGACCATTATTGGTTGTTCGGGTAAGGCCTTTCCATATCGCTTGGTGTACATCTCTTCAAATGAAGCCTTTGTATCGGCATCTACAAACCCGCGTATGGCTCTGCCACACCATTTTTCATTGTAGTCGAGTGCTTGTAAGTAAATAATCTTCTCCGCAGCTTCAATATTCGTTAGGCTATTCATAGGTTTCAACCGTTTACGAAGTTCCTTATTCATACGTTCAATGGGATTGGTTGTGTAGATGGCGGGCCATGTCAACGTTGGGTATTTGTAAAAAGTTAAAAGCGTTGGGAGCTGCACTTCCCAGGATTTCACCTCTTTAGGGTACTGCTTGCTCCATTTCTCTTTAAAATTCTCAAATACAGCGCGTGCGACGTCTCCATCGATTGCCGTGTATACTTGCTTTAAATCTTCCAGAAACTCGGTTTTATCCGACACACGAATTTTTGGAAAAGTAGCTCGTACCTTATGAACGACGCAATGCTGGACGTCGGCTTTAGGGTAAATTTCGCGAAACGCTTCTTCCAAGCCTGGTAAACCGTCAAAGACCCCGAGAGCACATCCGTTGCACCACGTTGCTTCAGGTCTTTAAGCACCTCTCGCCAGCCATTAGAGCTTTCGTGTCCACCGACATAAAAGCCTAGAATTTGGCGAGTTCCGTTCTCGTCAATTCCCATGACTAAATAAACGGCCTCACTGCTGACCGTGTTGCGCTTGAGTTTGACATAGAGACCATCTAAATAGATAACGGAGTAACGCTTCTCTAGCGGACGATTCTGCCACTGTTCGATGTCTTCCATAACCGTTTGAGTAATATTACTAATGGTTGTCGGCGAGTAGTGTGTTCCAAACATGCTCTCTACGAATTTAGCGACTTCTCTTGTGCTCATTCCGCCTTTGTACATGTGAATAATGGCTTCCTCTAGCCAGCCTTCCCTACGCTGATAGGGCTGAAATAAACGTGTTTGAAATGATCCTTTGCGATCTCGTGGCACATGAAGTTCGTTGATTATTCCGTATCTCGTTTGGAACGTTCGTTTGTAGTTACCATTACGAGTATTGCGCAAGTGGGGCTGCTCCACTTTCATGTAATTTTTAATCTCTTCTCGCAAAAGCAGCTCTAGTTTTTCTTGTAGCAGTTTTGTAACAGTATTTTCAAGTAGATCATTGAATGCATTTTCGGGTATAGTATTCATCGAGTAGGGCTCCTTCTTGGTGATCTCAGCAATCCCGAGGATACCCTACTTTTTTGTGTTTTGAATAGACTCCAAAACTTGGTACACAAACTATTGTACGTCACCTCGGAATGTTCAATATTGCACAAATAAGCTTAGATATTAGTCTTATCTTGTAGCGCTTTCTGCCATTGGGCAGCAGAAGTGCGGAATGTTCAGAAACAGATCTGTGGATTCATCACGTTGAGAGATTACATGTTCAATCGAGGCAAGCGATGCCGCACAGCAATGATTGTGCTGAAAAGATGCTTAGGTTTTCTCAACTTTAGAGAAAACCCTAATAATCTACACGAGATAACCTGTGCAGCTCAGACAACTGGCGTTTTACATATTACTCCATGAAAAACACTTGCTTTACAAGCGCTCACCGCCGCCAACTTGCGGCGCTAGCGCTCATCTTTCGCTGGCGGAATAAGCCGCCAGCGCTGCAAACGGGCGGCCAGCACCGCGCCGCCCGGCAACGCGCGCAATTCGCGCGCGCTGATAGCGCCGCCACGCAAAGCTGCGACGCCAAAGGCGCAAGCGCCGACGGCAACGCACGTCAGCGCAAGCGCAGTTGCTGCCGCCCTAGGCGGCAGCCCGCCAAGCGCTGCGCTCAGCGCTCGCTCGGCGATAACAAGCGCCGCGGCCATGACCGCGAGCGCAAAGACCGTGCCCGCCGCCGCACGCCCATGCGACGGCTGACGTCCCTCTTCCTCGAGCACTCGTTCTTGCTCTCGCCCATGCACTCGCTCCTGCTCCCACTCTTGCTCCTGCTCTTGCTCTTGCTCTTGCTCCTGCCCTTGCCCTTGCTCTTGCCCTTGCTCTTGCACTCGGCCCTGCACTCGCCCCTGCCCCTGCTCTCGCACTCGGCCCTGCTCTTCCTTCAGCAATTGCTCCTGCCCGTGCTCTCCCTCTTCCTCGAGCACTCGTTCTTGCACTTGCCAATGCACTTGCTCCTGCCCTTGCTCTTGCACTTGCACTCGGCCCTGCTCTTCCTTCAGCATTTGCTCCTGCCCGTTCTCTCCCTCATCCTCGAGCACTCGCCCATGAACTCGCTCCTGCCCTTGCTCTTGCTCTCGCCCTTGCACTCGCTCCTGCTCTTGCACTCGTCCCTGCTCTTCCTCAGACACCCGCTCTCGCACTACCCTCTCACCAACCACTCGCTCGCGCGGCTTCACACGCCCTTCCACTCCCGCTCGTCCGCCAGCTAGCGACGCTCCAGAACCCGCCGCTGCATACCGCACTGCAATAATCCCAAGCAAAGCCGCCACGCTTAGCGCCGCGACGCCTGCGATGGCTGCGCCTTCAATGCCATACGTAGGTACAAGCACAGCGTTAATAACGCCTTTAAGCAGCGCTGCAACCAGCAGCAGAATAGCTGGAATACGTACAGCGCCCAATCCTTGAAGCACAGGTGCCGTCACCGCATTCACACTGCCCGCAAGAGCAGTGCAGCCAACCAAAGCGAAAGCAAATGTGCCTTGAGTATCCGAATACAGCATCATATTGAGCGGTTCCGCGAGCAGCGCCAAGCCGATGGCTGCTGCAGCGCCGATTGCCCAAGCCGCCCGCTCTGCAAGCGAGAGCTGTACTCGAAGCTGTCCGTATGCACCCCGCATACGTGCTAACGCAATGCTTGGTACGAGTGCCGCTGCCGCCGCTCCAGCTACCATAACAACAAGCTGCACAAGCGGCTGCGCTCGGCTGTACACGCCAAACGATGTCATTGCCGCCGCTTCCGAAGCCCCTCCTTCCTGCAATAAGCGAGGAACCATAAAGGCATCCACAACGCCAAGAACAGGAACAACCACCGCGCCAAGCGCGACAGGCAGTGCAATAACGGCAAGCTTTCTCATCTCTGCTCGTATTGCCCCTGCCATTCGATTAAGCCGCTCCCCGCTGCGTCTGCGCCATAAATATATAGCCAGCAGCAAAAGCGATGCGCAAGCTCCGAATGCCGAACCGCTCATCACACCAGACGCTACAGATGCATCTGCCCATCCAGCGGACCAGCTTAATGCAAGCACTAGCAGCATTACGCCTACACGAATCATTTGCTCAACAACTTGTGAGGCGGCAGACAATCCCATTTGTCCGATTCCCTGCACATATCCTCTTAACGCAGCAACGAATGGAGCAAGCAGCAGCGCAAACGAGACCGAGCGCACTGCACCAGCCGTCTCCGCATCGCCAATCCAACCTGCTACTTGATTCGCTCCACCCCACATCAAGCCAAACGAAATAATACCCGTCACACCTAGCAGCAAAAGCGCAGCGTATAACGTTCGCCTGACGCCTTCTGCATCATCTCCCTTGCGCAGCCTCTCTGCAATGAGAAGCGAAACGGCCGTTGGCAATCCCGCAGTTGCTAGAACAGCTGCCAGCTGATAAAACGGATACACGGCGTTGTAAATGCCAAACACGCGGTCCCCAGCTAGATTTTGCAGCGGTATTTTTTGAAAAACACCAATCAACTTTGACAGCAGCGCCGCACCCGCCATGAGCGCAACACCATTCATGAGATGCTGCTTCGAGCTTCGTTCTACTTGAACCCGTCCTTCAACTGCAGTTTCTGCTGCTTTAGCTACCGACTGTTCGCCGGCAAAAGGTCGCTCTTGGCTCTCCGTAAGTTCAGCCTCAGCTTGGCCTGCTTCGACCACTCCCACGCTTGTTTTTCGCTTACCCGCCTGCCCCAGCATTTCCGCCGATTGCCCATTTTCCCCCGGCTTGCGGTTCATCCCGTTCACTCCTGCCTATCGCACGATTTATATTGGTATCTATTATACCTCACAATCGTAAACGTGGAAAAAGCTTCCCCAATCGAGTGTTTCTCGATCAAAGAAGCTGTTATAGCCACATTTCTTACTATTGCTCCATCTGTTTTGCCAAAAAGCCCGCTGCCGTCTCAGCCATTTTTGTTTCCATAGTAGACATTTTTACTGATTCATCCTTGCTAAGCAGCACGACTGTTCCAATGGGGTCGCCACCCGCAATGATCGGTGCAATAACGAAGGAGCTGTAAGTTTCCTGCGTATCCTTCACAATTTCAAAGGCACCGCCATTTGCTTCAGCAAGCGTCTTGCGATTTTCCATACAGCTCTCCAGAACAGTGCCTACCTGCTTATCAAGCAGTTCTTTCTTGGAAGCTCCAGCTACAGCAATTATGGTATCCCGGTCCGTGATCAATGTAACATGATTTGTTCCCTCAAATAACGATTCCGCATATTCCTTAGCGAAGTCGCCAAGCTCACCGATAGGAGAATATTTTTTCAAAATAACTTCGCCATCACGATCTACAAATATTTCTAGAGGGTCTCCCTCGCGAATACGCAGTGTACGGCGGATCTCCTTCGGAATGACGACACGCCCGAGATCATCGATGCGACGTACAATTCCAGTTGCTTTCATTTCTTGTTGCCCCGCTTTCCTAGAGGATTTTGAATCGACTGGATTCTTGCAGCTTGTTTATAACGAAGAAGAAACTTCCTTCAAAAGATTTTGAATCTGACCATAGTATTCATCCGCTCCCAATTTCTTATGCACGGACTACAGTTCAAGCCAAACGTTCCATCTCTTTGTGAAAAAGGCCGTCGACGTATCGTCCAGCCTTCGTTTTACGCTTCCCCGAGCTCGTTTTCAGCATTCCCCATTTATCCCTTTTGCTTGCATGAGAAGCAAATGCTTTTTAATTGTTTATGGATTAAAAAAGGCAGTTATCGATTTGAATCGATAACCGCCCTTTTCCTCAATATTATTTACCTTCATTATTGTCCATCTGATTCGTTTTTTTGAGCCTGCCTGCTTTGCCAAGCGCTTCTCTGAGCAAAAACTCAATGTGCCCGTTGACGCTGCGGAATTCGTCTGCGGCCCATTGCTCAAGAGCACGATGGATATCGGGATCCAAACGAAGCGGAAATGCTTTCTTTTCTTTAGCCATAATAATCAGCCTCTAGCCGTAAAGAGTTCCTGTATTAATGACTGGAGTTGCAGCGCGATCAGATACAATCGCCACCATTAAATTGTTCACCATCGCCGCTCTCCGTTCGGCATCCAAGCTAATCCCGTTTTCCTCCAACTGCCGCAGTGCCATATCTACCATACCAACTGCACCTTCAACAATTTTGGAACGTGCCGCTACAATCGCAATCGCCTGCTGCCTTTGAAGCATTGCACTAGCGATTTCTTGAGCATACGCCAAATGAGTCAAGCGAGTCTCAAGCACCTTTACGCCGGCAACTGCAAGACGGTTTTGCAGCTCGTTGCCTAGCTCCGCCGCTACCTCATCCGCATTGCCTCTAAGTGAGGAAGCCGCGTCTGAAGAGAAAACATCGTAAGGATATTGCGCGGCAATGTGACGTATCGCCGTCTCGCTTTGAATTTCTACAAAACGCTCATAATTATCAACGTCGAAGCTCGCTCTTGCCGTATCCATTACTTTAAATACAACAACCGCACCAATCTCCACCGGATTTCCTTCCGCATCATTCACCTTTAGTGTTTGGCTATTGAAATTGCGTACTTTAAGTGAAATATTAACCTTGTTCGTAAGTGGAAGAACCATCCATAAGCCGCTTTCCAGCACAGAGCCCATATACGTTCCAAAAAACGTAACCACCTTCGCCTCATTCGGCTGCACGATCGTAAGAGAGGATAAACAAATGACGGACAGCAAAATTAAAAAAGCGCCAACACCAATAATTACCCCAGACCCGCTGTCCTTGGATGCTTCCGATATCGTTAGAAAAATACCGCCAGCAGCAGCAACTACCGAAAACAGCAATGCCATGTATCCGCTAACATACCAGGCTTTCTTCTCGTTCATTAAACCCCACTCCTTCATCTTTTTCTATATTGTTTTGATATAAATATGATATCACTTTTTACATATATAAGCAATTATTTCTTTTTACATCCAACATCTTTTTGCAACAAAGGGAGCTGCCGCTTCGTCACAAAAAGCAAAGAGATTAAGAAGGGATGAATACATTGAAATATTTATTAATCCTATTTCTGCTTTCCTTGTCGATCGGTTGTACAGGAGAAACCAAAACAACGTCAGAGCAATCCATTTCTCAAAGCTATCTTGAAGAAAAAGGATATCGAATCAGCTCAAAAGAAGGGCAAGTTGAGAGCTATGAGCTTACCGAACAGAAATTATCAGTATTGCCCTATATGATGTACTGGGGGTCGCAGCGCGTGAACCCCTCCGATTATATTGGAAAAACGATTCATATACAGAAATTTACCGTAACGAACCATCCGCTGAGCAAAGGGAAAGTAGATGTTTTTGTTTATTTGGCTGATGGTCAGCCTATAGGAGGAACTTCATTTCCATACGGAGACACTACAGACGGCGGGTATTGGTCTATAGACGGCAAAAGTTTAGAAGATATTCAAGGAATGTCTTATCAAGAGTGGCGTAAAAGCTGGACTGAGAAATATAAAAGCACTTCACCAGATGAAGCATAAAGCATTCCATATACAGGGGGATTTACATGAAAATAAAGAACGGCGTGCAGGAAATCATCGAAACTCTTCGGCATATAGGTGCCATTGAAAAACAGTCCGAAATCCATAAACAAATGGACGGAACGACGGAAGGTCTTGTATATCTCATTAAAGTTGATGAATCACCCAAATATGTGCTAAAGCTTGATCAGCCAGATGCACTTTCTTTAGTTGAACAATATAAAAAAACATATCCAGATGCTCCTCTGTTGCCTAAGCTTACTTACACCGCTCCAGATAAAACATATATCGTTTATACATTTCTCAAGGGTTCAACCGATTATATTGGCGGCTCTAAGGAGCAATGGTTGAAGGCTTTAGTGAACGGACTTATTCAGCATTACATAAGCTGCTCACCCTCACAGAAATGGGGAGATTGGCTGGAGAATCCCCACAATACTTGGCGAGAATTTATGGAGGAGAAAGTCGATTACGCTCGAAGTTATATCGGCGACCGCTTGCCATTAGAGGATCATACCCTTGTAAAATCACTTTTAAAGAAAGCAACGATGAGCGAATCTCAGGGGAAATTTTTGCTTCACGGCGACTGCGGTGTTCACAACTTCATCTTTAGTCATAACGAGTTAATTGGCGTTATCGATCCTTCACCAATAATCGGACCTCCGCTCTATGACTTGCTTTATGCATTCTGTTCCTCACCTGATGACTTGAGCATAGAGACGTTAATGCCTGCATTCGTTATGCTTAATCAATCGGATGCGGATCAACCAAGGCTAATTGAAGAAGTGATCATTCAGCTCTATTACCGCTTAGGCATTTGCCTCAAGCATCACCCTCACGATATAGACGATTACTTACAAGCATGGCGTTACTGGCAGTCCTTAATAAGCAATGAATAAACCACTACATCACAGCTCAAAAACAGCTCTAACAACACAAAGCAAAAAGCGCCTCTCATAAAGGCGCTTTTTGCTCATCATTCGCTTTATACCGTCAAATATTTGCGTATGACCTCATCATCCAGCGACTCCAAGCCGCCCTCCCACGCAATCGCCCCTTTTTCCAGCACGTAGAAGTAGTCTCCTACACTCTTCACGAAATCCAGGCTTTGCTCCACCAGCAAAATAGCCGTCTTGCCATCCGCTTTAATTGAGCGAATAACATCCCTAATATCATCGACAATGGAGGGCTGAATCCCCTCACAAGGCTCATCAAGCAGCAATACTTGAGGCCTTGAAGCTAACGCCCTCGCGAAGGCAAGCTGCTGCTGCTGTCCGCCGCTGAGATCGCCGCCGCGGCGCGTATACATTGCCGGCAGCACAGGAAACTTTGCAATAGCCTCTTCTGGAACAGAAGATAATTTCGACTTTGAAGCCTCAAGGCCAAGCAGCAAATTTTCATAAACGGATAGCTGAGCAAATATTTCGCGTCCTTGCGGTACATAGCCGATTCCGCTTTTAGCCCGAAGTCCCGGCGCTTTCTTCGTTAAATCCGAGCCATTATAAGTAACAGAACCCTCTCGCGCCTTCAGCAGCCCCATAATGCTTTTCATAAGCGTTGTTTTGCCTACGCCATTCCGCCCGAGCAGACATACAACCTGCCCTTGCTTCACTTTCAGCGACACATCACGTAAAATAATGCTTTCACCATAACCAGCCTCAAGCTGTTGAACGGCTAACATCGGCATCCCGCCTTTTCCCCAAGTACACTTCCGCCACGCGGTCATCTCGTTGAATTTCATCCATCGAGCCTTCTTTTAGCAGCTTCCCTTCATGCATAACGGTAACCTTGCTCGCAAAATTACGAACAAACTCCATATCATGCTCCACGACTACAATCGACCGCATACGGGCTATCTGGTGGAGAAGCTCACCCGTTTTATCCGTCTCCTTATCGGTCATCCCCGCCACCGGCTCATCGAGCAGCAATATTTCCGGCTCTTGGAGCAGCATCATGCCAATTTCGAGCCACTGCTTCTCTCCATGCGACAGACCGCCTGCCCGCCAGCTCGATTTTTTCTGCAAACCAATCATAACGAGCTGCCCGTCAATTTTAGCCCGCTCATCCTCGACCATCTTTGCAAACAACGTCGCGAACACGGTACGTTTCTGACGCATCGCGATTTCCAAATTCTCAGCAACCGTCATCGAAGGGAATATCGAAGGAGCTTGAAATTTACGACCGATGCCAAGCTCAGCAATTTGATGCTCTTTCTTTTTCGTTATATCTACCTTCCCGAATGTGACACGTCCCGCTGTAGGCCTTACTTTCCCACAAATCACATCCAGAATTGTCGTTTTGCCGGCTCCATTTGGCCCAATGAGGAAACGAAGCTCCCCTTTCTCAAGCTTTAGGTTCATGCCTTGGACCGCTTTAAAGCCATCGAACTCAACAGTCACATCATCACACAGCAGGATTGCGGACTCCTTCATGCTTCGGCTCCCTCCTTTTTTTGCGTAATTTCAATTGGCCAACTAAGCCAGCAACACCTTTAGGCATAAATACGACCACGACCACAAACAGCAGCCCCATAAAGAATAACCAGCCCTGCGGATAAGCGGTACTGAACTCACTTTTAGCCCAGTTCATGAGGATAGCGCCGAGTGCGGCTCCAACCAGCGTTCCACGTCCGCCAATCGCTACCCAAAGAACCATTTCAATCGAAGGCACAATTCCGAGCATCGACGGTGAAATAATACCGACGTGGAGTACAAACAGCATGCCCGCTATACCTGCAATGCCAGCAGAAATCGTAAATACGACCATTTGATAAATTGCCGGATTGTAGCCGATGAACCGTACCCGGTTCTCGCCATCGCGAATCGCGCGAAGCACCTTTCCGAAGCGGCTGCCGATAACGTAGCGGCAAAAGACGAAGATAGCAATGAGAGCAATGACGGTAATATAGTAAAGCACGCGCTTCGTCTCAGGAGAACCTATAGAGAAGCCCAGTACGGTGGAGTAGCCTGTTATCCCATTTGTACCGCCTGTAAAAGCTTGCTGACCAATGAGCAGTGTCGTCGTAATAATAACGAGCGCTTGCGTCAAGATCGTGAAGTAAACGCCGCGAATTCGGTTGCGGAACGTGACGTAACCAAGCACAAGCGCGAGCAGCGCAGGTATGGCAATTCCCATCGCTACCGCAAACCAGAAGCTCTGAAATGGCTGCCAGAAAAGAGGAAGCTCCTTAAGACCGCTCCAGCCCATGAAATCCGGCGGCCTTCCTCCGCTTGCCTCCAGCTTCAAATACATCGCCATAGCGTAGGCGCCTAAGCCAAAGAAAATGCCATGCCCTAAACTTAAAATGCCAGTGTAGCCCCATATCAGATCAAGCCCTAATGCTACTATGGCAAAGGCTAGAAATTTCGCTAACAAATTGAGCCGAAAATCACTTACAAATAGCGGAGCGGAGAAGAGTGCTGCCGCTGCTGCCGCATAGCCAATTAAGATCCATATCCGCGCAGGAGTAAACTTTTGCAAGCGCATAAGCGTTCCACCTTTCTTTTCCCTAGTCAAGCGACCGCGAACGCATGGCAACGAGTCCCATAGGCTTCCATTGGAGGAAAGCAACTATACAGACAAACACTAGCACCTTGCCAAGCGAAGCATTCGTCCAATACTCAAACAACGTATTAAACATTCCAATCCCTGTTGCCCCGAGCACCGTCCCAACCAGCTTGCCGACTCCGCCAAGCACGACGACCATAAAGGCATCAACGATATAATAAGTGCCAAGGGACGGACCGATAGGACCAAGCAGCGTTAACGCACAGCCGGCAATGCCGGCAATACCCGAGCCGATAGCGAAGGTCATCGCATCCACTCGTCTTGTCGAAACGCCAAGGCATGCAGCCATATCGCGATTTTGCATCACTGCCCGCATCCTTCTGCCTTCATGGCTGCGGTAAATATAAAAATACATAGCAACTAAACAAGCGATGACGAGTCCGATGATGAATAACCTTTTGTAAGGAAGCAATGTTCCATCCATAATCTTCAAGCCGCCATTTAGCCATGCCGGGCTTGTGACTGCAACGTTTGGCGCCCCAAAAATAGATCTTGCTAGCTGCTGCAGCACGAGACCCACACCCCAAGTGGCGAGCAAGCTATCAAGCGGCCGTCCATATAGAAAGCGAATCAGCGACATCTCGAGAATGAGACCAATGATAAATGCAACGATAAAGCTGACCGGAATAGCCAATACAAAATACCAATCAAACATCGATTTCGGCAAATAATCATGAAACACATTTTGCGTCAAATACGTGGAGTACGCACCGATCATAATTAACTCACCATGCGCCATATTGATGACCTTCATCAAGCCAAACGTAATCGCAAGCCCCAAAGCAACCAGCAATAAAATGGAGCTGATGCTTAAACCATTAAATAGCTGCAGCAGAAACACTTCCATATGACCGCTCCTCTCTAGCGTAAACGGCTGTCGCCTTCCTCTGTCACAAAAAAAGCAGAAGGGAGCATTCGAAGCGATCGAATACTCCCCCATTAATTGCTGTGTATTAGACCATTGTTTGCTTATGGATTATTGCGTTGGTTGAATGCTAGCTGCCCAGTCGTAGCCTTTGAGATACGGATCCGGCTTAACCGCTTCACCTGAGTTCCACAGCTCCTTGAATTGGCCGTCCGCTTGCACTTCGCCAATACGAACCGTTTTATAAATATGCTGAGTAGCGCCGTCGATTTTCACTTTTCCTTCTGGAGCATCCCACTCCAGCTCTTTGGCTGCTTCCTTTACTTTGTCTACGTCCGTGGAGCCTGCTTTCTCGACCGCCTTTGCCCACAAGTAGACCGCTGTATAGCCGGCTTCGATAGGGTCCGCCGTTACACGCTCATCACCGTATTTCTTTTTGTAGTTTTCGACGAACGTTTTGTTAGCTGGCGTATCCGTTGTTTGATAATAGTTCCACGCCGCCAAATGGCCTTCCAGCACATCGACGCCAATACCGCGGATCTCTTCTTCTGCAACCGATACTGACAAAGTAGTCAAATCTTTAGCTGTAATGCCTGCATCCTTCAATTGCTTGAAGAACGCAACGTTGCTGTCGCCGTTAAGCGTGTTGTATACGACATCTGGTTTAGCTTCTTTGATCTTGCTGATTAGCGTGCTGTAATCTGTATGGCCTAGCGGCGTGTATTCTTCTCCAACCAGTTCGCCGCCTTCAGCCTTCAACTGTTCTTTTATTACGAGGTTTGCGGTACGAGGGAATACATAGTCCGATCCGAGTAAGTAAAATTTCTTGCCGCGGTTTTCAAGCAGCCACGAAACAGATGGAACGATTTGTTGGTTTGTCGTAGCGCCTGTATAAAAAATATTCGGAGAAGATTCAAGACCTTCATATTGCACCGGATACCACAGCAGGCCATTTAACTCTTCGAATACCGGCTTCATTGCTTTCCGGCTTGCGGAAGTCCATCCACCAAATACGGTAGCCACTTTATCTTCAGAAATAAGCTTGCGCGCCTTCTCAGCGAAGGTCGGCCAATCGGAAGCGCCGTCTTCAAGTACAGGTACAATCTTTTTACCTAAAACACCGCCTGCAGCATTAATTTCATCGATAGCCATCATTTCAGCATCGATAACCGATACCTCGCTAATTGCCATGGTGCCGCTCTGTGAGTGCAATATTCCCACTTTTATTTCCCCGTCTGCTCCCGATCCGGCATTGGCAGCATTCGTAGGTTTATCTGTTTCCCCATTCGTAGATGCTGGTTTGTTGTTGTTTGCGCCACAACCTGTCAATACGATCGTTAAAGCTACAAACATAAGGCCAAATGAATAAAACATTCTCTTTTTCATCTTCCCACTCCCCATCGCTTCATATTTGTCTCTATATTTCCGAACATTTACATGGATTTAACTTCCATTGTTCGTGCTTTTATTATAGATTGGGAATTAAGTTAATGTCAATATAGTTAACACTAATTTTTTCAAGGGATACATTCATACTTAAAAATGGTCAATTAGGGGCAATTTATTCGCATTTATGTTAGGTATAATGACACTTGTTTGTCGATTTACTTTTTTTATGTGCGAAAGGTTGATTGTATGACATTTTTATTCACATAAAAAACCCAACCTAAGGCAAATGCCTCAAGTTGGGTTAACTTGTTTAAATTCATATATTATTTTTTATTTTCTTCTGCTCTTGCAATAAGCATGTCTACAATAAGATCGACTTGTCCGCTTATAGCAATGGGATCATAACGATAGAATGTATTAAAATCATTTTCAAAATATTGATTGTTTTTCACGGCGTCTAAGCTTTTCCAAACCGCTAAGTCTGTCAGCTGCTTAATCGCCTCACCCTTCTTCTCCGGGTCATAGACGGTCATAAACATATAATCTGCCGAATACTCAGGAAGTGCTTCTTTAGACAGCTGGAAAAAGCCGTCGTTGGCATCCACTTGCTTTTTAATCGATTCAGGAATTTTTAGACCCAGTGCATTATATACCGCTTGACCCGATCTGCCCGAATTTTCGCCAAACATCCATATTTCGCCTTTATCTGTAAGCTCAAAAATGCCGACTGTCGTATTTTCATCGACAACACCTTTCAGCTTCTCGCGGCCCGCTTTTGGCTTCACGCAGCAAATATTGATTTGTGTTCAGCATACAATCCATCCTTACTCAGCATAGTTTCAGAAAAAGACCCCTTAACCGGTGAATGGTTAAAGGGTCTGACATGTTTGTTTTGCACTTATTTCGTTGCAGGTGCTTCTGTAGCTGGAGCATCCGTAGCCGGCGTTTCTTCACCAGCAGGAGCATCGCTAGCAGGAGTATCACTTGCTTTTGGAAGCTTAATGACGATTTCTTGCTTAGGAAGCTCGTCTGTCATATATTTGTTCATTTTCTCAGAAGCAACTGTACCTTTTACTGATTCTTTATCTGCATCAGTTAATTTATCAAATGCTGGCGTATCACGTTTCTCAACAAGGATAACATGGTAGCCAAAATCTGTTTTCACAGGCTCGCCAATAACGCCAATCTCTTGTTTATAAGCAGCTTGTTTAAATTCTTCTACCCATTGACCATTCTTCTTGTCCGCATATAGACCGCCTGCGTCCTTCGAGCCTGGATCGTCGGAGTATTGTTTGGCAAGAGCAGCCCAGTCTCCGCCTGCTGCTAGCTTGTCTTTCACTTCTTTAGCACGAGCCAATGCTTCTGCATCCGTGCGAATCTCTTTTTCTTCTTGTGTAGTTGGATCCGTTGTTTTGGTTGATACCAAGATGTGGCGAACAGAAACGGTTGCATAGTTAATACCGTTCTTTTCATATTCTGCTTTCATTTCTTCCTCAGTTACTTGAGCGTTCATATGAGCTACAAGCTTGGAAGTCATAAGCAAATAGTTTTCCATATCTTTGTCTTTCAATTTCTTAGCATCTACAGCAGCTTTCAATTCGGCATCTTGGGAAAGCGCCGTTTTATACTGCTTCATTTGTTCTTTTACTTCTGTTTCAGCCTTTTTAACGTCTTCCTTAGAAGCCTGGCCGCTTAAAATTTTGTAGGAAATATACTGCTGGAGCAGCTGCTCCTTAAATTGCGGAATTTCAATAACTTGCGCATACGCTGGCTGCATAACCGTAAATACATCCAAATACTTGTTGAATTCCTTGTCTGTCACATTGCCGCCTTTATAGGTTGCAACTTCTGTTTCCTTCGCGCCGCCGCATGCCGCCATCGTCAAGACCAGCACGACTGCCACGATAAGCAGCGCGCCTTTGCGCCATGCCGATTTGCGTGAACTGTGTAACATGTTGAATCCCCTTTCATATTGAGAACTTGATAGTATTGTATCAGAAAAGGGGCGTATAAAGCGAATCTTGTCTATGTTGTCGCATCTTGCAATTCGTCTTTATAAAGGAGAACATCCTTGTACGCTTGCAAAAATTGTTCAATCATATGAATTTTCTGCTCCATATTCAATCCCTTGCCGCGCAGCAAAATACTTGGGTTTGGCTCCTGCTCGCTGCCCTGCTTAAAGCGGTTCTCATGCTTCAGACAAAGCTGATCCACCTTCTTACGGTCAATCCTCAGCTTCTCGCTAGCTGCGTAACGAAGCAGCAGATCATCACCTTTGCCGCTGAGCTGTTCAATGCCATACATCGTGCCATATACTTTTAATCTAGCCACTGCGAGCAAATTGCTTACCGCTTGCGGTAAATCGCCAAAACGATCCACAAGCTCATCAATCACATCATCTGCCTCTTCGAACGTTCGGATAGCAGCTACTTTTTTATAGATCTCAATTTTTTGGATGCTGTCATAAATGTAATCCGAAGGCAAATAAGCATCTACGCTAATATCAATAAGCATGCTAACTGGCTTCTCTTCTTTGATTTCTTCGCCGCTCATCTCCGCTTTGCGCTTCGCGATCTCATCAGCCAGCATCTGCGAATACATGTCGAAGCCTACCGAGGCAATAAAGCCATGCTGCTCCGCCCCAAGCAGGTTGCCCGCTCCACGAATCGATAGATCGCGCATTGCGATTTTGAAGCCTGATCCGAGCTCAGTAAATTCTTTGATGGATTGCAGACGCTTCTCCGCAACCTCCGTAAGCACCTTATCCCGTTGATACGTGAAATACGCGTATGCAATACGATTCGAACGACCAACGCGTCCGCGCAGCTGATACAGCTGAGAGAGTCCCATTTTGTCAGCATCATGCACAATAAGCGTATTCACGTTCGGAATATCGACGCCTGTCTCAATAATGCTGGTGCTTACCAGAACATCGGATTCGCCATCGAGGAAATCAAGGATGGTCTTCTCCAGCTCCTGCTCTGACATTTGCCCATGGCCGACCGCAACTCTAGCACCTGGTACAAGCGCATTGATTTGCTCCGCCATTTGGTAGATGCCTTGTACACGGTTATACAAGTAATAGACTTGGCCTCCACGTGCCAGCTCGCGCTCTATCGACTCCCGTACGAGGGACGGGCTGTATTCCACCACATAGGTTTGCACAGGGAAACGATTTTCCGGCGGCGTTTCAATAACAGACAAGTCCCGCACGCCAAGCATCGACATATGAAGCGTTCTTGGAATCGGTGTCGCAGTCAGCGTAAGCACGTCGACATTAGTTTTAAGCTTCTTCAGCTTTTCCTTATGCGATACGCCAAAACGTTGTTCCTCATCCACGATCAGAAGGCCGAGCGATTTGAAAATAATATCCTGCGACAGCAGGCGATGCGTCCCAATAACGACATCTACCGTTCCCGCCTTCAGGCCCTTCATCGTTTCATTCTGTTCCTTGCGTGAACGGAAACGGCTGAGCACCTGAACGTTAATCGGATAACCCGCAAAACGCTCGCGGAATGTCTCATAATGCTGCTGCGCCAAAATAGTCGTCGGAACTAGCACCGCTACCTGTTTGCTGTCCATTGCTGATTTGAAGGCAGCACGAATGGCGACCTCTGTTTTTCCGTAACCGACGTCTCCGCATAACAGCCTATCCATCGGCTGGGTTTTCTCCATATCCTTCTTAATCTCTTCGATCGCTCTGAGCTGGTCACGCGTCTCGTCATAAGGGAACATCGCTTCGAACTCATTCTGATACGACGTATCTTGTCCAAAAGCGTACCCCGGTGCCGTCTGCCGCTCTGCATACAGCTTGATCAAATCATCAGCAATATCCTGAACGGATGCTTTTACCTTGCTCTTCGCCCGTGTCCATTCACTACCGCCGAGTTTATTGACCTTAGGCTCTTTATCTTCATTGCCGACGTACTTCTGAATCATATCCACTTGCTCGATTGGAACAGACAGCTTATCGCCGCCAGCATAGAGAATATGCAAATAATCTTTATGAATACCTGCTATTTCAAGCGTACCTATACCAACATACTTGCCAATACCATGGTTATGGTGAACCACATAGTCGCCGACCTTAAGCTCTGTATAGCTCTTAATACGCTCGGCATTATCAACTTTTTTATCCATTTTCCGGGCTTTGCGCTGCTTTTGGGAGAACATCTCGCCTTCAGTAATAATGACAAGGTGAGAGGATGGCAGCTCAAAACCGGACTGCAAATTACCTTCTAGCAGAGTAGGCGTCTCAATGCTATAGTCGTCAAGAACTCGGCGCATGCGTTCCATGCGCTCTGCATTGCCGGCAAGCATCATTACTGTGGCACCCGTCTTGCGCCAACGTTCCATTTCTGCCTTCAGCACATTCATTTGTCCATGAAAATTTTGCATCGAGCGGCTTGTCATGTTCAATATATTTTGCGGCTGCGAATGCGGGATTTGCCTTAAGAATAAGGACAAGAACAGCGTTGGAAACGGACGGTGATGCAAAATCTCCTCTGTATCGCGGGCAAGAGCAAGATCCGGAAGCGACTTGCCGTTTTGCAGCAAATGCATGGACCATTCCGCTTCATCCCGCTCCAATTGCTTCGCTGTCTCTATTAAACGCGTTGGCTCGTCTAGTATGAGCAGCGTGTCAGCTGGCATATAGTCAAGAATCGTTTGACGCTCTGGGTATAACAACGAAATATATTTATAAATTTCCGGAAAATAAACATGCTCACGCAGCCTTTCAATCTCTCCGCCCAGCTCCGTGCGAAGTCGATCCTTAGCCGTGCGATCCGTCATCTTATCGAGCTGCTTCTCTAGCAGCCGTTGCGCATGATTAGCCGCAGTCTCCATACGGTATCCGTCTGCGAGCAGCTCTTGGCATGGCGGAACCACATAAGATTCCAAGCGGTCCAAAGAACGTTGATCCGCTGGATCGAAGGTACGTATGGAATCAACGTCATCGCCAAACCACTCGATCCGGTACGCTTGTGAAGCCGTAAGCGGATAGAAGTCAACAATCCCGCCGCGCACGCTCATATCGCCGCGCAATTCTACACGGTCAGCCCGTGTATAGCCAAGAGCGGTCATTTGCCGCAGAAAAGCATCTATCGGCAGTGACTGGCCAACTTGAACCTCAACTTGCGCTTCAGCCATAACACTGCTTATAGGCAAATAGCGCCGAACGCCGGAGAAGGGCACGACAACAATCCCGCGATAGCCTTGGGACAGCTTGATCAGCACATCCATTCGCTGCGCAAGCGTCTCAGGACTCGAGATCGCCGCTTCTGCAGCTACCAGCTCATTTGCGGGATATAATAATACATTTTCTGACGAAAGACATTCCTGCAGGTCCTCCGCAATCTTCTGCGCAGAGAACATGTTATGCGTCACAACAAGCATAGGACGCTCTACATCCTCCCGCAGCGCTGCAATGAGCACTTGTCTGGAAGAGCCTGCGAGGCCAGATATCATCTGCTCACGCATGCCTTTACGAATACCGGATATAACGGACTGAACGTCCGTATCCGCGGCAAAAGCATTAATTAAAGCTTTCAACTTTTGCGACACCCCGTTTCTTTACACAATCGGAGAGTGATACGATCGCTCCCTGTACATTGAAAATAAGCCTCAGCCATCTGCTAAGGCTCATACTATTCACTTTCCGTCATTGAAGAGGACTAGTTACCAAATGAAGCTCTGGGTTCGCATCAATCGCCTCGCGGCAATAATCACAGACCACTTTTACCGTTACATCCCCATTTGGGTCATACGCTATTATATCGCTGCGTTCTTCGGGGGTCAAGAAATGGAAGCCCAGTTGATGCTCCGTTATATTTGACCCGCTAAGCGACCCCATCGATGTTCTGCAGTGCCGACAAATATAGTTTACTGCCATATGTATGCCTCCTGAAGGGTAGTTATATCCTTCAGTATGCCCTCATAATCAATTTCTAACAGATTATCGGTTAAACTTTGCCATTGTCTCCTCGAAAGGCGCCTTCAATCTAAATTCAATAGCATCACATGCGTCAGCAACCATAGCAGACAATTTCTCATGCTCGCTCTTCGGAAAAGTGGAGAGCACATAGTCCGCAATGTTCATGCCTGGCTGAGGGCGCGAAATGCCCATCCGAACGCGGTCAAAAGTTTGCGTGCCCAAATGCTGAATCAATGATTTGATTCCGTTATGCCCGCCCGCACTTCCTTGATAGCGAAGGCGAAGCTTGCCGATCTCCGTATCCAAATCATCATAAACGATTAAGCCATCCTGGACCTCAGCCTTAAAGTAATCTAGAAATGATCTTACTGACTCTCCAGACAAATTCATATATGTCATCGGCTTAATAAGGACAACCTTCGTGCCTTGTACGTTGCCTTCTCCGATTAATGCTTTGCATTTATTTTGCGTTACACTAATGCCCCAGCGCCTTGCAAGCTCATCAATAACCATAAATCCGACATTATGCCGGGTGCCTTGATAAGCAGCACCGGGATTGCCAAGTCCTGCAATCCACCTCATTGCTCACTCCACTCCTTTACGGACAAATGTAACATAATCTATTACAAGCGTAAACATCGGAAGCCGTTCTGCGTCAGAACTTTCATTCTATTTTTCCTAAAAAGCAAACAACGCCGCCCTGATGAAGGACGGCGCCTGAATATGCTCGGTACTGCGTAGTATACGTAATTTTTCAAAAGAGATTCTACAGGCTCTTAACGCCCTCAAGCTTCGCTTCGTTGGAGCGTGACTCTGCTTCTGTAAGCTCCACTGCAGCAGCCTCTGCTTCTTCCTCTGTAAGCTCTTTTTGCGGCGCAAGAATCGTTGCAACTACCTGTTCAGGCTCGGCTAGTAATTCCACGCCGCTCGGCAGCTTCAAATCGCTTACGAGTATGCTTCCGCCAATCTCCAGCGACGATATGTCGACGGAAATAGAATCAGGAATACTGCCCGGCAAGCATTGCACCTCAAGCTCATGCAAAATCAACTGCAAGATACCGCCCTCGCGCACACCTTGAGAATCGCCTTCTGCATGAATACGAACGTTCGCCCGCACATTCTCGTTCATATTAATTTGATGGAAATCAACGTGCAGCACTTGCCTGCTCAAAGAATCACGTTGCACCTCTGCGATCATAACGGAGGTTTTTCCATGGGATGGAATATTAATTTCAAGCACCGCATTCGGCTGAGAACGCAGCAAAGCCTGCAACTCCTTACTATCCACCATGACCTGTGCTGCATCATTCAACTGTTTACCATAAATAACGCCCGGTATTTTCCCTAGGAGCCGCAATTGGCGCAACTCACCTTTCGTCGTGCCAGTTCGTTGATCCGCGTTCATAGCTATCGCCATATTGATTACCTCCCAAAAGTTTTGTGAAGCAAAACTTGCTTCGTAAGCATACGCTTAGTTTTTGTGAAGCAAAAACTCGCTTCTGTTTTGATTTCCCTATAACTTACCCACTACAGCCAAAAATTAAACTTTAAACGACATTTGCATAAAAAAAGATGCAGCAACGAATTCATCCTCTGAATTCGTCACTGCATCCACTATATCAACCATTTGGTATTATGATTGTTTCTTTTCTTTTTTTGCTTTTGCACGTCCACGGATCTTATCCGCATAACCTGATTTATTCACTTGGCGCTCGCGTGCGATCGCAAGATCACCAGCAGGTACATCATGCGTTACTGTAGAGCCGGCAACAACATATGCGCCATCGCCAATTTTCAATGGTGCAATCAAATTGACATTGCTGCCGATGAAGGCATTATCGCCGATTTCCGTTACAAATTTATTGTAACCGTCATAATTGACCGTTATGGCGCCGCAGCCGATATTAACGTCTTTGCCAACCTTAGCGTCACCAACGTAGCTTAGATGCGATACTTTGCTGCCATCATCAAGTGATGCGTTTTTGAGCTCCACAAAGTCACCGACTTTGCAGCCAACGCCAAGCTTCGAGCCTGGACGCAAATTAGCGTATGGCCCCACAGCGCTTGTATCGCCAATTACCGATTCAGAAACAACTGAATATTTAATCGCGACGCCGTTGCCGATCGTACTGTCCGCAATATCAGCTTGAGGACCGAGAACACAATCTTCTCCGATAATTGTTGACCCGCGAAGCACTGTACCTGGATATATGACGGTGTCAGATCCGATCTGAACACCCGCTTCGATATAAGTTGAGGACGCATCAATCAAAGTGACGCCGCCAAGCAGATGATTGCGGTTAATTCGATCGCGCATAAAACGCTCTGCCTCAGCAAGCGCCACGCGGTCATTCACGCCTATGGCTTCTGACACATCTGTCGTGCAGTAGCCTTGAACGGATTCGCCCGCTTCACGGAATATTCCGATAACATCCGTCAAATAATACTCGCCTTGTGCGTTATTACTCGTTACCTTAGCAAGCGCAGCGAACAGCTTCTCATTGTCGAAGCAATATGTGCCTGTATTAATTTCTTTAACTGCCGCTTCTTCAGCTGAGCAGTCCTTTTGTTCAACAATCCGCTGTACAGTGCCATCTTCGCCACGAATAACGCGGCCATAGCCTGTAGGATCGTCAAAAGCAGCTGTCAGCACCGTTGCAGCAGCTCCGCTCGAATGATGCAGCTCAAGCATGGCTTCAATTGTCGATGCTTGCACAAGCGGAGTATCGCCGCAAATCACAATCGTCGTACCTTTCTCGCCGCCAAGCAGTGCTTCCGCTTGCAGCACCGCATGACCGGTACCGAGCTGCTGCTCCTGTAAGACGTATTCAGCGCCATCGCCCAAATACGATTTAACCTTTTCAGCTCCGTGGCCTACAATAACGACCGCGCGCTCCGCAGCCGCTTCCTTCACAACATCAAGCACATGGCCTACCATCGGCTTGCCGCACACCGGATGCAGCACCTTATATAACTTCGATTTCATACGCTTACCCTGTCCTGCAGCAAGCACAATCGCCATAACCTTCAAATGAAAGACCCCCTAGACCTGCAATAAATGATTATTTTAGTATAGCTTTATAAGTGTAAAAAAAGTGCTATCTTCATCAGCAAACGCTGAAAGCTGCAATGATTCAAGTCGTACATCCTATTCCATTATACGAATATGTTGCTCGATTTCCAAGTGTATGGAATCGCTGCCTGTCATTCTACACTACAACCTATTCGTTTCATAGTAAAAAGATAAGTCGCACGTAATCACATGCTCAGCAATCACCTCTCGCAAAAAAAAGAGAAGAGAGCCATGGCTCTCTTCTCCAATCAACCCCAAAAACATAAAATGCAGTGCCTTAAGCTCCTTCTTCAATCGCAACTTCTTCTGCTGCGCGCTCGTATTCAGCGAGAACAGCAGCCTGGATTTTCTCCCGGGTGGTTGAAGAGATCGGATGAGCGATATCCCGAAATTCTCCATCCGGAGTACGTTTGCTTGGCATTGCAACGAACATACCATTGTTTCCATCGATGACACGAATATCGTGAACAACGAATTCATTATCAATAGTAATGGATGCGATTGCCTTCATACGCCCTTCGGAATTTACACGGCGGAGTCTGACATCAGTAATTTGCACTTGTGTTCACCACCTTTGTCTATCAGAGACTTGGTGTATACTTCCACGTTTTTGTGCCAATTCCTTCTACATTTTTGGTAAATTCATACTCAATTTAAAATATTTTTTTTATTTTGAATCTTTTTCGTTTTCATTCGACAATTGTCGATGCAATGACCTCTATTTCGACAAGAACATCCTTTGGCAGCCTTGCGACCTCCACGGCCGAACGAGCCGGTTTATGCTCTCCGAAGTAAGAGGAGTAAATGCCATTTACCGTTGCAAATTGATTCATATCTTTCATAAATACGGTCGCTTTTACGACATCCTGAAAACTGGCACCTGCAGCAGCAAGCACGGCCTCCAAATTTCTAAACACCTGATGCGTTTGTTCCTCAATGCCGCCATCAACAAGCTGCCCAGCCGCATCGAGTGGAATTTGTCCTGAAGTGAACAATAATCCTCCGAGCTTAATCGCTTGCGAATAAGGTCCGATCGCTGCAGGAGCTTTGTCCGTTGCAATCACTTGCATTTGTTGCTTTGTTGTCATGATGGTCCCAGCCTTCCTAACAAGATGTAATAAGCTCTCATTTACACGTATCTATTCTTTAAAATAGTTGCCTGGAATTACCGTCGTTTGTTTTGTCTTCATATCAACAGCCGTCAGTTTAGCTAGTGAAACATAGTCCTCAAGAAGCCGTTCCTCGAGTTCTACCTCGCCTGACTCAACAAATACGCCAACGCCTGCGACGATAGCTTTAAATTCAAACAGCAAATCCATCATGCCTTGGATCGTTCCGCCTGCCTTCATAAAGTCATCAATAATAAGAACGCGGGATTGCTCCTTAAGCGCTCTGCGTGCGAGTGACATCGTCTGAATCCGCTTGGTTGATCCTGATACATAGTTGATACTCACTGCAGAGCCTTCCGTTACCTTATTGTCACGCCGTACAATAACAACCGGAATATTCAAGCACGCAGCTGTTGCGTAAGCTAGAGGTATTCCTTTTGTCTCAACGGTCATAATGACGTCAATCTTCCGGTCTGCGAACGCAGTTGCAAACATCCTGCCGACATCCGCGAGAAGCTCTGGTTGGCCTAACATATCCGTTATATACAAATAACCGCCGGGAAGGACCCTTTCAGGCTGCTCTAACTGGCGGCATATGCTTGTCATAATGGTAAGAGCCGTCGTTTCTTGCATCTTAGGCGTATATCTTACTCCGCCTGCTGCTCCTGCAAGTGTATGAAGCTCGCCGATACCTTCTTCCTCAAACACTTCTTTTATGATCGCCAGGTCCTCACTAATTGAAGACTTTGCCGATTGATATCGATCAGCAAATGCTGTCAGTGAAATTAACGTGTGGGGTCGACTTAACAGGTATTGGGTCATCTCTACCAACCGCGAGCTCCGTTTCAACTTTTTCAAACACATCTCCCCCCACCTAAATCCGAATATTATAATGTAAATATAACATTTTTATACGGATTTAATCAAGGAGAACGTCAGCCTTATGTGAGCATTCTTACCACATATACTTCTTTGCAGAAACCGCGGAGCCCATTATAAATACGAGGAAGCTTGGCTTCCTTCGACACAAGGCCGAATACAGTAGGTCCACTGCCAGACATAAGCACACCGTCGGCACCAAGCCGAATCATACTTTCCTTCAGCTGCATAACCTCAGGATGCACATCCAGCGTAACTTTTTCGAGTACGTTGCCAAGACCTTCACATATATCGGCAAAAGAGCCGCGCTCAAGTGCACCAACCATATTTGAAATGGAGGGATGCTCTTTAAGCTCATTTGCGCGGAATCTGCCATATACGTCAGCCGTCGATACATTGATTGGCGGCTTGGCAAGTACAACCCAGCATTGCGGAGGATTGGCGATATGCTCAAGCTTCTCACCACGTCCCCTTGCGATTGCAGTGCCGCCTGTTACACAGAACGGAACGTCAGAGCCGAGCTCTGCGCCTAGCTTGCACAGCTCGTCCTCAGGGATCTGCAGCTTCCACAAACGGTTTAGCCCTCGCAAAGCAGCAGCAGCATCACTGCTACCGCCAGCGAGTCCCGCAGCGACTGGTATCTTTTTGTCTAAATGAATATATACGCCTTGCTTAACATCATAACGGTCTTTAATAAGCCTAGCTGCCTGAAACGCTAAGTTCTTCTCATCTAACGGTATGTATCCAACTTGGCTTGAAATAATGATCGTATCTCTAGGTAGCTCTTCCATTTCAAGTCGGTCTGCAAGGTCAACCATGGTCATAATCATTTCGACTTCATGGTAGCCGTCATCACGCTTGCGGAGTACATCGAGCAATAAATTAATTTTGGCAGGAGCTTTTTCATAAATTTTCATCTGATAAGTTCACCCGTTCGTTCGTAAGCTTAAGCATCATTATATCAAACCAACGCAATAAAAGCTAAGAGATGACAATCGAATGTTTTTCGACAGTCATCCGCTTAGCTTTTTCACGTATAAATAGGAGCCATCACTTAGGGTTGATTTGTTTTGGCAGCAGCCTGTTCAGCGATTTGTATTGCGCGTTTCACCATATTTCCGGCGTCCTTCGCGCGTATGCTTCCCCAGCCCTCTTGCTGCACCGTATCATAAAAACCAAGATCTTTAGCAAGCTCATATTTCAATTCCTCAGACATTACTCCGCGTCTTCTGCGACCCATATCATTACCTCCATATTCGAATTTACGTCATTCTAATCAAAATATACGGCTGTCACTATTGCACAGGTAGTATGCTTCAAATGACAAGCGACCATACGGAGATGGAAATGGCCGCCTTCTTTTCGCAAAGGTAAATGAATGAACGCAAAAAAAAAAGCGCAGATGCGATCTGCGCTAACATGCCTCACTAGGCGATATATATTCTATTGTTGCAAATGGGCGATACGGACTTGACCTTCATCATTGCATACGGTCACTTCCACCGACTCAGTCAGTATGTCCGCATAGCTGTAAGAGACACGCTTAAAGGCATGCTGCTCTTCATCCAGCTTTACAATGAAAACAGAAGGGTAGGTTTCTTCCAACGTACCGGTTCGTTCGATGGTCTTTCGTCGTCCACCGTTCGCTCGAAGACGGATTTTGGAGCCAACATGAGCTTCCAAGCTGCGTTTAATATCCAATAGCGCATTTTTTGCCATTGTCCACTACCACCTCTTTCCTTGTCCATTATAACCAAAAGGAGGAGGGTTGTCAAACAAAGCAAAATATTATATCAGTCGGTATATTTACTTGTCAACGGTGATTTCACCCATTTTTTAAAAAACCATACATAACGAAGCAAAAAATATACATATTAAGAAGTTGATTCAATTTAAACGTAACATTTGATACAAAATTGTGGCGAAAAGGACATGTTTGATTAGACTATTTTCAGCCTGAAAATAGTCTCTATTCATCCCTTCAGAACATATCGCTATCTGTTACTGCTTTAATACAGAGTTCGGTGACGTAATTTTTGGCTTTGGCAGACCTACACGGAAGCTGCCCATTGTCTCAATACCGCCCACGCCGTCAATTCCGCTTATCGTACCATGAATGACATCTGCTAAGTTAATCGTGTCTTTTATGGATGTATAGCTTGCTTTAATCGCTATATAAACAGGATCGAGCGCATGAATCAATATTCGTCCTGGCGAGCTTGCAAAGTTCGAGCCCACTTGCAGCAACGCTTCAAAATGGGATTGGYAAGCACCTGCAATAACGATCAACCCGTCACGGCTTCTCTCATATTCTCTAGCGACGCGTACGGCATTAACGAAATGTTGTGAGTTTTTATAGCTGCTTAAACTGTACAGATCCATGGGCAAACGGCTTTTCAGTACGCCATCATGACCTGTTATTACGACAATATCCGGTTGAATTTGGGGCAGCAGACGGTAAAGCACATCAGCCATCTGAGACTCATGCACATGGAGACCGTGGGAAGGAACTTGCATCGTATTGTACAGCTGCATGCTCTTCTTCAAATAATTACTATCACCATCAAGGTGAAGTACTTTTCCTGGCACTTCAAAGAATGGTTGAGTCTGCTGCAGCGCATGCCGAATATGCTCCTCATTCTCAACCGCTTGACGTTCCCGTTCAGAATGCATGCGTCTTAATGAATCATTCACTTTAATTCGAACTTCTTGCACCGCACTTGTCGTTTCTGGATCGCGTATGACCGACAAATCAGGAATCGGAGCATCCGCAAGCAATCGGTAATCCGTGCCTTTCAGAACGGCAGTATGTGTACGAATAGCCTCAACCTTGAACAGCACGTCACCGCCATACGATTTGCGGACGACCAGGTCCCCTTGCTTCATGGGTAAATCACCTCTTCGTCTATCCTATGGGCAGAACGTGCGAATGGTGAGTATTTTATGATGAAACGGCCTAGCTCTACCAGCCGGCCTCCAGCATGCTGCGGCTAATCCGCGCAAATTCCTCGAGCGACAACGTCTCACCGCGTCTTATAGGGTCAATATCGTTGCTTAAAAGCATTTCCGTTAATGCTTCGCGGCGCTCCTTGCCCACGAATGCAGTTAGATTATTCGCCAGTGTCTTCCGTCGCTGTGCAAAGCTGGCTTGCACCACTTTAAAGAAATGATCCTCATCGGGTACATCAACAGCTGGCTTGTCACGCAATGACAGCTTAATAACGGCTGAATCTACATTTGGCTGCGGTATAAACACCGTATGAGGCACCATGCAGACAACCTTAGGCACGCAGTAATATTGAACGGCTACACTGAGGCTGCCATATTCCTTGCCGCCTGGCTTCGCTGCCATCCGCTCCGCGACTTCCTTCTGAATCATGACGACGATATGCTCAAGCGGCAGCTTCTCTTCAAGCAGCTTCATAAGAATTGGCGTTGTCACATAATAAGGCAAGTTGGCAACAACACTTACACCTGTTACGTCCGCAAACTGCTCTTCGAACAGCTTCTTCAAATCAAGCTTAAGCACATCGCCATGAATGACGGTTGTATGCTCCTCGCCCTCCAGCACATCCTTCAAAATCGGAATGAGCCTATTGTCGATTTCGACAGCCGTCACCTTACCAGCCGCTTTGGCAAGCCGCTGTGTGAGCGCGCCAATACCAGGGCCGATTTCAAGCGCGCCCTTCGTTTCATCAAGCTCAGCTGCCGCTACGATGTTATTTAATATATTTTGATCGATCAGAAAGTTTTGTCCCAAACTCTTTTTGAAGGAAAAACCGTATTTCGCAATGATTTCTTTGGTGCGTTTGGGCGTAGCCACCTCTATCGCGGATGGCTTTACTGCTTCCTTGCTAAGCTCACTATGCTCTTGACTCATTCAGCTATCCCTCCAGTTCCTTTTCCATTTGACGGAAAGCTTCCGTAAACTCTGCTTTGGAAATCCGAAAGCTTGTACAGCGCTTATAGAACTGCTTGCCATTCGCATAACCAATTCCGAGCAGCTTGCCTATAACCAAGCGACGATTAGACGCATCAGGATGTACAATCAGACCTGCATCCATTAAGTCTTCCCAGCTAATTTCTCCCGCTTCATCTGCCGATTCTGTTCGGAGCTCAGAGAGCGCCGCACGAATAGCCTCGGGGCTCGCATTTTCGATGCCGATGTCCCCTTTATACAAAGCCTTCTCCTGCGGCAAAAAAGCATGCTTGCATCCTGGCGCATGACGCGCAACAATCTTGCGAATGCGTTCTCCTGCATGATCAGGGTCTGTGAATATAATAACGCCGCGACGCTCATTGGCCAGCGCAATCCTCTTCAATACATCCTCACCGATAGCGGAACCATTCGTCTCTATGGTATCTGCATCTACCGCCCTTTTTATTGCAACGGTATCATCTTTGCCTTCAACGACAATGATCTCTTTGATCACCAAGATCATCCCCTTCTACATAAACTGTATTAGACCCTTAGACATGCAAAAAGAAGAGGCAGTGCCTCTCCTTATGATGGCATATTTAATTGATTATTGCGATAAGATGATGGTAACCGCTCAATTAGCTTGCAGTCGGTTTATTCGGCCCCAGCACATATACGGTGATGCCTTTTTTCCTGCCGAATTTGTTCGCAATCTTTGTACTATCAAAGTATACGTCGATTTTGTTGCCTTTAACCGCACTTCCTTTATCCTCAGCGCGGCGGAAACCGATTCCTTCAATATAAACCCACCAACCGATGGGAATAACCTTCGGATCAACAGCTATCGTCCGACCCTCTTGCACCCGAGTGCCTGATGATGTAATCCCGTATTCCGGATGGCTTTCATCTTTTCCTGTTGAAGAGAGGTCTGCAGAATAAGCAGTCAACGTGACATTTTTAAGTACTTTTCTCGCCTTAAACGTTACACCGCTCTTCGTAAGCGAAGTAAAGCTCGGGCTCTTGTTCGAGAGCACAGATACTTTAGGCTCTTCCTTCTTCGTTCCGATGGCGACAACCTGATTAACCGCAGCGGTTTCAACCACCTTGCTGACCATCTTCTTCGATATAAGGATTCCGTCCTCGTACTGCTTCTCGATACTCTCTACGATCAGACCTTCCTTGCCGGGTTGAACAAGCTTCTGCTTGCCCGCTTCCAGCGTCGGATCGTTCTTCTTCACAATAGAGAATGGCATTGCACGCTCTGTCTCAGCTACCTTCTTATCTACGCGAACGACGGTTACAGTCAATTCGTTGTCCAAAACGGTATGAAGCGGAGGTATTACTTTATCTTGACCACGAACTGGAATATGTAATTCCTCGATCGCTGCCTGCACTGTTCTCTCTGTCGTATATACAGTAGAGGTCTTGCCATCAGCCTTCACAATTACCGGTATCGCATGAGTCACCTCTATACGATCTCCGTCCTTTATTGCCGCATTAAGCGGTATGGACACCTCATCATGTGGTCCAATTGCGATAGCTTGTTCATCCAGTAGGCGTTGCAGGACCCATTGCTTCGTTTCCACAACGGTTTCTTGTCCGTTCACTACTACGGAGACGCTTTTGACAGCCGTTCCGTACAACAACACCAAAAACATGAAAGTCATAGCGATTGAGATAGTAGCACTCAAAAGAATCAAACGCAAGTTTTCACGCTTCCATCGCAATGCGAAAGACATGCTGGATGATCGTTTCCCATGGGTGTCCTTAACCTGGAGTATTCCCACTTCATCGGTCCTCCTTCATAGCCCCGCCGCCAAGTGTTACGCATGATACAACTGACGCGACTATAGTATATTGGCGTGCGAGCACGCAATCCAGTACTGCTATCGATCCTCCCACCCCCATCTTTTATCCCTATGTCGACAAATTCCCGATTATTCGAAAATAAAAAGAAGCCGTCGACAGAGGATCTGTTTCGTGGCTTCCCGGTTAAATGATTCACTGGGATACAGAAAAATGGATGCACGAGGTTGATCACTCTCTATAACGCTTGCGAGGTTAGCTGACGGATTCGGACAAGAGAGTCGCCCTATTCGTTACACAATGCTCATGGCAATGGCTTCGAAATTCACCCCTGAAGAATTCAAAATACGGAATTAAAAACCGTACATGGTTCCCCCGCTCTCCGAATGGAGATTAAGCGTAAACTGGAAATCCAATACAAAATTTTATTGCTCTGAGATGAATCATACCTTCATACGAGGTCAATTGTAAAGATACGATAAAAGACGATTTAAGCGAAAAAGCAGGATAAAGCAGGAAAAAATAAGCGATTATCGCTATAAAAATTAGTTTTTACGCGATAAAGGTCTCTATTTCTCACTATTTCTCTCGTTTTTAGACAATACCAAAACATCTTCGACCGTTTTCAGTCGTAATTACACCTATTTCTTCTACCGTTTTGCCCAATAATTCGGCTGCTGTCTCTGCAACTAAAGAGACGTAAGAGGACTCATTTCGCTTCCCTCTGAACGGGTGTGGAGTTAAATATGGAGCATCGGTTTCAATCAAAATCCGGTCGATTGGAACCTGCTTAAGCACCTCTTTTGGCACCCTTGCATTTTTGAAAGTAACGGGTCCTCCAAATGATATATAGAAGTTCATATCAAGACATTGTTTAGCCGTTTCCCAGCTGCCGGAGAAGCAATGCATGACACCGCCAACCTCTGCTGCATTCTCTTCCTGAAGAATACGAATAATGTCCTCATGAGCATCCCGATTATGAATGACAATTGGCTTGCCCACCTTACGAGCAAGACGAATTTGCTCACGAAAAACCCTTTGTTGTACCTCTTTTGGAGAAGTATCCCAGTGATAATCGAGTCCAATCTCTCCAATGGCGACAACCTTCTCATGCGCGCATAGACGTTCAATCCATTCCAAATCCTCTGGAAGCATATCTATACTGTCAACTGGGTGCCAACCAACTGCTGCGTATATAAAATCATATTTCTCGGCAAGCGCCATGGTTGTAGGGATTGTTTCACGGTTAAAACCAATATTGACAAGCATATGCACGCCTGCATCCTTCGCACGCTGGATGACCTCGTCGCGATCCTCATCAAATTTTTCCGAATCTAAATGGGTATGTGTATCAAAAAGTAATGTCATGTTGATGTTATGCTCCTTCAATCGAGTTTGAAAAGCTTACGAAGTGATTCCGGCAATCGATGAATATTTTTTTTGAGCGGCTCTTCTGGATAATAAAGATGATATTGTCCTTGATGCAGGCCGGTAATAGAACGAACAATGTCGGATTTAGAGGATATTTCGCTTATATCTTCCAAACCATCTAACAACAAAATCGGCGCTTTTTCTTTCTTTTCTCCTTCTTTTTTATCTGGTCGATATACGTCATATGGCAAGTCAAATGGAAAATCAATTTCCATATGATAATCCGGATTCATTCCTATAGAAGAGAAACATTCGCTAATCTCATTTAGCAGCTCTTCATCCGGGTTTTCAAGCGTAATGTACTTATATAAATGCCTGTTCAGAAATCGTTCACATAGATCGTTTAAAATAGAATCATGCTCCTCCGCCCACTCTGCGAAAGCGGTCTGAACGAGCGCTTCATCCAGCTTCAGATAGTCGTGCACCGTCATCGTGTTCTGAAGCAAGCATTTCAGCTGCTTAGGCATCCACTGAAAGGAGTAGCCACCCACGTAAAGCTCCTGTGCTCTACGAAATATTTGACGTAGAATAATTTCCGAGCTTCTGGTCACCGGATGGAAGTAAATTTGCCAATACATTTGATAACGAGACATCAAATAATGCTCGACTGCATGCATACCGCTCTCTTTAACTACAATTTGCCCTTTATAAGGACGCAATACGCGCAAAATGCGTTCTAAATCAAATGTTCCATAGTTTACACCTGTAAAATACGCGTCTCGGAGCAAATAATCCATCCGATCAGCATCCATTTGGCTTGAAATCAAACTAACAACAATCGGCTGTGGATATTTTTTTTGTATGACTGCAGCGACCTGAGCAGGAAACTGCTCCGATACAGCACTTAGCACGCGATTGATTTCTGTATCTCCCAAAATGATGTTACATGTCCACTCTTCGTGATCCGTGTCGAATACTTCTTCCAAGGAGTGCGAGAACGGACCATGACCAACATCATGCAATAAAGCAGCACAAAGCGAGACTAGCTTTTCTTCGACTGGCCAGTCAGGATAGCTGTTTCGTTCAAACTGAGAAATAATTTTTCGAGTAATTTCATATACGCCAAGTGAATGTGAAAACCGGCTGTGCTCTGCTCCATGGAAGGTCAAATAGGAGGTTCCTAGCTGTCGTATCCGGCGCAGTCTTTGAAACTCTTTTGTATTGATCAGATCCCAAATCGTTTGGTCTTGTACATATATATAATGATGAACAGGATCCTTAAAAACTTTCTCTTCGGTCAGCTGTTTTTTCATCGTCTCTCATCTCCTTTGTTCATATTTTCGACACAAAAAATGATTTTCATGTCGAATAGTGTCGGAAATTAGTTTCCAAATTGTCGAAGCTGTTGTATTCTATTACAGAGTAATATGACCGTACTAACTAGTCAAATACTTGTGAATTCAGCTATCCGGGGAATATTCCTGGTTGACTATTATGGTAATCGTTGGTATTATAGTAATCATAAAAGCAAAAACTATGTCGAACGATGACGAAACGTATTTTGAGAGGGGCAATAATAGATTATGATGAAATCTACTGGTATTGTTCGTAAGGTTGATGAGCTAGGACGCGTCGTTATACCGATCGAATTGCGCCGTACACTTGGAATAGGCGAGAAAGATGCACTTGAGATCTACGTAGATGGCGAGCGCATCATGCTTAAGAAATATGAGCCTGCATGTATCTTCTGTGGCAACGCAGAAAACGTATCTTATTTCAAAGGAAAAATTGTTTGTCATGTTTGTTTGTCAGAAATGCCAACACCTGTGACAAAATAAAAAAAATAAGTTATACTGTACTTATTAACTTGTTAATTCTAACCTTTTTTATACTCCTTGATACCTTCCTGCGCTTGAACCCGGCCAGGAAGGTCTTTTTTTTGTCTACTATTTCACATATATGATAATCATCTATCTATTTACTTCATTATATACTTCGCGTTTAGGCAAACCTCGATCGAGCGCAACCTTCTTAATGGCTTCCTTACGATCAAATTGTTCCTCATAATGAGCAACATGGGCAGCAAGATCAAGCTCAGACCACCAAATATCTGCCGCTGGCAGCTCACTTGCCCCCTCACCCTCTGATCCTTCCACCACAACACAAAATTCTCCGAGCGGCGGATGCTCCTCAAACCATGCTATACATTCTGAAATTCGGCCGCGGACCGCTTCTTCATGGCGTTTTGTCAGTTCTCTGATACATGCTATTTGGCGATCGCCGAGACATTCCTGAAGTGCATCAAGTGTTTTGTTTATACGATGGGGTGACTCGTAGAAAAGCAGGGTCCCTTTCTGTGCTTGCATATCGAGCAGCCATTTCATTAATGACTTTCGCTCGCGCGGCGGAAATCCAGCAAACAAAAATCGGTCCGTAGGCAGACCCGATATAATAAGTGCAGACAATGCTGCATTCGCTCCTGGAATAGGAATAACGGAAATACCATTTTCAATAGCGTCCTTCACGAGATCCGCACCTGGATCCGAAATAGCCGGCAGACCCGCATCACTAACTAATGCGATGGATTGCCCATCTAGAAGCAATCTGATCAGCTCAGGGCCGCTGGCTTGTTTATTGTGCTCATGATAGCTGACAATACGAGTTCCAATCTCGAAATGTGTAAGCAGCTTCCGTGTTTGCCTCGTATCTTCAGCAGCGATAAGCTGTACTTCCTTCAATGTACGAATCGCACGGAAAGTCATATCTTCTAAATTTCCAATTGGTGTCGCGACCAAATAAAGGCTTCCAACATTTTCTTTGGAAGCATCGGCAAAGCTTTTTTGTATATTCAAACGATCTGCACCCCATTCTCATATACCATTATTGGTGGAAGAAGCTTGATGTCAGGCTTCCCATCACGCATTGCTTCTATTAATACCATGTTTGCCTCTGCATTTGCATGAGGATGCACAAATTGAATCCGCTTCGGCTCAAGTCTCCATTTGCGCATCGTTTCCACAATATCAAGCAGACGCGAAGGACGATGAACCATCGAGACCTTGCCGCCAGGGCGCACCAGCCTAGAACATGCTTCTGCGACATCATCCAGCGTACAATGAATCTCATGCCTTGCGATCGCATAATGTTCGTTTTCGTTTTGTTCACCTGCTGTTATTGGCATGTAAGGCGGGTTTACCGTTATCGCATCATATACCCCGTTACCCGCAATCTTAGGATATAATTTCAAATCCTGCTCAATAACGTTTATTTGCTCCGTCAGCTTATTCAGCATTACGCTTCTTCTAGCCATATCCGCCAATCTCGGTTGAATCTCAACCGCATCAATTTGCGCATTTGTTCTCGTTGTAAGAAGCATCGGTATAACACCATTGCCCGTACATAAATCAGCAATTCGCCCGTGCTTTGGCACACTTGCAAACCGTGACAATAATACGGCATCAAGTGAAAAGCTGAACACTTCCCGGCTTTGTATAATTTTTAAACCATTTTCTGTCATAAGATCATCGAGACGTTCGTTTTCTGCTAAGGTTATATGTTCCGACACGATTTGGGCCGCTCCTTGATTGTATATTTAATAAAAATACCGCCCCTTGCGGCAAGGGCGGCATGTCGTACGGATTCCACTATTTATTAAGAAAGGATAGACAGAATAAACAGTCGCCTTCCGTCCGCAAATGCCCGTAATAAACGTTGCATATGTGGAATCCTTCGTGATACAACCGAGTTAAGTTGTCATGGCCTTCACCAATAGCTGCTCCCGCTTCCGCGAATGCATGGTCAGTGATGACCTGTTCCTCTTTGCTTACTCCCGGTTTAATTCCTTTGGCTGGAGCTGCAACAACTTCATGCTCTAGCTCAGCCTCTCTCTTAAACAACTGACGCAGCTGGTTGTTCTCCTCACTTAGACGCTTATTATCCTCGAGCAGCTCTTTTACCTTCTGCTTCAAGTCCGTAAGCTCCTTATGGAACACACCTACTTGGTTATCCAGCTCGTCCATTTTCGCAAAAATATTGTTCTTCTCCAAGTTCCCACCCCAGAGCTTCAAGCGTGAGTGTAACCTCACCCGTGAGAATCGCACTCTGCCGCTTATTTGATGACGACATCATCCATCGACAGTTCTTTCGGTTTACCTGGTGTATCAAATAATTGCACATACACACTTTTGGTGGATGTATTAATACCAGTTACCTTACCTTCACCATATGAGGTGACTACGAATTTTCCAATTGCCGGAAGTTCTTCTCGAATGCTTTCGTAATTGTCATGCTCATATTTCAGACAGCACATGAGACGACCGCATAATCCAGAAATTTTTGTCGGATTAAGCGATAAGTTCTGATCCTTGGCCATCTTGATCGATACGGGCTCAAAATCACCCAGCCAAGAGGAGCAGCAAAGCACTCGTCCACATGGACCAATACCACCGAGCATCTTTGCTTCGTCCCGAACTCCGATTTGTCTGAGTTCAATCCGAGTTCGAAATACGCTGGCTAAATCTTTTACTAGCTCGCGAAAGTCAACTCGGCCTTCTGCCGTAAAATAAAAAATAATTTTGTTACGGTCAAACGTAAACTCAACGTCAACTAACTTCATGCGAAGCTGATGACCTTTAATTTTTTCAAGACAAGTAGAAAACGCATTTTTGGCTGCGGCGCGATTTTCTTCAACAACTTTTGCATCCACATCGCTTGCAATACGTATCACTTTCTTAAGAGGAAGAACAACATCCGATTCACCGACTTGCTTCTGTCCCACCACCACTTTACCGTATTCGATTCCGCGTGCTGTTTCAACAATAACATGTTGTTCCTTATCCACGGGATGCTCAACCGGATCAAAGTAATAGATCTTGCCCGCTTTCTTGAAGCGGACGCCGATGACATTATACAAGAATTAGCCCTCCTGTAAGTTTACCAATAGTTGCTCAAATGCGAGCTGGGGCGTAACATTCGCTCGCATACGCTTACTCGCTTCTAACGTATGCTCGATGCAGGACACCCAACCTGCGAACGAACGATTAAATGCATGTTTACTTATCCAATCCAACTGATCTATAAAAACGATGTTGTCCTGCCTGCCGGCCTGGAACTGTATCAAATCTTTAAACCATATAACTAATAACGACAACAGCAGTTGCGTATGCTCTACCAAATCTGTTTTAAATAGCTGTTGTCCAGCAGTGATCATCGCCGCGGTGAATCGGGTCAAACTCTCCTTGCCTAATTGTATCACTAGGGTTCTGATTTCTGCAAACTGATTCTGCTGGAGAAATTGTCTTGCACCGTCTAAACCTGATGTTAATTGAACAACGGTTCGGGCTAAAATAGATGGAGCACCCTCAGCAATAAGAGTTTGCAGCATAATCTCAGGCGACATCGGCAGGAAAGGCACCCACTGCGTTCGAGAACGAATAGTAGGAAGAACAGCTTGTCCATTATCCGTAATCAGAATAGCAACAACTGGCGACAACGGTTCTTCCAAAAATTTCAGTAAACTATTCGCAGCCTGCAGCGTCATTTTGTCAGCTTGCTCTATCATATACACTTTGCGCTTCGTCCCGCTATTGCGATAAGAAAAGTCTCGCTGCAGCTCGCGAATTTGATCAATTTTTATGGACTGGCCATCTGGCGCTATCGTCGTTAAGTCTGTCTGATTGCCATGTTCAAATTTTCTGCACTCCAAGCATTCCCCGCAAGCAGCGGCAATACCTGCCGTACAGAACAATGCCTTTGAAAATTCGCGAGCCATCGCCATTCTTCCCGTACCTGAAGGACCATTAAATAAATAGGCATGAGAAATTTTACCGCTCTGCAAAGCGTGGGTCAAAATCCGCTGCGCTTTCCATTGCCCCGGAATATTTTCGAAGCTCATCGCCGTTCCTTACCTTTCCCTGCTCTCTTATCATCAAAACAATAAATTAATAAGAAGGCCTCGTATCTCACCGATCCTGTTAAGCAAGTCAATTCTTCCTTGCTCACTGTCGAGTAAATCCTCAGCCATGGAGACGAGTGTCGCATCGATCTCATCCAGCAGTTTATATCGTTTAATTCGTCCTCTGCGATCGAAGCCTTTGACTTCCTTCAGCACAACGCCGCGCCGGATGGTGTCCTCCAAAAATTGCTTGATCATTTGACGATAAATTTTCAATTCACGGACAGTCATCACTCTAGCAAGTCGATCACCTTGTCTATGAATGTCCTGCAGCTTCAGTTGAAGCTGCTCTTGTGTACGATCAGCATCCTGCTGAACCATCACATCAGCAAAGCTTCTTGGCTGTATCTGTTTGTTTGTGGCTTCGTTGTTTGTACGGTTTTGTCCCAATGGTCGAAAGCCTTGATCAATTTTCACCCTATATCACGCCCATTCAGAAATGCTCAAATCGTTCAACAGGCATTACGAATACAGCTGCTCCACCAACCTGTACTTCAACAGGGAAAGGAATATAGGAATCTGTTGATCCGCCCATCGGTGATACAGGAGTAACCAATTGGTCTCTTACTTTGCAATTTGCATTAATGACTTGAAGAACCTCATGTACTCTCTCATCCTCAATACCAATCATAAAGGTAGTATTGCCTGCTCTTAGAAATCCACCCGTACTTGCCAGCTTCGTTGCTCTAAACCCTTCACGAACAAGTGCATTTGACAGTCTGTTGCTATCCTTATCTTGAATAACCGCGATTACTAATTTCATCTTCATTCCCCCTTGACTACTATTAGAATAGGTTATTAATAACTTGCAATTTTAACCATTAAACCATTTATTGAATCTCAAGCCCCATAACGACAAATCTCTTGATGCATAGAATTACGTCTATACTTTAAAGTTTGACATCGGTTGCAAAAAATCCTGCAAAACGCTCATCAATTGCTGATAAAACGTCAGCAAACACCAAATCCGCACTATTTTCGGCATTTACAAGCACGATTCGTTCCGGGTTCTGCTGCAACAGCTTCATATAGCCTTCTCGCACCTTCTCATGGAAAGACTGCTTCTCTAGGTCTAAACGATTGATTTCTCTCTCTGATGCTTGTGCGATACGTCCGAGACCTACTTCCGGAGACACATCCATGTAGATCGTCAGATCAGGCATCACTTCTTTAATCGCGAATTGATTGATGGCCCAGACCTCATCTATCCCAAGCCCACGCGCATAACCTTGATAAGCCAAGCTGCTATCTACAAAGCGGTCACAAATAACAAACTCGCCTTTCTCCAGTGCTGGAACGACCTTTTCCACCAAATGCTGTCTTCTCGCAGCTGCATAAAGCAGTGCTTCTGTTCTTGCATCCATTGCAGTATTCTCGCGATCCAATATAACGGCACGAATCTGTTCTGCAATGGGAATGCCTCCTGGTTCTCTCGTCGTCGTGATCGACTTTCCCCTTTGAAGCATTATATTCGTCAATTGTTCAATCAGTGTCGATTTGCCGGCTCCTTCGCCGCCTTCTATGGTAATGAATACACCTTTTTTCAAACTAAGGCTTCTCCTAACGTTATGTTAACTATACTTTCTTCTATATTAACAAAGCGGTACTCCTAGTACAATCAACATTTACTTCAAGTTCATAATCGTTCTGCTATTTAAGCTTATTCAGGGTAAACAGCTATGGTATTCATCATTCCATCAGCAGCGCCTTGAAACTTTGCACCCATCTCGGCAAGCTTTTGTATATGCTCAATTAACTCTGCCGTGATTCTCTCTCCTGGATACAAAATAGCGATGCCAGGCGGATAAGGTATAACCATCTCTGCTGATATATGATGTACAGCATCTTTCAGCTGTATTCGCTCACTTGATTTGTTCTTAAACCTAGATCTCGCAAACGAAACAGGCTCTGATATCAAGCGGCTCTCATGACAGGTAATTATTGAAGCTGCTGGCGTCGCACACCCCTCTTTATCATCAGGCATCAGCCCATCAGAGTTGTTATTTGTCGTAGCATTGGACTCAAGTGTCTCAACAGCCTCCTGCAGCCTCTTTATGTCCTCTAATGATGTCTGAATACCGACAACAAGTACAATATACTTAGGATCTGCCATCTCAGCAAAACAGCCATGCTGCTCCAGGTGCTTCAGCAGCTCATAACCGGTTCGCTTACCGCTAGAATCGTATAACACTAGTCGCAGCGGATCTGATCGCAAGTCTGATTCGCTATTTTCATCGATTTTCATCTCCCGTATAACGGATGAGTGACGATGCAGCCATTGACGGAAAAACGCCGCTGATTCAAGACTTTGTTTAAAAAGATCAGCACCCAAAGCATCAATCATTGCTCGGGAAATATCTATTGAAGCCAAAATCGGAAACGACGGGCTTGAGCTTTGAATCATCGCAAGCGACTGACGCAGCAATTCCCTTGATATTCTTTTGCCTTGAATGTGAAGAAGCGCCCCCATCGTAAGTGTCGGCAATGTTTTATGCGCTGACTGTACAACGCCGTCTGCTCCCTCTGACATTGCCGACTGCGGAAAAGCTGGCTCCAAGCCATAATGCGCACCATGTGCTTCATCTATGAAAATCGGCTTATTATACCGATGGACAGTCTCAACATATGATTTAAGTTTCACACTAATACCGTAATAATTCGGGTTAGTCAAAAAGACAGCTTTTGCATCAGGATATTCAATAAGCGCTTCTTCCACTTGCTGGACAGAAGGAATCGTTGCTAACCCCGATAACGGTTCAATCTGAGGCGAGAGGAACACTGCTTTGGCCCCAGCAAGCTTCAAACCATTTATAATGGATTTATGTACATTCCGCTGAACGATAACAATATCATCTGGATCACATGCGGCGAGCAGTAGCGCCATATTCCCAGAGGTGCTTCCTCCAACCAAAAAGTAAGTCTCCTCTGAACCAAATGTTTTTGCAGCCAATTGCTGTGCTTCTTTAATAGAAGCTTCAGGATGATGCAAATCGTCGGTTGATGATATTTCAGTTAAATCAAGCTGCATTATTTTATAAAAATAATCGACTACATCATCATTTAATTGATCATTCCATGATGGTTGCTTAAGTGCTTGTCCCCCATGATGGCCGGGTACGTGAAATCCGACTGGCTTGGTACGGGTATGATTCACAAGCGCTTCAAATAACGGAGCAATAAAGGGCTTCATTGTTTATGTACAATCCTCTCCAGTAAACATTCATTCCTATTTCTATTATATATAATATTCAATAAACACTACAAAAAAAGAGCAGCTTCTGTAATCAGAAACCGCTCATGCATTTTTACCCAAAAATATTTGCTTCATTTGATTAATGAAAAAAGGATATTTGGCATCTTTAACATCTGTTCTTATCATTTCCGCTTCACAGGTATCACAGATAAAACCGGTCACTATCCGAATACCCTGACCTTCAGCCTTTTCCTCGTTACAAATAATACACTGATACTCGCGATTATCGTCCATAACAATCCCCGCTTTCTGATCGTCCCTTATTAACTATTATTATGACACATAGTCTATCTATTTATACTTGTTTCATAGCGCATTTCAAATATTTATATATCGTATGCCCCGTATGGGCTAATGGTTACAGCATATGTAAAAATGTTTCATAAAGCTATGGACAGAATGCTTGTAAATACCGATATAGTTAACGAGAGTCACAGTATCTCTGAGAAGGAAAGGAAAAGTAAATATGCGTCAAAAATTATCTGAACAACAAAATGCTACAATTTATCAATATCAGCTTGTAAAACGAAAAATCATTCGCCCTGAGCTTATTCAGAGCCATTTGCTTATTGCAGCCGTATTATTGGCTTTCCAAATGCTTATGTATGAAATGGATGGTCTATTTTCATGGCTTTTCGGCTTTGCAGTCGTGCAGATCATCCATATCGCGATTATACTGCTTACTTTTATCCGAGTGGACGAAGCAGCTGACAGGCAATGGGTGTGGCGTATTACACCCCCATGGATTGGATTTAAACCGGCTAATGATATCAAGCTGTTCCTATTTCGCCGAGTTCATCGTCATATGTTCTGGATCGGCCTTTGTGCCATTGCGCTTCTATATCCATGGATCAAAGAATCATTGATGATTAGCATTGTAAGTTGGCACCTATGGCTGCTGATCCCGCGTATGCTTCTGTCCTTCTCTTTCCGTAAGGAGCAGAAGGACGGCGTACTTAGGCTTCAGTCTAGAGAAGCATCTTATTACCGCAGATAACAAAGAGGCCTTAGAAGCTCATGCAGAGCGTTCTAAGGCCTCAATTTTTAATCGAAATTAGATACGGAAGAAACAAAAAACCTATCGCATCACATGCGATAGGTCTCTCGTGCTTGGCGACGTCCTACTCTCCCAAGACCCTGCGGTCTAAGTACCATCGGCGCTGAAGGGCTTAACGGTCGTGTTCGGTATGGGAACGCGTGGTTCCCCTCCGCCATCGCCACCAAACGTAGCGTGTTGCACGCTGAAAACTGGATACGAAAGATTAGGCTTGCTGAAGCCTTTATGCTGCTGTCTACTGGATGTATGGGTCACA
>NZ_JBFTPT010000026.1:0-71232 GCF_056398625.1 Paenibacillus sp. 01T431
TTTTAGTTTCGTTTGAATACGAATTGCGTTATAGTAAGTGATGTAGTCTCGAACGGTCTGTTCAACGATTGCAGTCGTTGTATGGGTCAACCCTTCGAGGTAGAACGTTTCAGACTTTAGTGTGGAATGAAACGATTCAATGGGGGCATTATCAGCGGGCGTTCCCTTGCGGGACATGCTCATGGTAATGCCTTTTCCTTTTACAGCTTCCTGATACCCATGGGACGTGTAGACGCTGCCCTGATCGCTATGGAGAATCGCACCAGGCACAGCTGGCAATTGATTAAGTGTATCCAGGACAAAGTCCGTATCTTGCGTATCGGATAGACTGCTAGCTACGATCTCTCCGTTATATAAATCGAGGATGCTCGATAGGTACATCATTTTTCCACCGAATGGTAAATACGTAATATCCGTGACGAGTTTATGCATCGGTGYTTCAGCTTGAAATTGCCGCTTTAATAGGTACTCAGCTACATAAGCAGGCTGCCCTGTATGCTTTCGTTTCTTKACTCTGACTCGACATTGAAGCTGCTCACATTGCATGATTCGTTGTACGCRCTTGTGATTAATCTTGTGCTTTTTTCGAAGCAGTGCAGTAATCTTTCGGTATCCGTAACGGAATTTATGCTCAGTGCAGAGTTCTCGAATCTCTTCAACCATGCTGTCCAATGGCCGAGTTTTGTTTTTTGCTCTCCATCGGTAATAGGTAGCACGTGGCACACCCAGCCATGCACAAGCTTTGGTGATCGTAACTTCCCCGTGAATCAACTCAACCAGTTCAACTATGATTTTTGGTGACAACTCCTTTCYAKTTCCTTGTACTTTTTTAGCACATCTATTTGTTGCTTTAAGAACCGATTCTCCGCCTTTATTTGCTCCAGTTCCGAGGTAAACTCAGGTCCTTTACCRTAGCTGTATTGTTTGCCTACAGGTTGCTCCAAGCGGTTTAATTCGCCCTTGCGGTACCATCGCATCCAGGTTTCCAATTGCGTCTTATTTCGTATGCTCAGCTGCTCCATGACCTCTTTCACTGGAACTCCTGTTATTCTCAATTCAATATGATACACAGGACTATAGCCAAAGCACGAAAAGTTCTTTTTCGTTCTTCTTTTCTATCTACCATTTAATGCACCATCCCACCGTCATTAAGATATTGTTTATCTTCGTATGCTGAAAAAGGAGTACACAAGCAAAACATCTCCAAAGAAGATTGCCATCAAAAACGCTCTCCATAAATATTTTAAAAACACCGTTAAAGCACCTGTCTCCTTATTTCTGCATTTACTTCATTTAGAAGGCTGCTAGGACATTATATTTCATTTACTTTAATCCAAAAAGTGTAACTTTCAGGTGTTCTATTTCATGTTTTCGACTTGGTCATTTCCACGCTAAACTGCCCATTAGTTTAACAACTTCAGCAGGCAAAAGAAAAAACCTCCCCGCAGCACCCTGCAGAGAGGTTCTCCCAAATAAAATATCTTCTAATTGCACTTACCCTTAAGTATCTCCACCGCTATGATATGCTCGTTGGTACTCATCGTTTTACTACCACAAGAACAACTCGTTCCCTTTTAGCTTGAAAACAGCTTCCATGAAATAATAGTCGCCATAAATGATTGAAATATGAATGTCTTGATGATGATACGCTGCTGAACCATTGATCAACAGATGATCGGAATCCGTCGTCCAGTCGCAGCGAGAAACGTCCAGCGTTTTCAACAGCTTCAGTGCGGCATTCAGATAGACTTCCTTCTCATACTCGCCAACCGCTTTGGCGATTTCGATCAGTCCGCAAGCCGCGATCGCCGCTGCCGTGGAATCTTCGTAAGCGGGCTCGTTCGGTTGACGGAAATCGATCGGAATAATGCCGTTATCCGGAATATTCGCCATAAAATAATGCGCCACGCGTTTGGCTGCCTGCAAATACTCCTGCTTCCCTGTATGCTTATAACTGATCATAAAGCCGTACAAAGCCCACGTCTGCCCACGCGTCCACGACGAGCCTTCCTCGAATCCTTGACCGCCATAAGTTCGGACAACGCTTCCCTTGAATGGGTCGAACTCCACGATATGATTCACGGAACCGTCCGGCCTAATAAAAGCATCGAGAGCGGTGTCCGCATGCTTCATCGCGATTTGCGCATATCGCGGATCTTTGGTCTCTTCGCTCGCCCAATACAGAAGAGGAAGATTCATCATGCAATCCACGATCGCCCACCCTCTCGTATCTTCGCTGGTTGTATCATCGTTCCAAGCGCGGATAAACCCGCCCACCAAGTTTAATCGTCCGGCAAGCAAGTTGGCGGCATGCAGCGCCCTCTTGCGGGATTCCAGATTACCGGTAACTTTATAATTGGCCACACTCGTAGGCAGCCACATAAAACCGACATCATGATGCAGACCGTAGAATTGATGGAGACTAGCATCCAAAGCATCTTCCGTGAAATTGGCGATTTCCTTGTACTTCTGAGCCCCGGTTTCATGGTACATAAGCCACATCATGCCGCCCCAGAACCCATTCGTCCACCAGTTGATATCTTTCTTGATCTGGTTATCGTGCTCACCGTTACTTGTGGTATATGGAATTTTGCTGCTTGATCTTTCACTTACTGCGCCCATTTTGGCTGTTATTTTGGAAATAACATTTTCAACCCAAATTTGATCGTCAGTCTGTAGGTTCAACATCTTTTCACTCCTATTCATATCTTTCTAAGGGTTTCGCCTTTTCAAGCCTATTTGGATATTTGCATATCTCTTTCGTGTATCGAAACAAAGTATCGCTCTCCAAGCTCGAAGTTAAATACACCATCCGCTGTTTCAACAATCTGAACAGCAGGCTGCTGCCCCCCTTGGAAAGGAATAAGCACCGTCAAGAAAGTAACTGTACCGCTGAATCTATCTTGGAAGCGTACCCTTGTCGAAGGCCTTGAGAGATCGGTCTCATCAGACAACCTTCCTTGTAGAAAATCCAATTCCCCTATATGGCTTGTTGCAATCACCAGATTCGCAATTTCGCTCGTCGCAATCACGCCGCCCAGTTTCTCCTTCACCTCGACAAAATCCAGATGGAAATAGCGCTGAACGCTATGGTTATTCAGCCCTTCTACAAGGTCCGCAATAAGAACGAACCGATTATCGACTAGTGAAATATGCCTGTGATGAATCACCGGTTCGTAGTTTGTATGGCAGGCGCTGGCGAGCCGGTAGAAACCTCTATCCTCCACATTGTAGATTCCGCCGGGTTTTTGCGGTCCGTATTGAAAGGGGCGAATATACTCAAAATGATCTCGCTCATCGATTAGCAGCGTAGAGTGATAATTTGAACTCTTGAACTGTTTGCGGTCCTCATCATCTCGATAACAAAAAAATCCGGGATCGCAAATCATGTCTTTTCCGAGCGCAGTAAAATCAAAGCTCATCAAATCAATGTGGGCATGGGCATTTTGAACAGGGCTTTTACATGTAAACAAAAAACTGAGAGCCTTTGAATCCCAGCCGCTGCGGATAATCGCTTGATGCAACGTTCGATTCCAAAACGTCGTCGGTTTATCCAATACAAACTGTCTGCCCTGCAGGGAATACAGCTCTTCCACGAATTTGCTGACATCGAGCGCCCTCCATACATGCTTGCTTGCTTCCCGTACCACCTCGTTCACATCGATCAAATTCGTTGCAAGTCCGAGCCAGGATACATCCTCCAAAGCAAAATACCCATAGACGCCGGACATTACAGCAAGGGGATTCGCATAGGAATCGCCGACAGGTACACATTTCCCGGTTGGTCTTAACGAGTAGATCGAGTAATCCAAATTTTTTCTAAACCGCTCCATGTACGCTGGTGAGAACTGAAAATGGAAACGTTTAGCCAGAACCACAGCCAGCCCGAACCAGAACATGCAGCCATTATGATAAGATGGGCAACCCTCGATTTGACCGCCGTCCTCCGTCAGCTGCGCTATGCTGCACTTTTCGATGCCATCGATCGCAAAAGCCTTCCATTCTTCCGCTTCTTTCAGCTCGGGAAAATAAAGGGCCGTCGTCAGAAGACCCAAACACTCCATTAAATAATGATTATGATCCGCTTTAGGCCACAGCTGAGGCGACACGTTGCGCAGAGCTTTTATTTGCTTGTAAATGACCGTTAAATACTGCTCCAACACTGCTTCCGTAAACAGCTCCGAATGACCTAGATGCTCCAGGATAAGCGGCCAAATTTTGTAGGCTCGAATACCAATCTCCAAAACCCTCAGCGGATGGCATTCCGTAAAATAGTCAATCGGCTTATCGAGTAAGTCCTCGGGAATAGTGACGAACTCGATCCAGTCCATCATTTCGTCGATGACCTTAACACCGTACTTTACATCCTTAGTGAGAGAATAGGCTTCCAGCAAGTCCTGCCAATGAGTCATGCGATTCAGCTGCCATAAATATTCATTATCATTATGTCTGCGCTCCAGCCAGTTAGGCGGGTGCCCTACAAACTCCCTGACTCCCCCCGTACCGGGAAGCATGATCATCCCTCGATAAGCGAGTTCTGCATTCGCGATCGTCTCGCGCACATGATCAGGCATATGGGCTGCTATATAGGCGGCTTTATCTTCCATCGGCTCTAGCCGCGAACGCAAGTTAGCTAGCAGGTCTGTTGTACTTATCGGCTCAATCAACAATGATTGCAGATTCATTTTTTCATCTCCATCATATAATTTTTGTTTCGTTACGATGTTCTCGATCACATTTTCGATAACGTTTACAATCCAGAAGGAATACTCCCTCCTAAATCATCACGACTCCGGAGGGAGGGGTTCCAACTATTTCATGTAACGGTCATATGCACCTTGTTCCAGTTCAAGCAGTTGCTTGATGCCTAAATCTTCCAACTCCTTAATATACTTGCTGAATGTCTCATCGTTGATCGGTTCTACGCCGAGCACCCATCTCTGCAGCTTTTCCTCGACGTAGGTCAATACGCCCGCGTTTAGCTCCTCAAATTTGGTCCGTTCCTCATCCGTATACGAGATCGGCGGGTAGGCCTGCATAATATAACCATTGTCAATGTATTCCTTGATGCCTTTCAACGCAGTCGCGTTTGTCCATTGTTCTTCGTAAGCATAGTCTTGATGGAAGGCCAGCTCGATCTGAGCTCCCTCTTCCTGAAGCTGTTGAATAACTGTCTTTTCTTTATTTTTCAATACGGAGTCTTTAAACTTCGGCTTGCCGTCCACGAGGTCATAGTCCTTTCCTTCGATGCCAAAGTTCATCAGTCTCCGACCCTCCTCGGAGAACCAAAAATCCATATATTTGATCGCTTCGACGGGATGCTTGGTACTCGCTGAGATTCCCCATCCGCTCGCATGCGTCCCTTTACGGGAACTCTCTTCGACGACTTTGCCCGCGGTATTCACTGGGGGCGTCATCGGAACAAAGGAGAAGCTAGGAATCTTAGACGCAAGAATATCATTGAAATTAGCCGTGCTGGCGAACCAATCGTGCGTCATGCCGCCGACATTGTCTCCGAGCAAAATGTCACGCGCTTTCGCTCCGCGGGTGAAAATTTCTTTATCAATTAAGCCTTCCTTGTACCACTTCGCAATATTTTCGATTGCCGTCTTATATCCTGGCTCATACATGCCGTACTTGACGACACCGTTGTCCGCGTAAAATCCACGTTTGGCTGCATCGGCCCCGCCCTGCACACCCCACTGGATCAGCAGGTCGTAAATTCCATCCAGCTTCGACCTGCTGAAATATGGAATTTCATCCTTTGCTCCGTTGCCGTTCGGATCCTTTTCTTTGAATGCTTTCAATAGTGCATACAGCTCATCTACCGTTTTCGGTTGCTCAAGTCCCAGTTTTTCCAGCCAATCCTGGCGTACAAACCAGCCCCTAGCAGCCGGTCCGTCCGGCGTAAAGTTAAGGAAATACGTTTTGCCGTTATTGGCTTTCATATATTTGGCTGCATCAGGATGTTCGGAAAAGAACTTTTTAATGTTCGGGGCATGTTCTTCAATCAGTCCATCTAACTCAAGAAAGGCTCCTTCAACCCCAAGGCTGTCGTACTGCTCCTTAATTTGATGATGAACCAAATCAGGAATTTTCCCGGAAGCCATCATTGTATTGAACAGTTCTTTACTGTTCGTCGAAGCTTTAGATGCCGTTCCTTTCAACTTAATATTGGTCATCGCTGCCGCTTCTTTGAAGATGGGCCAGTTATCGTCGAAAATAAACTTATCTGAGTAGTGCATATGGATCGTCAGCTCAAGCGGGTCTTTTGCGATCAGTTGCCCGGATAGCTGCTTTGTATCCGCTTCTTTTGAATTATTCGCAGGACTTCCACTATTTTGCGGCACATTATTGTTGCTACAGCCCGCTAGCAGCATACCGACTGTTACCATGATTAATGCAGATGCTTTTATCCTTTTTTTGTTACCCATATTTATGACCTCCCAATATTGGTTTCTTGATTTCATAATAAAAGATTGAAGCAGCCACTAGCCTTTGACGGAGCCGATCATGGTGCCTTTGACAAAATATTTCTGAATGAAGGGATAGGCTGCAACAATCGGAATAATGGAGACGATGATCGTTGCATAAATAATTGTTTCCTTTGAATATACCGCCATATTGCCCATCTCGTCGCTCACGTTCATCTCTACGATGAGTTTCTTTAGCAGGACTTGCAGCGGTACCTTGTTCTCGTCTCTCAGCAGGATCATCGTCCAGAAATAACCGTTCCAACGGTGCACCGCATAGAACAATCCGATCGTCACAAGCGAAGCTTTGGACAGCGGCAAATACACTTGCCATAAGATCGTAAGATCATTTGCACCATCAACCTTAGCCGCCTCCTCGAGTTCCTCCGGAATGGTCTGGAAGAACGTTCTCATGAGGAAGACATAGAAAGTCGTAATCGCGAAACCGATAATAATCGTAAATCTACTGTCGAGCATGTTCAAATCTCGAAAATTAAGATAGGTCGGAATCATGCCGGGTTGGAACCACATCGTCAGCGCGATAAAGAAGCTGATGGCCGTACGCCCCATAACCCGTTTCTTGGATAAGGCATAGGCACCACAAATGGTGAGAATTAAATTGACGATTACACCGAATATGGTGTAATAAAACGTGTTTAAATAGGCAATCCAAATTCCCTTTTCCGATAGTACCTTTGCATAGGAGTCAAAGTTAATATCGTGCGGCAGCAAGATCACCTTGCCTGTAACGACCGATTGGGAGGAGCTTAAGGATGCAGATAAGACATAGACAAACGGGTACAACGCAAGCAAAGCGATAATTCCAAGAAATACACAATTAAAAATATAAAACAGCTTTTCGCCTCTGGTTTTTTTCATCTTCCATCACCTACCATAATCCAGTCTCCGTTAACTTCTTGCTCATCTTGTTGGCAAATACGACGAGAATAAATCCAACGACGGCATTGAACAGTCCCACCGCTGTCGCCAGGTCGTAACGTGCATCCTGAAGACCAGACCGGTACACGTAGGTGTTAATAACGTCGGCCGCCTCATAGGTGGCCGGCTGATATAGAAGAATGATCGCTTCATATCCAACTTCCAGCATGGAACCCACCTTCATGACAAGCATGATTGCGATCGTCGGAATGATTGCGGGAAGCGTGATATGCCATGTTTGCTTCCATCTATTAGCTCCATCGATAACCGCTGCTTCGTACAAGGCAGGATTGACACCAGACAAAGCGGCTAAATAGATGATAGTACCAAATCCCGCTTCCTTCCAAATATCCATGGACCCGATAAAAATCGTACGGAAATAATCGGGATTGGTCAGAAAGTATTGCTTTTCGCCCCCTACCATCTCAATGAGGATATTGATAATACCGTTGCTAGGAGCCAAAAAGTTGGTAACAATCCCAGCTACGACAACGACCGAAATAAAATGGGGCAAATACGTAAAAGTCTGCACCGTTGCTTTGAAAATCCCGCTCTTCAATTCGTTTAGTAACAAAGCGAGGATAATCGGTACAGGAAATGCGAACAGCAATTGATAAAAACTGAGCAACACGGTGTTTTTTAATAGCCGCCAAAAATACGGACTTTTAAAAAACGTCTCGAAATGTTCAAACCCAACCCAAGGACTCGCTTCGATTCCTTTATATACACTGAAATCCTTAAAGGCGATTTGCAAGCCATACATCGGCTTATACGCAAAAATGATATACCAAGCCAGGAACGGTATCAGGAGCAGATAAAGATAACGGTCCCTGATCAGGTTGGCTTTTATTTGTTTAAAGTTAAGCAGCACGCATCCTCTTCTCCTCTCGCAATGATGTTTAGCTGATTTCCTTAGGAGCGCTCCCATTTGAAAGGTCAGCGTTGCAATTCAAACTATAGATACGAATGAAAGCGCTGTCTATCGCCATTATTTCATCTAGCATCAACTTTTTATGTCGTAGTCCATAATGTGCATTATTTCATGTATCAACAATTTCCCTTCATTGAGGAAAGTGTCAGTCGAACATACAAAAGCCGCCTGGCACTTAGGCTAGGCGGCTTTTTATGAATCAACGATTCTCATTGTATGAAGCCTTACTACTTCTCGCTAAGCTTCTTTGCGTACTGGCCGGGAGCTAAACCTTCATACTTGCGGAACATTCGAATAAACGTGTTCGTATTGTTGCAACCGACCATCAGTGCCAAATCGCCAATCTTAATATCTTTCTGCTGGCGCATCATTTCTTTCGCTTGCTGCACGCGATAAAAATTTAAATAATCTTTAAAATTTTCGCCGGAATGATTTTTGAACGCGATGCTGACGTAACCAGGAGAGAAGTTAAACTCCTCCGCTATCATGCTAAGCGATAAATCCTTGTTGTAGTTGTCATGTATATATTCGATCATACGTTGGACCGTGCTATTATCCATCATCTCATTCTGCTGATCAATCGTATCAATCATGGCGCTAAACAGGGTCGTGATGGCCGAAACCATTCGTTCCTTCGATTCGCCGTTCTGAACGATGTCCAAAGATTCTTTGTGTGCTCGAACAAACTCTTCGAAGGACATGTTCAGTTGCTGGATAATTCGACTCAGAGTAGCTAATACAAGCAAACAGAACTGGTCGAGCTGCTGCGGCGTTAACTGTCTTTGCTCCAAATTTTCCGATAGAAGGAGGTTTAGTGTATGTAATGCATTTGCCCGCTTGCCCCGAATCACATAGCTGATCAGCTCTCGCTCCGTATCGATAGGATAATAATAGCTGACCATCTGAACTTGACTGAGCTGTTTATAAGTAATGACGGAAGTCTTATCAACTGCCGATTTCCTCTTCAGGGTATCAAGCGCCTGGATAAAGGAGCGGTCAATTTCGCCAGCAGAGGCTACGGGCCTACCAACAGCTGCAGTCAATCCGTACGCATGTGCGTCCTCGATTTGAGCCATCGCTTTCATGAGCTTCTTCTGAATGGATTCCGTATCTGAATCCTTGATTATGAAGACAAATTTGGTGAAATCGTGATCAAGCAGCTCGCAAGGGAAATGGACTTTCATTTGTTCATGAATGATCAAGGAAGTCTTTGATTTTATCGTAAGAATTGCGTCTTTCGAATATTGCTCCTCCAATTCTTTATCGTTCGAGAATGAAACTACGCAAACGCTTAAAGCGGTAGATAGGCTTTGCAGTTGATGTGTATTTAGCAGATCATCCACCTTGTCAGGAGGAACGAGTCCATAGAGCAAATCCCGCAGGAACTTGTCTCTCATTGAAAGCCTGTGCTCATGCAACGCGGTTTTCATCTGTTCATTAGCCTTACTTATACTCGTCACCGTCTCATTCAGGAAGGCGAATTCGTCTGCTCCCGTAGGTTCCCCGTAGCTTTTGAACAATCCGACGAGATGACCGACAGGTCGGTACATGCGCTTGGAAACCATATAGGCGAATGCTAGTCCCACAAAGATAAGAATGGCTAATAAAAGCACAGCCCCTTTCAAATTCGGTGAAAAGGAATCTACCAACGAGTAGTTCTGTGTAACATACATATACGTCCATTGTGGCATCGTTTTTGAGCGAATCAAATGAAAATCAAATTCATCATTGGATAGCTTCGTATAATCCCCGGTTGCCTGTTCATCAAGTTCTCGCAGTGGATAGGCAAGCAATTGCTTCCCCCGTTTATCGTCAAAGCTTGATTTGAGCGTAACGTATCGACCATTCTCAATAATGGCAAAAGCTTCTTGCATATCAGGTGATAGGGACGGTAGCAGTAATTGTTCAAAAAATGAGACAACAAAAAATAATGAATTTCCTATTCCTACCCGTTCCGGATTAACGATTATTATCGATGCGTTTTCATCGCTCTTCGAAATTATATTTTTGCTGCTCGATAGTGTTATGGTTGGACTCGTGCTGTCTGTTCCTAAGTGTGCAAGATCCTCATTCGTCATTCCCATATCTTCCATATAGCGTCTTCTATCCGATGAAATTTGTGGCGTAATGACCAAATCGTCGTTAGTCTTCATTAGATCGATGCTATAGCCGAATTCAGAGAATGCGTCTATATGATTTTGCAGTGCATAAGAAGTTTGTGTGATCTCATAGTAATTACGATCTTTTTCAGCGAATTTAACAACATGCTCATTTAATCTCAATTGCGCGATTAAGTTGAAAGAAACGCCGAGTTTGGTGTCAATATTGTCGCGAGATTGCATGAGGAAATTTTGCTGGTTTTGACTCAATTCCGATCGCACTCTTTGGCTGTCCTTAAAGAAAGACAGGCAGACCGCAATCATAGTGTAAGCGAATACAATAATAAGATAAGCGATAAGTAGTTTTGTAAAAAAAGACTTTCTAAGCAATTTTATCTCCCCTTGGCAATTCCTTCTGAGCTGAAAATAACCTAATAAGAAAGCAAATATCCTCATTGGTTACTCGTATACGCTTACATTCTTCGAAAATATCATAACTTACACTATATATGAATGTGAAAATACCGTCTATCACCAAAACTCACAAAGCGGTTCTAACCCACAGCTGCTTTTTATAATTGAGTCATTCTATATGACCTATTGTCTAATTGTAGAGAAAATAATTGTACTCATCCATGTATATTCATATGAGTTACATGTATAATCGTACTGAAATTAATGAGCTTTAAAGTTACATGTAGAATGAGATCATATAGGAAAAGAAATATTTTTATGAATTTAGCAGTATTGTTCACGACCCTAGCCTTCTCTTTCACCGTATCTCAGAAAGAGAATCTAGAGTCGGATATAAAGTCTGAATGTTATAAATATCCTAGATTTAACTAGGGTCCCATATAGCCACTGGTTTATTTCTTATTGAACAATCCGCTCGATCAGCACCGAAATCACTTTTGCTATTTCTGCTCTAGTCAACTTGCCTTTAGCATCAAATTGATTGCCTGGTCTGCCACTAATGATTCCATAACGCTGCAATTGTTGAATGGCAGGCAAAGCCCATCCTGAGATGAATTGTTCATCTGCAAAAGGAAGTACTGCATCTGCTTCAGTAACCGATATGGCTGCATAGTTCATGAAATTTGCGATCATTTGGGCCATTTCTTCTCTTGTAACATCTTTATCCGGAGCGAACTTGCCATTTCCTATTCCGTTTACAATCCTATTATCACTTGCAAAAGCAATAAAAGGAGCATAATACTTGTCAGCATCCACATCATCGAAAGTTGTCTTAGAGGCAGCCATAGCCACGCCACTAAGCCTGCCTAGCACTGTTGCCAGCATGCCTCTGGTCATTGTGCCGTTTGGTGCAAAAACACTGCTCGAGACCCCTTGAAAAAGCTCCCTCGCTGCCACAAAATCCACGCTGTATGTTGCCCAATGCTTCCTCATATCTGCAAAAACCTTCGAGTTGTATGCAATAACAAATGTGGAAGCCTGCCGAGTCAAAAATACAACCTTACCGTCATTCGCCATAGCTTGAGCAACAATCACTTTTTGTCCCTCATTCATTCGATAGACGATGATTCGCTCATTAGATTCATTCATTTTCACCTCATAAGGAACACTTACTTTAATATTGCTGCTAAAATTCGTTACTTTCTTACCGTCAACGATAATTACAACCGTTCTTGCCGGCTTTCCATCAACTGGTGCTTCATGCTCGATTCTGATTGTGATGTTTTCACCACCTAATTCCGCAATGGTTTCGCCGTTTATTTCTAGATCGCCGATAGACGTTTGAATGACTAACTTCTTACCGCTTTGGGCGATAAGCTTTGCGGATTCACCGCTAATAATGGCTTCGACGCTTTTTGCAGTCTTAGGTGCAGTGATGGTGAACGTTACGTTCTTATATTGACTTTCTCTTATATTACCCCTCACAAACTCGTCCTCTACCTGTACACTTACATGCCCATTCGATTCTTGAATTGGGGTTGGACTTGGATTCGCGGATGGACTCGATTCCGGCTTCGGTGTCGGTTGCAGCGGAGAAACGATCTCAAAGCCTCCCGTCTTGCTTGTCATAACTGCCGATGTATTCAAATCCTTATACGCCTTTAAATCAATTACGGCAAACTCCGAAACCCCTGCTTCTCCAATAGCCTTGAACGTCAAACTCATCACGACCACCGTATCATTTGTCTTAAATCCGTCGGAGTTGACGGCAGCCACTTTTACCGTTCCTCTTGCGGAATCCACATGGTACTCGTACAGCCAATCGGCAACATCCTTCCCTTTCTTAACCACTCTTCCCGACAATTCAAGGGCTGTGTGATCGTAATTCAATTGAAATTCAAACGTCTTTAGCCCTTTCGATCGGTGAATTACGATGTCCACGGTCGCGCTTTTTCCAGGCGAGGCTTGTGCGGACTTCACTTCCAACTCCGGATTAACTGTTGGCGACGAAATGGCATAACTAACATTTTGAAGCAAGAACGAGAGGATGAGCAAACAGCCTATCACTTTCCACAAATGCCTTATTTTCATAGGAATCGTCCTTTCTTGATTAAGGGGGAAGGCGTTCTGTCGCCTTCCCCGCTCGATAGTTTATTATTTAATATTCGGTCCGGCTAGCTTGTCCGCAATGATCTGCAATAGTGCTAGAACATCGAGCGTATCAACCTCCTTATCGCCATTCACATCCGCAGCCGCATATTGAGCTGCATTCTCTTTACTTGGACCAATAACAATTAGTTTAAGAATTCCCGTCGCATCCATTACATCAATTTTGTTGTCTCCATTAACGTCGCCAAGCATCATATTTGTAATGGTAATCGCTGCATTCTTCGATCCGATCCGCGCATATGCCGTCTCGCCTGTGGCGTTCATCGTTATCGCCTGCAAAAGCTCGAACGAAATCGCTGTCGTTTCATCCTTTGCAATATCCGCTTTGGCGCGGAATACCAGGTTGGCAACCACCGTTGGCTCGTCCGTACCAAGTGCAGCATCAGATACACTTGCGAAGCTGACTGTACCAGGTGTTGCTGTATTGGTAGCGTTTGTTTCCTTAAACTTCGTTAACTCAAATGATTCTAGTGTCAGCAGTTCTTCATCATAACGAATGACGCCTTCAAGACCAACGAGATCAGATGCCTGCTCTACGTTAACAGGTACCTTGAAAATACTACCCTTCGTAACGGATTGATCCACGGCACTCAGTTGCATCCCATTCTCGCCGGGATTCGGTTCATCGTCCGGATACAAATTAAGATCCATAGCGAATTGGTTTTTGTCGCGGAACAGTTTGTCATTTTTGACGGAATACCAATTCACATTCACATTGTTGCTGCCTTCCTTGAACGTCATCAGCATAAGCATGCCTAAGTCTCGCGGCTGCATGAATTGGGCATCCACCAGCATTTGCTGGACTGAATTTCCATGTTCGCCGATATCCTCTCTCACAACAAGATCCGGATAGCCAATATGCCCCGAAAGTACCAGCACAATGTTTTCGTGTTTGCTTACGAATTCATTCCACATATCATCGCCGTTATTTGCGTCATTGATATAAGCGGTCGGGTAATCGATATGGCGGGTGCTAATAAGCTCTCCGTTGTGATACACATAATTATGAGTTTCGACGATAATTCGTTTATCTGGGTTTTCAGTCGCGATTTGATTCGCCCATGCCAATACGTCATCGTTTGGAGCAAACTCCATCGCAATGACCATATACTCCACGCCGCCTATATCGAAGTAATGGTACGTATTCTCCATTTTTCCTTCTTGAAAAGCTCCTCCGAAGGTGGATAACTTGGAATATTTGCTGTACGGAAAGTAATTGTTGTAATTCGTGTAATTGCGGGTCAAATTCGTTTTATTCAAAATCACGTCGTGATTGCCTGGTGGCGCCACATAAGGTACTATGCCATCCAAATACGAATACGCTTCAGATGCGACCGCCCATTCTGCTGTGCTCGATGCCGTATCTACGATATCGCCCACGCCTATCGCCAGCTTGATATTCATATCGTCAGCATGATCCTTGATCCATTTCATATATTTCTTCATCTCTTCAGGATGCAATCTCGTCATATACTGGGTGTCAGGAATAACAGCGATCGTATAATCACCTTCTGCAAATTCGGGCTCTAGCCAATTAGTCGATTCATTATCGTAGATGATTCCATCGTTCTTATTGGCGGAGACATCCGGATACACGCCATTAGCGGCTTGATTGAGCTTCCAGTTCCCCATCAATCCCGCTTCATTTCCTTGCAATGAAACCTTATAATTCGTTTTTATCTCTTCGTCCGTTCGGATAGTGGACCATACACGAACATCGGCGATTTGACCATTGAATGTCATCAGCGGCTTGCCGTCTGTGCCATATCCTCTAAAATCCGAACCGATCTTCAGCTCGCGTGCGGTCCTGTCGTTCGGAATCTTCGCCTTCAAAACCTCCTCTTCTAGTTTTTCTCCATTGATATAAGTACTCGCTGTATTGTTCTTGTCATCCAATACCATAGCTACATGAACCCAATCGCCGACATTTACGTTAATATCCGAATAGTAATTGATTTCACTGCTTTTATCGGCTCTCCAGTACAATTTCGGATTGCCGTTGCTGCCAATCTCAAAGTTAAACCGGGAAACATCACTATAATATTGATCTTCGTAATTCCCCAAAACTACTCCAACTGGTTGATCCTTCGGTGTATTGGCCGGTACATTTACCCAAGCTTCAACCGTACGAGGGGCATCCGATAAACGTTCCTCAGTCATTAATTCCAATTGTCCATTGGTAAAATCAGTGCCAGTTCCTTCAAATTCGCTTATGTAAGGCGTTTCGATCTCATAAGCTTTTTTGAAGCCAAGCGCTGTACCGTTAATTTTACCAGCTTTATCGACTACCATATTCGTAAGAGGCACAGAGCTGTCCAGTGACCAAGCATGCATTAAGCCTTCTTCACTGCCCTTGATTTCTATATTGACATTATCTTTAATCTCATCCAACGTACGGACATCACTCCACAATCTAACCTCTGCGACCTCCGCTCTAATGTGCATGGAATTCCTTGTGTCCTTTCCGATGCTGTGTACGTACTGAGGAGTGACCTGTGCAGCCAAATCCAGATTTTCAAAGGTGGCAATAACAGCTCCATCTTGGATAACGGTTACTCTCTTATTCACAACGTCTCTGGTCACCGCCAGATGCGTCCATTTCCCCGTCGCAATATTTGCGCCTTGGGTCGATTTATCGATCAGCTTTGAATTGGATAGTTCATAATAACGGAATTGGTTGTCGGCTTTGAGTTCAAGGTTAAATTGAGTGCCTGCATTCGCGTTGTAATTCCCGAACAAAACCTGACGCTGATTGGGGTTAACTGCAAATTTAGCGCGCATCTCAAAGGTGGACGGTACATTGCTCAGCTTCTCATTAAGTTCTACAGCGTTGCTTTTCGCCGCATTAAAGACCAATCCGTAAGGGTCGCCAGACTCCTCAGCTTGTACCGGAGTCATGAAGCCTTGCATAACCATCATGACGGCTAACGTCAATGTAATGAATAACCTTCTTTTTTTCACAATTATCGCCCTTTCTGCCATTTGATTAAAAAGATAAAATTAATACCGATCCGCATCCTGAGGTAAGGTTATCTTCTGCTTGCTTTATCGAATTGACCATTGCCTTATACGTAACCCATCCTCTCAAATCAGTTTGTCATTCCCCATCGCCCGAATCGAAGCATACTGTTGAACTACAGCAAGGTAAATTTAAGCACCTATGGTTCATGCTTTTTAAAGTATATAGAAATAATGCATTTTAAAGCAATATATTTTGCTGTTTTTAACAGTAACTTAATACTTTATGCAGTATATTAATTTTAAAAATGCAAATTATATAAAAAAAAGCCCTTCCCACTGTTAAAGTGGGAAAGGCTGCCTTGGCGATTCCTGTTCTGTCCGTCCATTACCGGTTAACTCTGTTTGTAAACGACTTTCATTCCTGAATGTTTATACTTTTTCACAATATCTTCATTAATTGAAGAGTCCGTAATAATCATATCAATCTGATCCAGCGGACAAACATTCAAATAAGAAACCTTCTCGAATTTGCTGGAATCGGCCGCAACATTAATCTGCCTGGCACTTCCTATCATCGCCTTAATAATATCGATTTCATGAATACGGAAATCAGTTAAACCTTTGTTAACCGAAATCGCATTAATCGAAATAAATACCTGGTCAATATTGTATCCGGCGATATCCTCTTCACACTTCTTCCCATATAACGCGTATTCTTGTTGGTCCAAAATGCCGCCTGGCACAATGACAGTGAAGCTCGCCTTGTTGGAGAATTGTTCGATAATACGCAATCCGTTCGATATAATCGTCAGCCTTTCGAAATTTTCGGAGAGCTTCTTGGCGATCTCCAAAGTTGTCGTCCCCGCATTTAAAGCAATGGCTTGGCCTTCGGATACATATTCGCATACCAACTGAGCGAGCTCTATCTTTTTCTCTTTGTTTCTATTCTCTCTATAAAAAAATACACTCTGGTCTCCGTGATCGTCAGCTGGAATAGCGCCTCCATGGACGCGCTTAAGCAGCTTCTTCGATTCCATATTTTCCAAATCCCGTCTGACTGTATCAATCGAAACATTGAGAACATGGACTAGATCGGTTACTTTAACAGAATCGTTTTGCTTTAATATTTCTTGTATTTTTTTGTAGCGCTCTTCTTGGAGCATGAATCCACCCGCTTCCGACAATCTGACAATTGTACAATCAATTGCAACATCAATAGTATACATTTGATAATGCCAGTTCTCAAGTGGTTGGTTCTTTGACAATCCTATTTTTTGCTTTATTTTGCGTGATAAATAAAAAAAGCCGAATCGTTACACATTCATCTTCAATTTCTTCTTGATTATTCTCGCCACAATTTCCAGAATAATAGCGAATGCCAAAATCATGTACGTAATCAGTCCGATTTCCCGTACATCGAAATAATAATTGCTGGCCATAAACATATCATAGCCGATGCCTCCAGCGCCTGCCGCAGCGCCCATCGCTAACGCAACTGCGAAGTTGATCTCGAAGCGCATAAACGTCCAAGAGATCAGATACGAGATTGAAGAGGGAAGGACAGCCTGAAACACAATCTGCCACCAATTAGCTCCGCTGGCTTTCATCGCTTCAATAACACCATCCTCCATTTCTTCGAAAGACTCGGAATACGCTTTAACCAAGTAACTCACGGAGTGGAACGTCATGCCTATAACAGCGGCCACACTCCCAAGCCCTGCCGCTACAGCAAAAATAAGTACCCATAATACCGTGGGAACCGCTCTTATGAAGGCAACGATGCTTCTGATGAGCAGCGATACTGCCGGACTCGATAGATTACGCGCAGCAAGTAAGCCAAGAAATAGAGCAATTACCCCGCCAAACAGCGTCGTTAAAAAAGCAAGCCCTAGCGTGATGACCACTTGCTTCAGCGCCTCGGCTAAAGTGAAATGCTTTGCCCTTGCTTCTAGGAACATGGTGCCGAGCGTATCGCCCGTGCCTTTCACTGCCTCCAAGAGATTTAGATCCTTGTAGTCAAACGTGAAAAACCCGAATAACGAAAGCGCTGCTAGCGTCATTAAAGTTAGTCGAATTACGAATGAAGCTTTATTAAAGGGCTTAACTATGCGATTCATGTTACATAATCACTCTCCTCACATAGCTTGATACAGACTCGATAATCATGATGGCAATGACGATGACGACTACGACTAAGGAGGCGGCACCGTAGTTCAAGCTTTTGTAATACAGATTGAATAAAAATCCAATGCCTGTCCCAGTTAGAATACCAATTAAAGTCGCTTGTCTAATATTCGTTTCGATCGTGAACAAGATCCAGCTCAGCAACTGAGGAATACTCGATGGAATGACAGACTGTGCAATGATAGCCAGATAACTCGCACCTGTAGCCCTTAACGCTTCTACGGAGCTGTTGCTGACTTCATCAATAGACTCCATGAAAGCCCTTGTAAGAAAACCGAATGAGCCGAAAAACAAAGCCAAATAACCCGTCAGCACGTTCATCCCGAAGGAGAACAGCAATATCATCGACCAAGCTGCTACGTCGATATTACGGAATATTGTCGCAATCCAGCGGCTTGCCAGGCTGAATACCCCGTTTATACCTGTCGTCTGCGAGCCTAGGACTGCGAAAGCCAGTGCAAATACCGATGCCGTGGTCGTTGCCGCGATGGAAACCAATAGCGTCTCTATGAGCTTTTCCAGTATATCCGGCAGTTTCATCATCGATTTCTCATCCGGATAAAAGTTGCTGACCGCCCATTGCACCGCTTTAGGAATAGAAGTAAATCCCTTTATCACATCATACTCCGTAATTATTATCGCCAGCATCGTAGCGCCAAGCATCAGTGCGCAGAACAACAGGGTGTTCAGTCTTTTTCGCAGAAAAAAGTTATCCCGCATTAAGGCCACCGTTCGAATCAAGCAACACATCCAGCTCCGAGCCATATATGTGATGAAGACGCTCCTTCGTCAATCCCTCTGGAGTACCATCGTATACGACCGTTCCTTTGTTGACTCCAATGATGCGATCCGAATATTTCAGTGCTACATCGACTTGGTGCAAATTGACGACGACAGTAATTCCCATAGTGGAGCAAATATTGCGAAGATGCTCCATAATGACTTTGGAAGCATTCGGATCCAATGATGCGATCGGCTCATCGCATAAGAGCATCTTCGGATCCTGTATCAGTGCCCGCGCAATGCCTACGCGTTGCTTCTGGCCGCCGCTTAACTGATCACAGCGTTTATAGACTTGCTCCTCCAAGCCCAGGATCTGCAGAACACCGTACGCCTTCACCTTCTCCTCCTCAGTATAAATACCGAGCACGCCAGCCAAGGTAGACTTATACCCAAGCCTTCCATGTAGAACATTCTCGAACACACTCAACCGGTTAACCAGATTGTAATGCTGAAAAATCATTCCGATTCGAGTCCTTAGCCTCTTCAGCTCTTTCTTATTTATTGCTAACACATTCTTGTTATCGAATAGGATCTCCCCGCTGCTTGCTTCAATCATTCGATTAATGCAGCGAAGGAGAGTCGATTTGCCCGCCCCTGATGGTCCGATGACAGAAACGAACTCCCCTTCATTCACAGCGAAGTTAACATTCGATAACGCCTTTGTATCCGAGCCGTATTGTTTCGATACATGCTTGAATTCCAATAACGTTGTCATGAGTAACTCCTTTTCTCTTTCCCAGTTGTTTTAAAAATGGCCGTATGACGCGATGCCGAATAAAATTTCTTATTTAGCCATTTCGCGAACCGGGTTGAAGAAAGCGTCGTCCACCGGTACAAATTTCTCTTTACCCGATTTTTTCTTAAAGATGCTCGTTCCTTCGCCATCTTTCGGAAGGAAAATTTTCTCGTTATTCGTTACAGCGTCAGATGTGAATATTTCCAATAATTTCTGTTGGTCCTCTTCACTAAGTGTGTTTTTGTTAACTGCAAAAGGCTGGTTTAGAACAGGCGTAACAGAGATTAAAGTGAACTCTTTGTTCGCTAGTGTATTGAACGGTTCTTCCGCACCTTCTTTCACTTTGTATACTGCACCTGGTTTATTCGCATCGCCGGATACAAGCTCTACATAGTTCTCCACGCAAGTATCGCAGAATGCTGCAATGTCGGCTTTGCCGGACAAGAGGTTGACTGCCGCTCCTTGGTGCGATCCGCCAAATAAAACCTCACTGAACAATTTGTCGTCTCCGCCTTGCAGAAGATCTTCAGTCGTCAACGTCTTGTACTTGTCCATTTTGCTGAAGTAGCTGATAATGCCTGCCGATGGAACCTTGAATCCGGATGTAGAGGAATTCGATACGAATGAAAATTTCTTGCCTTCCATTTTATCGAGAGCGAAATCGCTGCCATTCATGTATTCAGATTCTTCGCCTTTGTTAACTGCGAGCCAGCTGTAATAAACAGCATCATCGAGCGTTCCGGACTCACCGCTTTGCACAAATAAAGACTGAACCTGATCGTTCTTTGCGTTAGCATCAATGTAGCCTTGCGCTCCCATGTAACCAATATCCGCGTTGCCGTTTGCGATGGCTTCAATCGCGATAATATAGTCGGTCGTCGTTTGGTGTTCTACTTTTTTGCCTGTTGCTTCTTCAATAATTTTCGAAAACTCGTCGCGTGCGTCTTTCAACTCGGCTCCCGATTCATTCGGATACCAGACCATCGTAATGGTGTCTTTCGATTTCGCCGGTTTCGAACTGCTGCTGCCATTCTCCGCTGAGTTATTGCTTCCGCATGCCGCAAGAACAGTAATTAGTACAAAAGTAAGAACGATCGATAATGCCTTTTTCATCATCTAACACTCCTTTGTTTTTTGTATATCGAATGCTTATATCAAGCGTAGCCGGCTGTTCTTTGCGTAATGGAAGTACAAGCCAAACATGACGCTGAGAATTTAAAGCAGTGAAACGAGCATATGCTTCAGTTCTTCAGGCGAAATAGGAGCGGGGTTGTTGTCCATTCTTCCTTTTGTGTATGCTTGGGCGATAATGGCTTCAATTCCTTCTTCAGTAACGCCGTAATCGTTCAGATTGCCCGACAAGCCGTATAGTTCATAAATGGATTGAACAAACCGTTGCACGCCTTGAACATCCTCCGCTCCGAACGCATGAAGAAGCTTCCTCGGCTCTACTAACGTAGAATAGTTATGCTTTAGAACAGTGGCTAACGTCACGCTGGCAGCAATACCATGATCAATGCCGTAGGATAATGTCAACGGATAAGAAATGGAATGGCAAGCGGTCGTTCTCGTATTGCTGAAGGCCAGACCTGCAAGCACGCTGCCTAGTGACAATTGCTCTCTGCAACCAAGCTGCTCAGGACTTTCTTTCAGCAATGGCAGCGCATTCCGAATTCGTTCAATCGCTTCCAGAGCATACAAACGGGAGATTTCGTTAGTATGAACGGACCAATAGGCTTCAGTGGCATGGCATAACGCATCCAGAGCCGTTGAAACGCTCAAGCGGAGCGGCATGGTCAAGGTTAGCTCAGGAAGAATCAAAGCCGCGCTTGCAAACAAACGTTGATCGGATACCGAATACTTGCAGCCGAGCTCCTCATCCCATATCGTTGCCCAGCTCGTTACCTCAGACCCCGTTCCGGAGGTAGTCGGAATGCCGATCCATGGCGCGAATCCTGTTTGTTTACTATATTGCTCGCCTGTGATTGCCTTCCTAACATCCTCTGGGCAGTCCAGATTTAAGCGCTGCAGTGCCGCTAACGTTTTTGCTGCGTCCATTACACTTCCGCCGCCAATCGCGACAATCAATTCATAATCGAATGAATTAACCTGCTGAATAAGTTGATAGATATCCTTAATGTCGGGATTATTCAATGTGACTTCATGAATAAAAACGTCTTTCTCGGTTAAAATGTCCTGAACAGGCTTCAAACATTCGGATTTATCGACTTCAAACCCTCTAGTTAAAAGCAATACGCGCCGTACCCTAGCATACTCGTGCTTTAACTTATCGCAGAGCGCGCCAAGAGATGCTTCGCCGAAATAAATAGATACCGGATTAAAGTAATGATTCATCGGAGCTCCCTCGCTAGACCGCTTAGTTCAAGTTCTTTTATAACGGCTGGAAGCTGGGATATTGAATTAATAATGAAATCAGCTCCCGCTTTTTCGAACGATTTTCTCGTCTCGTCCATGCGCGCTTTCAGCGCGCCTGCGTCCATCATCTCTACCTCTGATTGTGTCAGTCCGAGCTCACTGCTGCCCGAGATGATAGCCACTGTCCATACGCCTGCGTTCTTTCCTTCATAAATGTCAGATACCGTGTCCCCGACCTTCATCACTGAAGCGGGAGGAAATATCCCGAGTTCTGTCATATTACGGAATATCATATACGGATAAGGGCGTCCCGCTTTCACCTCATCTGAAGCAATCATGAAGTCAGGCGAATATCCTTTGCGCCTTGCCTCAGGCACGATAACATCCATCATTCCTTTGGTGTAGCCTGTAGTCGAGCCAATAACGATCCCCGCTTCACGGAGAAGACTAATCGTCTCCAACACTCCTGGTATCGGATCCGTATACGCTTTTAACGACTCCATCAAGGTCGATTCAAAATCGGAATATAATCGATCGATATCTTCTTTAACAGGTTCAGTACCGTACTTGTCAATCCATTGTCCCCGTACCCTATCCATCTGCAATATCGCTTGAATATGATCCCACTTCAACATGCCCATAGGTTCTCTTGCTTCCCGATTTGTGATGGGCACTCCCGCTTTATCGAATGATTCCAAAAATGCGTGCATTGGGGCAAAGCAACCATAGTCAATGACCGTTCCTGCCCAATCGAAAATGACCCCTTTAATGCGCTCGTTATTGTTGTCCATTACGTCTCCTCATTTCATTAACTTCGTCGAACAACTCTGATTATAGAGAATAATTCAAAAAGCCGCAATATAATTTGCTTTATTTTACGTACTTTTAACAATTCAATGCTTTTTTATGCTGTTTTAACATTGCGAAAACATAAAAAGCTGCAAAACGTGGGTTAAAACCACTCAATACTGCATTTTCCTGATCAAGTGCTGCAAAAAACTGAGTAGTAATTAAGGCATCATAGGGAAGAACAAGCTTTCTTCCTGAGGGTTGTTGGTTATTGCCATCATTTTTTTCAAATACAACATTATGATTTATCCATTTATTATTAGAATGGAAAGGCTATTAGCTAGAACTAGAATGCTTAAGAATATAAACAAACAAAAAAACCTCCCCGCAGTACCCTGCAGAGAGGTCCCCTCTCATAAAATATCTTCTCATCTCGCTTATCCTTAAGTATTTCACGACTTCCAGGAGCCGCAGCGAATGCATAATCTCACGCTCCAGCAGATACTAAAAGCTAACCTCATTCTTTTGTCTAATTTTCTTGTCATCCAACATCGAACGCCCTGCCACGTAGGTATAGTCTCCGAAACACTAAACACAAAAAAGCCGCGATTTACGCGGCACTTAATGAGATAAAGTTGTTGTCAACCGACACATGGCTGTGACAAGTCAGGTTATGAGATACTAATGAGCTCTTTGCATTTATAAAATTAAAACGTATTATAGATATTTTCACATTCTTCTCCGGTCGGTTCATAAAAGCAGTGCTTCTTCCATCGTCCTGCGAGCGGCTGATTATACCAAGTTGGCGGACATGGACCGGGATTTTCGAACGATCCTGGACGGAAATACCATAAGGAGAATTTGGCTGGCCAATTCCGCTCCCCATTCACTGCCCGTTGCGCCAGACGGCGTTCCCTGTCTCTTGCATTTTGATAGTACAAACTATGTTGCAACGCTTCGAACGCATGCTCCTGGTTGATCATTTGAGGAATTGTCCGGATATCTTTAAAATCGGAGCAATTCCCTCTTATTCGGTTAATGCCAACATTTCCAACAAGCAGCATTCCCATTTCGCCTTCGGTCTCAGCTTCAGCTCGAAGCAACCTTGCCAACATGTTAATATCCTGTTGCCTTGCTTTTACGACTGCCATTGACTCACCTCTTTAGATTTCTAGACTCATCATATTGTAGGTGAAGCGAATGTGTTACTCTGGCATAAGAAAGAGCGATAATAAATTGCCCACCACACTCTTCTGCCCGTTAGTTTAATGAAATATTGGTTGCTTGTTAAGATCTACAGTCCACTAATTATAAAAAGGATTACGTCTATTTCCAAAAGGTCCAGCTTGGCTGACAATCACTTTCTTAACTGCAACCCATTCAGTAGACTGATGAATTGTTTTTTCGTCGATGCCTCTTTATCATGCTTCGAGAATTCCAATACATATATTATTTTTTCTTGAATAGGTATGACTGCGAAATAGACGTCATGTGTGCCGGTCAGGCCAGAGGCGGCCGTACCGTTATCCGTGTCGAGCGTATAGAGCTTGCCGCTTCCGATGGAAGTATCAATTACTTCTTCATCTGTAATTTCACTATGGTTCGGCTTATACATGTTAAAGCTGAAATCGACAGTATACGGGTACGTGACAACACTTCCGAGATTGATTCCATTCTCGTCGGTGAGGGATGCGCCAAAGTGGTCTTCCGTATTCAGGCTCCATCCCTTCGGCAGGGTCAATTCCAAATTGGAGATGCCGTTTTCGATCATTGAATTTGGTTGGCTTGATTTCGAATGTTCCCCAGAATCAATGGTGTTTTCGATATTCTGGTTTGGCGAAACAGATAAGTTGGTATGGTTATTCTTTGAGGCGATATCTTCCTGGTTATCAGAACAACCAGCAAGAACGAAAACCAGCAGTTGAACAACCAATAGCAGTTGCGTTTTTGTCATTCTTAGACTCCTTTTAGTTATTGAACTCAAACTAGAAGTAGAGATGGTGGATAAACAAATACATAATTTACATATTGGAAATATTCTGCCGTTAGTATGGATAAGGGTCGCCATGTAGTATCTCTTCTAAAATTGAACAATCGTTCTCCATTAGTACAACCCATTTTAATTCCTAAAATTCAATCGGTTTATTGTTTTTGTCAAAATACTGAATACCGCCAGTTCCTGTAGGAAATATAAAGCACTTCTGATTTGGTTCTTTTGTAAAGGTTCCTATTCTGGTTGTATAAGTGTTTATTTTATTTAAAATACTCTCATCGATGATAAATTCAACTAAGTATTTGTCAGAAAAACCTCCAATGAATCGCTGTGGAATCTTTGTCCCCTCTACATTCTCCCAATGTTTCGAAAATGTTCCATTACCTGATTGATCCAAGTAGAAACCTACCTCTGTATCGTTCTTATATGCAATTGCTGTGTACTCCTTGTACTTCACCAACTCAATTACGTTAATGTTATTGTCACTAATAAAGGCCTCAATAACTTTATCATCTGGTCTTACTGGTTGTGATATACATCCAATAATGAGGGTAGCAACAACTATCATTGTTAGAATTAATTTTATAGGAAACAGTTTACCCACCACCCAAATGATTTGCATTTGGCCTTTAATTTTTATCAACAATTGCATCACTCTTAGTTTAATAAAAATGAACAGGCTAACACTCACCTGCTCAACATTAAGTATGATTCAACTATCGTTCTCCGTCAGTAAAACAAGAATCCAACATTTTTTTATTCGAGCACTCCTTTCCAAAAAGACCGTTAAAACAAGAATTAACTCCCTGTACTAGAGATCATTGTTCCCGTAAATATAGACGCACATCGATAATAAAAGGTTCCTTTTTTTTAAAGTTCAATATTAAGTTGTACTGCCCTTTATTTGAGTAACAGCGGCTAATATTCTAAAAAAAGTGCCTTTAATTAATTGGTCAAAAAGCCGCTATAATGACCACCTGATAGTCGGGATAGCCAAATTTAGAAACCAGCATCTGTAGCTATAAGGTGTATGCTTTTAGTGTGTTTGGACTAAATCCCTTAATCTGCTTTTCGACTACATACAGTTTCCTTAATTCACCAAAATTCATAATAAAACTTCCCATTAGACCTAATAATTCTAGAGTTGCTTTTAATGAGAAGTTTTAATATAATTTGCGTTCCCCATTAGCACAATGATTCTCTTAAATCGAAGTTTGATCTATACTTCTCCCCAAAATATTTCAGTTTCATAATCGAATAGAACAAAACCATCCTAATTATTCCTATCAAATAGATTTCGCAGATCCGTCATCATCGGTTTGTAATTGGGATGCCCAGGTACAGGGCTGTAGGAAGATGATAGCAACCGGCCTCTCAAGCCCTCGAAATCAAACTCCTGGCTCATTCTGAATCGCACCTCATGCATCGTACCTTCCTTGAAAAAAGAGTGAAGCATCGACTGAGAAATGTTTTTATGATTAACTTTTACGTAGTCGGTTCCGTATGTATGGAGCAGTTGATCGTACTCTTCACGAAATGTAGTACCGCTTGTAAGACGGGAATTCCAGATTAGTATTACTCTCCCGCCCGGCTGTAGAATTCTACGAAACTCGGTTTGCGCTGCTAAGCGATCAAACCAGTGAAACGCTTGTGAGCAGACAATAAACTCAACCGACTGATCAGGTAATCCAGTAGATTCTGCAGAACCTGATATACTCTGAAAGTTCGGATTGCTTTCTAACATTTGCTCGGCGGCTACCCGCATTGCCTGATTCGGCTCGACCGCAATCACATAGCTTCCGCGTTCCAGAAGTAGTTTTGAAAAGATGCCTGTACCGGAACCGATGTCAGCTATTTTACTGTTCGAACGCAAACCGACGTAGTCGTACAAATAATCAACAGCCTCTTTCGGATAGCTCGGGCGATACTTCAAATATGAATCAACCCGGTTCGAAAAGCTTTCTTTACTGTTCATCTCACGTCACTCTCCTAGTATTTCTTACTTTCATTTAGTGAAGTGTATTTTTTAATTATTAAACTCTTGTGTCACTTCTCTTAAGTCGTTCCTAGGGCATTATATTTCATTTACTTTTATCCAAAAAGTGTAACTTGCGGTTTTCTAATTTCATGTTTTTGATTTGATCATTTCCATGCTAACCTCCCTATATGGAGAATCGCTTTTCTCTTAAATGCTCACGTTTTCTTAGATTTTGACCAAGTATTCTTCTTCTCAAATAGCATCTAGATGGAACGAAGTTGTGAATGAAGAAAATTATAGGGCTGGTAAAAGCACCAAAAGTCTCTACTTAGACCACCTTCCGTAAAAAATAGTTAATTCGGTAAAGTATGGTTGAACCTTTGAATCTCCACATATGCTCATGTTGATTATTTCTCCTAGTAAGCCATAGATGTAAAAAAAGAAATCAGCTTTCGAATGGTATTTTAAAAAAAAGAAATCGTCTGTTTATATATTTTTGAAAATCAGGATTAAATTTCTTCTATAGAAACTTGTTTTCTAGGACTAAATATGTTGTTTCTTAGCAAAATACACACCGCACCCAATATCAATGATAGTAATCCCCCTACTACAATGTATTGTGTACCGATAATTGATATAAATAATCCACCTACAGCTGTACCAATTGTTGTTCCTATATTAGCAGATGATAAAAATAATCCATTAGCGAAATCAGGAGCTTTGGGAGCTGCGGACGTGATCCAATATTGAGCGATATTACCTCCAATACCAGCTAATATTCCCCAAACCAAAGTAATGATAGCCATAGGTACAGTGAACTGTCCAAATGAGAATAACAAGATGTAAACTGCTCCTAATGTGAAAGGAAAAATTGCTACTGTTTTGATAGCATTTTTAGTAAGTAACTTCCCAGCCACAATGTTTCCAATAACATTTGCCCCACCGTATACTACTAACATTAAACTAATCGTTTTCCCTGAAATATTAGTAATGGTTTCAAGATACTCAGCAAGGTAACTGTAAACCCCAAATATTGCTGAATTTATAAAAACAACTGCGGCAATGGAAATCCAAGTAATGGAATTTTTTAATACGCTTAACTGTGATCCGTAAGTGAGTCTTTCCTTAACAGGCATAGATGGTACAAATAGCAATGTAGCAAGGAATGTTAAAGCATTAATGATAGCAAAGAATAACATGGCCATTTCAAACGAAGTTTCACTAGCTATAAAACTAGTAATTGGCACACCAAGTACCATACCTGCAGATACTCCCAACATTATTTTGGAAACAGCTTTTGGAGCTTTTTCATTGCTTACTGAGTTAGCAGCTACTGTCAATCCCATTGAACAATAAATGGGATGAAAAATAGCTGGAATCACACGAGCAATTAATGCAATTGTAAAGTTAGATGCAATTATCGAGACTAAGTTACCCAAAACAAACACACCAAGTACAAGTAACATTGCCTTTTTGCGATTTATTCCTGAAAACAATAGCGGCATACTTGGAGCAGAAATTGCAACCACAAGTGCAAAGAGACTCACAAACAATCCAGCTTTCGATACACTGACATCATAATAATCAGCAATCAAAGGCAATATACCAATAACACCCATTTCAGTATTCAAAATACCGAAAACTCCTACCGCCAATATAAATATAAGCAAATTACTTCGTTTATCCATAAAAAGCATCTCCAGCCTTCCTTGTATCTTTACTATTTTCTAAACAAAGCAACAATAACTCTTAAAGTCGACTTTAAGTCAAGCGATAATCTAAAATCACTAGAACAAGATGAGAAAGCGCTGTTGCATTAAAGTGTACTTTAAGGTCTATAATAAAACCTAACTGATGATCACATTAATAAGAGCAAAATAATTATAAGGATATATGGAGGATTCAAATGGAAATTCATATCAAAGAAGCAGCAGATAAGATAGGTTTGCCTGCACATACACTCCGTTATTATGAACAAGAAGGTCTTTTACCTTTTATAAAAAGGGATGAAAATGGAAATCGTATTTTTAACGAAGCAGATTTATTATGGTTAGAGCTTATTGTATGTTTACGAAAAACTGACATCCCTCTTTCAGAGTTACGTGCAATCGTGGAGTTAACAAAAGTAGGAGATAGCACAGCCTCGCAACGCAAACAGATATTTGAAAAGCATAAAGAAAAAATGATGGAGAAACAACGAGACTTGGATAACGCTTTTATCAAAATTGATTTGAAAATAGAATACTACGATGTATTAGAAAAGAAGTACTACAAAGAAAATCTTAAATAAGAACTTTTTTAATAATTTTCAAAAAGCCCTTGCCTTAAAGTCCACATTAAGGATTAAGCTAATCTTGCTATTAAAATAAGTTGATCCGAGTTACTTCTTCAATCAACTTATTATTTTACCAAAGAAAGGATTGTATTATCTATTATGTGTAATAATCATAAAAACATTTCTACAACACGTGTTCTAAGTGTCCCAAGTGCAAAAGCACCATTTGAAAAGATCATTATTGAGCGAAGAGATTTACGGCCAAACGATATCTTAATAGATATTAAGTTTAGTGGCATTTGCCACTCTGATATTCACAGTGCATTCGGTGAATGGGGTGGCGGAATATTTCCCATGGTTCCTGGTCATGAAATTGCCGGAGTCGTAAAAGCAGTAGGGACAGAAGTCACCAAGTTTGTTGTTGGTGACCGTGTTGGCGTTGGCTGCTTTGTTGATTCCTGCGGAGAATGCGAATATTGTCTCAGTGGAGAAGAGCAATATTGTACGAAGGGTGTAGTCAACACATATAACGGTCTAGACTATGATGGTAATCCAACATACGGAGGATATAGCCAAAAAATCGTTGTAAAGGAAGGGTTCGTTGTCCGTATCCCAGACGGTCTGAATATGGATGTGGCTTGTCCACTATTATGTGCCGGCATTACGACATTCTCTCCTTTAAAACACTGGAATACTGGCCCAGGTAAGAAGGTTGCCATTGTCGGAATGGGAGGTCTTGGCCACGTAGCAGTTCAATTTGCTCATGCCATGGGTGCTGAAGTATCAGTATTGAGTCGCTCTATTGATAAGAAAGAAGAAGCATTGAAATTTGGCGCAGATCATTACTTTGCTACAAGTGAACCTGCTACATTTAAAGAATTAGCGGGGCGTTTTGATTTGATCTTAAACACCGTGTCTGCAAATCTGGATGTTGATGCGTATTTATCACTACTGCGCGTTGATGGGACACTTGTAAATGTTGGTGCACCAGCCGAACCCGATAAGTATCATGTATTTTCCTTAATTATGGGTCGTCGCAGCATTTCAGGTTCACTTGTTGGTGGAATTCGTGAAACACAGGAAATGCTTGATTTCGCAGCTGAACACGGTATTTCCCCTATGATCGAAGTGATAAGTGCAGACCAAGTCGAAGAATCGTATGAGCGTGTTCTCAAAAATGATGTGCGGTATCGGTTCGTTATTGACATTTCTACTTTATAACTCGCAATGATCTTTTATATCCACTTAAACCGGACCTGATGAAAAGAAAAAAAGCCATCGTTTAGTTTGATCAAAACGATGGCTTTTTGCTATTTGATTACCAACTATAAGTCCTTTGTAACACCGTGTCATACTAAGATCGTTCTTTCAACGACCAATAAATCATACTTACCCGTTAGTTCCGACGGAAAAAACTTAAGACTCTCTAGCAATCCTTAAGCGGAATGGAAAATTCAACATAAAAAGGATGAAGTTCTTCATTCAAGCAAAGCTCAATTCTTTGCCTGAAATTTCCCCAACTCACCATCTCTAATGCTGTTTCGATTGGAAAAAATCCTACTTCTAAAGACTCAGCGGTAGTTGTTAATTCTCCTCCGACCGGTCTGCCTAAAAATAAAGTGTTACAAATACTACTACTTACATTTTGAAAAATACCACAAAACTTTGTCACTTCTATATCTATACCGCTCTCTTCCTTTGTTTCCCTTATCGCTGCATCTTTCAATGATTCACCTTCTTCAACCTGCCCTCCTGGCATTTCCCAACCTCGTTTAGGTCCTTTTATCAATAATATTTCGTTACGCTCATTAACTACAATTGTTGCCGCAGAAACTATATGTTTTGGAGCCACTATATCGTCCTCCCCTTTTTTAAAATAACAAAACTAGATTACCACTAATTTCCTATAGCTGTATACTGCCCTTTTGGGGCAGACCGACGCAGACTGCGTATTGACGCTAAACATTTCCATTCATAGCTTTCTCTCTGGTAAAATAGAGAAAATCATATTTTACTTAGGAGGCAGGCGGCAACGATGGAACAAGAGCTAAGCGCACAGATATTGCAGTGGCACGAGGATGACGAACACCAGCAGATCGTAGACACTCTGATGAAGATTCCTCCAGCGGACAGGGATTACGATATGATCAGCAGCATAGGTCGGGCTTATAACAATCTGAGTTTGTATAAAAAAGCACTGGAACAGTTTGCTATCATTGCTGAGCAGGGAAAAAATGATCCGTTGTGGTATTTTCGCGTAGGCTATTCCTACTATTATATGAAGCGGTATGAGGAAGCGGCAAGTGTGCTAAGCACCGCGCTAGAGCTGGATCCTAACGATCAGCATTCAGCCAGATTGTTAGACTGGAGCCATAGCAAATGGCAAAAACAACAAAAAGCTGAATCCCTGCGCACACTCAGCAAACAAATGAAAGACCAGGGAGCGATTCCTTTTGAAGGTATGGATCTCGACAGCTTCTGGGAAGACAGTAACTATGCTAGAGAACAATATGTCTCTGATCCGCCTACAGATGAGCTGATTTCTTCTGTAGAAGAAGAACTCGGCTATAAGCTACCGGCAGCCTACATCGCTCTTATGAAGCATCAGAACGGTGGCATTCCCCATAATACATCCTTTCCGACAGATGAAGCTACCTCTTGGGCTGAGGATCATATTGCTATAACAGGAATTATGGGGATCGGACGCGACAAAAGCTACTCTATCTGCGGTGATCTCGGCAGTCCATTCATGATTGAAGAATGGGGATATCCGGATATCGGTGTGGTAATTTGTGACTGCCCTTCGGCAGGGCACGATGTTGTGATGCTGGATTACCGTCGCTGTGGCAAGGACGGCGAACCAGAAGTCATTCATGTCGATCAGGAAGATGATTACGAGATCACATTTCTGGCACCCAACTTCGAGTCGTTTATCCGCGGTCTGGTGAATGATGAGGATTACGACACTACTGAAGAAGATAAAGAGAACGATCTGCGCAAAGTGGCTGAAGGAAAATTCTCTCCACTGCTCACGGAACTCTGCGGTCAGGCCTCTGATGTTGACGGGCTGGAGTCCAAAATACGCAGTGTCTGTACCCGGATCGTCCAGGAGAAGAACCATTTCTCATTTCATGCGGATGAGCGGTCTCATCTCATGTACGATGTCCAGTTCTGGCTATATACCAACGCTTACCCGACTACCAGCCGTCAGCAGTATCTGGATACCTATCAGCAAATGATCGCTTTCGGCGGTGAATTCGGCCAAGGAGGGTACGCTCCTGGCTTCATCAGCGATTGGCTGGATGGGCGAATCGCGGAAGGCCTTATCGTTGAGGAGAACAGGGTTCTCCGCTTCACGGACGAGGCACGCAGTGCGGTTATAGCAAAGCTTTCCGCGGAAGCAGAAGCTGCACAGTCATTGTCAGCTGAAGGAGAAACGAAGGATGTGGCCCCCTTTACCATCGTGAAACAAAATAATGGCGGCAAATCTGTCATTCTGACGGTCGGTAGCTATTTGGCCGAACTATTCGACACCCGGGCAGACGAGGGGTTCGAAGGCAACGGTTACGATTGGGCTTCATTGGCGGCGGTGTTCTTGAATGAGCGGATGCCGGAACTCGCGGAAACGATTCATTTTGACCCGGAAGCAGATATGTTCTGTGCCTACTCGAGTAATGGAGTCGCATTAGAACAGTTCGCATGGGCGTTCAAATTCGCTTGTGAGGATGAGGTGCTTATTTACGATCTATTCACTCGCGCAGAATTGGATTGAGCTAATCATTCGGACAATTCCAGTTATGAATTATCCAGTATTAAATCGCCATTTAGATCAACATCCTCGAAATTATCATTTTTCAAATGAATGATAGAGCTTTTAATACTAGCACCTAACTTCTAAATTTTTATAATTATTCATCTTATTTACTTTTAGCACTGTTAGGTCTACGATCAAGAAGCAGCCGATCGTTGTCATCGGCTGCCTCTTAATTTACTGCCATCCGACGAACTAAGCCTCGCAGATCTGTCTGTTAGCTGCTTTACATTCTTCTTCGATTAACTTATAGATCATTATTTTTTCATTATCAAAACCAATAAACTCTTTTGATTTATGATGATAGTTGTATGGATTTATTTTCTCGTCTTCGAACAGTAAACGTCCACTATTTATATCATATATTTTCATTCCTGTTTCCTTTAAACAAGAGAACAAATATGTATCCATAAAAATATTACCTGACGATATTGGAAACTCCTTAACTACATTTCCTGTCTCCAGATTAATCACTCTGAAAATCCACCCATGTCGCTCATCCTCATCAATGAAATCATAATTATTTCTACCTACTAATCCAATCTCGTTATCACTTACCCAGCATAATGGATCGTTCCAATCCTCTTTTCCACTCCAGAGATTTTTTTTGCTCGTTCCATCTTCCGATTCCCATCGATTTTCTATCCATTCAAGAATGCTCCAACCTGTCACACACCCCGCAGGGTGCCACACCCATCCATTATCAACAATCCATTTATTATCAGGTGAAACTACGAGTTGGCCATGAAAATAATCTAAATAATGTTCTGAATTACTTGATTTGCTTTCAGTTAATTCATATTCCGGATCATTTCTATCAGTTAGTACTTGATAATCGATTGGATTTGTAATATCCAGTCGATTCCATTTTGTACCATGAATTAATAAAAGTTGAGCATTATAATTGACAAATGCAACCGGAAAAATGGTTTGTTCATTATAATAATCATCACGATTAAATCGCATTATGGTCTTCATTGAAGTAATATCTATTACAATTCCCTGTCTACCAAAAGTATTAAATACAGCAATTAACTCAGCATTTGGCGAGACAAGTAGAGACACTTTCTCTTCAAATATTATTTCTTCATTATCAAAAATAAATAGCTCTTTAAACACATTCTCATTTGTATCCAACTCGATAATTTTTCTGGTAGTAGTAAGAATCAGAAATTTGTTATATTCATTAATTATTGGTTGTATGTCAATAATAAGTTCTTCATTTCCCTGTATTGTTTTTGTTTCAAACTGAAATGTTTTTGACATTGGGTCACCCTACTATAATTTATTTAAATTCAGCTAACGTCATATTTACGAACTTCGAGAACGTTCCATATATAACGTATTCGAGAATTTCATTAAACTGACCTGCCCATTAGCTTAATAAAATGAGCAGGCCACCGCAGCGCCTGCTCATCTATGCGTTATTCAACTAATATTTCTTACCAATCAACATTTTAAAGTCCATAGTGACTTTTTTCAGATTCATCTGTAACACTTTTTCTATGCGTTCCTTGGAAGTCCCCCAGGATAATGGCGTCATACCGAGCAATGGTTCGATTAAAGGTTCATTCAGGTTTACTTGATATTGAATGCTTTTAACATCCAATAACTTGAACTGTTCGTTGAAGTGGTTAATTGTATGTGAATTTGAATAAACCCGTTTATCTGACCCCTCGTAAAAGATTTCTCTTAATTCTTTTAGATAATCCTGTTCAGGGACGATTTTAATCACCAAACCATTATCACCAATCAATCTCTGAAATTCTGAGTAATTTGCCGGTGAAAGAATGTTTAAAATAAATTTAAATTGCTGATTTGCAAACGGACAGTTTGCAATGTCCGCCACACACCAAATAACATTTGAATATTCAGCTGCAGCAAAACTAATTCCCTCTTTTGAAATATCAATCCCTACAGCCAAAAGAGGGTTGAGTTTTTTCTTATTTATTTCTATTTGTATGTTATTTAAGTGAGAACCTTCTCCACAACCTGCATCCAGTATGCTTAAAGGTTCATCGCTCGGGAGTTGACTCATTATAATCTCACTTACCGCTGCATGTAAGGGATTAAATAAACCACTTCTGCTTATTACCCTTCTATACTCGAAGATTTTTTTATCATACTTAGTATTACTGGTTCCAGACAATAGGTTTATATATCCTTGCTTGGCTATATCAAAACAGTGCTGATTGCAACAAACTAAACTTTGTAAATGGATCATTTGCATCTGTTTTTTACATAATGGGCATATAAATATCTCCTGAGAGTTTTCAATTTTCTCAGCGCTCATCAACTTTTTACTTTTTTCGAACACAAAAAGCACCCTTCCATTCGTTTTAGGTGAATGAAAAAAGGTACAGTCAAATAAACCCTAGCTAGTTTGTATAAAAAAGCCGGGTTATGTGAGCTGCACCTTTCACTACCTTAAACGAATGAACTTGATGATCATGGTTTGAATCTCCCACATTTTAATATTTTAAAACACTTTTATATTAGCATAACTCGCTTGTATGAGAAACCTTAGTACTAACTGCCCGTTAACTTAGAAGAGGCAACCGATCGATGTGATCGGCTGCCTCTTTGTGATGATTGAACTATTGTTCTTATTAGAATTAAACGATCGAGCGACTCTAGAGTATATTGTTCTTATTGGCTGCCCTGCTCAGCTTCCGACTCTACGTTCGTAAACCAGAACGTATTACTGGTTTCAGAATCGCATCCGGTTAGCTTGTAATGGGAGCCTAACTCCTTGTCCTCCTCGAGCTCAATGCCTCGGCACAACGTGCTCGGACGACCTGCATTGCTCCCGAACCCGTCACGCGAGTTGTCGTACGTATACGTAATCACTTCAGCCCCGTCATAGACTAACTCATAGAAGATCGGGTCACCTTCAATCGTATACTGCGTAATACGCACTTGATCCGGCACGCCAACATCTAGATTCGCAAGAAACAGCTTCCACTTGTCGAGATTGTACATTTTCCCGTGAACGTTCACGATATCGCCGTTCTCCGCTGCTTGGTCGGCATCATAAGGGTTAGACACAGCGGGAAACGCTTCCGGCTTCGCTAACGGCGTAAACGTCTCCCCCGGTGCAGGAGCAGTAGTAGGATTAGTCATATTGTCACTAGGTCTGCCCGACTTCTCACTGCAGCCCGATAGCAGCACTAATACTGCCGCTAATGTTAACACCCATTTAATCATGAATTATCACCTCACATTTAAGAACGTTATATCGAGTACGATTGTTTCAGTCGTACATGCGCTTTTGTTTCTGCAGCTGCCGTCGTGTTTTATTGAGCTATCACGTCCCGTTAACGTAATGATTTACTGCCATCCGACGAATTACTCTCGTAAGTGTCCTCATGAATCCGTTAACTCGAAATGCCTCTGCTGACTGAGGATCGGTGAAAACGATCTTTTGCGTGAACATATATGAAATCCATTTTACGTAGCTCTAACCGAATACCAATTCTTATTCAGTTTTTTCACTTCCATAAAGTTTCCGCCAAAAAGCATTTCATCAGGGGCGCTATCATTAGCGGTATAAATAAATCCAGCCATATTACCTAATATTCCACGATAGGAAAAAAAAAGAATTTGAGCACTCTGTCCGTATCCATGAACCACGATCTCACCACCGCCTTTGGAAAGTTTCTTATATTCCTCTGGCAAACGAATCAATATTTCATTATCAGATACATTCGGTTTCAGTGTGCCATCCAATACCATTCGAACTACATCTTCTCTTTCTTCCTTATTGAAGCGATAATCTAAATCTAAAACTATTGAGGTAAAAGGAACAATTAACATCAAAATAAAAATAAATAGATTCAACAAAAAAGGTATTCCTCTTCTTGCCCTATTGAAGGATTTACTTACGACAAAATACACAAAAACAATCAGTGAACAAATCAAGAAAATAATATAACCCAGTATCTCAATAAATGGCGCAAAAAAGGAAGTGAGGATATCAGCTAAAGTAAAGCGATAGATATTCAGAAGCAATATTATCATTGATCCAATTATTGCAATCGAAAGCATGAAATAGAATATGATTTTCGATTGATTATTCTTAATTCGCTTTATTTCATCCTCTATGAGATTTAATTCATCCTCCATGAGACACCTCCATAACAAAAGTTTTTAAGTGAATTTCCTAGATCGTCTTATTTACGAACTTCACGAAATTTCCATATTTATGGTATTCGTTACGCGAACTAAATAATCCTGTTCGTTCAATGAAACGCTAACACAAGAAATTGTTTCACCATTATTATACATTTAATTAAAAAATGGCATCAAATTCAAGCGTCGTTTTTATCGTGTTGATCAATTTTTCACTATCATTTTGAATGCTTTTTTTCATGTTCATTTAAATTTTCTACATTACTCTGACAGATATAGCTTTACTTGTTACATTTCGAACAGTTTTACGTATTAACCAAGGGAAATATTTAAATGTGTTTGTTTATTACGCTATAGTAAACGTTTGATATAAAATTTTTGGAGGTTTGATATGCCAGATTTGTTGTTGTTGCTATTCTTGTTTAACTTATCCTTATTTCTCCTGCACGAAATGGATGCAATTCGACGATCGGAATGGAAACTATTTTTTGTTCTACAAGATATGGATGATGCAAAAGCCTATAAAGTGTTCACCCTTATCCATCTCCCCCTGTACACCATCATACTCGCTTTACTTTTTAGCCAATATCAGACGATTACGTTTTGGGTGATAGACATCTTTCTCATGATCCATGCGATCCTGCACTTATTTTTCGAAAAGCACTCCCGCAACGAATTTAAAAATACATTCTCTCGTTTAATCATCTATCCGATGGGAATTCTTGCTGCTATTCATTTATTATTAATTGCGAATCCTTAATTTCTCACTTAGGTCTTAGCGATTGTACAAGGAAGGTATCTCCGGTATCGGTCCTCTCATATAGCTTGCATCTGGCTTATGTAATGGGAGGAACAGCTATGGCTTTTTTTGAAATGTAATAAATTGACCCAGTAGCAATTATTCCGTATAATTACTCACTGCCCCAGTATCCAAGCAGCTTTTTCATTGCTCAAACCTGCCCGTTAGCTTAATAAAAAGAGCAGGATACCGTAGTACCTACTCATCAATGTCTATTATTCAACTATCGTTTCCCGTTTGATTAACGCCAGGATTTGTAAGCCCTCTTTTCCCATTAACCTATTTGATTGTAACTTTCGCCTAGGTTTTTAGCAAAATTATGCAATGTAATACCGCCGATAATTGCCAAGAACACAAGAATACCAACAAAAAGTAAAATTCGTTTTTTCATTCTATTATTAGCTCACCTCGTTTATTAATCCTGAATATGTAATAATTTAGACTCTATCTGCGATAAAAGGTTACGCTATCCTGCCCTTCAGCTTAACGAGAAAGGAGCAGTTGCCATCGACTAACTGCTCTATGGTCCGTTCAACTTTCGTTCCCTGTTAGTTAAATAAATTTGTTGTCTGTTTTTATTGATTGTCTTCGTCGCTTTTGTACTCCAAAATATCACCTGGCTGACAATCCAAGGTTTTACATATCGCTTCTAATGTTGATAAACGAACCGCTTTTGCTTTCCCATTTTTAAGAATGGAAAGATTCGCCATAGTAATTCCAACCCTCTCCGAAAGCTCCGTTACGCTCATTTTTCGTTTTGCTAACATCACATCAATATTAATAATAATTGCCATATGCTCCACCTCAGACCGTTAAATCATTTTCTGATTTTATATTAATAGCTTCTTGTAAAAGTCTTTGGAGAACAGCAGCAAAAACGGCGATCACCATAGAGGCGAAAATAATGACCAATCCCATTGGTATGAAACTTGGATGGTCAACTCTCTTCCCCATGAGATAATAAAGTGGCATACCTAGCAGGTACAAGGTACTGATTGTGATGGCACAGTATTTTATATTCTTTAAAGCTTTTACCGATAATTCCGAGAACGCCTGGTTCTTATCAATATAGCTTAAAAGTTTAAAAGCTTGATACAAAGCAAAATAAAAAGGAATCGCCGCTGCGTACATATCGATTAAGACGAGAGATTTCATATAAGCCTTTTCTGGATACAATTCTCCAGCAAAATTCCCAATCTTAGGCACTAAAAATATGTACATAGCAAGAATTGGGATTCCAATAAGAATAACAGCTATCTTCAAAAAGAGTGTTTTTCCTCGTTTCATAAACTGCACCTCACTTGTTTAATGTAAGTTTTTACTTTACCACAAATTTTATCGTTTTACGATAAAATAATATCGTTTTGTATAAAAATAAAAAGCATTTCTCATTACAAAGAAATGCTCTTACTTTAAAATGTTAAATTTGCAACTTGTTCAACAAAACCGCCCGTTAGCTTAATGAAGGGCTTCCGCTTGGAAGCCCTTTGGATGTTCAACTATCGTTCCCCGTTAGCTCAACGTTTAATTGTATTCCCCTTTAAATGGCTTTTTAAAATCCCGTATTTGTTTGTTATTTTGATCGTATTCAGCCCAATAGAACACATCTCTAAAATCTATTTTTGCAATGTTGAGATATTTTTGAAGCTGTTCAATACTTCCTTCAGATAAAAACAAAATTGATCTAATTAATCTCAATATAAACTCTTCTTCGGTGTGGAAAAAACTTTGATTAGTTAATAGGTCTTCAACAAAATCGTATTGATCCTTATATTCCTGCTGTATTTTTTCAATAATATCCAAAGGAAGAATTAAACTCATATTTCAACTCCGAGCTTAATGGATTTTTGAAATTAATGGTACTACCGCAGTTTCTCATAACGTCTTATTTGCGATGACCGTAAATTTCCCATATCTGAGGTATTCGTGAAGAGATCAAACTATTAGCTAGAATAGTTTAACAAAGAAAGGGAGCAGCTGCCGCAGCAAACTACTCCATGTTTGTTCAACTATCGTTCCCAGTTAGTTAAATATTAATTTGCCGAATAAATCATTCCCTCCTATTAAAACTTTGCTGTCGATTCAATAAAAGTTAGTGAGAGTTTATGCCGTCATTTGTCTAACATTTTTGAAAAGTACTTAGGAGCCTCCTTAAAACCTTGTCTCTCATAAAATTTATGAGCATCTATTCTTCTGGAATGACAATGAACTTGGATACTGTCACATCCCCTTTTTCTGGCAGAGGCAGAGGCAAATCCCTCTAATTCCTTTCCAATTCCTTTACTTCTAATTGAGGAGTCCACAACAAGATAACTAATTGATGCGATATCTCCTCTATTTCCTAATTGCGGGATATAATGAATGGAAATACAGGCAATAACACGTCCTTCATCTTCATAAACCATTAATTCTTCGTTGGGGTCAGTAAGAAGTCTTTCCATGTTCTCTTTAATAAAAAATTCGGTTTCCGGGTAGCCTAATTGCGTCAATAGTTTTGCTATATCTTTCCTATCCTCCAATTTTGCAACTCTTATCATAAATTTCATCTCCACTCATCTAACACTTTATAGGGTGTCGCTCGACATAAATCATAATTTGGTTTTGATATGCTTAAATAACTATCGGCAACTGTAACCCTTCACCATAAGCATGGCATTATATTAGCGAAATTACTAGAACCACGGTGTGACTATTTCAATGCAGGTGTGGCTTATTGTTGCTAAACCATAACTTATAAAAAATGCCAACTAGCGCTTTTACGCAATTTATTTAATAAGAAAATCCATAACAAGGACCGTCTGCTTTCTTGTTTTTATTGAGTTAAACTGCCCATTAGCTTAACAAAAAATGGGAGCAGCCGCCACAGCAAACTGCTCATAGGTATGTTCAACCATCGTGTCCCGTTAGCTCAATGATCTGAAGAAATTGTTTTACTCAAGTTATTCCTCAGAAATCTCTACGTACGATCTAAACCTAATTTGACGCCGAAATTGGGCATTCACCTTGCCTAGGGCGAATATCTTAATGGGGAAGTACTTTTATAAAATTGAGGTGATACACTTGGGATACTTCGTTACTGTGGAACCGGGCGTAAAAATATTTATCGAGGACATCAATCCGAAGGGAAATAAAACGATACTTTTTATTCATGGATGGCCGCTAAACCATAACCAGTTCGAATATCAGTTCAATTACCTTCCGAAGCTCGGATATCGTTGTATTGGAATGGACTGGAGAGGATACGGCAATTCGGATAAACCATTCGACGGTTACGGTTTCAATAGATTAGCAGATGATCTTCGTATGGTCATCGAAGCGTTACAATTAAAAAACATAATATTAGCAGGACACTCTACCGGAGGCGCGATCTCGATTCGTTATATGGCTCGTTACAAAGGGTACGGGGTATCTAAACTCGTCCTGATCGACGCTGCGTCTCCATCAAGCGTTCCCAAAGAATTTACGAATAAAATCATCGAAGAAACAAACAATGACCGTCCGAAAATGCTGCAAAACCAAACGGAGATTTTTTTCTTTCAGTACATTTCTGAACCAAAATCCGAATGGTTCTTTCTAATGGGTTTACAAGCTGCGAATTGGTCGACTTCCGCTATTATGGTCACGCTAAGAGACGAGAATGTTTACAACGATCTTGGACAGATCGATGTGCCCACATTAATTATTCATGGAATTCATGATAAAGTCGTTCCGTTTTCCCAAGCTCAGGAAACAAATAAGCTGATTAAAAATTCGCAATTAGTTTCATTCCAATACAGCGGCCATTGCCCTTTTTTGGAGGAGCGTGATAGATTCAACCAACTATTATCTTCTTTTGCATAATGCACATTCTATCTAGGGGTTCCAGCGTTTCATTAGTCGAAAAGTCATTAAGTGCTTGATATGTTTGTTTTTCATCCATTAATTAAGTTCACTTCCCCTTTTATTACCAGTAGCTGTCTTCACTTGCTTAGTGACTAAAAAAACCCCCTTCTAACGAAAAGTATTATATAAAACCAGAATGGTAACAGCATGTTGCTAGGAGGGAAAAATTTATGACTAACCAACTCACTGAATGTATTAATCACTCAGCTCAAAATAATCCCAATATAACTTCTATTATGGCCGAAATGATCGCAACTATGGAGAATGACGCAAAACTCAAAAAAGAAATTCTTTTTAAAGTTGATGAAATCAGTATGGAGATTTTCAGAAAAGATAAACTTTGTTATGACGTAGTGAATGCTACTCGTAATAACGGTGATTATTACAAAGCTATGATGTTATGGAAACAATTTAGAAATGAAGTAGAGATTGCCCTAGGAGATTTGTATAAGCGAATTCAATGGACAAGGTACCCTGACGAGTGGAGTGAGACATATGAGCTCCTAAAGCGTCGAGCAGCTTTACATGATGATGAGGTGGAACGATTAGAGCGGCAAGAGTTATTGAGCGTCTAATCAGTTCTATAAATTGGAACAGTCATCTCTTATCACACTCAATTCGAGCTCGACCCCGGGTAGTCTTGCGCTCGGGCTACATGTTTGAATTTTGCGATGTCAACACCAACAATTAAAGTAGAAGAAGTGATTTGATTAATGCGTTCATTTATCTTGTAGTCTCCTTGGTTTGATTTGAATCCGGTGGCTGACGAGCAACTTGGACCCAATAACATCATACCAAGGAGTCTTTTTGTTACTCAAACCTCGTATTTCTTCATAATAGGAATGCTGCCCGTTAGCGTAATGACGAAGGGCTGCCACGCGGCAGCCCTTTAGTTTTCAACTATCGTTACCGTTAGTGGAAAATCTTGTACGGCACGGCTATTTCTCCAACACATAGCGGGCTGCGATAATACCTGACTGGAGCGTTCGGCTGGACAGCAGCTTGAGCCTGATTTTCTCACCGCCGCCGTGGAATGCCGATTTTCCGCCGCCCAAGATGACTGGACAAATCGTCAGCAGGAATTCGTCGATCAGGCCGAGCTCAAGCAACGTCTTCGCCGCCCCCGGACTGCCGAAGATAACGAGATTTTTGCCTGGCTGCTCCTTGAGCGCCTTGATTTCATCTGCAATATTGTCCTTGATCAGTACCGTATTGTTCCATTCGACAATGTCCATCGAGCCAGAAATGACGATCTTCTTCACATCCTGCAGCCATTTGGCATGCTCCATATCGTGCCTCGACGCATCCGGATTGTCCAGCATCGCGGGCCAGTAGCTCTCCATCATCCGATACGTCGTTCGTCCGTATACCGGTGAGCCGACTTCGGCTACGACTTCCTCGGCGTATTTCTCTAATTCCTCGTTGTACGGAATCCAATCTAGTCCTCCGTTCGAATCCGACGCATACCCGTCCAGCGATACATGCATAAACAATACGAGTTTTCTCATGTTTGCTTCTCCTCCGATTTCTAATTTAGTAATTCGATTATTTGGCAGTAGGCCGTGTTTCGTCCTTCTCTTACGTTTACTATAAATCATTACGTTACGTAAGGGTCAAGTGGAAATCTGAAGACAAAATTATTGCGTATCTGTTCGTTAGCTTAACCAATTTACGGATTCACCAAGACTCTAACATCGAAAGCTGAAAGAGACTTTAGACCAATTTTATTTAGATATGATAGACGCAATTCCAGATCATTAATCAATTCGCAATAATTATCTAATACTTGTTTGTCGAGGCAATTACGTAATTTCTGGACAACTAATAGTGATTCTGAGATCGGCATTCTCAACACATCTGAAAGGGAACTCCCCATAACCAAGCGTTCCTGTTCCAACAAGCTTTCGGTACAATTTGGACACTTTCCATGTTCGGAGAATAATTTTATTGCCCAAAGGTTTCCTTTACTAGTTGTTCCTGTATCACGCATATGTTTCAAATCGAAAACGCACCCACGATAATAGTTTTTATGTTCCCTTTTCTTGTAAACGTATGTTACAGGTTCCTTATCATATCCATAAAGTAAAATATCGATAAATTGCTCATCTTGCTCAACAAGTGGGCTTTCAACGTCAATCCCGATCATTTTAGCCAGTTCTCTAATCTTTACAACAGGTCCGCAGTTAGTCCCCGCCCATAAAAGCACAGCTCCTTTTTTAAGCGAGAGTTCAGTTGCGACCATACGACTTGAATCAATATCACCAAGGACAGTACCTGTACCGTTACATGTAGTGCATGTTGGAGTGCTTTCTGGTAAAGACCAAATGCCATTTTTCTCTCTGGCCTCACCAATATTCGCATACAATGACGAAAGATGTTCTAAGACTCCGGTAATTGTACTAACAAGAGACCCTGGTCTTTTGGCGTTAAACTTTCTATGGGAAAGTCCAAATTCCAATTAAAAACACCCCTTTGGCTGTTTGCTCAATACTCTTAAATTATACCGACCACTTGTTATTATGTAAATATTTACCTCTAAACTATCATGCCCGTTAGTTCAATGAAAGACTGAATAATTAAAGGCATCCAACAATACTATTGAACCTGATTAACTAAATTCTAAAAAAAATCGGTGATAACGTTCTCTCCGACGCTCTCCGCGGAGCTGAGCATAAACTTGCGTGGTCGATGCTTTTTCATGCTGAGATCGTGAATCGACCGACAGCCCAAAGTATGTAAAACGATTGATGAGCTTAAGCTGCAATTGGGTTAGCCTCTTTATTTGAGGGAATTCGAAAGAACATTGAATACTTGGGTCACATTTCGACAAAATAACTATTTTTTTATTGACAGAGTTCCAAATGATAGTAATATAGTAAATAGTGGAAATAAAAACTAGTTCTGGAGGCGTTTTTTTGAAGAGATTGTCGATTACTGCTATGATTTGCGTTTTATTGTTCAGTATAGGTGTTATTCCTGTATCAGCAGCCAATAAAGGAGCTTATATTTTTGTAGATGGAGTCCCGCTCAAATCTAAATCAGTAAGCAAGAATGGAGTTTCCTTCGTTCCTTTCAGAGAATTATTTGGAAATTTGAAAATGGAAATCGGTTATGATGCAAAACTTAAACAAGTTACGGGCAAAAAGGATGATTTAAAGATTACATTTACGATTGGCAACAAAACAGCAGTTGTGAACGGCCAGAAGAAAGCATTGCAAGCAGAACCCTTTACGCAAAATGGTAACACTTACATCCCAATTAGAATCGTTGGGGAAGCAACAGGTAACTCCGTTTATTGGTCTGCAGAAGCAAATGTGATTCAAGTTAATAGTCCATCCTTTAAAGGGGCCTCTTACACGATCGACGGTATCCCGATATTTTTCAGTGCTGATGGAGTGATATCGTTTGGTCCCGCTGCAACCAACGCCCTGAATACCCAAAAAGAGTTAGCCGAGATCGATTCCATTACCAAGACAATTGCAAATTTCCCTGAATTCCGTGTTGTTGGTGCGCCACCAACAGAGAAGGAATCCAAACTACCAGGGTATAAAGGATATCCGGATTATTTTGACGCCAATTATGTAGCTGCAGCAGAGAATAAAGAAGCATTGCCACCACTGATGAGCAAGGGATGGATTTCATTATCTATGCTGTCTGAAATCGAAGGCGTAAGCAAACTTGGCAATAGCAATGCCAACATCATTACGATAGGCAAATATGTCGGCTTCGAAATCGTCAGAGTGGATATTAATTTGACAGCGGAATACAAAAAGGCGACGGATGGCGACTTTACTTTAAGTGACATTCGTATTAAGAAATACAAAGGAACCATGTATCTGAACATTGAAGATTTAATAACAACTGGACTCATAGAATCTAATTAACACTCATTTTTTTCAATTAAGAGTCAAATCATTGCTAAATTAATCGATTGAGCTGATCATGATTGACGCTTCTAAAAAAACTAGGGCCACTTTGGGGCCCTAGTTTTTTGTTTGTTAGCGATTATCCACTTTCAATGATAATCAACGAACGCCAATTTAGCTGTCGAAAGCCTTCGATACATATTCCTGGCTGACATTAACCAAGGTAACTTGAGTTTATTTGTTTCAGGCTATTCATAGGTTGCATCGAGGAGTTTGTTCATTATTTTAGCTTTATCAATTGCCACAATAATTTTGTCAAACCTATTCATCGTCCTTTCTGTGGCAGTTCGTAACTATTTCGGCTACCTACAAAACGGTTTCTTCCTGCTCCTATACCGACTATAAAGAGTAAGACCGAAGCGCCAAGCAGAATGAAAAGTGGCAGATTCCAACTATTTGTCAAATCATGTAGAAATCCTATAAGGGCAGGACCGATTGCGGCAAGAAGATATCCGATCGACTGCGCCATGCCAGACAGTTCCGCTGCTTGATGCGCATTTTCAGTACGTAAACCGAAAAACATCATGGACAAACTAAAGGCGCAGCCTCCACCAATTCCGAGTATTATGATCCATAACAGAATTATATTGGAGCTTCCGTATAGAAGTCCGAGCGTTCCCGTCAAAAGCAAAATGGTTATGATGACCACTAACAAACGTTGACTAGACATGCGCCCAGCAATAACGGGCACAATAAAAGTAAATGGAAGCAGAGCTAACTGCATTATCGAGAGGTACCATCCTGATTGGTTTGAGTCAATTCCTTGCTGCTTTAAAATTTCAGGCAACCATGCGATCAACACATAGAAAACCATGGACTGTATACCCATAAACAGGGTTACTTGCCAGGCAAGAGGGGATTTCCAAACATTCACATCATTACTGGCTATCTGTTGACTCATCGTGGTTGTTTGCTTCGTTTGATTTCTTAGTTGGGGTAGCCAACAGAGAATCGATACAAAGCTTAGAATCCCCCATATTCCCAATGCTCCCTGCCATTTTAGACCTGCGTTCACGGCTAGCGGTACACTGATTCCCGATGCGATTGCTCCAAATAAACTCATTGAAATGGAGTAAATACCTGTCATGGAGCCAATTTTATTTGGGAAATCCCTTTTGATTAAACTTGGCAATAATACATTACATATGGCAATTGCGAATCCAAGAATTGCTGTCCCAATATACAGATTAGCTATGCCAGATAAAGAACGTATTACAATGCCAACAGTCAGAAAGATTAGGGCAATCAAAATGATACGTTCAACACCATACCTTCGTCCTAATTTTGGTACTAGTGGCGATAATAAAGCAAAGGCAAGCAAAGGTACCGTTGTTATCAGGCCGGCTAATGTATTTGAAATAACAACGTCATCCCTTATGAAACTCACTAAAGGACCGACTGAGGTTAAAGGAGCACGTAAATTAGCTGCAATAACAATAATGCCGAGAATTATCAGTCCGATAGAAGATGGTACGGCTTTTTTATTTTGTTTGTTCGACATTTTTCATTTCTCCTTCCTGAATTTATACGTATAATTTGTTTCCTACTGATTGAAAAAATATGAAATAACATCCGCGCGAATATTAAAAGTATATTATAGTATATTATTTTTAACAAGTGGTATTGTATAATATACATAAAATCATCTGAAAACAAAAATACAACTCTGAATTCCCGTCATGGAATTCGGAGTTGTATTAAATAAGTAGGATTTCTGACTTTTAGAAATCATACTTTAAGCATATATGGAGCACTGTTTCGCTATTCGTATGATTGGTATAAGAGTGAGGACAATCTGCACGAAAACTGATCGTATCATATTGATTCAATGTGTAAACCTCTCCATTGACTTGAATTTCAATGGAACCAGTCATTACTGTCGCAATTTCTGTTGTATTCGCATGATGACCTTCAGGGTGATACGAGCTATTCGGCTGTAAGTAAGCCCGACACATTTCAATATCGTTGCTTGTGTGTTTAAAGACTGGTTCAATGATCCAATTTTTTTGATCATTAGAAAACCGCAGTCCTTCTCCTGCTCGATACAAACTAACAGGCTCTTCTGATTTCAACAAAGCCAATAGCGGTAAAGACATGCCTTTTGAAATTTTCCAAATAATCGCCAAAGTTGGATTTGTATCGCCACGTTCGATATTCCCCAGAGTAAGTTTGCTTACACCCGTTAATTCCGCTAATTCGTCTAAGCTCATGTTTTTTTCTTTTCTGTACTTTTTCAAGGCACCGCCGATTTGTAATACAAGCTGTTTTGATTCATCGATTTCATCCATTTGATATTCACCTCAACAAAAAACAATTATAGCAAGTATACTGTTTATCTAGACTCTTTTCCATACAATTAGTATTGGATGGTGGACTATTCTCCTCTGTACAATTCTGTACACAAACAAAAAAAACCTCCCCGCAGTACCCTGCAGAGAGGTTCCTTCTAATAGAATATCTTCTCATCCCGCTTATCCTTAAGTATTTCCACCGCTTCCCGGAACCGCAGAGAGTGTATAATCTCCCGCTCCTGCAAATACTTCAAGCTATCCTGCAGATCCACATCATCCCTAAGATCAATTAGCCACTGATACGTCGCCCTAACCTTCTCCTCCGCCGCTATGTCCTCATATAGATCCGCAATTGGATCACCTTTGGCCTGAATGTACGTAGCCGTAAAGGGTACGCCGCCTGCATTCTCATAAAACAAGGCGCTGTTATGAGCCACATAATGAGCACCAAGTCCAGCAGCCTTAAGCTGTTCTGGCGTTGCATCTTTTGTCAGCTTGTAAATCATGGTCGCAATCATCTCAAGGTGTGCAAATTCGTTGGTGCAATGCCTTCCAAGACTGACTTGGCATTATGGTATCCTACTCATTTAGACAATATATAAAAAAGCCACATGTTATGCGACTTCCGTTGTATAGATATTCATATCATCAGACAGAACTAATGTTGCTCTTCAAAATAATGAACTCTGAAATAATAACTTCTTTTAATGTTATTTTCTTTTTTGTTTCGATCTATTGGAGTTAGAAAAATCACATCATCTGGGTTTTTCGCAACTCCAAACACTTCTCCTTTAAAACTTACTGTTTCTAAATCCCAAGTCAATAGACTTACCGTAGCTTTGATCAGGGCTATGGTGCCGATTGAAATCAAATCCTCTAAGTCCTCACCCGTATTATCGTATTTTTTGAGGTTGTGGACACAACCCTATGTAAATCATTGCTGCCAAGAGTGGAAAGCTATCCTCTGCAGTTCGATCCACACTAATAGTAAACACCCATTGTATAAATACAATGAGTGTCTGTCTTTCATTACTTAATCGTTTTTAGCTTAGGCGAATTGCTCTCTCATAATGATATCACCGTTGATAAGCTATTTCTCAAAATCCGAACCCAATTAGCCATTCTCCAAAGCAATTGGTCTACGGCCAGCATGCAAAGAAGCTCTTTATTAACGTTCACGTTAACCAGAAGAGGAAGATTGTCGATCGTATTGTCAAAACCTTTTATCGTGCAGCTTTGGGGGATAGGAAACGCCCGTTTCTCTAACGCTAAGAATGCGAATTGAGCAGTGGCTCAGAGCAGATGTCATCAACATCAATAGTTTGTTTTAGCACATAACCGCTGAGATACGGAAGAATGTAGAGACATTTATGATTAATATCATGAAAGAATCCCATGCGTATTATCGATCGTCTTTGCATCAGAATGTAGAAGTGTCTTTAGTTCAACTTATATTATTCGGATAGGAAGGATTAATAACCGCTTGACCGCGATGCGTCTCGCGATCGCTCTCCACGTTCGGATCCAGCACGCTGCGAATCTGGTCATAGCTGAGTTCTAATGATGGGTTGAACTCCGCAGATGCCGCATATTGCAGCAAGCTATGAAAAAGCTGGCGTACCTCCGGCTTATCTTGGTGACCAATAAGGTCGCTTGCGCATATGAGCAAGCTTCCATTGCCAACCTTAGCTTCAACGATCAAGCCGAGCTTATGATTGCGCTCAAAGTTGTCAATGACCTGCACTAGGGGACGGAACGCTTCCGGCCACTTATCCAGTATAAGCGAATGAGAGTGGGTCAGGATCGGCCACCACTGCCAGTTGCTATGAAACTCGGTTGGAAAGGCCTCGAACATGGGATGCTTCTCATCACATAAGATTCCGAGCGTTCCCGGTGCTGGAGCCGCGTTTTTTCCCTCACAGATGGATCTAAACATAGGATAACACCAAAAGTCCGAAGCAAACGCTCCGCCGATATGGGAGGATAGCTGCTCTTGATGGGGAATGAGCAAAACACGCCCGCCTTCTTCGAGAATATCGCTTACCTCTTGATTGAATTCTCTACGCAAGTGAAATTCAGCTTGTTGCGGCTTGGCTTCTGCCTGCGCCGACGGATATACCCAGATCGGATAATGATTTATAACGTCGCTGCCCTTCCATTTCAGAGTAAGCTCCAGCTTGGCGGGAGCCTCTGCTGCGGACAGGTCGATCTGCAGCGTACCCACATTTTCCAAAGCCCCTTGTTGAATATTCTTTGCCGCCATCGCTCCAGCCTCAATTAGTCGGTCTCCTTGCTTTAGCGACCACTCCAACTGCATAGCTTCAAGCGAGTCAGACCCGTAATTTGCGATTTCCAGTTCGGCGACAAACGTCTCCTCCTGGGTATACGTAAACCTCGGAATCCTTGCCAGCAGAACGATTTCCGAGCAAAACTCGCGCCACTTCTCCGGTTCTATAAAGCCTTTGGATTCCATAAACGCGTCCAATACGCCAACCAATGCCGTTCCTTGGCCCGGAAAGTCCTGCAGATCTAGCAGTTGAAACCCGCCGAAGCCCGGAGTGCGCAAAGCGGCTTCAATCTCTTCGCGGTAGCATATAACCGCGAGCTGTCCGGATGCCCGGAAGAAATGATCGGCTTGATCGAGCATTCCCGCAGCCTGAAGCCTCTCGCGAAACACTTCTAAGTTCCGTGCTTTCAGAACGCCTGTGTATTTCTCTATTTCGCCAAAGTTTGGGAAGGATTGATATTGGCCAATTTCATGGCTTATCGTAGGCACTTGAATGTCCGGAAGATTATCACGATAGTCCGTTAAGGTTGAAGGATAGCTATCCTGCACATGCCCAAGGGGCAAGTCCGCATGGGAGAAAGAAGCTCGAACCATCGATTCGCCATGCCCTGTTCGCATGGTAACCCAGAAATCAGAGTCTTCCGAGAAAGCCGGCGCCCAGAAATAGTTATTCGCCCCTTCAGCGTATAAGCGCCTGCTATCTTGTTCCCGATATTCCTTCAACAAGCTCGACATGGCGTTGCGACTGCCATGCAATTCGTTGCCTAGCGTAAACAAAGCAAATGATGGGTGATTGCCATAAGCCTTTAATATGCGCAATCCTTCCTCCCGCAAGTAGTCCGATCTCGCCTCATCATAGTCTTCATCCGCTGGATCTTGAAATGCGCCCCAATACGGCAGCTCAGGCTCGAAATAAATACCGAGCAAATCCGCGGCTATAAATCCTGCTTCTGGCGGGCAGCAGGTGTGGAAGCGATAATGATTAATCCCGTAGGACTTGGCGATAGATAGCACCTTGACCCATTCTTCCACCGTCATCGGCGCATAACCGGTTAGAGGAAAAGCCAACGCGTCATGTTTTCCTCGCAAAAATACTTTACGACCGTTATTCGTGAACTGTGTGCCTTCCGTACCGAACTTGCGCATGCCGAAGCTTACGGATTGCTCATTCCGATACAATTTCCCGTTAGCGTTCGCCTCCAGACTCACAAGCAAGCGGTATAATACGGGGTTGAACTCATCCCACAGCATGATATCTTCGCCGAGTTCATAGTGCAGTTCAACAGACTGGTTACCCGGTACGGACTGAATCATAGCGATCTTTACTGCTGTTGCAGCATTTGCGTTGCCTTGGATTGTTCCAACCATATCCATTAAAGCGATAGCTAGCTGGGTATCCGCATTGTCCATCGTATCGTTGATCAGTTGAAACCTGAGCTGAACGGACTTATTAGCAACATCGGGGAACGCCTGAATGTTGTCCAATCGGATTAAATCCGCTGCTTGAAGCTCCATTCTGCCGAGCAGTCCGTTCCAGTTCGTCTGCGTATCGGGTGATGTCATATGACCGCCTTTTATCGGCAGGCCGCTGTTATCAACCAATATGGTTAACGTATACGTGCCAGGAGTCATGATCCCAAATTCATAGATATGGGGCGCGCTTATGCTGTTCTGCATGCCTTGCAGTTCATCGCCGATCCAAACCTTCGTTACTCTTGTCCGCTCCACGTACAGCTGGATATGCTTGTTCGCCCATTCCGCCTTGATTTCAATCTCGCGTTGGTACCATGCATAACCGTTTATCGGATAAGCCTCAGTTAGGTGAGCGACTTCTTTGGCCGTGTTATATTCGCCTTTTTGATACTCCGAGGTGGTTCCTGGCAGCTGAATGTGATCTTGCAGCCGCTCGTTATACCATTTTTGATCAATGCCTTGCTTGGTCTCATCCAAGCAAAATCTCCACGTTCCCGCAATTGACTCTATCATCATTTTTTCATAGCCTCCAGCTCATAGCAAATGCCTTAATGGTAATCCCTATATTCTTGCGGCGTATAGCCCGTCGTCTTCTTGAACAAGTAGGCAAAATAAGCTGCGGTCTGAAATCCGACCTGCTCAGATACCTCATACACCTTGATGCTTGGATTGTTAAGCAGCTCTTTGGCTTTATTCATGCGTGTTTCCTGTAGAAAATCAGATATCGTTTTGCCCATCTCTTTTTTGAACAGCACGCTTAAGTAACTCGCATTCAGATGATGAATTTCAGCAATTTGCTTTACTGTGATATGTTCTTGGAAATGTGCCTCCAAATATTCGGAAACCTTGCCGATCAGATTATGCCTTTGACTGGCTTCACCTTTCTTTTCGATAACCATATGGCGTTGAACGTAATCGATCACGACTTCACGAATTTGCGCCTCGCTTCTGCAATCGATCAGCTTCTGCCACATCTCCAAATTCATTTCCCCGCCCAGCTCTTTATTCCATGTCTGCTTGCGAGCCAGTTCGCTGAGCAATGCCATGCCAAACGCCTGTATATACGTAAATGGCATAGAAGGCTGAGGAAGCAGCATATCAAACACATTATTAACGTAGTCAACAACCTTATGAGCATCGGCAGCATCTTCTGTCAGCTGTAAAATCTCGGGTATAATCTCTTCTCGCAGACGAAATTGTTGGAACTCAGATTCATCTAGTCGATCATAGTGCAGAATTTGCCCGCTCTCCATCAAGCGGAATCTTGCCATCATGAATTTAACTTCCTTATAAAGCGTCGGTACATCTTCCCAAGTCGTACATACTCTGCTATTGCCAATCGTAACCGTTGAGCCGTATTGCTCCTGCATGACATTTTGGATGAAAGCAAGCTGTTTTTCAATTGACGCACGTTCAAGCGGACTTAAATTAATGTGCAAGGCCACGATTTCATCAGTGACGGTCTTTGCGATATAAACATGATCAAAATCGCTTAAACCGATATGGACCGTTCTCAAAAATCCGTTGCTGATCACAACCCTCTCTCTTGCGTCCTGCACCGAGGAATGAAAATGATCATAGCCCAGTACGATTAATCCGATTTCTTGGTTGCTTGCAGGAAGCTCCAGCAGGCTGCCCCATGAATGCAGCATCTGGGCATGAATGCCTGCCTCCCCAATAACATCGGATACGAACCGTTCTCTGACGATATCGAGACTGCCGGATACTTTCTGCTGCAGCTCCTGCGCTTGATTTTCAATTTGCTTTAACTTGGTTAATGTCTTGCGGAACCCGGTAAGCTTGCTCTCTACCTCTTCCACTTTAATCGGCTTCAACACATACGCTTGCGCCCCAACGTTCATCGCTTCCTGTACAAATTCGAATTCGTTGTAGCCGCTGATCATCAGCACTTGAAGCTGCGCCTGGATCGCTTTAGCCTCTGCAACAAGTTCAATTCCCGTCATAACAGGCATTGATACATCTGATATCAACACATCAATAGAAGTATTCCGCAATAAGTCGAGAGCTTCTTGACCGGACTCTGCGGTGAAAGGCGTATCATAGCCTAGCTCCTTCCACTTGATATAGCGCACAAGCCCCTGAACATGGGTAGGCTCATCATCCACGATCAACGCTTTTAACAACACTACATCACCTTCCTAATCTGCGGCCTATGAACACTTGCCGGTATGATAATCGTTGCCGCCGTCCATTCGTTCTCTTTGCTGTCTATGGTAAATTCATGTTTATTCTCAAAATAGAGCTGGAGCCGCTCGCGAATATTAGCAGTACCGTATCCGTTTCCGTTCCCCGCCTGCTTTCCTAATTGAATCTGTTTCAGCATCTCTCTTGAGATGCCTATTCCGTTATCGAACACCTCGAATCGAATGTTGTCTTGTTCGAGCTGCGCCGAAATTCGGATAACGCCGCCCTTCTTCCCTGTAATGTTGCCATGCAAATAACAATTTTCCACAATAGGCTGTAATAACAGCTTGATCGTGTAAAGCTCCAGCAGCTCTTGCTCGATATGCCACTCGATGGTCACCCTTCCCGGATAACGCATTTCTTGAATATCCAAATAAGCTCTGACATGTTCAAGCTCGCCCTTTATTTGTATGACATTAATTTTATTGTCCAGCGCCAGACGGTAAAAGGCGGTCAAGGCGTCTATGGTGCGCAGCTGTTTTTCGTCTTGAAGATCCAGCGCACGCCACCTTAGCAAACTTAACGAATTGTATATAAAATGAGGATTGATTTGAGCCTGCAGCGCTTTGAATGATTGCTCGCGTTCCTTGAGCTTCGCTTGCGTAATGTCTTCAACGAGCATACCCAGACGGCTGGACATCGAATTAAACAAAATTTCCAGATCGCCGAGCTCATCTTTAGCCGTATTGCGAATACTGACATCGAACTGTCCTTGACTGACATCGTACATGCGCGTGCCAAGCTTACGAATACGCCATACGACATTTTTCAGCACCGTCATAATTAAAAAAGTAGAGCAAAGCAGAAAAAAGAAAATAACAGCCACGATGCCGTATAAAATCATCTTGGACTGGCGCTCAAGCTGATCCATCTGGATCAACGCGGCCACATGCCAGTTCGAATCAATCGGCCTTACCATAAGCAGATTGCCATCCACCATTACGCCATCAGATAGGCTCGCATTATCCCAGTGATTATTCAGCGTTGTCGATTGAAACTTTAATCCGATTTTTTCTGGATCGGAGGAAACGATGATCATGCCGGAATCGTCAATAATCGATAATTCGCCTGAACCACTGAACGGCTGATTGAACAGATTGCCAAAAACCGATTTATAGTCTAACAGCATATAAATAATGCCCTGCAAATTGCCGGTCGGGCTCATCACTTTATGTGAGATGACAAGCTTATTCTTGTTCACATTGCTCCATATTAACGAGTTGGAAGCCTCGCTCGTTTGGATAAACCAATCCGTCTCATTCAAGTCAGGCTGCAAGATGCGCCCCTCTGGCTTCCACAGCAATCGTCCGTCCTGCACAAGCATCGGATTCGTGTGGTAAATCCGGAAATCATCGATACCCGGCAAGTATTTACTCGTAAATACAAATGAACGGTCTACATACTCAACCGTGTTCAGCTGCTCGAACATATCCGAGTAATTACGGCTTAACCGCGAGATTAGCTCCCCATCCGTTGCCGTACGCGTAGCAAGCACATCGTAGCTTTGCTTGCGGAATTCTATATTTTGAACGGTTTGGCGCATCGCTTCATTAATGGTGACCAGGTAATTGTCCCTGAAGCTTTCAAGCGCAAGATAGCCCGCAACAATGCCTAAAAAAATCGTTGGAACAAAAATAATGGCTCCATACAGAATTAATATTTTTCGGCGCAGGTTCATTTTCTGGGTGTATTTAATAACGATTCGTTCAAGACTGCGGCGTAATAGCATCGTATCCCTCCTTTCCGTATTGTAATCGTATTCGCAACAATGGAAAAGGGAGCAACCTCCCAGAAAGGAGTGCTCCATTTTGGTATACCGCTAGCCTTGCTCTTTCAGCAATACTTCATATTGCTCCTGCCATTCTTGCTTAACTTCAGTCCAGTGCCCACGTTTCTCAAGGGCATCACGGAAAGCCATCCAGGTTGCTTCGAACTGCTCGCCGCTTTTGGACATGATGAGTTTCGCTCTATACTCTTTGCGAATATTTTCGAGCTCAGGCAAGTATTTCTCTAGCAGACCGCCTGCCTTCGCTTTAACCAAGTCATAGGTTTGCGTGCTACGCACGGCGCCCATCTGTCCTACCGTTGCCGTGAATTTCGACGTTTTTTCGTTTCCGACTTTATCGCCTGTGCCGTAATTCCACCACGGATACCAGTCGTTATTATAGGAAGAAATCATATACAGCTCTGGCGTTACTTTCGCTTTCTGTGCAGGCTCGCCAGAATTACGCGCTTTATCATATTCTGCATCAATATAATTCCATCGTCCTAGCGGCTGATCGATCCAGCCCCAGAACTTTCCTTCTGGTCCTTCGTTAATGACTTGCTGCTGATCCGCTCCAGGCTTAAGTGAGTAATCAAGAAACTTCAAAACCGCTTCTAGATTTTTGGATTTTTTGCTAATGTAGACGTCATATCCTGGATACGGGTTGATGACAGTGTTCGCTCCAAGCTTCTCAACGCCCTCTACCTTAGGGAATGGAACGACTTGATAGAACCAGCCTGGCTCAGTCGGGCCGTCCAACGTCTCCCAGATCGAATTATCCACGTTAAAGAAGGAGCCTACGTTCATCGCTACGCGTCCAGCTTTGTTTTTCTCTTTGTAGCGTTCCTTTTTATCGGTTACGACCTCTGGGTCCACCAGATTGGAACGATACATTTTGTTCATCCATTGGTAAGCCACTTTATACTGTGGGTCGTCATACAAGAGGACAAGTTCGTCACCCTTCTTCTCTACCGGGATAATACCGCCTCCCGTCGTTACGCCAAACGTGCTTAAAACCGTATTTTCATCGTTCCAGCCTGCCGTATCGTTAGGATCCATTAAGAAGCTAAGCGGAATCAGCGGCTTGCCTGACGCGTCTTTTTGCTCTGAGGCTTTTTTCAAGTACGCTTCAACACCTTCAATCGTAGCCAAATCAGCTGTGGTCATTCCCGCTTTCTCAAGCACGTCCGTACGGACAAGCCATGTTTGCGATGCCCAGCCCGGCCATGGATTGTCAGGATTTTGGTCGAACCAGGTTGGAATGGACCAAATATGCCCGTCCGCATCCTTCATTTGGTCCAAATATTGCTTAGGAATCGCTGCAAGGTTGGGATATTGATCAGGCATATCGAAATATTGCTCGACTGACAAAATTTTATTGGAGCGAATCATCGCTGCTTTCACGATTTCACTTCGATTGAAGACAGCTGCATCTTCGAAGCCGCCGGTATTCAGCTTCAAGTTAAGCGCCGTAACTGCGTCACCTTGAGTAGCTTCAAGCACAACCTCAATGCCTGGCTCCGTTTCCTTCCAATTTTTTTGGACAAGGCTATCATTATTAACCGTTGCCGACCAGCCCAGCCATAGATTGAACTTGTTGGAGCCTTTTGTCGTTTCCGTTCCGCCTTGCGCTGCGTTCGTGCTTTTCGGATCGTTCTTCGATGCATTCGAACCGGAACATCCTGCGATGACAGATAGCAATACTACACCGGACATAGCCATTAATCCGGTCTTCTTTACCCATTTGCTCTGCATGCTTCTTTTCTCCCCTTTTCGCTTACCTAAGTTACGGTATGTGATGAAGCCCAATACCCTCATTAACGGTGGCTCTTAACCTTTGACGGAGCCGATCAATACGCCCTTTACGAAATACTTCTGAAGGAACGGATACACACATAGAATCGGAATCGCGCTTACCATTACGGTTGCCATTTTGACTGACATGAGTGTCACGTTCTGCATTTGCGATCCTCTGGCTAGCGCTTCCTGATTCGAGTTCGAGCCCAGGATTGCTGACATATCCTGCGCCGACAATAACTGCTGGAGAAACGTTTGTACCGGAATGAGATCCTGCTTAGTGACGTAGAACGCTCCGGCGAACCAATCATTCCAATGGCCGACAGCGGTGAACAATCCGATTGCCGCAAGCATTGGCTTCGACAGCGGAACGATAATTTGGAGCAATACGCGGAACGGCCCTGCACCATCCAGCTCCGCCGACTCGACGAGTGCCTCTGGAATGCCTTGAATGAACTTCAGCATGACAAACATATTCCAAGCCGAGAACATTCCGGGTATGATATAAACCAAGAAGTTGTTAATAAGCCCCAAATTATAAAGCTGAATATAAAGAGGTACAAGCCCTCCGCTGAAAAGCATGGTCAGCAAAATATAGCTCAGAATCGATTTACGGAATGGAACCTTCGTATACGATAAGCCGAATGCCACCATCAGCGTGACCATGAGGCCAGCTATTGTACCCGCGATAGTACGCAAGATCGTAATTAGATATGCGTGCTGAATCACTTCGTTACCGAGTACGATTTCATAGTTGATTAGTGTAAATGCCCGTGGCCACAAATATACGCCGCCCTTCGCTGCGTCGGTTCCCTCATTCAGTGAGATCGCCAGCATATACGCGAATGGATAGAGCACGGATAAACACAGCAGAAGCATAAGAACAATAAGAATGATTTGGGAAATGATCTCACCAGATGTACGTTTCATCGATTACCATAACCCCTCGCCATTCAATTTTCTAGATATCTGATTCGTGAGCACCACTAGAATAAGACCGATAACGGATGACAGGAGACCGATTGCTGTAGCCATTCCGAAATACCCCTGTTGAAGGCCGGTTCGAAGCACATACGTATCGAGAACGTCCGCCACCTGCATGTTCGCCGGATTCAAGAGCGGATAAATTTGATCCATGCCCACGGTAATCAAACTTGGAATGCTAAGAATGAGAACGATTGAAACCGTCGGGATCATGCCTGGCAGCGTAACATGCCGGATTTGCGCCCATTTCCCTGCGCCTTCCACCTTGGCCGCTTCATACTGCTGGGGATCAATGGCTGTAATTGCCGCGAGATAAAGAATCGTATTCCAGCCTACTTCCTTCCACAATCCGCTGGAGACGATCATCGGCCGAAACCAGCTCTCCGAGCCTAGGAAGAAGATAGGCTCTCCGCCCATTTTTGTAATCAAATCATTCGCCAAGCCGCCGTCTAACGTAAGAAACGATTGTAAAATATAAGCGACGACAATCCATGAGAAGAAATGAGGCAGGTAGCTAACCGATTGGACGAATCTTTTGAAGCCTGCGCTCACCAATTCATTAATCATAATGGCCAATCCAATTGGAGCCGGAAATCCGAATACGAATTTCAAAACCGAAATGAACAACGTATTTTTCACGACAATCCAAAACTGAGGCTCTTGCAGAAACGTGAAGTTTTGGATTCCAACCCACGCGCTGTCCCATATAGATGACCCGATCTGAAAATCGCGAAATGCGATTTGAATGCCCGCCATAGGAACATAATTAAATAGAAACAAAAGCAAAACAGCCGGTAAAATCATGACATACTGCCAACGATATTTGTATAGTTGTGCTAACATGATGTCGCATTCCTCCTTCTGTAATACATTGTAAGGGGTTTCAGTTAGGTAAACCATATAACGTTGATTGGATTTTCATCGTAATGATTTGCTCTTTGTTCGATAACAAAAATAGGCGGCCATGAGGCCATTTGTTAAAATCTTCGTCTTTTCTCTCGAGAGAGATCCGGATGAACTTGATTCTTTTCTTTAAAAACAAATCCATAATTCGAATGGGACTCGTTGGTGATTGCCTTGGTCATTGCATAAAGATAATCGGGCCGAACGGACGTTTTTCCGCCAGATCCGCATAATCGAAATAGCCTTCGTAGATCGTTTTCCCGCGATGAACAACCGAACAGCACAGCCGGCAAGACCGTCATCCACAAAATGTTGAAGAAGCTCATTGCTGCTGTAAACGTGACTGTACCACACAGCGCTAAGTAATAGTGACACCTACACATGAAAAAAATCGGCCGTCTCCGTTAAATCCGAGACGGCCTGTTTAGAACTCAACTGTTTTAATACAATACGGGTAATTTATCGAGTGTAATCGCATATTCATGATGGTAAGCCTGGAGTAGTTCCTCCTCGGAAGTCCACTCTGCAGTCGATCCAAATTCGTTTGACCAGATCATGTACCAAACCCACGGAATTCTAGTTATAGAGAGTTGATTTATGCTAGGCAGCACCCCAATCTCTCCTAATGCAACTAACTTCGGTTCTGAGGTTATGCGCATGAGTTCCTCATATTCGGGCTGTAAATCCGTATGCGTATGCTTGGGAGGGTACAGGTCTCTTGATATCACATCAGTCACATCATCACCTGCATATCCTTCCGCCAAAGGTGAGTTCCAGACCCAGATTAGATTATTCAGAGCATGGATGTGTGTATATCGGTCATACATAATACGGTACAACTGCTTTGCAACCTCTGGCCCTTTGTGACCCCACCAGAACCATTCCCCCTCGGCTTCATGGAAGGGTCTCCACAGAATCGGAATCCGATTCTCGCAAAAAGGTTTCAGGATATCGGCCATATGATCCATATCGGAAATCAATGCCTCATACTCCTCCGTTCCTTCTATTACAGCATTGGAGGCATCAAATGTTGTATTATTCGAATAGAACCCCTTATCCCAGCTTCCAAAAGGAGAGAACCAATGCCAGGTGAAGGTGATCATACCTTTTCGTTCTGCCCATTCCCAAGCGCGGTCAAGCGTGTTTCGGTTCTCATCAATCTCAAGCAGGCACTCTGGACTGCTGTTTTCATAATTAATATTCGGCGAATAACTTAACAGCTCAAAGCCACAAAGCGCAGGAAGCCTCCCCGTAACCTTTTCGATGTACTGGAGTTCCTTTTGCAAATTGGTTTGCGTGTGTTGACCGGTAATAATAGCTTTGCCAGCTATCCCGCTTAAGTACTGTAGTACTGCTTTTACTTCTTTAGAAGCATTCGGATTGCAAGGTACCATAGCAGCGAGATTCGGATTTCTCATGGGTCACTTCCTCATTAGGTATAGATTTGGCATTAAATCAGACAGTGCATAAAAAAGGGCCGTTCCGCCTCCGCTGGGACGGAGAATGTCCCTTAACTTTTCAATCAAAATAAATTACTTGGAAGACCATTAGCCCCCAGGATAACAGCTGGGTCGTCATTTGGAAGGGACATCGTGTATGCCGCTCCGTATGCTCTCATTTTGAATTCTTCTTCTTGAGGGAATAGGTCTTTCCAATGCTCGATATTATAGGCTTTCAGAGCTTCTTTTTCCGGTTCACTGTAATTCCCTGTCAGCATCTCCGAATAATTGCGAGTAAAATAATATAAAGTTGAATCCTTGAAGTCATTGCCGACGACCGACCCGAAGCTACCTTAGCTTTAAACTAGTCAGTCTTCTGCACGAAGTTTTCCGGATCGAGCAATCCAATGTCATTCATATGATTCAGCCAACGGAATTTTTTTTCCGGACGACCAAATTTCTCTAGAACATTAATGAAGTCAGGCCTTACCCAGCCTTAACTGCTTTAAGTCTGAACCATCCACTTTCATAGTCTTTCTGATGATAAGCTAGGTGTAGTCCCAATTGCATGAGCCTGTCTCCCCCATAGCTTGACTTTTCTCCATAGTTACCTGACCAAACTTCGTATTCAAGATCCGGGTTAAGCCCATCAAGCCGCAAGGTTCTTCGCGCTGCATTCGGCACGGCCATCACTTGAAAATAGTACACAACGGCTTCCTCTTTGTCTTCAGATACAAACATCCAAGCCGATTCGTTCCCTTCAAATGGACTCTTCAAGCGATACAAGTCACCCTTTTGAACTAATCCACGAATTTGCTTGTAAGTTATGACTTGGTTTTTGACAATCTCTTTGTCTTCATCGCTGAATTTGGTTAGATCAAGCTCATATCCAAAGTTTCCAGACATGGCGACGTTCCCACGAAAATCAAGTGGCGTTATCCGTCCAACTTGATGGTTAGGAACGGCTGATACATGGGCTCCAATTGCACTTACAGGATAAACAATGCTAGTACCATATTGTATCTTTAACCGTTCTACAGCATCCGTATTATCACTTGTCCAGGTTTGAGGCATGTAGTAGAGCATTCCAGGGTCGAAGCGGCCTCCACCACTTGAGCAACTCTCAAACAGAATATTCGGATATGCCGTGGTGATGCGTTCCAACAGCTCGTACAATCCTAGAACATAGCGATGGGCCGTCTCCGATTGACGTTCAGAGGGCAGTGAAGCGGAACCCATTTCAGTCAGAGCGCGGTTCATGTCCCATTTCACATAAGAGATCGGCACGCTGGAGAAGATCGCTGAAAGGGAGTCATAAATGTAATCACGAACTTCCTTTCGAGTATAATCCAGCACGAGCTGCCACCTTGCTTCGCTGCGCCTGCGTCCAGGAACATGAAGACACCAGTCCGGATGCTCCCGGTAAAGATCGCTGTCCGGCGATATCATCTCGGGTTCAAACCAAAGTCCGAATTTAAGCCCAAGCCGATTAATGCGTTCCGCCACATCAGCAAGTCCGTCCGGCAGCTTCCGGCGATCCTCGTACCAATCACCAAGAGATGAATTATCCGAATCCCTCTTGCCGAACCAGCCGTCATCCAAGACGAACAGCTCAATTCCTAGCTTCTCCCCTTCTTCCGCAATTGCTAACAACTTTTCAGCATTAAAATTAAAATAAGTAGCCTCCCAGTTATTAACTAGAATCGGCCGCTCTTTATCTCTATATTCCCCTCTGCATAGCCTTGTCCGGTACAAGCGATGATAAGTACGCGACATATCGCCCAACCCTTGCTTAGAGTAAACCATAACGACTTCCGGTGTTTGGAAACTATCACTTGGATTCAGTAGCCATGTGAAGTCAAAAGAATTCACTCCCATGCTAATTCGCGTAGTGTTGAATGAATCCACTTCAGCAACCGCTTCAAATCCGCCGCTGTATACTAAGCTGAAGCCGTAAGCATCACCATGGTTTTCCGTTGTTTCCGGAGTGACCAACGCGTAAAAGGGGTTTAATTGATGGCTGCTCATGCCTCTCTTGCTATCTATTCGAGTTTCACCTTGATGAAGAGCTCTGCGGGTCATATTACCTTCTCGAGCCCAGGCTCCAGAAAGATAGATGATTTCTAAGTCCCCTTTATCCAGGAAGTCTACACTTGCACTTAGAGCACGGAGAAGCCGAAGCTTCTTTCCCCCTTCATTACTCAAGCGTGTAGAACGGATAATGACATTCCGATCAACAAAAACAGTATAAATAAGGACTACTTTTAGACCCGAATAGGCATCCTTCAGCTCCAGCTCCAAAGTCTCTGCTTCGGCTTCATTTTCTACATAAACGGCTGGAAGTCCAGCTAATGAGGGCTTCCCCTTAATGAGCTTATAACCTACGTACTTTAACTCCGTAATTCGGGTTCCATCCTCAAGCTCTACTTGATAAGCCGGGTTACGAAAATCCCCGCTCCCGTATTGAGGGTATTCTTGGAATAAGCGATCCAATCCAGCCTTCTCGGGAGTGTGAATTAATAAATCCGCCATGGGTTCCCGATGCTTCAGGTTGCCCCCCCAATATACATGGATAGGATATCCATCCTTAATTTGAATAAGATAACTCATGCCGGCCGACTGCAGGTGAAAAAGCCCCGTATTCTCTTGAACAATGATGCCCATAAAACTTCTCCTCTCAACACTACCCTCTCAGAGCAAATGTTTTAGTGTTCTCAAAATAAAATATGGTTTTAAGCTTGGTACTAATTAATAGATTATTTGTCAACTATACAGGAATAATATATCAATACTTAATATTGAGTACATAGCTTGATGCTCACTAATTATGTTATAATGCTTGGAATTTAATATTAAGGGGTTATACCATGATTGAGTATTTGTCACGAAGCAAACAGCACACTGAATTGTATCTAACACAATTTGGAATTGAAGAATGTATTCCGAGTCATTTTTTTGGGCCAGCCATAAGAAGTCACTTTCTTCTTCATTATATTTTGGACGGAGAAGGGATTTTTGAAGTCGATGGAAACAAATATCGGCTTCAGAAAGGTCAGAGTTTTCTTATATGCCCGGCTGTCATTACTTATTATCAAGCCGATTCCAAAATCCCATGGTCATATTGCTGGTTTGGTTTTGACGGAACACTGGCAGAATTGCTCCTCAAGCAAGCAGGATTAACGAGGGTATGCCCAATACTCAACTGTGGTAAAGACGATATGATTTATAAATATTTGATGTTAATGGCCGAGTCCAATGGAAATCAAAAAACGAGAGAAACAAGACTGACCGGTTTGCTTTACTTATTATTATCCCTACTTGCAGAATATGGACCGGTAACGCCAATTGAGCAACAGGATAGTCGTGCGGAAATTTACGTAGAAAAGGTGAAGGAAATCGTCGAAACTAACTTTGCTCAGAAAATTACCATTGAGGACATTGCCCGCATCATCGGACTCAATCGAAGCTATCTTTGTTCGTTATTCAAACAACAAATGAATACTAGTATCCAGGAATACTTAATTCGTATTAGGGTCCAAAAAGCATGTGAAATGATGGGGAACGTTGAGCTGACGATAGGTGATATCTCCCGCTCTGTCGGCTACAATGACCCTTTGCTCTTCTCCAAAATGTTTAAAAAGATAAAAGGAGCTTCCCCTAAGAATTACCGATCAGAAACCCAATGATAATCCATCCTGCTGCCTTTACTAAGGTTCTAAGAGTGTATGGTCATAATAAAATCTATGTGTTCTTCATCTCCCATATAAAAGGAGTGAGCTCCCGTTTGAACAAAACCCATTTTTTATAAAAATCAATAGCATTCTCATTCTTTTACCAAACTCCTAGCCAGATCATCTTTTTGTTTTGTCTAATGGCTATTTTCATTGCTTTGTTAAAGAGATTTACCAAGCCTTTTTTCTGATATTTGTTGCTTATATAAACCAGCTGTTTAGAGTTAAATGCTCTTACCAAAAAGGCATTCATATTCTCAGGCGAATTCTGATCTTTAATGTATCGTTACTGTTACAGTCATTTAAATATTTAACTCCTTTACTCTTAGAATAAGATGAAATTGGTCTCTGCTTCGCTTTCGAAAAACCACGCTAATGCAACACTGTTCGAAATAAATGGAAACTCCTGCAGTTCAGATCGTTTTAATCATCTTGCTCATAAACACCCCGGAACCCGGATCCGGATCAAGTCTCGCATGCACGTTGGTATCTTCGAATTCATGTCAAATATATTCGACTCCCGGGCTCTGCTCCAATCTCCGATTTGTCTACAGAAGAAGTTGTTCGCGTTGAGGCTGCTGACGAAACTTATATACGCATACAGTATGGCATTACATTGTTCTTCCGCATCTTCCTAGCAGAGTGCTTTAGGTAATCTTAGCCTAATGCCTGCTCAAGCAAAGCTGGCATTTCACTGAAATCCTAAAAAAATCGCGTTATCCCATTTGGATAACGCGATTTTTATGTCCAATGAATTTGCTTCCAAGTTAACTAGATACACATTTACTCCCCGAACGCAATTAGACAGCACATATGTTACGACTTCTGATAGCTACGGCGGAAGGCACCAGGTGTCAGCCGTTCCAGCTTCTTGAAGATAGCTCCATAATAGCTAGCAGATTCGAAGCCAACTTGATGAGCGATGTCCTGCATCCCGCGCTGCACATTGTCGAGCAGCAGTTCCTTGCTCTTGTTGATCCTTACCTGATTGACATAGCTGATAGGGCGAATGCCTGTCGTCTTCTTGAACAAATGGCAGAAGTATTCCGGTGTGACACACATCAGTCCGGCGAGCGTATGCAAAGCAATCTCTTCGGCATAATGCTGGTCAATGTAATCCATGACCGGTTTTAACCGCTCATACTGCTGCCCGACGGTATCGCTGCCCTCGACAGAGACGCGCTGAATAATCTCCGTCAATAAGGTATAGAGGATGGCGGAACAGGAGTAATTGCTTAACGTTTGCTTTTGCGGCGTAAGGGCAGCTTGCAGCAACTCCCGCATTCGGGATAAAAGGTATTCGGGCGATGCGAGCGCGAATACGCATGTGTCTACAATGCCGACTGTTTCAAACAAGCTCGCTGACCCGCTGCCATCAAAGATAATCCAGTCGACTTCCCAGTTCCCCGACAAAGCATAGTATTCGTGCTTCTGACCGGGGAACAGCAGCATGCCCATGCCTTGCTTGACGATATACTCCGTTTCGCTTAGCTTGAGCTTGCCCTCGCCATTGCGGCATTGAATCCACTGATAATCGAGAATGCCTGGGTCTCGGCGAATATGCTCCTGGTCATGATGCAGACCAATGCCAAGCAAATAAAAAGGGAGCAGCTTGTCTCGAGCGGAAAGTACTGGGAAAGCGAGATTGGGATGAGGCATGCGACCAACTCTCCTATTATCTTAATATTATTATACTGTATTAATTATTTAAGATTTTAACTCCACTTAATATATCATATAATCGCAATATATTGATGAACAAAGGAGATTACAGGATGACGATTAAGATCGGAATTGATTATTATCCAGAGCAATGGACTCCCGAGCTTTGGGAGAAGGATGCTGCGCTTATGCAAGAGACGGGTGTTGCAGTTGTACGATTCGCGGAGTTCGCCTGGAGCCGAATGGAGCCGACCGAGGGTCATTATCGGTTTGAATGGTTGGATGCGGCTATAGAAGTATTCGCCGCACGCGGCATGGAGATCGTGTTATGCACACCTACCAATACGCCACCGAACTGGATGACAGCCCGTTATCCGGATGTGCTGCCAATGGATGAGCAACGTCAAATCATCCGGCCGGGTGTGCGTGGACATCGTTGCAACAACAGCTATTCCTTGAGAATGCTGGGCTCTAGATTTGTGGAAGTGATGTCACAGCGCTATGCGAAGCATCCCGCCGTCATTGGCTGGCAAATCGATAACGAGATGCACTACCAGGAATGCCATTGTGATACGTGTAATCGTGCATTTGTCGCTTGGCTGCAGAAGCGTTATTCCAGTCTGGAAGAGATAAACCGGGAGTGGGGCATGGTCGTCTGGAGCGGAGAGTACAGCAGTTGGGCCGAGGTAACAACGCCGCTCGGTACCAGCAAGCCGATGAACCCTTCTTATCTTCTGGAGTACAAGCGATTCTGCTCGGACAGCGTAGGCTATCTGCTGGGATGGCAGCTTGAAATTCTACGCAGAAACTGTCCAGGCAAATTCGTGACGCATAACATGTGGCAATTCCCGAATAGCCTGGACTATTATGATCTCTACAAAGAGCTGGACTTCGCCTCTGTCGATTATTATCCGAATGAGCTGTATCGCGATCATGGCGATCGGTTTCCGAGGAACGGAGCGCTGACACTGGACTTGGTTCGCGGCATAAAGCGCCGCAATTTCTGGGTAATGGAACAGTTGAGCGGAGCGCAAGGCGCCTGGATGCCAATTCAGCGTACCCCTTATCCCGGACTGATCCGAGCTCGTTCCTGGCAGACAATCGCCCGCGGCGCCGATATGGTCGTCCATTTCCGCTGGCGGAGTGCTGCCGTCGGAGCCGAACAGTTCTGGCATGGACTCATCGACCATAGCAATGTTCCTGGACGCAGGTTCAGGGAGTTCGCGGAGCTTACTCGCGAGGTGAACCAGCTAGGATTACTACTGGCAGGCTCCACAATCGTTACCCAGGTTGCGATTCTGCATTCGCATGATCAGCATACGGCGCTTTCTCTTCAGGCGCAAGCGGAAGGGGGGATGCACTATATGGACAACTTGTCCTCTATGCACAATGCATTTCTGAAAATGGGCGTCGGTACGGACGTTATCAACTGGACCGAGGAGCTCGATGGCTACAAGCTGGTCATTGTCCCTTCCCTCTTTCTGTTAAGTGAAGAAACAGCGCAGCGGCTGGAGCGATTCGCAGCCGGGGGTGGCACGGTCGTCCTCACCAATCGGACAGGCGTGAAGAACATGAGGAATGTATGTGAGATGCTGCCTCTGCCAGGGCTGCTTGCGGAAGCGGCGGGTGTTGTCGTGAGTGAATATGATGCAATCGGCAACAGCGAACATCGAATACGGAACTCGGAGGGACAAACATTCGCTGCGAAGCAATGGTGTGATTTGCTGGAATTGCGAGGAGCAGAACCGATTGCCTGGTATGACAACGACTTTTACGAAGGTGTGCCGGCAGTTACTGTCAATAAGCTTGGTGAAGGTGAAGTGTACTATGTCGGCACTTGGCCGGAGCCATCGTATTTCTATCAGCTGTTCGAAGGGATATTGAAGGAAAAAGGCTTGGCTCCCAAGCTCCAACTGCCAGAAGGTGTGGAGCTGTCGATTAGAACGAAGGGTGAGGTAAGCTTCCTGTTCCTGATCAATTTGACGAATGAGCAACGAGAGGTTACTCTCGATGTTCCCTATCGCAGCTTGTTGACGAGCGAGATATCGGAACAGAAGATGATGCTGCCAGCTCTGGGAGTAGATATTCTAACTTTATAAGATCAGTGGCTTGCATCTTTGCTAAGGTCTGTCACACAAGGCGGAATACCTAGAGGGACAGCTTTTTAAGCTGTCTATGGACGCGTGTTAAAATGAAATGCTGAATGGGCATCGCCTTCATCGATATGCTACTTTGTATCTCATTTTACAAACGTTGTATTAATGTTCTCGGCTCATCCTTCTTCAGACTCACTATAACATACGATTTCGAGTTGTTTTGCTGGAAATGTTGACAAGCTATTTGTCAGAGTTTCATCCGCCCAAAGCATTCGTACCTAAATATGAATAAAGACAATTGATCTTATATGATCAATTGTAAGCTGTAGAGAAACCCAAGCTTTTTCCGATGCAATGGGTTTCTCTTTTTTTAAGACACGGTTTGAAGAGAGGTTAAAGGAATATTCCCTAGATTGCCCTCCTTTCTAGGAGTAGGGCAATCTTTTTCATGTTCTGCACGGCTGCGGTCATGAGCGCTTGCATAGTCGCATTCCGCAATCCCCTCAAACGGCAATAGCGAAACCCGTCATAGCGTTTTGAAAGATACACTTGTCAGAAGTTGCGGAAATAAAAAAAGTTACTACTGCTTGCATACAACGGTTAGCTCTAACGGAGAACTTTAGTTCTTTCGGAATGACCACCAGGTTATCCTATCCGTTTGCTTAATAAAAAGAGCAGGATACCTTAGCCCTTGCTCATCAATGAGTATTACTCAACTATCGTTCCCGTTAGTTCAATCAAATACTCATTTAATTAATTTTACGGCATCTTTTTATTTGGCAAAAATACAAATTTCGCATCAATAATAATGTGTAAGACGATTGGAATCCATAAGACGCCTGTTCCCACGAAAAGAAGAAACAAAATAGCACCTAAGTAGGTAGTAAGTAATACCCCTTTCCAACCTTGATATAAATGAACAATTCCAAATAGCAAACTAGAAACAATACCAATTGTGATGACAGACAGTTCAAATGGAAGATGATTTAAATAATATACTACCACTCCTCGGAAAATGATTTCTTCGCAGACTCCTGCAGAAATAGCTACTAAGAGAAAAAGTAAACGTTCTTTAATTGTTGAGGGTAACAAAAATTGAATGCTTTCATCAGATAGAGCATCAGATAATATTTTTCTTAATTTTTTTGAAAAGATAAGAATCAAAGTAAACATTCCAATACAAATACCTATTCCTAATCCAGCAGCCAATAAAAATTCTAATTGAAAAGGAAATAAGGGTTTATCAAGAAAAAATAAGTCGATTAGGGAACGTTGTGTAATTACCCAAAAGACAAATACAATTATGACCAGTAACCATTGAGTAATCATAATTCCAATGAACAATTTCTGCTTATTCACAAGATTTTGTTCGACCTTTTTCATATAAAAATAATCCCAGATTGGATAACCTACAGCAATTATTAGCAAAAGTGCGGTTAAAAAAAGCATCTCTATCACCCCTTCATTTATTATACACTACAACTCAACGATCAATTTTATTGACTATCAAATACTTCCTTTCTATTAAACTAACCTGCCCGTTAGCTTAACAAAGAAATGGAGCAGCTGCCGCAGCAAACTGCTCCATGATTGTTCAACTATCGTTACCCGTTAGTTCAACGAGGTAAGAGATTGTTTTCAAAAATGATACTGGCTACTTCTGAAGGTTTCTCCACCTTGTTATTCAGTGGCTCAACACTTAGAAACACTGCAAACCCCGCCAGCGCAGCAAATTGAGTGCCTCCCGATTGTCCCCTACCGTCTCGCAGAAACGCATTTTGGAGGCAACATCGGGCGAGCCAAAGGCGCTGGATTATATTTTATTTTCGAGGATGTCCTAAGTATCACTAACAGAGCGCGGTGAGTAAACAGTACCACTGGCACTCTGATTTTAGTGATCAGAAAAGGGTAGGAATCGGAGGACACGATACGGCATCGATGAATCGCGGATCGATACCATAGAAGTACCAGTATGATCCGCTCCATCTATACCCAGCAACACCGTCCATATCGACAGATGTCGGATAAAACCAGAAGTTCTCGCCAGACCTAAGCCAAATATAAGTGTACTGGTAAACGCAGTCGACGATATAAGAAACAGCGGGTTTCGGCGGGATGAATGCGGGAGGAGGTGACTGCGGCGGTTGTCTCATGGGTCCTATATTTCGCATTTGAACCATAACATCACTCCTAACGGAAGATATTCATGATATTACATGAAAGTGTATCTTATACTATGTAGATGAATAACCACTTGACTATACGCATGCCTAGTCATAACCATTTTGCACGGTCAACCGCTGCAATTTCTGTCCTGAAGCTTAAACTCCAGGGAATTGCTGTTATTATGTGTACGATTTCCATTTCACAGGGTACTTAAAAATTTCTCAAACTATTGGCTGAACTCTCCTGCCCGTTAGCTTAATTAGTGAGTTCAGTTTACAACTTTTATGTTTATCTTCTTCACCTTCTCCCTGCAATCTATCGGGAATGAGTTCAAGTTCTTGTCAAAATCTGGAATGGGATAAAGTTCTTATCATTTGTTTTTGAGAGGAACCTTATCCCACAAAATAAAAAAGCCACGATTTTCGCGGCATTAGAGTATTTGTAATTGCCTAAAGATTTAATTCCATCCAATAATCTGCTTCAATAAAACCAAACTTTTTATATACCGGACTACCTAATGTTGAAGCCCCGAGCCAAATTTTTGATACACCTGCGATTCTAGCTTCATCAACTAATTTATTTAACAAAGTCGTAGCTATCCCTTGTCCACGGTAATTTTCTTTCGTATACATATTCGTGATATAGCCCATTTTACCACTCTTACTTGTGAATGAAGGCGGGAAATCATAGAAGATAATTGCACCCGTAGCAATAGTTTCTTCATTGTCTTCAACGATCCATTCGATTAACGAACCATCACTCATCTTATTGTGAAAAAAAGAAT
>NZ_JBFTPT010000027.1:0-68607 GCF_056398625.1 Paenibacillus sp. 01T431
GAGAACAGACCGTTCGAGACTACATCACTTACTATAACGCAATTCGTATTCAAACGAAACTAAAGAACCAGTCGCCGATTGATTACAGGCGACTGGCCGTTTAAACTTGAAGGTGTTTTGATCCCTGTCTCACAAATGGGGGTCAGTCCCGTTAATAAGACAGGTAGAGAAGTCTTTTTTGTGTTAATTGATGATGATCGCTTTGCCTGTTGACGATTCACTTGATCCCGTAGATTGCGAGGATTGGGTGAGTACTGGCTTTAGCTTAGCATCAATATAAGTGGAGGCGGATACATCTGTAATAACTTGAGGATACATTTTATCAGGATCAGGCATGACCAATTCTACATTGATGAAAGCTTGATCTCCTTCGAAAGCAATAGAGGTAATACGGAAACCATAACCGGGATGTCCTACTTGAGTGCTTACGGTTACTTTATTGATTTGCGGGTTTACCGCCTCAATCGAAAGCTTCAGGTCGAGGCTCGGTTGCTCAGGCTTAGTTGGAATCGGAGCCGTCTCCTTTACAAATGTAATGGCGTCATATAGCCAGCCTGCTGCTTCACCGCGCAAAATAGCTTTTTTAGGATAAAACTTGTTCGCACTATCCAATGTGACGATTTTGCTTATGAGAAGCTTTTGAATGCTGTCCATGTAGGTTTTGTTCACATCAGCCGCATCTTCCAACTGCATGAAAATTTCAATAAAGGCGTAATCGCCTTTCGTCATCATAGCTTTAAACAAATGATGAGCAAATTGCTCGCGGGTCATGATGTCGTTAGCTTTGACCGTTTTTGGAATTTCTAGACCATTAATACTCGCGATGATAAAAGCTTGCGAATACCAAGCGTTATCTTTTATGTTTGTAAAATAGTCGCTTGCTTTAGGTTCTTTAATGAAGCGGATATGGTTGATATTAATATCTAGCCCTTTAACGATCAAAGAAACGCCTTCGGCATAAGTGAGCTTGCCTTTAGGATTAAACTTGTCATGTTTATCTCCGCTTATTATGCCCATCTTCTTAAGCTCGTTAATTTTATGCTCGTTTACGTCATTTTTAACGTCCTTGAAAGCCCATACGGATTGTCCAAGAGTGAAGAGCATCATTGCAACCAGTGTCATTGTCAGTATCAATCGTCTTTTCATACGGTCACCTCTTCTTTTTTTTGCTGCAGCACTTACTTGACGTCGTTAAAAGACAAATTGTTGCAATTATTATACAATCATTATGACCGATTCCACTTTTGTGGAGACATCGTGATGAGAGTGGAGAGTCAGAAAAATCTGTAAAGAAATATGTTGACTTGGCGCCTTGCACCTGATATATTATTAATTGTCGCTAACATGATCTGGTAGCTCAGCTGGGAGAGCACTATCTTGACAGGGTAGGGGTCACAGGTTCGAACCCTGTTCAGATCACCATAACTTAAACTTCGGAAGCCTTGATAATCAAGGCTTTTTTTGTTTTTATACTCAAAACTGCGAGATCTTAACCCTCAGATTCTCCTCAACATTCTCTCCTTGACTACATTAAGCATTCCATTTCCCATTCAAATCAGTATAGATTTTTTAAAAGATTTGATTAACATTTTGGGACTAACTGTTCGGTACAGTACTTACCTTATGGTAAGTAGGTGAACTAAAAGTGCATACTTCCGCAATACGGCGATGCGATCTATACTCAAGTTCAGAAACAAATACCGCTCAAGGAGGGCAATACATTGAAAACACTTGTTATCATTACACATCCAAACATGGAAGCATCCATCGTCAATAAACGCTGGGCGGAAGAGCTTCGTAAATATCCCGACAAATATACGGTTCACGATTTGCACAGAGCCTATCCCGATGGAAAAATCGACGTGGAAAAGGAACAACAGTTGATTGAAGCGCATAGCAATTTAGTTTTGCAGTTCCCTGTTTACTGGTTCAGTTCTCCACCGCTGCTTAAACAATGGCTTGACGAGGTGCTAACTTACGGGTGGGCATACGGGTCAAAGGGCGATAAATTAAGAAATCGAAAAACCGCTCTAGCTGTAACCGCCGGTGGAAGGGAAAAAGACTTTACCGAAGAAGGGAAACTACGTTACGGACTTGACCAACTCCTATCTCCCTTTGACACGACATTTTTGTATTGCGGCGCCGATTATCGTTCCTTCTATGCCTTCTATGGCGCAGAATACGAGACGGAAGGAAATCCAGATTACTTAAGGAAATTAGATATTAGCGCGCAGGGTTATGTTGATTTTATTGATAGTCTTTAATTAGTGAAGAACTAAAAAGAGGTAGTCCCATAAGTTGAAATTTAGGATCCTCGGGATACATCGGATATTCATTGAAGATGAATGTCTAAATGAGAAAAGGAGTTAAGCAGCTTGTCTGTGCTTAACTCCTTTTCTTTTTGCATCTATTGCTGCTTTTTTCAACAAGTTATGGGCTAGTGAGGAGTTAATACATTAGACATTGACTCCTTATGAAGACAGGGGTATAGTTAAATCATATTTATTAAATTCATTTTAATAACCAATTAATAAACTTGGAGGGAGAATTATGACATCACTTGGCTTTCAAGCTTCCAGTCTTAGACCTTATCTTACGTCAGAAAATGAAGTACAACATACATTCCGTAAACTGCAAAATATGGGGTATTGCGATGTACAGCTGCAATGGATCGATCCTGCCGTATCTCTGGCATTCACAGCAAAAGCTTTGCGAGAAACTGGGCTGAATTGTATCGCAACGCAAGAAGATTTTACAGTGGTGCAAAATAATCTGGATTACTATATCACGATGAATAGGCTGTGGGAAAGTAAGTCTTTATGTGTCAGTACCATCCCGCACGAGTTAATGACACCGGAAGGCATCGTGGAATTTTGCGACGCGATGGACCAAATGGCTAGGATGCTGGGTGAACATAGTATCGCACTCAACTTCCATCCGCTCTGGTTCAACTATGAGTACATAAATGGCATTCGTGCCATAGATATCGTTATGGAACAGCTGCCTGAAGTGGGCTAAACCTTATGTGTGTATCACGCTGTTCGGGCAGGTGAGGACCCTGTGGCTTTAATGGAACGGTATCAAGGGCGAGTAGACATATGCCATTTTAAAGATTCTGCACTCTCAACCGAAGGGAAAGAATATTTGGTTCCACTTGGCCAAGGTCGGATTGATTGGTTGCCCATATTTGAGGCTTGTCATCGAACCGGTGTGAAATGGGGACTGGTCGAGCAAGAAAACTGGCAGAAGGATGCCTTTGATTGTGTAAAAGAGAGCTTGGATTATCTAACGAAATCGGGTATTACATCAGCTAATGTTTAGAAAAACAACAGGTGCAGGAAATGTTATACTAAAAGATATTCTACCTGACTCGGTTCCCGCAGGAGATTTCTGCATAGTGATTCAGAAAAATACAGAAACAGATAGCATGATTCAAAGTCAGGAATTTATGGCGGATTGCAACATTATAAAATGAAAATCAGAGTTAATAAGCCGGGGGTTTTTATGGGAATAAATATGCTGGATATGAAAGAGAGCAATTCACAAACAGTTCTTTGGAGCCTTTGTTCATCCAAAACTTCCACCATTAAACAATTGGCTCAAACGACAGGCTTAAGCTTTGTTACCGTTGGGAACATACTGAATGGATTTGTAGAAAGCGGAGAAGTCAAACTCGGTAAAATGTATTCAGCGACGGGAGGAAGGCCGTCTCAAGCGTATAGCTTTAATGCAGAATTTGCGCATGTGCTGGGGCTATCGGCGCGGGTACGCAACGGGAAAAATATTATCAGTGCTTGTATCGGGAATCTTTACGGGGAACGCGTATGGGACGCAGAGGAGCCGTTTGATACCATTCATCTTTCTAGTTTTGATCAGATGATCGATGAGGCCCTGAGAAACTATTCGACTATAAGTCTTGTTGCTTTTTCTCTGCCGGGTGTGGAGCGTAATGGTATTATTTTGGAAAACGACTTTACATCTTTAAAAGGGACTTCCTTTACAGAATATTTTCAGAATAAGTATAAGATACCGGTCATTGTTGAGAATGATGTCAATGCAGCAGCTTTTGGCTTTAGCCAACATACAGAAAAAGTATCCTCTATTGTCGGCATTTATTTCCCTCGTACGTTTGGTCCAGGTGCAGGCGTTGTAATTGATGGCAGCATTCATAAAGGGGTCGTTGGTTATGCTGGTGAAGTCAATCTGCTTCCGATCGATGTTGACTGGATAACGATTAACTATGATGACCCCAAAGAGCTAGGTGCTGCCATTTCTAAATTAATCAGTATTTTTTGTGGGACAATCAAYCCCGCATATGTTGTTCTTTACGGTGATTTTTTTTCCGAAGCTTTAAAAGAAGCGATTGAGCAAGCGATACCATCAGAGGGTTTGAGAAAAATATTCCCTGTTGTTAATTATGAAAGTGATTTAGATTCCGACATCCTTCATGGTTTGATTGCTCAGGCGATAGCAGCATATCAGTCTGGTCTGCTCGGAAATTATCGACAAGACAACGAATATATCTAAGATAAATTTATTAAAGTAGACTTCTATGGTGAAAAGGTTCTGATGAACCCGCGTTTACTTGAATCTTTTCAACGATAGGGGAGTAAGGTCATGAATATTCTGATTATTGATGATGATTTCATAATAAAAGGTGATGTTAAACGCACCCTAATGAAGAGTTTTCCAGATTTCAACGTATATGAAGCTTCTTCTACCAAAGAGGCTCTTGTAATTATGGAAGAGGATCATATGGATATCATACTCACAGATATTATCATGCCGGGGATGGATGGAATGACGTTTATTGAGAGCTATCGTAATAGATTTTTAGATACTCAATGGATTGTAATGACGGGGCTCAGCGGACACATTTACTTTCGCAAAGCAATGCAACTAGGAGTTAAAGATTATTTATTAAAACCATTCTCGAAATCAGAGCTATCTGAAACGATAAACAAACTTATTAATTCAAGTGAGTCGTCCAGTTAGAATTAATAATTGATAATTTGGGTGAAGTAGATAGTGCGTAGCGATTCCTGGCCCAACCAAGTAACAGGAAACGTCTTCGCTGTGTAGTGTTTTTCCATCTAATCAAAAAAAGACAACGACGAGAGTCGTTGTCTTTCAATTGAAATAAGGTAGATTAAAATCGCAAAGCTTTTTAAGACAAAGGAGCTGCTCTTGGCTTAGCTGTTTGTCCCATACTCATTGAAATAAAACCTCATTTAGGTAAGATAGTTTCTTTTTAACCATGCATAGCTTTTTTCAATGCTTTGCAGCGGAGGGCTCTGACAAAAATCCTGTTCCACAATCAGCCACTCGACTCCGGCTTGCTCAGCTGCTTGTATTACGGCTGGCAGATCTACTACGCCCTCGCCAAGCTCTAATGTAACCATCTGTCTTTGGTCGTCTAAGCTATAATCTTTTAGATGAAGCAAGGGGAGACGGCCGGCATATTTGTCGATGTACTGAAGAGGATCTTTGCCTGCAAATTGCACCCAGCATACGTCCATCTCCACCTGAACAGCTTGCGGAGTTGTCTCTGCAAACATGGCTTCAAAAGGATTGTTATCGCCTACTACGCCCTCGAACTCAAATTCATGGTTGTGATAACCAAAAATGAGTCCCTGTTTTTGAACTTCCTTCCCGATTTGTTCAAGCTCTACAAATAAGGTACGCCATTCGTCTGCATTTTTCGGTCGGTCTTCAGGGAATAGATAAGGACAGACCATGTATTGAGCGCCGATAGCTTTCAAGTAATCAATCTCTTTTTGCAGATCAGCACGAAGCGCGTGCAGAGAAAGATGGCTGCTAAATCCTTTCAAGCCGAGTTCATCCAATAGCGCCTTCAGATCATCGGCAGGAAGACCGCCATATCCTGCAATTTCAACCCCCTCATAACCCAACTCGGCCACTTTCTTCAGCATTACTTTGAAATCGGTCGCCATCTCTCGTTTAAATCGTGATTTCTAACCGATTCATTTCTGGATCAAGCACAACACTTTCGTAATACCCATCACCGGTTGTTCGCGGTCCATCCAAAACCTGAAAGCCCTCCTTCTTTAAGCGATCCGTCAATTCATTCACCTTTTCCTCAGAACCGACTGAAAAAGCAAAATGGGTTATGCCGTAATAATCGGCAGTTTCCAACTCCGCAAGCTCGGGTTTTTGCATCAATTCCAAACGCGCACCTGATTCAAAGGTCAAAAAATACGAGTGGAATTGTTTTTTTTCATTCACATATTTTTTATTTACGATGCCGTTGAAAAATTTCTCATAGAACGATTTCATCATATCAAGGTCCTTGGTCCAGATTGCGACATGTTCAATTCGCATCATTCATCCGCCTTTCTACATTTAAAGCTGGAGCATTCGGCCTGCTACTTCAAACACTTAGGTCTCCAAAGAAGTGTTTTTGTGAACGCCAGCTTTCCTTTTATAAGCCCGCGTTAGCATTTCCCTACAAATCAGCAATCCTACGCCGCAGGTGAGGAGCACATAAGGCATTAAGGAGAAGGAGACGTACGCAAAAAGTTGTCCAAGCAATGGTGCAACCAACGTAGTACCGGTATAGGCAAATGCCATTTGCATGCCCATAGCCGCCTGTGCGTTATGCTGCCCAAAATAAATGGGCGTTTGATGCAGCATGGATGGATAGATCGGCGCAAGCCCTGTCCCAACAATAATGAATGAGATTAATGTGAAAATCGTCGGAAGCGGCAACAGCATGATAAAAAATCCGAAAATCATAAGAATGGTTCCAAGGCGAATCAGCGCCTCATTGCTCAACTTAATAGAGATAAAGCCGCTTAACATCCGTCCGGCCGTGATTCCCAAGAAAAATAAGGATACCCAACCTGCAGCGCTTTCAGGCGAAATGCTTTCGTTTTTCACCAAATAACTTGATCCCCATAGCATCATGGAAGCTTCCGTTGAAGAAACCAGGAAGAACGATAACATCCCAAAGATAGCACCTTTTGTTTTCAGCGAAGCGAGCAGTCCTGGCTTCTCTTTGGATTGCAGATCTTCGTTAGCCGGCTTCGTTGACGGGCCTTCAAATTTCCTCCACATTGGAAGAGAAAACAGCAGTAACATAACTAATGAAAACTGTACCATCGATATAGTAAAATAACCGCTTCTCCACGTATTTCCCCACAATACGAGCGTAGACAACAAAATAGGGCCTAGCATAGCTCCAACACCCCAAAAACCGTGCAGCCAGTTCATATGCTTGGCTTCATAATGCTCGGCCACAAACCTATTCAGTCCGGCATCAACGGCTCCGCCCCCAAGACCAAGCGGAATCGCACAAGCCAATAACCAAATGAAGGAAGGCGAAAGCGAAAAACCAAGTAGTGCAGCGGCAGTCATGGCGACACTGATAATCGTTACCTTGCCTGTGCCAATGACCCGAATCAACTTGTATGAGAGCAAGCTTGAAATAATGGTGCCTATGGAAATAATACTGGATGCAATTCCCGCATTTCCGATGGGAACACCCAAATCCGTATTCATGATGGGCCAGGATGAACCAAGCAGGGAGTCGGGCAATCCAAGGCTGATAAAGGCCAAATAAATTAAAATAAGAAAAACCATGTCCATTCTCCGTTGTGTTAAATTATTTTGTGGTCCTGCGAATATATTTTCATAATTCTCCTTTATTATTTTTTGAATAATTATTTTAATGATTTTAATAAGTTACGAAATAAATATATCTCATGTTTGTATGAGAGTCAATACTTGAATATTGGACACGGGATGAATACTTTACCGATTCAAATTGTTTTTTGGCAAGCTCCTAATGGTGCCAAGACATCCTTCTTGTCTGCGTGGCGGAACTGGATCGATTTGTGGAAGAATGGGGAACGTAAAGCCTGTTGCTAGTGAAGTCGTGGGGACAGAAATGGGGAGGAGCTCTCGACCATCTTTGTCTATCTGCTGGAGCTGCGCAAGCTCGTCTACACGAACAAATTGATCGAGGGATACCAGCGGGAGCTGTTAAAAGTCGCTAAAGGTTATATTTATTAGTTGACAGTCTCTTGAAAATTGAAAAGAGGTGTCACAGAGCCATTTTCATAGCTTTTGGGACAACCTCTTTTCTTCGTGCGCATTTATATCGAAAGCGGAATTGTCGCCGCCTGCGCGGCAGGTATGCCGTTTTTTTCTCCCCATTGGCACATGATATCCAGTACCGGAATAATCGTTTGCCCCAACTCGGTCAAGGAATACTCAACTTTGGGAGGGATTTGTGGGAATTCCTCGCGGCTGACAATGCCGTCTGTCTCCAACTCTTTTAACATCACGCTTAATGTTTTAAAGGATATAGTGCCGATTCTCCGTTGCAGCTCATTGAACCGCATGACCTTGTTTTCGGAGAGCCAGTACAGTATGGTCATTTTATATTTGCCGCCAATAACAGACAATGTATAGCCGAAGCCAGTGTCTTTGGGTTGAATGCCAGACGGTACACAGTTTTCAACCTGCATGGGCTGTTATCCTCCTTTTGAGATATTTGACGAAAAAGGCAGGTGCTGCCGCGTCTCTATGCTAAGAATTCGCTTTCTCTGTAATTGACAATTCGCTGAAAAGTCAACCTGGGAGCAATAAACTTACTATACCATTTCGAAACGATTAGTTCAAAACACTCTGGCAGTAAAAAGGTGCTTGATATAGCAAATGAGAAACTTCAACAACTACCATTTTATGGATATTAAATGGAGCAATTATTAAAAGTATTTTTTAGCAATCTTTTATAGGTATCAATTACTTGAAAAAGAATTGACGAAGTATGACAAATATTTCTAAGACAAGCCTTGGAATTTGTGGTAATATGTAGAAAATTGTTGAAGGGGGAGAGTTTGATGAAAAAAGTTCAAATCTTTACATTACTCGCACTCATATTGCTTGTTTTATCAGCATGCGGGGGATCACAAACAAATAATGCAGCCAAATCTTCGAATAACAATCAAGCAAGTACGGTGGATAGCAAGGAGACTGAGGCTACTGAAACACCCAAAGAAACGGAAACTCCGCCTACGGAGGAACCGAAAGAAGCATCCTTCAAGCCAGGTGATAAATTCAAATTAGGCACTTGGGAAATTACCCTTGAATCATTTGAGTTTAATCAAAAAGTGAGTAGTGATATGTTTTCCTCAAGCGCTGATGAAGGCAATAAATTTATTGTATTAAATTATAATGTTACCAATAATGGCAAAGAGGCAAATGATTTTACTGCAATGATAAATGGTATTCGAATGAAAGCTATTTTTAAAGGTGAGTATGAATATGATTACACTGTAACTATGATCGATGGAGACTTGAGTCAAAATAGTATTAAACCATTAGCGAGCAAAAAAGGTTTTGTTGTAATCGAAGTTCCAGACTCGGTAGCTAGTTCCAATGAAAGTCTTGTAATTAAGCTTGAAGATGATGGGGAAAAAGCTCAAATCGTTTTAAAATAGTAGAAACAAGCACCCATTATTGTGGGTGTTTTTTTATCCCGAAAAAGCTAACTTTAATCGCGGCTGTTGATTGTTCCATTTTTTTAAGAGAGAGCTGCGCCGAGCATCGCAAGGTAAAGTAGTTAATTATAGTAAGCAGGAGGGAAAATCAAAACAGGGAAATCGATTGGCGTTGTTGCAGTTAGGATCGTGAGCCTTATGAGGTGAAGAGGAGAATGCTGCGAAATCTTGATAAGGTAGGTGCACGTTCAGAACCCTTGCATAGCAAGGGTCCTTTTTATTTTATGTCCACAATTAAACCTCCAAAACCTAATTTCATATTCTTTCATGCAATATAAGAAAACCTCTTCATGCGAAAGGGCTAATTTGAATGATTGGCTAAGCATCCGGAATATTGATTTAAGAGAAAGTCCAGTTCTTGGCTAATTTTGAGAACAGCTTGATCTGTAAAATTATTGCACGCGCCAAATATCTCGACCATTTCAGCTCTTACTTCTTCAATTCTTTGTTGATAAAAGCAAATGTTCATCATAATCCCTCCAACTTTTCATTTGTTAAATTAAGGATAAACGAAGGTTGTTAGAATTTTTTAACAATGAGATTAGGATAATGTTAGTTTTCTGAACAATCTCAAAGAAGCAGGCCTTCGTATTAGATTAACTAAACATATCGGTTTCATTTGAAACAGTTTCAAGATGGAAAACCCCCAAGTAGCGATTTATGCCTTTGGGGGGTTCAGTTTAAACTTGTATATCGATGCTTTGGCCTAAATGAGGTTGTGCTTGTTTCATCATTTGAACCATATCCTGCGCTTGCTGTGTAGCTTGTTCCTTTGCTAAAGACATGACACGGATGCTCGCTGCAAGTGCTAAGCTGTTCTGATTCATCGCAATTGATGCTGCTGCTATATCCATAAAACACCTCCTTATTCCATTATCGGCAAAAACGATCAACTTCTTTACAATAAATCGTTGCTCGCTGGAACTGCTCTGATATGCTGCTTAAAGCTATTTCATGCGACCTAATTGTGGATTTAATTTAAACAATACTAAAGGCACGATTAACAGCATACGATGATATAAAGCGCGCAGGAGGCGGTTGCTGTTGGCAGCAGAGTATGCCTATTTAGCCATTTGGCTATTGGGGATGTTTGGAATTATCGGCATTGTTATTGGTTCTGTAGCAAATTTCGCAATACATGATTCCTTGTCGCATGACGAGCAGTTTGTTTGGCGAAGGAAAATTCCAGCTGACGCAATCAAAAGAAAATAAAAACAAAAATCCAGCGTTCGCTCCTCATGCGATAGCGCTGGATTTTTTTTGTAAGCGATGGTGCATAATTATTGCACACGCAAGGCATGATAGTAATTGGCTGTACATTCTTATAAGTTGAGAGGGGCTAACAAAGATGAGTCACGAGGTTGACGGACAAGATACTAGGGAGCAAATTGTTGCCGTTCAAAAGGATGGAGACGGTGATCTTACCGCATTCAAAACGAATAGCGGCCGAGTGCTTGACTATGCAACGGCACTTCAAGAGGTACAAGCAGGTCATATTGCAGGGGTAAATGCCTTTAAAGGAAAAGATGGCGACATCTATATCCGAGGCGACGCAGATGGAGATCCAACAAACAATTTGGATCAGCTGCCAATGTTCTAAATGAAATGTTAACAACATTAATAAAAGGCGCCGCACTTCTTAGATGTCGGCGCCTTTTTTGTATTTAGTTGATCTCATAGCTTTCATGCTGCCTAACGATTCGCATATGGCCGGTTAAACCTTCATATTGCTCTATGGTGTCCCCGTAATGCATAAGCCATATTTTACTTTGAATAGATTCAGGAAGGCTTAGAAGCTCCTCCAGGCTTGCGTGAACAACAGCTGGCGCTTCAAGCTGGCAATCATGGTAAATAGTCGTTACGCCATCATCAACTAATTGCTGAAGCAGTTCTGGATCAAATCGCATGTCGGCAGAGTAGAAGAAGCTGTTGTTAAAAATAAAGGAATAGCTTGGCTTATTAGGAATATGCTTCGTTTGCAACAGCTTAACAGTCAAACCAGGATGAATCTCAAATTCGTTATTTGGCTGAATCGGATGGACCTCGAAAAAATCCTCAAGCTTGGTTAAAGGATCTTGCGTTAAACCTCCGCGAAGCGTTTGCTCCCAGAGCGGTTCAACTAACGACTCTGCTATGTATAGGACAGGTTTTCGATTATATTTAAACATCATTTGAAAAGCGTATTCTTCTAATCCACCTACATGGTCCCCATGAATGTGACTGATGAGAACAGCATCCAGGTCAGAGAAGGCAAGTCCTTGTTGATGTAAAGCCTTCGGTAAAGTGATTCCGCAGTCTACGAGCAATCGGAAGCCATTCACTTCAATAATAGCGTTATTATTATCGTATTTTTTGGCAAAGGCACTGCCTGTCCCAATCATTTTTATTTTCATGAATCACACCTCCTCAGCTTTCTATATTGTTTAATGTACCAAATTTAAAATATATCTGACAAATAAAGATGCACATTCGCCCGTGTCTACATACAATGCTAAAGCGATACGTACAGTGGAGGCGAACAAGTGATGAGCAAAGGAAAAGGCAAAGTTGTAAAGAAGAAACAGCCGGCAAGCGATCGGAAACAGTATAATTATAAACTTGTACTTTCGGATACCTGTGCAGTATGTAAAACACCGTGTACAAGAGGGATGACATACCTTGCAAGAATGAAAAATCCTGGTACAGTCGGCAAAGGTGTTCCTTGCATTTTAACAAGAACGTATGGGTAATTATTATTTCCACTTTAATATTTCCCAGGCAAGCGCAGGTTTCAACAGCATTTGACAATAATGGTTAAGTTGTAGTATGGGATTAAAAATGTTTCATAAATCGCGCAACTTTGCTCGGGTTGACGAGTATAACCTTTCATCCAGGCTATCGGATGGAGGGCTTACAACTATGAAAATCAGAAAAATCGTTATTCTGCTTCTGCTGCTATCTCTTTGGGGTGGATCGATGATGTTCGCAGACTCGGCTATACAGAAGGTTCGCGTTCTCATTAACGGAGATGATCAGGATGACGGTGGAATAATGACCGATGGCAAAACTTATTTGCCGCTTCGTCAATTAGCCACATCTATGCAGGCCATTGTGGAATGGGACAATCAAACGAAAAAAGCGACCGTTTATAAGCCTAACGTGCATATGTTTCTGTTCCAAAATAATGCGGTATTCGGAAACGTAGCAAAAGGCTATCAAGCGAAGTTTAAAGTGTTTGCCCAGATCGATAACTTGATGACGGATATTGTAGCCGTCAAGGTTTCCATTTTCGATCCGAATGGTAAAGAGAAAGTGATTCAAACGGAAAGTGTCAAAACATCAAAAGATAATTTCTGGTTCGCTACAGAAGATATCTCATATAAATTCGAATCTAGCGGGAAATATCCGATTCGTTTTTACCTTAAGCTTAAGGGCTCAGATGAGTGGACTGTTGTTTCAGAAAAACTAATTTCTTCTTTGTAGTAATCAAATGGTCTACCTAAGGCGCTCCTTTTCTTCATAGGGGCGTCTTCGTTTGACCGTTGATAGAGTGTCATGTTAATATACGATAGTCTGTAAACATTATTGAAATGGGGTAATAACATGAGCGAACATCAGCATGGCGATGATTGCGGCTGTGGTGAAGACCACGAGCATGAAGAGCATGTCTTTATCGTGACTGACGACGAGGGCCAGGAACGTGAAATGGTCATGGTTTATACGTTTGAATCCGAAAGCCAAGTTTACGCTGTATTGCTGGATCGCAACGATCCAGAAGCAGACGGCGTTATCTTCCGTATTGAAGAAGAAAACGATGAGTCCTTCCTAGTTGGCATCGAAGATGATGCGGAATGGGATCGCGTAACAGCGATTTACGAAGAAATTGCTCGTACGGAAAGCGAAGAGAACTAGTTCTCTTAAGCTTTAACGAGCTAGTACTAAAAAAACGATCTGCGAGTTTCGCTTGCGGATCGTTTTTTTTTATTAACTTATTTGCGTGGATTAAAATAAATCGTTCTTCCATTAAACATTGTCAGCTCCGCTTTCAACTGCTTAGCTATATATTTGCATAGTTCATTTGCTTTCGATTTGTCTCCGTGCGTAGCTTCCTCTGGTAACACGACTTGAACGCAAGGGACGTTTTGGCCTGCTGCGCTTGCCGTTTCGCCGGGTCCAAAGATGATATGTTTATAAAGGTGGTTAATACCCTTTAAATAAAACCAACGATCATCATCCTTCGATTCGATCGTGTAAGGAAATGCGGCTTGGGCATAGTCCCAATCCAATTGAGAGCCGATAAGGCTTGTTTGCTCCCGGTAACCTATAAGCTCGTTCTTAATTTCTTGCAGCGTCAGTTTCTCCACGGATGATCCTTGCACAAATTTGATATAAGCGCTTTGACTCATCGCATCTCACCTCTGCCAACATCATAGCATGCTCGAAATAGGTTGACAATAAGTGGTATTCCGTAAAAATAATTAGAAAAAAACCGACCTCAGGATTTCTATAAGATTCCTGAAGATCGGTTTTATTATTTATTATGAAATGGCTGTTTCTTCAACGATTACTTTAACGAACTCGATGCTGCGATCTTCCGGCCCCTTGACAGGCAATCCGACTTGGACATGATCCACGATATAATCGATATTTTTTTGGGTAATGACTTCGCCTGGCAGCAGAATCGGGATGCCTGGCGGGTATACATAAATGAATTCAGCAATGATTCGGCCAGCTGATTCTTTGAACGGAAGAACTTCTGTCTCACCGTAAAAAGCATCACGAGGCGTTAAGGACAGCTGTGGAATATCTGGAATTTTGACCACTAATTCACGTGCTTCAGCGCCTTCATGGAAATGTTCAGACAATCCACGCAGGGCAGTTAACAATTTAGAAATGGAATCAGAGGTATCTCCAGGCGTAACTAAGCAAAGAATGTTATACATATCGCTCATTTCAATTTCCACATTATAGTTGTCGCGCAGCCAGTTCTCCGTTTCATATCCTGTGATGCCAAGGTGGCGAACATGAACGGAAACTTTAGTTGGATCGAAATCATAAGTAGCCTCATCGCCGAGAATTTCTTCTCCGAAGCAATATAGACCTGGGATTTCATTAATTTGTTTGCGTGCGGATTGAGCAAGCTCAATCGCGCGCTCAGCGATAGCATGTCCGTTCAAAGCAAGGTTGCGTCTAGACGTATCAAGCGAGCCTAACAAAATATACGAAGTCGACGTTGTGGTAAGCATGCTGATAACGGTTTGAATACGATGCGGGTTAACTCTTCCTTTGCGCACATTAAGAACCGAGCTTTGCGTCATAGAACCGCCGAGCTTATGAACACTTGTCGCAGCCATATCCGCGCCTGCTTGCATCGCTGACATTGGCAGCTTCTCATGGAAATGAATGAGTACGCCATGTGCTTCATCCACGAGAACAGGGATATCAAAGCTATGAACGAGATCAACGATCTCCTTAAGATTGGCGCAAATACCGAAATAGGTAGGGTTGATGACAAGCACGGCCTTTGCATCCGGGTGGCGCTCAAGCGCTTTACGGACGGAGCGGGTCGTTATGCCATGATCAATACCTAGGTTATTGTCACGGGCTGGCGAGATGAAAACTGGTCTGGCACCTGCAAAAATAATAGCAGCCATAATGGATTTGTGAACATTACGAGGCACGATGATTTTGTCCCCCGGGGCACATACGGTCAAAATCATCGTCATAATTGCGCCGCTTGTTCCTTGTACAGAGAAATAAGTATAGTCTGCTCCGAAAGCGTCAGCAGCTAGCTTCTGCGCTTCCTCAATAACGCCGGTTGGCTGATGCAGGTCATCAAGCGGTGCTATATTGATTAAATCGATCGACAACGCGTTATCGCCGATAAATTCGCGAAATTCGGAATCGCTGCCTAATCCCTTTTTATGTCCGGGAATATGAAACTGAACGGGATCCTGCTCCGCATGCTTACGAAGCGCGGTGAAGAGCGGGGTTTTATTGTGATCCATCGCTTTCATCCCTGCCTTTCTTTAAAGTTTACAAACAAAGTTGAGTATAGCAAATACAGGGGGGAATGCAAGCTTCATTTTTGAGATAGGTGCATCATTTTCATTTTGTTCTTCAATTGTTCATACATGTGTGATAAATGGATATGGTAACATAGGTTGGTGGAGGGGTTGTATTATGAAAGATAAACGAATGCTAATTGTAATGGCTACTTTAATGACAACATTTATAGGGTTCGGCATTATCATCCCGGTTATGCCAGAAATTATTCAAGCCGCAGATCCGAGCAAAGCGGAACTCCATACAGGTTGGATGCTTGCTGTATATTCTGCAGTTTCTTTTTTCTTATCACCATTTTGGGGAAGCTTGTCCGACCGTATCGGCAGACGGCCGATTATTTTAATAGGTATTCTTGGCTTTGCCGCAAGTTTCTTGTTATTTGGTTTATCGTCAGAAAACTTAACGCTCATGTACCTCTCAAGGGTGCTGGGAGGCTTGTTCTCGGGGGCGGTTGCTTCCGTTATTGTAGCGTATGTCGCTGATATTACATCGCCTGAGGAAAGAACGAAGGGGATGGGACTCGTTGGGATGTCCATCGGTCTAGGCTTTACGATAGGGCCTGGCGTTGGCGGTTTGTTAAGCGTGATCTCACTGGAAACGCCATTTTATGCAGCATCAGCGTTAGCACTGTTAACGTTCATCTTGGCTGCATCAAAGCTCAAGGAATCACTAACACCTGAGCAGCGGAGCAGCCAATCAGAGAAGCGTGTATCACGCTGGGCTGCATTTACAGGACCGCTTAAATATTTGTATGTGTTAGCCTTTTTTGTAACATTCACTCTCGCTGGAATGGAAGCGACCCTGCAGTTTTTTGGCATGCGGCGTTTTGATGTGACTCCATTTCAGGTCGGAATCTTATTTTTTGTTTGCGGCTTTGTGGGAGCACTCGTTCAAGGCGGAGTTGTGCGACGGAGAATTAAGACAGGCGAGGAGCCGAAATATATTGCGATCGGACTTGTCATCTCGGCACTTGGTTTTTTTATGCTTCTAGGTGCACATTCCCTATGGTGGGCTACGTTGTCACTTGCTGTATTCGGAATCGGCAATGCCTTAATTAGGCCATGTGTCACCTCGCTCATCACTCAGAAGACGACTGTTGGCAAAGGGGTAGCATCCGGTCTAAGCTCTTCGATGGACAGTTTGGGGCGTATTGCCGGCCCGCTGCTCGGTTCATTTTTCTTCACGATAGAAATGGGACTGCCATACTTGCTCGGCGGCATACTATGTTTAGCTGCACTGCTGCTATTGTTTCGTTTCCGTCAAATGGATAAAACTAGCGCCTCGGAAACAGAAGTTAACGCTGCAAAATAAAATGAAAACAAGCCGGTTCCTCATCTTGCGATGGGTGACCGGCTTGTTTTCTTTTGGAGCTTAAGGGGCTAGCCCTTTTATAATAAAAGTAATTGTCGCCTCTTTCTCTAACTCATCATCCCAGTGAATGCCATCTGTTTTTCCGATGAACGTACGGCTAAGGACATAACCGATTAAGGACGAGGCGATTAATCGAATGACAGTTAATGGGGCCGAATTAACGATTACGCCTTGCTGCTGAAATTGCGTAATACTAATACTGAATTTTTGTACCACTTTTGAGAGGATGAACTTCTGGAATTGGTCCAGCAGTTCGGGATGAAAGGGAATCTCTTGAACAAAAATTTTCAACACCTGAACATGACGCTCAACAAATGCAATGCGATTTTCTATAATTGCGCGCAGCATAAGATCTAATGTGTCAAAGCGGCTCTCGAGAACCTTATAGAAATCGCGAAGTACAAAAGGAGCGATTAACTTTGCCATAACAGGCGCAACAATCGAGAAAAGCAAATCCTTTTTGGTTTTATAATGACGAAAAATAGTTCCTTCTGCCACACCGGCTCGCTGGGCGATTTCACTTGTAGAAGAGGCGGCAAAGCCCTTCTCAGCAAAGATTTCGGAGGCAGCCTGCACGATTTTCAATTGTTTTTCCGTCATTTTTTCTTCTTCGTTATCTAGTTGCAATAGCTTTTGCAGCCATTGATCGACTGGTTCTGACATGCAAGACACTCCTTCGCGTTAACCCATTCCTTTGATTATACCAGTTGTTCTATTGTCTACATACGGCGGTGCTTCTTTAGAGCCAGCACATTCAATACTGCAAACAATAAGGAAAATCCCGCCAACACATATACATTTACCTGAAAATCACTCCAGCGCTCGCCGCGTATCATTATTCCCTGCATAGCATCTGCGCCATAGTAAAGAGGCATTAGGTAACTTAGCTTTTGCAGCCAGGGGTTCATGGCATCAAGGTTAAACAACCCGGAGAAGAAGGCTTGCGGCACGATGACAATAGGAATGAACTGTATGATCTGAAATTCACTGCTTGCAAAAGAAGACAACAGTGTTCCTAGTGTTAACGCTGTTAATGATAATAATAAATTAATGATCAGCATATATAAAATGCTGCCCTCCATATACATTCCAAGAACTTGAACGGAATACCAGGCGATCAAGCAGGCTTGAATCAGGGTGAAAATACCGAAACCGGCTAAATAACCGACTACGATTTCGCTTCGCCTAATTGGCGTAGCTAATAAGCGCTCCAAAGTACCGCTCGTTCGCTCGCGCAGGAAGGAGACACCTGCAAGTAAGAAAACAAAGAAAAACGAGAAGAAGCCTATTAAGACAGGCCCAAAGGAGTCGAATGGAGCCATGTCAGGACCGCCGTGCAAGTAAGAAATAGCTGGGGCGGCTTTATTTAAGCCTTGTTGCATCACGCTTTGAATAAGTAATATTACCGCTCGATTGATGGAGGGATCGCTGCCCTCAAGCGTTAGTTTAGGCATGCCGCCGCTCGCTTCCAATATCGCGTCGAGCTTGCCGTCTTGTAAAGCAGCTTGAGCAGCAGCACTTTCATCATAAAGTGTGATTTCAGCATCAAGCTGCTCAAACTTTTCTGTTAAAGCTGCAGGCACATTAACCATTCCGATTGCTGGGGAGACAGCTTGCCCATCAAAAACTAATTTCATTAAAGTTAAAATGAGCAGGGGAGCAAGAAATAACAAGGCAAGCGTTCGTTTATCACGCAAAAATTGATTAATAATTCGAATGGCGAGCGCACGTATTCTCATAGTTCCGCCCCTTTGCTTCGACCAAGCGCAATGAACGCCTCTTCGAGTGTGGTGCAGCCTGCTTGCTGCTTAAGTGCTTCAGGCGTATCGATGGCTGTAAGTTTACCGCTTCGTATGAGCCCTAACCGATCACATTTCTCGGCCTCGTCCATGACATGGGTTGTTATAATAATGGTCACGCCTTGTTTGCTCAGTGCAGATAGCTCTTTCCAAATCGACTGGCGTAAAACAGGATCAATGCCAACGGTTGGTTCATCGAGTACGAGAAGCTCAGGCTCATGCAATAGCGCAATTGCGAGCGAAAGACGGCGTTTCATACCGCCAGAATAAGCAACCGTTTGCTTATGAAGATGATCGGTTAGCGCAACAAGCTTGGAGACCGTTTGAATCCGATCTTGCAGTATGGCTCCCTTTAATCCAAACATAGCCCCAAAAAACGCTAAGTTTTGCTTGCCAGTCAATTCACTATACAAAGCGTCTGATTGAGCCATATATCCAAAGGCTTGCAGCATTTTCAATTGCGGCATGGGCTCGCCAAGCATTCGGACCGTTCCGGCATTTGCCCTGTCTATTCCAGTCATGACCTTGATCAACGTTGTTTTCCCCGAGCCCGATGGGCCTAATAAACCAAATAGTTCACCTCGCGGAATAGAAAGTGTAATGCCATCAAGAACGGTACGATCCCCAAATGAACGGTTAATGTCTTGCAGTTCTACGGCGAAGGTTGTTTCAGCTAATAGTGCTGGACTGTTAGTCATCATCGATCACACTCCACTTTCTCAAATGAGTAATCACTCCACCCAATTATATACAGAGAATGCCTAAAATAAAAGTGAGTACTTACTCATTTTTATTCCAGGCTGTCCACATCCTCAGTCTCTGGTCGTAGATGAATCAAGACTAAAGCCGAGAACCAATAACCTTCTCTGGACGTTTTTGGTAATCATACTTTCCCTCTATGATTAGAAAAGACAAAAAAAAGAAATCCGTAATCGGAGAAGGAGTCGGAAACAAAATGAGTAAATTGACGGAATGGTCGTTCCGAAATAAGGCGGCTATTATACTGATCGTCATTATGGCTTTAGTGATGGGGGTAATCAGCTATTTGAGGCTGCCGATGGAGTTTCTGCCTGCTGCAGATAATCCACAGGTCATGGTCACGGCAATAGGGCCGGGGAATGACGCGAAGACGATGGAGCAGATGGTCACAAATCCTTTGGAAGAAGCTGTAACGCTCGTTAAAGGAAAAACGGATATGTTCTCTACATCAGGTGATGGTTATGCTCAAATCAGCTTGAATTTCAATTCGAAGACGAATATGAAGGAAGCGAAGACGGAAGTCGAGCAATTGGTCGCTCAGGTACAGCTTCCGGCAAATGTAATGAAGCCTTTCGTCTTGCAATTGAATACTTCAATGATTCCAATCTCATGGGTGACGTTGACCTTTGATGAAGGATTATCTGAGCAGCAAAAAGACGCAAAGCTGAAAGAAGTAACGGCGGAGCTTAAAAAGACCGAGGGTGCGGGCGAGGTTAGCATTAGCGGCAAATCGTCGCCATCGGTTCATGTCGTACCAGATACGGAGAAGCTTGCACAGGCAGGAATTACGGTACAAGCGTTAATGGGCGTGCTTCAAGGCAGGGGAGCGTCGGTTTCACTAGGGGAACGCACGTTGGATGGCGCAGATGGCAATATTAACGTGTACGATCAAGTATCTGATGTGGAAACACTGCGCAAGCTTCCTGTTGCAGCAGGTGTGAAGCTTGGGGATGTTGCAGCGGTTGAGYTCGCCAAAGACCAAGAAAGCATAAGCCGTATGAACGGCAAAGATGCGATTATGTTCACGGTGTCTAAATCTGCTGATGCGAATGCTGTGAATGTAGGCAAAGCAATCAAAGAAACGATTGATCGTTTAAATGCAGATGTGGAAGGAATCGATGCTTCCATCATTTTGAGCACATCTGATTCGGTCGTATCTTCTGTTAATAGTATGCTGCGAGAGGTTTTGCTTGGCGCATTGTTCGCAACCATCGTCATTTTATTGTTCATGCGCAACTTTAAAGCAACGCTCGTGACGATTGTTTCGATTCCGTTGTCGCTTGGCATAACGCTGTATCTGCTCCAGCTCTCTGGTGTATCACTTAATATTATTACACTTGGAGGCGTAGCGGTCGCGGTTGGAAGGCTGGTCGATGATAGTATCGTCGTTATTGAAAATATTTATAGAAGGCTGCAAAAGGAGTCCTTCTCTATTAAGCTAATTACGGATGCAACGAAGGAAGTGGCTTCGGCCATTACCTCGTCAACGCTCGTTACAGTCGCAGTATTTTTGCCAATGGGCCTTCTGCGTGGTTCATTGCAAGCATTTCTTCTGCCATTCGCGCTGACAGTCGCTTACTCATTGCTCGCTTCTCTACTTGTAGCGCTGACAGTTGTACCTCTTTTAAGTGCAATATTGCTTCGCGGCACAAAGGAGAAGGAGCATGCTGGTTCTCCAAAATTCGCTTCCTTCATTCGTTGGAATCTTGCTCATAAATTAGTGCCGTTAATCATTGCGGTATTGCTGTTTGCAGGATCGATCGGTGCTTATATGTTCATGCCAAAAGGAGCGCTTGATTCCTCGAGCGCGGGGAATTTAAATGTAGCACTGCAATATCCGAGTGATACGCCGGCGGATCAAGTACTCGAAGCAGGGAAGAAATTCGAATCCTATCTAACTGCAAATCCAGATATTGAATGGGTCATGATGATGCTTGGCAATAGTGCAGATGCGGCTAAGTATGGCTCGGTGACTTCGCCAACGCTCATTACTTATATGGTAGATTTGAAGGAAGGCGTTGACGCAGAGCTCTTGATGGATAATATCAAGACTCAGAAGGACAATTATAAGGACGCAACCTTGACGGTTGATGCGGCCGATCTAATTATGGGCGGCGGATCATCGCAAATTTACATCGATATCTCTGGTGAAAACTTGGAGCAGCTCTCTACAACCGCAGACCAGTTGATCGCAGCGATTAAACCTATCGACGGTGTGCTCAAGGTTGAGAGCAATCAAGAGGAGAAAAAGTCGGTTTATTCCTTCCATGTTGATCCTACCCTTGCCAAAGGCCAAGAGGTAGCCATGCAGCTGCAAAGCATGCTTAATCCATTGCCGATAGGTTCGATCCAGCAAGAAGGCAGTGAAATTCCGGTTATTATGCTGCCTGTTGTAAACCCAGATTCAAAGGCAGAACTAGAGAAATTAACCGTAATGACAGAGTCTGGTCCAACACCGATGTCTAAGGTAGCGGAGTTGGTTCGTACCGAGGAGCCATCCTTGTACTATCATAAAGAAGGCAAAACGTATATCCGTGTCACAGCAAGCGCCGAACCAAAAGAACTATCGGTCGTCGGCGATGAAATATCAAAAGCAACAAAGGATCTCAAGCTTCCTGATGGCGTCAGCCTTGCAGTAGGCGGAGCGTCGGCTGACCAATCGAGCGACTTTGCAGATTTGGGCTTAACGGCGCTTATCTCCATCGGTATTGTTTATCTGATCATGGTGTTGACGTTCAAGACGCTTCGTGCTCCGCTGGCGATTATGATCTCTTTGCCGCTTGCAGCAATCGGCGCAGTAACAGGCTTGCTCGTATCAGGCGTAACGCCAGATTTCACAGCCATGTTCGGAGCGCTGATGCTAATCGGAATTGTCGTCACGAATGCTATCGTATTAATTGATCGTGTGAAGCAAAACGAGCTGACGATGCCGATTCGTGAAGCGTTGATTGAAGCGGCTACGACACGGATGCGTCCAATCGTAATGACTGCGGTGGCGACAGTGTCCGCGATGCTGCCACTCGTATTCGGTTCGCATGAATCGGGCAGCATCGTCTCCCAAAGCTTAGCGATCGTCGTTATTGGTGGGCTAGTTGCGGCTACGCTGCTCACGCTAATTATCGTTCCTTGTGTCTATGAGCTGTTATTTTTCCGTACTTCACGCAAGCAACGTCGCAATATGGCTTCCTCCGCACATGCGGAAGCGGCTGCATCACAGCAAGTGTAACTAAACGATAAAAGGCAGTACTTTTAGGTCAGAATGGACCTAAAGGTACTGCCTTTTTTTTGAATAGATATTAAATCCATTCTTATACATTAGCCATATGATATAACGGCATTAGCGTTTTATAAGTGGAGGAAGTAAGCTCAAGCAGTGCATCGCCGTCTTTGAGAATCGGATCGCTCGCTTGCACATGACGGCCGATAAGCAGTTCAGCTTTCTGAACATCACGGAAACGAACGAGCGCATCGTTCCAATCTTGTTTTGACATCGTACTGACAGCGGTGGACTCTTTTTTCATATGATCAAGTGAAAGTACAAAATCCTTAGGTACATTTGCAATGACCTCATCAATTTGGTTCAGGAAGGCCGTTGCGATATTGGATTTATGCGGAACCTCGTAAATGAGTGCAAACCACATAAATAGATGATCATCAAACAATCCAAGCTGAAAATGCGGATGTGCCTTGTAGCCGCGTTTGCTAGCGCAAATGGCGAGCCAAGTATCCTTTGGCGGATTCACTTTACGACGAGCATGCCTAGCAACATGCAAGTACATTTCATTGCCGGCATGAACAGCTGCATCGACGCTAAGCTGCTCGCCGATCGCTCGGAATTTCGGCTGAATCTGATTTTGAATAGCAGCCATACGCTCCTCAAGTCCTTGAAGCGCAAAAACATCGAAATCGGCTTGTGTAAAGCCAACAAGCGGGGTAGAAGTAATCTGTGTTGTCATTAAATTAATCTCCTTCAATCAAACAATTATTGGTGCAATAATTTCAAATAAAAGATGGCGATTTGCGTTCGGTCTCGAAGCTCGAGTTTATTAAGTATTTCAGTGATATAATTTTTAATTGTACCTTCGCTTAAGAAAAGGGTAGCGGCAATTTCCTTGTTTGATTGACCGTCCGCAATCAGACGGACAATTTGAACCTCAGCTTGCGTAAGGCCGGAAATCATTATTGATTTGGCTGAATCGGCTCGTGGCGTCTCCAGCATCCCAGCCAATTTACGGGCGATGTCGGGATGGATCAGCACGGAACCTTCATGAACAGTTTTTATGCCGCTTATAATACGGCTTGGCGGTACATTTTTGAGCAAATAGCCGTTGGCTCCGTTTCGGATGGCTTGCGCGATGTACTCGTCATCATCAAATGTCGTCAAAATAAGCACGGCAGGTGGAGGATCAAGTGCGCGAAGCAGCTTCGTTCCTTCCACACCATCGCAGAGCGGCATCCGAATATCCATTAGCACGACATCGATGGGGTGTTGGCGGGCAAATTGTTCGGCCTCCAGACCGTTTGCACAAACGCCAGCGACATGCAATTCGTTATCCAATCCTAAAATAACATTCATGCTCTCTCGAATAAAAGGATCATCATCCACTATCAGCACTTCAATCATTTGCTCAAATCTCTCCATTTCTAAAAAGAGCATTATCGTCGTTAACCGCCAAGCAGCGGAAGTGTTGTCGTTATTGAGAACTGATCGGCCTTCTGCCAGTCCATTTGGCCCCCAATTAAGGCAATCCGCTCTCTCATCCCCTTCATGCCAAGACCAGCTTCGATAGGCTCGTCGGGCAAGCTGCCGTTATTGGATACGGTCAGCGCTACGTACGCAGTTAAAAAATTTAAAGTAACCGCAACAGACGTCGCTTTTCCATGCCGAACAGCATTCGTAATCGCTTCTTGGGCATTTTTGAATAAAATGAGCTCGATGCTCGGGTAAAGCGGTCTGGGATGGCCCGTTACACGGAAGCTTACGGATATGCCTAATGCCGAAGCGGATTCTTCAACCAGACGGTCGAGGGCATATTGCCTAACGTCCTTTTCCGCATCTGATGCAAGTCTTCGTACCGTTCTGCGCATTAGCTCCATGCTGTCCTGCAGCTGATCACGCATTTGCTCAACCGTGCTGCGAGCTCTTGCGGTATCTGCATCGAATAAATGCAAAGCCGCTTCGGACATCATTTTGACGCGAATGAGGCGGTGTCCCAAATCATCATGAATATCTTTGGCGATGCGGTTTCGCTCTTCAATCTGGGCTTGATACTCAACCTGCAAAGCGTAATCCTGCATTCTGCGCCTGGCTGAGTCAAGCTCTGCATGGCTGGCAGCCAGTGCTCCGTATAAATCTTCTATTTGATGATGTTTGTCCTCAAACTCGTTGGAAGCATAGAGGACGGCTGCAGTAGTTATCCATAGTACCGCTACAGCAAAAATGATTTCGGGTTCTCTGCCATACATACCTGTCAATAAAGCAGCTAAGCCAGCGATGGTCCAAGCTGTGCTGACCATGCGAGTCGGCCTTTGTTGAAATGAGGCAATAAGGGTGGAGAAAAGCAATAGAAACAGTACTCCGCCGTACGAATAGGAAAACCATGAAAAAGCGATTAACTCCAGCACCAGCAATAGAATTCGATATTTAGGATACATGGAGCCAGCTTTCGTTAGGAGCAGAGCAAGGAGTACAGAGGCGGTGTAATGAGCATATAAACCTGCTTCGACATGCACGATACTAATAATAGAAGGAATCGCTACTAACAAGGAACGAATTTGATTCAATTGTTTCTTCATATCCGAGCAGCTCCTGCAGCTGAATTTGATTTATTATAGCACATTGTTTAATGAGCGAACGAGACTGAAATCGCTTTTCATCCAACCTTCATGCGGATAGAAGCCATTATACAAAGAGATGACTTTAGTCACCTTCATAAGATGACTTTTTAGACCTGTTTCGTTGCCTTTCATGACGTACAATTGGTTTATCAGAAACGAACTGAAAGGATGAATAAATATGAATCTAGTTACATTTCGCGAGGTTGTCAAAAAATACGACACAACGATAACGGTTAATCATCTTAGCTTCAATATTGATCAGGGTGAAATTTTTGGTTTACTTGGTCCAAATGGAGCGGGAAAAAGTACAACGATTCATATGTTGGCTGGTTTGCTGAAGCCAAGCGGCGGAGATATTTTGGTCGAAGGTTTTTCAATTCGCAAGCATCCGCTTGAAGTAAAGAAACGGATTGGTTTAGTGCCGCAGGAGCTGGCTATTTATGAGACGTTGACCGCTCGCGAAAATGTTACTTTTTTTGCAAAGCTTTACGGTCTCAGAGGTTCGCTGCTTAGCGATCGTGTTGATGAGGCGCTGCAATTCGTAGGGTTGCTGGACAAAGCGAAGGATAAACCTAGCACATTCTCAGGTGGAATGAAGCGGAGACTGAACATTGCTTGCGCCATCATGCACCGTCCAAAGCTGATCATTATGGATGAGCCAACGGTTGGAATCGACCCTCAGTCACGCAACCATATCTTGGAGTCCGTAAGGGAATTAAATAAGTTAGGCTCTACCGTCATTTACACCAGCCATTACATGGAAGAAGTAGAAGCGATTTGCACAAGAATCGGCATTCTTGATAAAGGCAAGCTTATTGCATGCGGGACGAAGGATGAATTAAAACGTCAGGTTGGCCAAGAAGAGAAGCTGATTTTTGAAATTGATAAAAAATCGGCGACGGCAATGACAGAGATGGCTGAGCATCCAGGCGTGCTTCAGCTTGCAGAACGAGATAATAGCTTGACGCTTGAAGTGACGGTGAAGGAATCTCTGTCTATATTACAGGATTTATTGTTTATCCTTCAGAAGCATGGCATTAATATTCGCAAGCTGACGCGGGAAGAGCCGAATCTTGAATCGCTATTCCTGCAAATGACCGGACGCACATTACGTGACGAATAGGAGATGATGGTGATGCCAGCATGGTGGACAGCTGCTTATTATGAGCTTATAAAATATACACGGATGCGTTCCGTTCTTATTATTTTGATCGGTTTGCCCTTATTGTTGATTTTGCTGCTTGGCAGCGCATTTGACACAGAAATAAAGCCGGCTAAAATTGCCCTATATAATGCGGATCAGGGGGAAATGCGAGCTAGCATTGATGCTTTCTGGAGCAATGAAGCAATAAAACCATATGTGAAGGTTCTAGATGCAAATTCAGAGAAGGAGGTAAAGGACTGGATACGCGAGGGTATTGCTGATTATGGCGTATCGATTCCGAAAAACTTCTCCAGTGAGCTAAGCGCAGGGGAAACGGCGAATTGGTCAACGTTTGAAGGGCGCTATGAAGAAAAAAATATTGCTGCTTCTGCTTTTATCAATAAATATATGGCTGCTGTAAATTTGCAAGCCGCAGCTTTGCAAATCCTTGGACCAGAGCTAAGTGCGGGTGCTGCTCAAAGTCAAGCGCCAGCAGGACAATCACGCATTGAGACGAAAAATTTGAGCTCAGGAGATAATCAAGCCTTTGGCAAAGAATCAGCGATGCAATACTATTCTGTGGCCTACTTAATTATGTTTTTGCTCTATGGCGGCATGACGGCGACGATCGCGCTGCTCAATCAGAGGGAAGCGGGAACTTTGCAGCGTATGTACGCAATTCCAGGCTCATTTAGAGCCATTGTGTTTGGCATTATTTTAGGAGGAGTCATGCTTGCAGCGCTGCAAGCGGCAGTGATTATCGCATTTACATCTTTTGTGTATGGTGTCGATTGGGGAAATAACTTTGGAGCTATTGCGCTGACTTGTCTGCTTACGACTGTTGCTGGGGCTGCACTTGCTATTTCGATCTCATCCTTCGTACGATCCAAAAAAACGACACAAACGCTGTTCAGCATCATTGTATTCAGCATGACCTTTATTAGCGGCGGAATGATTACAGGCATTGAGAAGATGGTAGGAGGTCTCGAAAAGTGGACGCTCAATCATTGGGCTAATGAAACGCTTCGTGCCATCATGAACGGTGAAGCTTCAGCAACGATTTGGAATGCAATCGGTATTCTTGGAGCAATCGCTTTAGGCATAACAATAATCGCAGTCATTAGACTGCCAAAGGTGGTGAGAAAGCATGCCTAGTTTGCAAATTGCTGCACATCTCGTACGACGCACCATGGGTTCCCGTCGCGGATTGATTATGAATGTTCTTGTCCCAGCGATCATTTTATCTATAATGGCAGGGTTGTTCGCTAGTACGAATAGAGATAAGGCTATTATTATCGTGAATAATGCTGACTCAGGAATATTAGGCGAATATTTGGCATCCTCATTACAGAAAGAGCCATTGTATGAGATTCATTCGGAGCCGGCGATGAATGAACAGCAATTAAAGGATCGAGTCCTAGAGGGCAAAGCGGATGCTGCGATCTATATTCCTTCGGATTTCTCAGCAAAAATGATGGAGGGAGGCCCTTCATCAGCTCAGCTTTACCGAATGAATACGCAGCTTTGGAACGCTTCGCTTGAAGCTACACTTCAGACAGAAGCTCAGAAGCTGTCTTCCTCTGCCGCTCTTGTAAGAGGGACTGACTCTGAATCTCCAGTGGACTTATCTAAGCTGACCGCTTTGCTAGAAGCGCAAGCCTCACCTAAAGCTGTCCTTGTAAATACGGAAATGGAGCTTGGCAAAATTGTATCCGATCCAACGATGATCGGTCTAATCCTTATGTTTGTTATGCTGCTTGTCAGCCAGTCTATCGGTTTCATTATGGAAGATCGAGAGCAGCGCACAATGGCAAGGATGTACACAGCGCCGCTTCGCTCGCTGGATATTGCTTTTGGAAATTTTTTGGGCAGCATGCTTGTGGGCACGATTCAGCTTGTCATTGTTCTAGGCTTAACTTATTTCGTATTTGACTATTCACCTGGTATTTCGTTTGGATGGATGCTGCTCGTATTAGAATTCTTTTTGCTTGCGATTGTTGGCCTTGCTTCGGCGGTAGCGGGTCTAGTACGCAATAGTACGCAGCTGTCTCAAATCAACAACATTATCATCGCTCCGTCCTGCATGATCAGCGGTTGTTTCTTTCCACTTTCCATGCTACCTGATTTTATGCAAAAGCTTGCTAATTTCTTTCCGCAAAAATGGGCGCTTACAGCAATTGATCGTTTAGGCGGCGGGGGCAGCTTTAGTGACGTCTTGCTTCCGCTTCTTATCCTGCTTTTATTCGCTGCTGTGCTGATTGCCTTTGGTTCGGCCGTGCTCAAGCCAAATCGAACAAGCTAAAATGCTAAGCAGCAAGCGCCCTGAAAATTGGCTTGACTTCATCATCGTTGTATTGTAAATTTGTCAAAAGTTAATGACATCGCAACAGCGTCGACCAAGACTATGTTAATCAGCAAACGTTTCTATCAGAGAGGAAGCCCGAAGGCTGGAAGGCTTCTAAGAACGATTGATTAATCCCTATCTTGCGAGCTGCAGCAGGAAGCGTATACTTCTTCCGCTGCCGGAATATTCATTCCGTTATCTATTGAGAGTCGTCCAGATCATTTGGCGGCTATTTGAGGGTGGTACCACGAACGCATTCGTCCCTTACGAATGCGTTTTTTTGTTTTTATGGCTTAAATCTAATCATCGGAGGGTTACCTATCATGAGACAAAGTAAGCTTTTAATGCCTACCTTGCGCGAGGCGCCGTCAGAAGCGGAAGCAGCCAGCCATCAATTAATGCTGCGTGCAGGTCTTATTAGACAGCTTGCCGCAGGTATTTATACGTATTTGCCGCTTGGCAGGCGCGTGCTCAGAAAACTCGAGCAAATCGTAAGAGAAGAAATGGATCAAGCCGGAGCTCAAGAGGTATTAATGCCCGCTATGCAGCCGGCAGAGCTGTGGCAGCAATCGGGTCGATATGATGTGTATGGACCTGAGCTTATGAGGCTGCGTGACCGCCATGATCGCGAGTTTACGCTTGGACCAACGCATGAAGAAGTGATTACAGCTCTGGTGCGCAGCGAGGTAAGCTCATATCGGCAGCTGCCAATGACATTGTATCAGATTCAAACTAAATTCCGTGACGAGAAGCGTCCACGTTATGGCTTGCTCCGCGGCAGAGAGTTTTTAATGAAAGATGCTTATTCCTTTGATGAGGATTGGGATGGGCTTCATCGCAGCTATACGAGCATGTACGAGGCTTATAATCGCATCTTCACACGCTGTGGCCTAAATTACCGCCCGGTTGAAGCTGATGCAGGTTCAATTGGCGGAGAAGGCGGAACACATGAATTTATGGCGTTGGCTGATATTGGTGAAGACACGATTGCTGTGTGCAATTCATGCGACTATGCGGCGAATTTGGAAAAAGCTGAATACAAGCTGTCGGAACAACCAACGGATACACAGCAGAATAATGATGCTGCGTTAGTGCGACATCATACACCGGAGATCAAGAAGATTGACCAGCTTGTCGAGGCTTTTGGCCTTGGAGCAGATACTTTTATGAAAACACTGATTTATGTTGCTGACGGTGCTCCGGTTGCTGTTGTTGTTCGGGGAGACCATGAGGTAAATGAAATAAAAGTGAAAAATGCGCTTGCTGTAGCACATCTGGAGCTTGCGGATCAAGCTACGACAGAGCGGGTAACTGGCGCACCTACCGGCTTTGCCGGGCCGATCGGCTTGCAAATTCCCGTTTATGCTGACCATGCTGTCCTTGCGATGAAATCAGGAGTAGCAGGAGCGAATGAGCAGGATTATCATATCGGAAATGTTATCCCAAGCATTCATTTGACGGATGTGCAGGCAGGTGATTATCGAAATGCAGCAATAGGAGACGGGTGCCCGCGTTGCGAGACAGGCAGCTTGGTATTTTACCGCGGCATTGAGGTTGGCCATGTGTTCAAGCTGGGAACAAAATATAGTGAAGCGCTAAATGCAAAGTTTTTAAATGCATCGGGCTCAGAACAGCCGTTAATAATGGGCTGTTACGGTATCGGAGTTTCACGTTTGCTTTCTGCGGTACTTGAACAGCACTCCGATAGCAATGGCATCATTTGGCCTAAATCGATAGCACCCTATCACGTTCATGTGGTTCCTGTATCAGCGAAGGATCAGGTTCAAATGGATTTGGCCGCGCATATTGCAGCAAGATTACTTGAGGCTGGGGTAGAGACGCTGCTCGATGATCGTGACGAGCGCCCAGGCGTCAAATTCAAGGATTCCGATCTTATCGGCATACCACTGCGCATTGTAGTAGGGAAACATGCTGCTGATGGAATCGTAGAGCTTAAGCAAAGGAACGAATTAGAAGCGCAAAAGCTAGAATTAGAAGAAGCTATCGCTTTTGCTTTGCGCAACTAAAGTTGAAAACATATGCATGAAATGGGTTTGGAAAATCCATGGAGGCCTATGGAATATAAGATCAAAAGGGTGCGAGACCGCTTCATATGAAGACGCTCGCGCCCTTTTTTTAGATAAGTCGGCTATAAGCGTAAAATTAGTCAATAATCCAAGTTGCCATAACATAAGATGGAGTATAAGATAAAAGTAAGAACAAATTATCAGAACATTTCGTCAACTATTCTGAGGTAAGGGAGGGATTGCCGTGAACAAAAGCCATGAAGTCGAATATTGCAATTTGGAGCTGCGATTTGACCGGCGGCAAATCCAAAATCTCATCCGCGATCTTATTCAGGAAGGGTACTCCTTGTACTGGAGTGAGACGGAGGGGCAGTTTCTTGTATCCATTCGAACTGGCCGCAAGCTCGTTAAGCTTCAGTTCCAGCGAATGAAGAACCGTTACAAAATTGTCGGGGACTACATTATTAAAGATGAGAAGCTGTCAGAATTAATTGAAAAGCTGATTAATGACACACGTGGACATGCGATTGTGAAGCGCATTAAAGATCGTCAAGTCGTCATTGAGAGTATTATGTTCGGTGAGATTATACGACTCGTGGAGGTGTCCGGTATGGAACATCGGATTATTTATCAGAAGAAGCCTTTCGTTACAATAGAAGAAATGATTAGAGCATTTCAATCAAAGCGTGCTGAGGAAAGAGCGGTTGTACTGCGTTATGAGCTGGATTATGAGCTATCGATGCTGTTTGACGCGCTAGAGAGCAAGGATGAGGAATCGGTTACTGAGTCTAAAGAGCGGCTGAATACTCTTCGCTCGGAAATGTTGCAATTGGAACTCTGATGATAGATGCTGGCCCCCATTTGAAAACATAAAAACGATCAAAAGCTGCCTTCTAACAGCATTTGATCGTTTTTATGTTGTTCATTTACCATTAAAAAAGACTCCTTTTATTATAAAAATGACTAAGCTTTTCGGTATATATAAGATAAACTTTTTAGTTCTCTCAATATAATTGATGCGACTATTGCGACATTTTTCCTTGCAGACAGTTTTCTTCTTGCCGCAAAAAGAGTAAAATGAATCTATTGTGACCCAAAATAGATGATGAAGGATGGAAGAACCAGATGTCAAAACAGCAAATTGGTGTAATTGGATTAGCCGTAATGGGTAAAAACCTTGCCCTTAACATTGAAAGCAGAGGCTTCACGGTATCGGTGTTCAACCGTTCCCGCGAGAAGACTGATGATCTTGTTCAAGAAGCAGTTGGGAAAAATCTTGTTCCTACTTATACAATCGAGGAATTTGTTCAATCATTGGAAGTTCCCCGCAAAATTTTGATTATGGTACAAGCAGGTGCAGGAACAGACGCAACAATTGATTCGCTCGTTCCACATTTGGCTGAAGGCGATATCATCATCGATGGCGGCAACGCTTATTTCCCTGATACTGTTCGTCGCAGCAAAGATCTTGAAGCTAAAGGCTTCCGTTTTATCGGAACTGGCGTTTCTGGCGGCGAAGAGGGAGCACTAAAAGGACCTTCTATCATGCCCGGTGGACAAAAATCCGCTTACGAGCTGGTTGAACCCATTCTTACTGCTATTTCAGCTAAAGTTGGAGACGATGCTTGCTGCACATATATCGGACCAGATGGCGCCGGTCATTATGTGAAAATGGTACATAACGGAATCGAATACGGCGATATGCAGCTGATTTGCGAAGCTTATGATCTGCTTAAAAACGTACTTGATGTTAGTGCTGAAGAGCTGCACGAAATTTTCTCCGAATGGAATAAAGGCGAGCTTGACAGCTACCTAATCGAAATTACTAGAGATATCTTCTCCAAATACGATCCTGAGACAGGCAAGCCAATGGTAGATGTTATCTTGGATTCCGCTGGTCAAAAAGGTACTGGAAAATGGACAAGCCAAAGCTCGCTAGATCTTGGCGTACCGCTTTCTATCATTACAGAATCCGTATTTACTCGTTTCTTGTCAGCTATGAAGGAAGAGCGCGTTGCGGCTAGCAAAGTACTTAACGGACCTGCAAAAACACCTTTCCAAGGTGACAGAGCAGCATTTATCGAATCTGTTCGCAAAGCATTGTTCGCAAGTAAAATTTGCTCGTACGCTCAAGGATTTGCTCAAATGCGTGCAGCTTCTGAAGAATTTAACTGGGATCTTAACTACGGCGAAATCGCTATGATCTTCCGCGGCGGCTGCATTATCCGTGCTCGCTTCCTGCAAAACATCAAAGACGCTTACGACCGTGATCCTAACCTGCGCAACCTTTTGCTTGATTCTTATTTCCAAAACATCGTTGAGTCGTACCAAGGGGCTTGGCGTGAAGTGATCTCCGCTGCAGTTTCGAACGGAGTGCCGGTTCCTGCATTCTCAAGTGCAATTGCTTACTTCGACAGCTACCGTACGGAGCGTTTACCTGCAAACCTGCTTCAAGCGCAGCGTGACTACTTCGGTGCTCACACGTTCAAACGTGTGGACAAAGAAGGAAGCTTCCACTTTAACTGGATGCAATCTTAATTAGATCAGCCATTAGTTCCTCGTCTCGCGAGGATTGTCCTTATTTAAGCCATAAGCTGCTTGACGCAAACAGTCGCGCAGCCGATCGGCCTCTTGATTGGAATAATGTCTGCGATGGATGAGCGACATGGCCGCTTCGGCAAAGAAATGAAAATTTTGCAATAAGCGTGGCTGCGTAAGATCCTTTAAGGCTGGATCTTCGTCAGCCACCTTTTTTTTAATAAATTCAAGCATCCAGACCACATCCTCCCGGCAAAGGGGATGGTCAGGATCGAGAATACGATTGAAGCGTTTTTGAGTTGGACTTTGATCAGGCAACTGAAGATCACTGTTCATCGCTAATGTCACTCCTATTCTCGAATAAACATCTTTATCATCCATACGGCATATATAACTTTTTTATACCCTAGTATTACAAAAAAATGATATGATATTGTAGAAAAATTGGTTTAACAAGAACGAAAAGGGTGAAACGGTTACGATGGGAAGGCAACAATTGAGTAAATTAGTGCTTATCGGGTTTATGGGAACCGGCAAATCAACCGTCAGCAAGCTGCTTTCCGAGAAGGTGGGCTGCACGCGCATCGACGGCGATGAAGAAATCGAAAGGCTGGAAAACAAGCGGGTTTCTGATATTTTCGCATCGGATGGCGAAGCAGGTTTCCGGATCATTGAAACCAAAGTGCTGGGAACGATTTTGGAGCGCGAGGATACCTGTGTGGTTGCAACAGGCGGCGGCGCAGTGCTAAGTCCCATTAATCGTGAGCTAATGCTTAAAAACGGTTTTGTCGTCRCTTTAAAGGCGAGCCCAGATCAAATCATCGCTCGGGTTAAGACGGACACAGAGCGGCCTTTGCTTCAAGGTGATGCAGAGGAGCGGGTTAATCTGCTGCTTAAACAGCGTGAGCATGCTTACGATTTTGCTCATTTTACGATCGATACGACAAATATGAGTGTGGAAGAGGTTGTTGCTGCAATACTCGAGCAATGGTCGCTTCATAAATAACGGAGATCATCATCACCTCAATCAGCCGATCAGCTGTAGATGTGTATATATTATTGTAAAGGGAGATCATACGAACTATGGACGTTTTAGTGACACCAACGCCAAGACTTGAAGGTGAACTTCAAGCGCTTTCTTCAAAAAATTATACCACTCGCTACCTTCTGGTAGCCGCTCTAGCTGAAGGAACAAGTACGATTTATTTCCCAGCCCACAGTGAAGACAGCGATGCAATGCGCCGCTGCATTCGGGATTTGGGAGCAACGGTAGAGGAAGACGAGGAGAAAATCGTTATTACCGGTTTTGGCCGCAATCCTAAGCCAGTTGAGCAGCTGGATGTAGGTAACGCAGGTGCGGTTTTGCGGTTTTTGATGGCCATCGCGGCACTTTGCCCAGACGTAACCTTTATTAATCGTTATCCAGATTCTCTAGGTAAACGACCTCATAGCGACCTCATTGAATCTTTGACAGCGATGGGCGTTTCTATTGAGCATAATGAAGGCAAGCTGCCTATTCGAATTCAAGGCGGCGCTCCAAAGGGTGGCAAAATTCAAGTTTCAGGCAACATAAGCTCGCAATTTTTGAGTGCGCTGCTGTTTTTGACGCCTCTTCTCGAAGAGGACAGTGAAATTGAAGTGCTGCATGATTTGAAGTCAAAAGTAGTAGTTGGCCAAACACTAGAAGTATTGGAGCAAGCGGGTATTGTTATCCATGCAGATGAGGACTATATGCGGTTCCGCATTCCAGGCGGTCAAAGCTATGAAGCAAAAACTTATTCTGTGCAAGGCGACTATCCGGGGTCTGCAGCCATTCTAGCAGCTGCGGCTGTAACGGAATCGGATGTGATCGTACACCGTTTGGAAGAGAAGAGCAAGCAAGGCGAACGCGCTGTCGTTGATGTGTTGAAAATGATGGAAGTTCCGCTTACGCATGAGAATGGCATTGTCCACGTGAAGGGCAATGGCAAGCTCAAAGCAGTCGAGTTCGATGGCGATCATGCAACGGATGCTGTACTTGCAATGGTTGCAGCGGCTGTTTTTGCTGAAGGCACATCTAGATTTTATAATGTAGAAAATTTGCGCTACAAAGAGTGTGACCGCATTACCGATTATTTGAATGAATTAAGAAAAGCTGGAGCCAATGTCGAAGAACGCCAAGCAGAGATTATCGTGCATGGACGTCCTGAAGGTGTAGAGGGCGGTGTCGAAATCAATGCGCATTACGACCACCGTGTCATCATGGCATTATCGGTCGTTGGATTGCGTGCGAAACAGCCTATTCGAATTCGTGATGCACATCATGTAGCGAAGTCCTATCCAATATTCTTCGATCATTTGCAAGCTTTAGGCGCTAAGGTTGAATGGATTGAAGGCTAATTATTCGTTGACGTTTAGAAGCTTGTTCACAAAATAATGAATCGAGGTATGATCATGGCATTTGAGAATCCAACTCGCGAGCATATTAAGGGTATTTTGGAGAATAGCACGACGGTAGCTGTTGTAGGCTTGTCAGACAATCCAGAGCGCGTATCCTATATGGTATCTGAAGCGATGCAAGCGAAGGGTTATACGATTATTCCTGTTAATCCTAACGCCGATTCAATCTTGGGACAAAAAAGTTATGCGTCTCTAAAAGATATTCCCGTGCCAGTAGATATCGTAAATGTTTTCCGCAGAAGCGAGCATACGCCGCCTGTAGCTGAAGAGGCGGTTGCCATCGGCGCAAAAACCTTCTGGCTGCAGCTTGGCATTGCAAACGAGGAAGCGGCTGCGATTGCTGCAGCAGGCGGTCTAGAGGTTATAATGGATCGTTGTATCAAGGTGGAGGATTCCATCTTGCTTCCGAACGGGAAACCCAAAAGATAACAGTTATAAAAAACAGGTCACTCCTACACAATAAGAAAGCTTCAAGAGCGATTGCGTACTTGTTTTTCGCATGTAGAAAGCGAAACAAGCGGCATTCACTTGAAGACAATACGATTGTAATTCAAGGAGGACACGACGTGAATCAGTTTTCGCAACAACCGGGTAATTACCAAGGCCAACAGAGCTACCTTAACCAAAATGCACATTTTGAGCCATCTGGCCATGTGCAATCGCACTACCAAGGGCAGCTAAGCCAACCGACTTTTGGCAGAGAAACGCACTCGATTGTTGCTAACTCGCCAGGCGGTTACCAATCGTCTAATGCTTATAGCCAAGGAGCGCAAACACAACATTATGCTCCTAACAACTATTCGAATATGACGCATCCGGTGGGAACGAACAATTCATTCATGTCGCATCAACCGGTTCACAGCTACGCGCAATCGCCAGCAACGACGTTTGGCAACGTAGGTCCGGTTATCGCACATGTAGGTTATCAAGCTGGTTCTGAGCATAACCAACAACATTCCTACTACCAGCCATCCTCGAATAATGGGGCGCAGTATGCTCAGCATGCAGCATCCAATTATGGAGGTTACGGCCAATCGCAATTCCAAAATGGATATGGCGGTATGACACAAACTCACTCAAACACGTCGCTTCACCCTGTATATGAAGCAACGAATGCTTATCAAAACGCAGGGCCTGTCATTTCTCATGTAGGCTGGCAGTCGACGAGTGCAGTCAATTCTTCTCCTTATTCAGGCGGTAATCGATAACACATTTTTAATACAATTAGAAAAGAATCATCAACATCGGCGGGCCCTTACAGGCTCGCCGTTTTACTTTGACAAAAACGCAGCAAACGCTTAACATCGATATAGATGTGTTGAATAATGCTTACGGAGTTAGTTTTGTTTTGCAAAACTTGAAGCTTATGCTTACGAAGTAGTTTTGCTTCGCAAAACTTAGCAAATGCTTACGAAGTCAGTTTTGCTTCGCAAAACTTAAGATAATGCTTACGAAGTCAGTTTTGCTTCGCAAAACTTGAAGGAGGTGCAAGATGGTTTTCATTGGGAGCCTGCAGCAGCTTGGTAGAGCATTCATGCTGCCGATGATTGTTCTGCCAGGTGCGGCTATATTTTTGAGTTTAAGCAAGCTGCCATGGGATTACTTTGGCCTGCCAGGAATGGAAGGCTATTTATTAGCTGCAAGCGAAACGATTTTTACATATTTACCATATATTTTTGCGCTTGGCATCTCACTTGGCTTAACGGGTAATGCTCTCGCAGCAGGGATGGCTGCTCTTGTAGGTATGACTATTTATAGCGGTATTACAGGGTCGGCAGAGGTGCCGATTGAGCCAACCGTGCTCATTGGTACACTTATAGGAATTATTTCAGGCGTGAGCCATGAGAGGTTTAAAAGCTTAAAATTACCGGAATACATACAATTTTTTGGCGGTCCGCGGTTTGTACCGTTATTTGTAAGTGTTGTTAGTTTGTTGTTCTCAATAGCAATGATCAATATTGCGCCTTATTTACAAAGCATGATGATAAATCTGGGTGAAATTGTTGAATCGGGTGGCGGTTTCGGCGTATTTTTATACGGATTTGTACACCGGATTTTGGTTGTATTCGGTTTGCATCATTTGGTCAGCCATGTATTCTGGTTTCAAATTGGCAGCTTTGAAACAGCTTCAGGACAGATGGTGTATGGCGATCTTCCGCGTTTCTTCGCTGGCGATCCTACTGCCGGCTCTTTTATGGCTGGACTTTATCCGACGATGATGTTCGCCTTGCCAGCCATCGCATTCGCGATTATTCACGAAGCGCGCGAGGATTTAAAGCCGAAAATTCGGAAAACGTTTATGTACGCAGCGCTTGCGTCATTTCTAACTGGCGTTACTGAGCCGGTAGAGTTCGCATTTTTGTTTGTTGCTCCTTATTTATACGTCGTCCATGCGATATTGTCAGGCATTATCATGTGGGTTACTTATGAGCTTGGCATTAAGCACGGATTCTCCTTCTCAGCAGGAGCCATAGATTATGTTATCAACGAGCATTTGGCAACGCGAGGTTGGCTAATCATACCGATCGGCATCGTTGTTGGCTTCGTTTATTACTTTTTGTTTCGCTGGGCGATACGAAGATTTCGGATTCCGACACCAGGTCGTGAGGAAGGCTCACAGCTTGATGAATGGGCAGGCGATATCCCTTATCGTGCACCGCTTATTTTGCAAGCCATTGGCGGTAAACAAAATATAGAAAAGATGGAGTCCTGTATTACAAGACTGCGGCTTAAAGTTTCCAACGATAAGCTGCTCGACATAAATGCGCTTCGGAATCTGGGCGCTGCAGGCGTTATCAAATTAGGCGGCGGACATGTTCAAGTCGTATTTGGCACGTATTCCGAACTTATTCGTGAAGAGATGATCAAGACCATTCATCGTGATCAAGCACAAGTTTTGTTCCATTCGCCGATGCAAGGCCGCATGATTCCTCTTGATGAGGTGCCTGATCCGATATTTGCGGGCAAACTCGTCGGACAAGGCGTCGCATTTATACCGGAGAAAGGAGAGCTTGTATCGCCGGTCAAGGGCAAGGTGATGCATATTTATCCGACGATGCATGCGATCGGCATTCTTACTCCTGAGGGGTTGGAAGTTCTGCTTCATATAGGCATTGATACTTCGCGTCTGGCTGGCAAAGCGTATTTTAATGCGCTCGTTAAAGAAGGGGACGAAATTACGCCAGGCATGATGCTTATAAAATTTGATTTGCAGCGAGTTCGAAAGGAGAGCAAATCTCTTGCTACTCCTATGGTCATAACAAATTCTGATCTTGTTCACTCATGGCGATTTGCACCTTTCAAAGCGGTGAAAAAGGGGCAGTCCTCGGTATTGTCTGTTGTACTTAAAGAGAGAAACGGTGGAGGGGAAACACAATGATTCAAGGAATAGGGGCGTCAGCAGGCATAGCGATAGGGAGATCGTTTGTGCTTCCGAATTGGGAATGGGAGTTACCGGAGCAAAAAATCGATGTAGCTGATTTTGCCCGCGAGTTCGAACGTGTATACGAAGGCATTCGTACCTCTAAGTCTGAAATTGAACAGATTAAAGATGATCTGCGAGATGTAGTCGGTTCAGAGGAAACACATATATTCGATGCTCATATAGCCATTTTGGACGATCCTGTCTTTATGAATGAAATCCAAGGTATTATCCAACGCCAGTACAAAGCGGCTGAGGTTGCTGTTAAGGAAGCTATTGATCATTTTGTTACGATGTTTGATCTGCTTGACGATGAGTACATGAAAGAACGGGCGCTAGATATTAAGGATGTGGGCAATCGATTGCTGAAGCATCTGCTGGGAGCGCCAGAAATTACACTGCCTTCAGATACGCAGCCATTTATATTGATTGCTAAAGAGTTGTCTCCTTCTCAGCTAGCACATATTAATCCGCAGCATGTGCTCGGCATTGTGACCCTTGCTGGCAGCAAAACTTCACATTCAGCTATTATGGCTAGAGCGCTCGGCGTACCACTTGTTGTTGGTGTAGAGACGAGGTTAGTTGAGCCTATTCAAACAGGGCAAACGCTAGTTATTGACGGCAATGACGGCACTGTGTTTATCGATCCTGTTCAACAAGTGATTGACTATTACACAGAGCTGCACTCTCATCAATCGGAAGCGAAAAAAAGGCTGCATGGCATTGCAGGACATCGCCCGGTAACGCCTGATGGCAAAAGGCTGGAGCTTGCAGCCAATATTAGCTCCTACAAAGAGCTGGAAATTGCGATGTCGAGCGGGGCGCATGGGGTTGGTCTGTTCCGTACAGAATTTTTGTACATGGATCGAAATCGGTTTCCAAAGGAAGAAGAACAGTTTGAGGTATATCGAAGCGTAGCCGAACGACTTGAGGGTGAGCCGCTCGTCATCCGAACGCTGGACGTCGGCGGTGATAAGCAGCTCGATTATTTTGACCTGCCAGAGGAAGACAATCCTTTTCTAGGTTACAGAGCCATTCGGATATCGCTGGATCGTAAAGATTTGTTCAAAACGCAGCTTCGTGCTATTTTGCGGGCAAGTCATTACGGTCAAGTAAAGCTTATGTATCCGCTTATTTCATCTGTCGATGAAGTGCGTGCTGCAAATGCAGTATTAAACGAAGCGAAGCTTGAGCTTGAAGCAGCGGGGTATCCCTATGATAAAGGGATGAAGATCGGAATTATGATTGAAGTTCCTGCTGCAGTTATGATCGCTGATTTACTCGCGGAAGAGGTTGATTTCTTTAGTATCGGAACGAATGACTTGGTACAGTTTACGTTAGCTGTGGATCGTATGAATGAGGAAATCGCACACTTGTATGAGCCTTACCATCCAGCGCTCATTCGAATGCTGCGCATGACGGTGGAAGCGGCAAAGCGGAGTGGGATTACGGTTGGCGTGTGCGGCGAGCTTGCAGGCGATCTAAGAGCGCTGCCGATTTGGCTAAGCCTTGATGTAGATGAGCTGAGCATGTCATCGCATTCGATTTTGCCCATCAAGGAAAGGCTGCTCTTCACTTCACAAGAAGAAAGCCATGAGGTATTTCAGCAGCTGCATCATTGCCGTACAAGTACAGAAATATTGGAGCAGCTAACTGGTTTTATGGAGCGCTTGGACAAAAAAACAGCGAATGGTTAACCCATTCGCTGTACAAGTGCATCTACAAATGCTTTTGCATAAGGAGGAAGATCGGGCGGACGGCGTGCGGAAATGAGATTTCCATCAACAACGACAGCTTCATCGAACCATATCGCTCCTGCATTTTCCATGTCATCTCGAATGCCAGGTGTTGAAGTGACTTTACGCCCCTCCAATATTTTCGCCGAAATGAGTACCCAGCCGGCATGACAGATTTGGCCGATCGGTTTGTCAGCGGCGTTCAGTTCTTGTACGAGCTGGAGAACTTTAGGATAGCGGCGAAGCTTATCAGGTGCCCAGCCGCCTGGGACCAATAAACCGATAATGTCTTCGCTATTTACTTCATCAAATGACAAATCAGCTACAGCAGGCACGCCGTATTTTCCGATATGTGTTTTACCTTTTTCAGGCCCAGCATATAAAACGGTCGCACCAGCTTCGCGCGCACGATATACGGGATACCATAGCTCCAAATCCTCAAATTCGTCGTCTAGCAAGCAGATGACGGTTTTATTTTGTAACGGCATATTTTTCCCTCCATCTAGTAAAGATCTCTATTATTGTAACGAAGGAGAAACAATGAAGCAAACGGAGAGTTATTCTAAACCATTTTCATACGTTAGGCTGCTGCGCTTTTTGCCGGCTATTGCATGGATGGCTGTTATATTTGCGCTATCTTCGAGAACAGGTGATGAGATAAATACCTTTCTCCCTTTCTTTCAAAAGTTTTTCCCTTTTATGGAAGGTTTTAATTGGGGCCATTTTGTTTCCTACTTCATACTTGCACTTACGATAGACTACGGCATTGGCAAGAGGGGCGACCGATTTTGGATGAAGGTCGTTATTGTACTTATTTGTGGTTTATATGGAATTACAGATGAATATCATCAGTCTTTTGTTGGCGGCAGAATGCCGGACGTTATGGATGTGCGGAATGATCTTATCGGAGCAGCGATTTGGACGATTGTTGCAGCTGTGCCGCCAGTAAGGAAAATGTGGAGAAAAGTTGCGCCATAACTAGCATTTTGTGGTCAATTTTGAGTGTGATTTTAGTAGTAAAAATTACAAGGTTGTGCATGCAGGAATTTGTGCGAAAATAGTCGAATCATTTATACATTATTACTCTGAAAGCTATGGTTGTTACGATAGCTGCTACTATGAAGGAGTGGACCACTTTGCATAAGAGTTGTCATTGTGGCGACATCATGAAGATGAAACTGCGCACAGTTATTTACTCAGGGAAGGTTGAGATCGATAACGTTCCTATATATTCTTGCACAACCTGCAATCGCAGTGAAGTATTTCCGGAAGTAAAACCTGATTTATCAGGTTTAATAGCACAATTGGGGGCTCAACCAGACAAGCAGACATTCCTTTTTAATGAATGCAACGAGTGGGCTAGCATTCTGGTAGAGGCAAAGGCAGACAAACAGCAGACGGATCGCATCGGATTCGAGAGATTGGTTGAGCAGAGAATCAATAAGCTACTTGATTTGTATTTGCTTGCTCAAACGCTAAACGATGAAGCATGGATTTTGGATTTGAAAAAGAGACTTGAGCAAATAAGCCGTCGAACGTTGCTTACATAAAAGCTCAGATTATTGATTTTACAAGACGTGCAGATGAGTGAAACATGCGTCAACATTGCGAAAAGAAATATTTTGTCGTATGATAACGTTAATATGCGTCGTGCGTAATTATAAAATCTGAGCTAATGGAGAGAAACACTGTGACGGTAACCATTTATGATGTAGCAAGAGAAGCAGGAGTATCAATGGCTACGGTTTCTCGGGTTGTGAACAATAATCCCAATGTGAAACCAGCAACACGCAAAAAAGTATATGAAGCAATAGAGCGCCTAGGATATCGTCCAAATGCCGTAGCAAGGGGCTTGGCAAGTAAGAAAACAACGACGGTGGGCGTAGTTATTCCTGATATTTCAAATGCTATTTTTGCTGAAGTAGCACGTGGAATTGAAGATATCGCGAATATGTATCATTACAATATTATTTTGTGTAATGCGGATAAGAAAAAAGACAAAGAAATCCGTGTTATCAATACACTTCTTGAGAAGCAAGTAGACGGCTTGCTATTTATGGGCGGGGCAGTGACGGAAGAGCATTTGCAAGCATTTAAGACGGCTAATGTTCCGATTGTACTTTGTGCAACTTCCGATGAGAGCGGACAAATTCCGTCTGTTGACATCAACCACGAGGATGCTGCGTTCGATGCTGTACAAAACTTGTATGAGCAAGGACATAGAAGAATTGCAATGATCAGCGGAACACTGCAAGATCCATCCATTGGTTATGCAAGATTCCAAGGCTATAAGCGTGCTCTTGAAGCAGCAGGTATTGCTTATGATGATGCTTTAGTTCGTACGGGCAACTACCGTTATGAATCAGGCGCAGAAGCGATGAAATATTTCATTGAGCTGGACGAGCGTCCGACAGCTGTGTTCTCCGCAACGGATGAAATGGCGATTGGCGCAATTCACAGCATTCAGGATTCCGGCTTAAGAGTACCGGATGATATATCTGTCATTAGTGTTGATAACAGCCGCATGGCATCCATGGTTCGTCCACAGCTTACAGCTGTAGCACAGCCAATGTATGATATTGGCGCGGTATCGATGCGTTTGCTGACAAAGCTGATGAAGAAAGAAAATGTAGATCAATCCAAAGTTGTGCTGCCGCATGAGATTATCGTGCGTCAATCGGTTGGAGGAATATAAAAGAAATGTCGTTTAATAAAATTGGAATTATTGGCGCTATGGCTGAAGAAATTGAATTGCTGCATGAGCATGTAAACGTAGTGTCTGAGGTTACTAAAGCAGGTATTACATATTATGAAGGCACACTTCATGGCAAAACGATCATTTATTGCAAATCAGGTGTAGGGAAAGTAAATGCTGCGGTTTGCACGCAAATTTTACTTGATCTTGGTGCTGATTGCGTTCTGTTCACCGGCGTTGCCGGTGCAGTTGATCCGCAGCTTAACATTGGAGATATCGTCGTTTCGACGAGTTGTGTCCAGCATGATATGGACTGTACACCACTAGGTTTTGCTCTTGGAACGATTCCTTTTCATCCAAGATCAGAATTTCCTGCAGACGAGAGATTAATTGAGCTGGCTTCTGCAGCTAGCAATCGTTTATTCTCAGGACGCAGCATACAGGGCAAAGTGCTGTCGGGCGATCAATTCATTGCAAGCCGCGAGTCGGTTAAGCTGCTTCACGAGAAGCTGCAAGGCGCATGCGCGGAGATGGAAGGCGCCTCAGTCGCTCAAGTATGCGATATGAATAATACACCATTTGTCATTATTCGTTCGATGTCTGACAAAGCGGATGGATCGGCTCATGTGAACTTTCCAGAGTTTACGGTAATCGCCTCCAACAATTCTTATCAAATTATTGATGATATCATGCAAAATATTTAAACGAAATACAAAGAACCAGCTCTGATGCCAACATCGGAACTGGTTCTTTTTTTTGTGCGAGCATGACGCTGTAATCGGATTACAGATCTTGAATAACGATCTGCTGCATCATTCTGTTTTTGTTCGTAATTTCGATTCGTCTAGGCATAGGCTCAATATCTTCGGGATCGTCCATCCAATGAGTAGGAAGCTTGTGAGGGCTAATGGATTCCCAATGACTCAACCAGCGGTCTGGAAGCCTAGCTTCTTCACCAGCTGCAATCGCATGTGCAATAGGGTGATCAATCATTGTAAGCCATACTAAAGACCAAGCTCGTGGAACGACGCGGAAAATATCATAACCGCCGCCGCCTAATGCAATCCAGCGGCCATCGGTATAGGTATGGGCTAATTCATGTATGATAGCAGGGATTTGGGCATATATACGCATGCTGCAATGAATGTGAGAGAGCGGGTCAAAGGCATGAGCATCGCAGCCGTGCTGACTAATAATGACATCGGGTTTGAAGGCCGAAATGATTTTGCGCAACGTAATATTAAAGCTCTCCAGCCAGGATTCATCCTCAGTGTACGGTTCTAACGGCACGTTAAAGCAAGCGCCAAAACCATGATCTGTCCCTTTTTCGTGCACGTAGCCTGTACCTGGAAACAAAAATTTTCCCGTTTCATGGATTGAATAGGTGCATACGTCTGGATCGTCATAGAAAACCCACTGAACACCGTCCCCGTGATGGACATCCGTATCAATATAAAGCACTTTTGCCCCATACGTTTGACGGATATGCTTAATAGCGACTGCTGCATCATTATAAACACAGAAGCCTGAGGCGCGGTCAGGGAAGGCGTGATGCAATCCTCCGGCAAGATGGTAGGCATGCTTGGCTTGACCCGTCATAACAAGCTCAGCGGCCGTCACAGAGCCTCTGACGATGGACATAGCTGCCTTGTGCATGCCAGGGAAATAAGGAGTGTCTTCTGTATGTAGTCCAAACTGCTGTGCAAGTACGCTGTCATCATCGATTTCGGCTTCACTCAATTGTTTAACAGCGTCCAAATAGTCGGTTCTATGGACGAGTGACAACAGCTCATCCTCGGAATACACTGCAGGAGGCTGAATATCCTCATCATACAAAGCATCAACTTCTTTGAGCAGATCGATCGTTAGAGCAAGCCGCAGCGGATCGAAAGGATGCTCCTCACCGAATTTATATCCGCTAGTATCCGAATGATAGATGAAAATAGAGTCAGAAGCCATTCCTATCCTCCTTAAGGTTTGTGGAGCAAACCAGCATCGTAAGCGTAACTTAGGTTTGCGCAGCAAACCGGCATCGTAAGCAAAACCTTAATACATAAAGCGTTGCCGAAAACGTACCGTGTCAAAATGTTCTACCGAGCTTAGCGGGACCTCTGTGCCGATACGCACCATAAGACAATTCGCGGGATGGGAGCAAATTTCGGGGTCATCTGTGGCGTACCAAATCATTCCGACGGATTGCATCAATTTTTCCATCATTTTTCGATAATCCCACACATTCAGCTTCGTGCCCTCAAGATCCCAATGCCAATAATACTCTGTCGTAAATACAATCATATTTTCTAATTGCTCCTCGGCGAAGGCGAGCTGAATCATTCGTTTTCCTAAGCCAAGGCCGCGATAATCATCCGCAACCTCGATTGCGCCGAGCTCGATTAAATCCGTCATTCCGCCTTCTGACCAGCGCTCAAGCTCGTCCGCATAGTGGAAGGTAACGTATCCAACGATAACCGAGCCTTCACGCGCTAAAATAATTCTTCCTTCTTCTAGGCCGGCAATTTCAACTAGCGCAACATGCTGCTCGTTTGGTCTGCGGAATGCATCCAGCGATTTGTGCATCGTCATGTTGGCTAACTGATCGGGCGGTACTGGTCCTTCCAAAATAAGTTCACGACTTGCGTCCAAAACGAGCTGCTCTCGCTGCAAACGCTTTCGATGTTCCAAGGCTGCCCCCCCTTTGCTGTTAAATTGCTGCTTAAACACAATCCTCTATTACTCTTTATAACAAACATTTTACTAAATGAAAAGCGTAGTCGAATAGAAAAAGGTTATGTTATAATAAGTTTGGCGGTTTAAGATCATGGGATGCGCGAGTTGTTGTCGGCTTGTTTGCCTCAAGTTACGACTTCGTTTTGAAAGCGTATTCTTACAAAGTAGAAACACAGATTTGATGGGAGAGTGATAGTATGATCAACTTACATCAAGAACGAATTCCAGCGACTGCGCAAAATTCGAACTTACCGAATTATGAAGAAGCGATTAATTCCTTTGAATGGAGTCAAATCGAAAGTCAATTTAGCTGGTACACAACTGGAAAAGTAAATATGGCGTATGAGGCCATTGACCGTCATGTCGAGCAAGGAAAAGGCGATAAAATCGCCCTTTACTATAGCGATAGTGAGCGGGATGAATCCTACACCTTCGAACAACTGAGCAAACAATCCAATCGTTTTGCAAACGTCTTGCGCAAGCTTGGCATTTCCAAAGGCGAGCGTGTCTTCATCTTTATGCCGAGAACGCCTGAGCTTTATTTTAGCGCGCTTGGTGCTTTGAAGGTCGGCGCGGTTGTTGGTCCGCTATTCGAAGCATTCATGGAGACAGCGGTAAAGGACAGACTTTTGGATAGCGAAGCTACAGCTATTATTACAACACCTGCTCTTCTCAAAAGAATTAAGAGAGATGAGCTGCCGAATTTAAAGCATGTAATCGTATTCGGCAAGGATTTAGCGAAGGAAGAGAACATTGTTGATTTTGCAGAAGAGATGGCTGCAGCGTCCGACGAGGCTGAGATTGAATGGCTGGAGCGCGAGGATGGTCTCATTTTGCATTATACTTCCGGCTCAACCGGCAAACCAAAAGGTGTCTACCATGTACAAAATGCGATGATTCAGCATATGTATACGGGTCAAATAGTACTTGATTTGAAAGAAAACGATATATATTGGTGCACTGCAGATCCAGGCTGGGTTACTGGCACTTCTTATGGCATCTTTGCACCGTGGCTTAACGGCGCTACAAACGTCATACGAGGCGGACGCTTTAGTCCAAGCGATTGGTATAGCGTCATTCAGAAATACGGCGTTACGGTATGGTATAGCGCGCCTACGGCATTCCGTATGTTAATGGGTGCAGGTGACGAAATATCACAGCAGTTTGATCTTACAAGCCTGCGGCATGTTCTAAGCGTAGGCGAACCGCTTAACCCAGAGGTCGTAAGATGGGGAATGAAGGTTTACGGCCAACGCATTCATGATACATGGTGGATGACGGAGACAGGCGGCCAATTGATTTGCAACTATCCAAGTATGGATATTAAACCAGGATCGATGGGCAAGCCGTTGCCAGGCGTGAAAGCTGCTATTATCGATGATAGCGGCAATGAGGTGCCTCCATATCGGATGGGCAATTTAGCCATACATGTGCCTTGGCCATCCATGATGCGCAAGGTATGGAATAATCCTTCTAAGTATGAGGAATATTTTTATCTTAAAGGCTGGTATATCTCTGGAGATTCCGCCTATATGGACGAAGATGGCTACTTCTGGTTCCAAGGCCGTATCGATGATGTAATCAATACAGCAGGCGAGAGAGTAGGCCCGTTTGAGGTTGAGAGCAAGCTGGTTGAGCATCCGGCTGTAGCAGAAGCGGGGGTTATCGGCAAACCAGATCCGATGCGTGGAGAAATCATTAAAGCTTTTATTGCGCTCCGCGAAGGCTATGTGGCCTCGGATGAACTGAAGCTTGAGATTTCACAATTCGTAAAAGTAGGCTTATCCGCCCATGCGGCACCAAGAGAAATTGAGTTTAAGGATAAGCTTCCCAAAACACGAAGCGGCAAAATTATGCGTCGAGTGCTGAAAGCGTGGGAACTGAACCTGCCAACGGGCGATTTGTCCACAATTGAAGACTAATTAAAACATAAAAAAGAGGATGGCTCCTGATCAGATCAGGGGCCATCCTCTTTTTCGTGTTTTATTCGAGCATTCATTACCGCTGAAATAACTCGATTCGCTCACCGTCAGGTCCGCTTACAAAAAAGTACTGGTATCCGTTCGGAAGTACAGTGATGCCCTCATCGATAAAGGTTACTTCAAGCTGCTTTAAACGTTCAAATTCCGCATGGACATCCGTTACTGTCACTGCAAAATGATGCACCTTGCCTTCACTTGGAAGGTTGTCATTATAGCCTTGAATTAATTCTAATTCGGTTTCATCGGAACCGCCAAAGCCAAGAAAGGCAAGCTCAATAATTCCATTCGTATGAGGCGTTCTTCCTTTAAGCTCAAAGCCAATAATTTCAGTATAAAAAGAAATAGAAGCATTAATATCTTTTACCATAACGCCAACATGATCAATACGTCTTTTAGTCATTGTTTTTATTTCCTTCCTAATCGGGAATATGGAATTTTATCGCAATAATGAATGCTTTTTATCATAAGGAGATGGAAAACAGTTGTCAAGTCATAATTGTCGAGCGGTAGTTAAGCAGCTGGTTCATTTTGAAAAAAATGGGTTGACTTTCATGCAGACACAATTATAATTATGTTAGTTCCGAGTAATCAGGTAGGAATAATTAAGTAAAGGAGGTTCGCTTGTTGGATAAGAGAAAATTAGGCAATAGCGAGCTTTATCCATCCGTTATCGGGTTCGGAGCTTGGGCTGCTGGGAAAGCAGGCTGGGGAGAAGTCGATGATAACGAGATTGAGGCTGTCATTCGTCGTGCGTATGAACAGGGGATCACCTTCTATGACACCGCTCCATCCTATGGGCTGGGACATTCCGAGAAAGTGCTTGGTAAAGTGCTGCAGCCCGTAAGGGAGCATGTCATTATCGCAACAAAAGCTGGCCTCATCTGGAACGATCAAGGGCAGTTTAGTATAAATGTATCCAAAGCAAATATAATTCGTGAGGTAGAGGAGAGCCTGCGGCGATTAAATACGGACTATATTGATTTGTATCAAGTACATTTTCCCGATCCCAGCGGCAAAACACCGATTGAAGAGACGTTTGAAACGTTAAATCAACTCGTCGTTGAAGGAAAAATCAGAAATATCGGCGTTTCAAACTTTAACGTTCAGCAATTAGTTGCAGCACAATCCGTTAGCAATATTGTATCTTTGCAGCTGCCCTATAACTTGTTCCAGCGCGATGTTGAACATGCAGCGTTACCCTATGCGAAGCAGCAAAAAATCGGTTTTATTCCTTATAGTCCGCTAGCTCAGGGGTTGTTGACGGGGAAATTTAATTATTTGACAAGGCTGCCCAAAACGGATGTTCGCGCGCAGCTTAATCCTTTATTTTCGGATAAACAATTTATAAAAAACATTGTCATCATCGAAACCTTTACTGGAATTGCTAGAGCCATCGAGAAACCATTAAGCCAGGTAGCTATCAACTGGTTATTGTATAAGCAGGAAATAACGAGCGTGATCGCTGGTGCGAAGACGGTTAAGCAGCTGGAGGAAAATACGGCTGCAACCAAATGGCGTCTATCCAGAGAAGATTATGAGCAAATAAGCCGTTTGTTTGAAACGGATTCATCTTATGTCATTTGATAAACATAGAATGCTGCTCTTATATTCATTTTCTAAATAGTAAATTCCCAAAAGAAAAGGCAGTAGCCCCGTGAGAGGCTGCTGCCTATTTCATTTACCTCTAGCTGATCGTTTGCTTGGAGGATGGTGATGACTCGCCTTTCGCGTTTTCAGAGGTTATATAGAAGGAACCTGTGATAAGCGGCGCAACATACTCAAAGCTTGTTTCCAAGGTCGATCCGATCTTGGAATATTGACCATCGTTGTTTGCACTGTAGTAAATATTATATTGCGTTACTTGGTCTGACACACTGTTAGCCGCCCAAGTTAATCGTACGCTTAGATCTGTTTTCGCAGCCTGCAAGCCAGTAGGTGTGGAAGGTGCTGTTGTTGTGCCAGAACCATTTCCACTTCCATTTCCGCTTGAGTTGTCTCCACCTGTTGTCGGTGGAGGGGTACTCGGTGTGCTGCCATATTGTACTATTTGACTAGGTGCTGACTCTTTGCCGACTACATCAACTGCTGTTACGTAATAAGTGTAGTTTTGAGCATTGGATGCATAAACCTTCATACGTTTGTCTGCACCGACAACAATGGATTCCCCTTGCTTCTCATAAGGCCCTTGATTAACCGAACGGTACACGCGATATCCAACGACATCAGCAGCAGTACTATCATTAAATGTCAATATAAGCACGCCATCCGACGATTGCAGCTTAACGCTTGCCGGAGGCGGTGGAGCTGCTCCATCATCAACGCGAGGGTCTGGTTTAGACGGCGCGTTGTTTTCTGCATCCGCAGGAAGGTAAATATCAAGTGGACGACGACTGCTAGCCGGAAGTTTCTGCTGTGCTGCCTTAATTTCATCCATAAGAACATCCAGCGGTTTTTTACGCTTAATAACGATTTGTTCCTTAATCATATCGCTAGGAGTAGCTGGGTTCGGAACATAGTTAACGCCATTGAAGGAAATATAAGCCATCTTCACGAGCGCGTCATCTGTTTTCTTAGGTATATCCTTCTTGTTAAACCAGTCAGTAACAAGCATGCCTGCTTGCTTCGTTAATTGACTTGGAAGCAAGCCGCTAGCGCTTGACACCGTAGCTTTGACAATGCCGGATGGACGTTCAAATTCTTTGGTTACAAAAACTTCCGGCTTCTTCTCAGCCATCTTATTCATAATGAGTGCCCAGATGGAACGAGCACGCGTTTTGCCGACCTCTGATAGGGAGTTGACCTGTTCCTCATAACCGGCCCACACGCCTAGCGTGATATCTGGCGAGAAGCCCATAAACCACACGTCACCGTAGCTTTGTGTAGAGCCTGTTTTACCGGCAATAGGAATTTCACCGTACTTATCGAATTGTGATTTCAATTTGTTAGCAGAACCGCTCTTGCTTGAAATAACAGTCGACAGCATATCTGTCATCAAGAAGGCACTCTGCTCCGAGAACACTCGTTTTGGTTCCTGCTTGTGTTCATATACAATTTTTCCGTTTGCATCTGTAATTTTTTGAATCATATAAGCATCATTGAAAACGCCTTTGTTCGGAATCGAGCCGTATGCATTCGTAAGCTCTTCAACCGATACGCCGATGCTTAGACCGCCAATTACACCGGTTTGTGCATAAGCATCTTGCGGCTGCAGCGTTGTAATGCCTAGCTTTTTAACGAACTCCCACGCATTTTCAATTTTGACTTCCTCATTGAAAATTTTCAGAGCAGGCAAGTTCAAGGAACGGTTTAATGCCTCACGCGCCGTTACTAGACCCGCAAACTTACGGTTTACGTTCATTGGGATATGGAAACCCTTCTGGCCATCTTTCAGGACAATTGGAGCATCGTCAATTATGCTCGCGGGCTGAATGATCCCCATTTCAATAGCTGGAAGGTAAGCCGCCAATGTTTTCATCGTTGAGCCTGGCTGCCTCGTCATCTGAGTGGCATAGTTTAATTGCTCCTCATAGAAGTCTCGGCCTTCAAGCATTCCCACGATAGCGCCAGTTTTGTGATCGAGCATGATCGCTGCAATCTGCTCCAGCCCTTTTTTCTCGCTGTATGGCGTGAAGTTCTCGTCATTGGTGCCAATCTCACGCATGAGCTGGTAGACATCCTTGTCGATGGTTGTATAGACATGGTAGCCGCCGCGCAGCAAATGATCACGAGCTTCCTCAATAAGCGGAGCATTTTCTTTTTTGCGAAGGTCTGCTTTCGTTAAAGTAGAATCCTGCGCCATGAGCATAATTTCCGCTGCTTGACGTTCTGCTTCAAGCATGAGATAAGGATAGGTTGTATAGGCTTTTTCTTTTGGCTTAGCCAGCGTTTTCCTAATATCGAATTTGGAAGCTTCGTCGTACTCTTGCTGAGAAATCCGCCCAGTCTCGAACATTCGCTTCAAAACTGTTTTTTGACGTCCTAGCGCGAGTTCAAAGCCCGCCTCATTGAATTGACCTTTACCTGTGAACGCTGTATAGGCAGAAGGCCTTTGCGGTAGACCTGCCAAATAGGCAGACTGCGCGATATTCAGCTGGTTTAGATCCGAAATATCAAATATCCCTTTGGCAGCTGCTTTAATGCCGAACAAATTGTAGCCGCTGGATCCATTTCCGAACGGAACCTTATTCAAATAAGCTGCTAAAATTTCTTCTTTCGTTAAATAACGTTCCATGCGCAGCGATAAAAATATTTCTTTAATTTTACGGCTATCTGTTTTGTCCAAACTTAGAAATACACGTCGCGCAAGCTGCTGAGTAAGCGTACTTCCGCCCGTTTGCGTATCTTCATTTAGAAGCTTTTGCTTTACTGCACGTCCAAGGCCGTTAATGTCTACGCCGTGATGCTCCAAAAAGTTATTGTCCTCAATGCCAAGTACGGCAGTAATAACCTGCGGCGGTAAATCATCATATGTAATAATCATTCGGTCCTCTGACGTTCTTAGCTGTCCGACAAGTGAATCATCATTGAAGTAAACAAATCCAGTGATGGCATTTTCGCCGATTTTCTCTACAATAACAGATCGAGGTCTTACGGTTTCGTCTTTCACAAGCGCGGCCACATAACCAGTTACTGCTCCACCGGCAAGCAATCCGATGAAAATTCCGAAATATACCATCCATTTAGCTGTTATAAAAGTTACGATTCCAAATGTACGCCATTTGCTTCTTTTGTTTGGCGCAGGTTGACGATCTTCTTGCATTTCTATGACTCCTCCTCCAAATAGCACACCTATTATAACATAAATCGCTAAAGTAACGCATTCTTTCCTTGCATTGACTTCACAGCATGGCTATGGTATAAATTCAATAATGTTTTATCTAATCAATGCTTTGAAGGGCATGAGTAGACAGCGAATCGTACTTTCAGAGAGCCGGTGGGTGGTGGAAACCGGTATGCGCCGCTTGTTGAATTACCGCCTGGAGCTAAGTGAAGGAACCGTATACTGACAATCCTCTGCACATTTTGGCAAAAAAGCCTGTGGGCAGTCGAATCAGCCGTAGTAGTTCACTTCGGAGCCCGTCTCCGTTATCAACAACGAAGTGAGAGTACCTCTTTTTTATGTGAAAAAAGGCAGGAGTACTCTAACGAGGGTGGTACCGCGAGCTAATCCTTCTCGTCCCTTGGGGCTGGAAGGATTTTTTATGTCTATATAGACGCATACAAAGGAGGAAAAGTTCTATGGTGAAGTGGGAAAGTTTAAGTGGCGAGCAGAAAAGTGAGGTCGAACGTCAGCTGGCTGTCATTCGCCGCGGTGTTGTGGAGATTGTACCTGAGGATGATTTGAAAAATAAAATAGCGAATGCTGTCGCAACAGGAAAGCCATTAAATGTAAAGCTAGGACTTGATCCTTCAGCGCCAGACATTCATATCGGCCATACGGTTGTTCTTCACAAGCTTCGTCAATTTCAGGAACTCGGTCATCAGATACAGCTGATTATCGGTGATTTTACAGGCAGAATTGGTGATCCAACGGGCAAATCGGAAACGAGGAAGCAATTGACGGAAGAAGATGTGAAGCGGAATGCGGAAACATACCAAAAACAAATTTACAAAATATTAGATCCACAGCAAACAAAGCTCTACTACAACTCGGAATGGCTTGCACCGCTTAACTTTGCGGATGTTGTAAATCTAGCAGGGAAAGTAACGGTTGCACGCATGATGGAGCGTGATGATTTCACAAAGCGGTACACGAGCGGCTTGCCGATCAGCATTCATGAGTTTTTCTACCCGCTGATGCAGGGATACGATTCCATAGCTCTTGATTCCGATGTGGAGCTAGGAGGCACGGATCAGACATTTAACCTATTAATGGGCAGAACCTTGCAGAAGGAATACAATAAACCGGGTCAAATCGTAATTACGACTCCTTTGATCGAAGGGTTGGACGGCGTAAATAAAATGAGCAAAAGCTTGGGCAATTACATCGGTATAGATGAAGAGCCAAACCAAATCTACGGCAAATCGATGTCGATTCCCGATGAGCTTATGCTCAAATATTACGAGCTTGCTACCGATTTAAGCAACGAGGAGCTTGCGGCATTGAAAGCTGGACTGGCAGATGGATCTGTACATCCACGTGATGCGAAGATGCAGCTTGCAGCGACATTTGTACGAATGTACCATGGCGAAGAGGCAGCGAAAGCGTCAGAAAATCATTTTATTACCGTATTTCAACAACGTGCGCTACCTGATGATATCGAAGAGGTATCGATTGCTGCGGAACAATTGGAAGATGGCCAAATTCGCATCGTGAAGCTGCTCACTATGCTTGAATTGCTGCCAACGAGCAGTGAAGCGAGAAGAAGTGTTCAGCAAGGAGCTGTTCGTCTAAATGAAGAGAAGATAACTGATATTAATACGGATATTTCTCCTAAGGATGGCGACGTGCTTCAAGTTGGAAAACGTAAATTTATAAAAATTAAATTAACATAATTGGAATAATAGAGCTTGTTGAAATGATAAAATTCAACAAGTTCTATTTTTTTAGAAACAAAAGAGCGTTTTCAACGTATTAAATAACGGAAGCATTAACAGGTTATGGATACTAAGGGAGGAGGAGAGAGTTGGAGACGCTATTTATGTCTTGTCTAGTCGGAGGAATCCTTTATGCGCTCGTAAGTATTATTTTTGGGGATTTGATCGGGCAAGCACTCGATGGAGCACTCGATTTTTTATCCTTAGATGGTCATTCATGGCTGTCGCCGACTGCGCTAGTAGGCGGGATAACCACTTTTGGCGGAGCAGGGATCCTACTCGGACGCTACACTGCCTTTAGTTCAACAGCCATCGTGGTGATTGCCTTATTCATCGCACTTACAGCTGCAGTAGCTGTTTTCTTTCTCTACATTAAGCCGATGGAGCAAAGCGAGAATTCGATCGCTTTTTCGCTTAATGATTTGTCGGGTAAGCTCGGGGAGGTGCTGGTCCCCATTTCTGCGAAGGGCTATGGTGAAGTGATGGTTAAGGTGGGAGCTGGATTTACGAATCAAATTGCAGCTAGCTTTGAAGGCGTTGAAATTACAAGCGGCTCCAAGGTTGTCGTTGTTGAGGTAAGGGACAGCACTTTGTATGTATCGGAAGTAAATCTATCTTAATTAAAGCAGCATAAGGGGGAAATTCAATGGAAGATATTTATGTTATACCAGCTATTGTAGTTGGCGTTTTTGTTATATTAGGTCTTGCCTTCTGGGCGCGCTACAAAACAGTTAGTCCAGACGAAGCGATGCTCGTAACGGGATCATTTCTAGGCTCCCGAAATGCGAGCACGGATGAATCTGGGCGTAAAGTGAAAATCATTAGAGGCGGAGGCGCGTTTATTCTGCCGATATTCCAGAAGGCTGAGTTTCTATCGCTATTGTCCCATAAGCTGGATGTATCGACGCCGGAGGTATACACAGAGCAAGGCGTACCAGTCATGGCAGACGGTGTAGCGATCATTAAAATTGGCGGTGCGGTTGAAGATGTGGCGACGGCGGCAGAGCAGTTTCTAGGCAAGCCTACCGAAGCGCTCAAGGGTGAAGCGCAGGAAGTATTGGAAGGACATTTGCGCGCAATTCTTGGCTCAATGACAGTTGAAGAGGTATATCGCAACCGCGATAAATTTGCGCAAGAGGTGCAAGGGGTTGCAGCTAAGGATTTGAAGAAGATGGGTCTTCAAATCGTTTCCTTCACGATCAAGGATTTGCGCGATAAACATGGATATTTGGACGCGCTAGGTAAACCGCGAATTGCTGCAGTCAAAAGAGATGCTGAGATTGCGGAAGCTGAAGCGATTCGGGATGCTAGAATTCAGAAAGCACTCGCTGCTGAGGCCGGTCAAAAGGCTGAGCTAGTGCGCGATACCAACATTGCGGAAGCAGAGAAAGAAAAGGAAATGAAGGTCGCGACATTTAAACGTGATCAAGATACAGCAAGAGCAGAAGCGGATCAGGCTTATTCGATTCATGAAGCACGTGCTAAGCAAAACGTAGTCGAAGAGCAAATGAAGGTTGAACTCGTACGTAAAGAACGTGAGATCGATCTGGAAGGAAAAGAAATATTGCGTCGTGAGAAGCAGTATGATGCAGAAGTGAAGAAAAAAGCCGATGCAGACCGTTACGCAGTTGTACAAGCGGCGGAAGCGAACAAGGCGAAGCTTCTTAATGAAGCTGATGCTCTGCAATACCGTATTGAAGCGGAAGCCAAGGCACATGCTACCCAGAAACGTTTGGATGGTTTAGCTGTTGCAGAAGCAGAGAGAGCGAAAGGTACAGCGGAGGCAGACGTTATTCGTCTTCGCGGTTTAGCAGAAGCGGAAGCGAAAGAAAAGCTAGCTGAAGCTTTTGAGAAATTTGGAGAAGCTGCAATCCTTGATATTATCGTAAAAATGCTTCCTGAGCTGGCTGGCAAAATTGCCGATCCTATCGGCAACATTGATAAGCTTACTGTCGTTGATACAGGGAATGGCGAAGGGGCGGCTCGTATAAGCAATTATGTGACTTCATTAATGTCTACTGCTCCGGAGATGCTGAAGAGCGTATCGGGAATCGACGTGAATGCAATCATTAAAGGACTAACGAATAGAGGCGGTAATCTACCTGCAGTGCCTAGCAAGCCGGTTGATATTGCTGCTCCTGCTGTAATTAAGCTTCCTGAACAATAAAGTAAGGCAGTGTAAACAGAAAAAAACCTTGAACCAAATGGTTCAAGGTTTTTTTGTTTATTAACGGCTGTAGAATTCGACGATTTGTTTCTCGTCGATATCTTGGGAAAGCTCACCGCGGTCAGGCAGACGAAGGAATTTACCTTCCATTGCTTGATCGTTGAACTCCAAGTAGTTCGGAAGGTGATGACGACCTTCCATAGCTTCTTTAATTGTTCTAAGGCTGCGGCTGCGCTCGCGCAAACCGATTACATCGCCAAGAGAAACGCTGTAAGAAGCGATATCCACTTTCTTGCCGTTTACAGTTACGTGACCATGTGATACCAACTGACGAGCTCCTGCACGGGAGTTGGAAAGGCCAAGACGGTAAACGAGGTTGTCAAGACGGCTTTCAAGGAGGCCCATGAAGTTTTCACCGGCTTTACCTTTCATTTTTGCCGCTTTGTCAAACAAGTTGCGGAATTGTTTTTCGTTCAAACCGTACATGTGACGAAGCTTTTGTTTCTCTTGCAATTGAACGCCGTAACCGCTCATTTTTCTGCGTTGGTTAGGGCCGTGTTGACCTGGTGGAAAAGCGCGTTTTGCAAGTTCTTTACCCGTTCCGCTCAAAGAGATTCCAAGGCGACGGCTTAGTTTAAATTTAGGTCCTGTATAACGTGACATACGTAATATTAACTCCTTCATCAAATAAATTTGTGAATGGGGTTGTGTTTCGCCGAATACGTTCAATGTTCGAGCAAGCTCGTCCCTGATAGGCTAGTCAGCCGCTGGCCTATAGTGAACGTATTTCATGAGGGTGACACAAAACCGTACGCCCATCTATTCATCAATAAATAATATATGAAATAGATAGCTGTTGTCAAGGTTCACTAAGGAAATTTAATGATGTTTGAAACACATCGAAAGACCTATATTTTAAATACATAGTAGTGCAAATTTCTCAAAAATGGAGTATGATGATTGTAATATTAAGTGAAAATAGGAAGCTCATCACCTTGGTTGACAGATGGAAGGGTTGGGGCTGCATGGTTGATCGAATGAATAGCAATTTTGCATATCGTAAAACATCAACAATTGTGGATACATCAGCAGAGTCACAACCGATTTGGTTCATCAGCGAAGATATTAGCGATGCGGACAAGCCCTTGCTATCACCATTGTTCCAAGACAGTTTCAATCAGTGGGTAAGTGAAACATCAGGATTAGCCTCATTTGAGGCTGGTGAATTTGTGATATTCAATAATGAAGCGGAAGAGATCTCATCTGAAGGTCTTTATGACGCTGAGGCTTGCGAGAAACGCGATGCTGCGCTTGCAAAGGTTGTCCAAAGCGTTATAAGCAGCGGTTTATCTTGCCATAATGAAGCAGATGATCTATTTACAGCAGCAGTGCCTATTCATAGGCGAGGCGATGGTGCTGTTTTTTGTATTCTTGCTTATGTGTCTCCAATTGGTCATCAGAAGGACATCGCGCAGCTTCAAATGTGCTCATTGCATTTTCGCAGCTGCTTTTACCATAAGTTTGAACAGCTTTATGTAAAGGATTTGCTTTTGCAGCAGCAGCGGGCTGAGCAGGAAGCAAGTAGAAGAGATTCATTGTTTCAAGCAGCCAAACGGCTTTATGATCAAATCGATGTTGCATCGGTGCTATCGGAATTGCTTAGCAGCCTGGAACAGCTTTATCCAAACTCGGAAGTTCATTTGTATTTGTCACAGGACCACTTAAACGGTGATCCGCGTGTAAAGCCGCTTGTTTTCAAAAACTTGGAGCATGATCTCGTCACCAAGGCTTTTTTGAATGGCAAATCGGTTACGGAGCATGACAGAGACGGTACGCTTAGGCTGGCTGTTCCAATGAACGGCAAACAAGCCGCGTATGGTGTGCTTTGTTTGTATATAGGTCCAGGCAAATGGGATGAAGCAGACTTGCCTGCCTTCCTGCAGCTGGCGGATACTGCGGGATCAGCCTTCGAGAATGCGAAGCTGTATGAGCAATCTAATCTGCTTATTAATGAGCTGCGACTAATTAATGAGCTTACGAAACGATTAAACCAGTCCCTTAGGCTCAAAGAAATTTTTCAATTTGCTACCACAGAGCTATTAACGATATTTGATGCGGATTATTGCTGTGTTTTGCAGCTTAACAAAGAAAAAAATCAATTCATCGTCATGTCCAGTAATTTTCCATCCCTGACGAGCGAGCAGTTTTTGCCCGATTACGGGTTCTGCGGAATGGTTTATCGAACCAAGGAGCCAATGATCATATCCGATTACTGGCATACTCGTGTTGTAACGTCCAAGCTAATGGATAATACTGGTTCAAGATCGCTTATTGCCTCACCGATAATGGTTGATGGAGAGGTCGTTGGCGTTATTTTGATTACACACAAAGCGCCAAACTTCTTCTCCTACGATAATTATAAATTACTTCAAGTGATGAGCACGCACATTGGACTTGCTGTAACGAATGCTTCATTGCACGCTGAAGTGCGCCGGATGGTTATAACTGATAACTTAACCGGCTTGCATGCTCGCCACTATTTAAATGAACAAATTCAAAACCGTCAGCGCAAAGATCCATTCGGCTCACTTATTCTTGTAGATATCGATTTATTTAAACGCATCAATGACACGTATGGACATCAAGTTGGTGATCGTATACTCATACAGGTGAGCAATATTATTAGAGGATCAATCAGGCAAGGAGATATTGCCGCGCGCTGGGGCGGTGAAGAGCTTGCGATTTACTTGCCAGGCATTCGGGCTGAGCAAGCGTACCGCATCGCCGAACGAATACGGGTACATGTGGAGATGGAAACGGATCCTGTCGTAACCGTATCCTGCGGCGTATCCGAATGGAAGTTTGAGGATGAGAAAATTAGCGTTGAGTCTTTATTTTATCGTGCAGATATGGCACTTTATGAAGCTAAGCATAATGGAAGAAATTGCATCATTGTTGGTCAGAACTAAAATCATGAACATTATTGAGAAGGATGCTAATTGCAGCATCCTTTTTTTGTTCCTATTTGGAATAAGGAGCTTGCAGGTTAGGGACGCTACTATAGAACATGTTGGACGGGAGGTAAGCATATGAAAAAAGAGAAAGCAATTAGCGTAATTGTGGTCACGCTTGTATTCATGCTCTCGATTGCCGGATGCGGAAATGTGGGTAAACATCGTTCACCTGAGGAATGGCTGTCTTTGTCTTATTCGGGGCTTGCCGCAACGGATCAATATGATTTTACAGGGTCGATGAGCATAAAGACAGACGGTGGTCTAGCTTTTAAACCGGAAGTGTTTGAAGGCAAGGTCGTGGATCATCAGCAGTTGACATTGCAGACGAATAGTCAGGAAACGATGCATTGGAATCCAGTAAAGGTGCTTGAGACGTTGAATCAGTCCAATGATGAGGTTCGGATCGTAAACGGCAGCAACGATGAGGATACCGTAACGCTGTTGATTACTGAGAATGCAAAGGTTTCAAAGGAGAAATGGGAACAGCGTTTGCGGCAGCAGCTAGATCAGCTTGGAGCAAACATGCCTTCCAAAGATAAGCCTTTTCACCAAGAATGGAAGGAGGAATTGGCACGATCGCGCAGCCAGCTTGATGCCATGCTTTCGACCATGCAGGCGACCACGGAGTATGAGCTCGTTATCGACCGCACGAAGCTGCTTCCGCTGAAGATGGAAGAAAAAACATCCTTTCAGTACACCTATAACAAACGTCCATTTTCTGAATCAAGATACACGACAGTAAGGTTTCAATCCTTTAACGGTGCGTTGAGCAACACTGTTCAGCAGATGCATAAACGTGTTACGATGGATTAGTTTATGATCGAAAGTTAGAAGGAGAGGAATTTTACATGCGTGATCCAAGATTGCAAAAGCTAGCGCGAAATTTAGTCGAATATTCTATCGATGTTCAAGCAGGGGAAAATGTGCTAATTGACATGGTTGGTTCAGAACGAGAGCTAACCAAGTGTTTAATAGAAGAGGTTGCAAGGCGGGGCGGCAGGCCGTTTGTAGAATCGAGTGATCGTTCTGTTCTTCGTACTTTGCTGAAGCATGCTACGAAGGAGCAAATGGAGCTTTGGTCGTCGCTTGATTTGGAGCGGATGAAAAATATGCAAGGATATATCGCTGTACGCTCAGGAGACAATGTGAATGAATTTGCTGGAATTCCTGATGCCAACATGCGCCTATATGATCAAATTTATAGAAATCCGGTACACTCCGAACAGCGCGTTAAAAAAACAAAATGGGTCGTTTTACGTTACCCAAGCCCATCCATGGCTCAGCTGGCCAATATGAGTACGGAAGATTTCGAAGACTTCTATTTTGATGTATGTAACTTGGATTATGCCAAAATGGACGCAGCGATGAACCCGCTTCAGAAGCTGATGAGTGAAACAGATCGTGTGCGGATTGTATCGCCAGGCACGGATTTAAGCTTCTCGATTAAGAATATCGGAGCGAAAAAATGCTCTGGCCACCGAAATATTCCCGATGGAGAAGTGTTCTCAGCTCCGGTTCGCGATTCGGTGCAAGGTACGATTACTTACAATGCGCCTAGCGTCTATTCTGGCGTTACGTTCCAAAATATTTCACTGACATTTGAAAACGGCAAAATCGTAAAAGCAGAAAGCAATGACAATGTTCGTTTGAATGAAATATTAGACATGGATGAAGGCGCTCGCTATATTGGTGAGTTTGCAATCGGATTTAATCCGCATATTTTGCATCCCATGAATGATATTTTGTTTGATGAGAAAATTGCCGGCAGTTTGCACTTTACGCCAGGTCAAGCCTATGAAGAGACGGATAATGGCAACCGTTCCGCTGTTCATTGGGATCTCGTACTTATTCAACGCCCAGAATACGGCGGCGGCGAAATTTATTTTGATGATGTACTTATTCGCAAAGATGGCGTTTTCGTCATTCCAGAGCTTGAAGGGTTAAATGCTGAAAACCTAAAATAAGCAATTACGCTCGAATCGTATTCCTATGTAATAAATGGAAAATAAAGCGTTTTTCATTTTACCTCTTGCTGGATGCTTCTTTTCGGGTTATCATGGTGACAAAGGTAAGCTTTACTAATTTAACTGGAGGGATCTCCCATGTCCAACAACGCAGCAATCGTAGAAATTTCCCAAACGGCTAGCCAATTCACTTCATCCATCGTTCTGCAAGCCGAGAGCAAATATATTGATGTAAAAAGCATCCTCGGACTTTTCACTACACTAGTAGGCGGACATGCGTACGAACTTCATGTACACGGACCGGATGCTGAGGAAGCAAAAGCAGCAATGGCTGCTGTATTTGCTAAGCACAACTTAAATGTTAATGTTATTACGGATTAGTAGATCATATTTTTAACGAATAAGCACCTCTTCACTTTTGAAGAGGTGCTTTTCTGTTTTGACCTTGTATAATCGCTCTATTTCGTCTAATATAGTGGTATAGAAGACGGCGGATACGCGCACAGGGGGGAAAACGATGTCTTCACCGGAAATTACGGTACAATTGCATGAGAAAGCGCTTCGTCTCCTTCAGGAAGATGCGAGTAAAATAGAAAAGCTAATCGAAGTTCAGATGGAAAACTTGACTACTCGTCAATGTCCACTTTACGAAGAAGTGCTAGATACACAAATGTATGGATTCTCGCGAGAGGTTGACTTTGCTGTTCGCGCCGGACTCATTGCAGAGCTGGCTGGCAAGGAAATAGTGAGTAGATTAGAGCGGAATTTAGCTATGCTATACGAAGCACTGGAAAGAAAAGAGTAGCCTCCAAATGGAGACTACTCTTTTTTTTGTTTACACAAGGTAGAACGCAATACCGAGGATGACATAGACCATAATAAGCAGCACACCTTCATACCAATTCGTACGTCCATCACGCGATACTGATTTGGCAATAAAGACAGAAACGCCGATGGCAGTTAATTCGATAGGCGTGAATACAATATCCATCGTGTTTCCAAATAAGCTACTAACGAGAATGAGCACAGGCGCTACGAATAAAGCGATTTGCAAGCTGCTGCCGATGGCGATTTCTACAGCTGCGCCGATCTTATTTTTCATTGCCAGCATGACAGCAGCGCTATGCTCCGCCGCGTTACCGACAATAGCGATTACGAATGCCCCTATAAACAGCTCAGACAGGCCAAATTTCGCACTGAATGCGTCAAGGGTATGTACAAGCCATTCACTCACAAAGGCCACCATAACGGTAGCTAGGAGGAGGAAGAAGATTGACTTTCCTTTTGACCAGGCCGGCTCTTCACCATGATCTGCATTCATGACGACATCAGAGAGCATATCCTTGTGAGTAACCATGGAGAACACCAGCCACAGAATATAAGCTAAGATCAAAATTCCCGCAACAGCAAGACTTAGAAACTGATCCTTCTCAAACGAAAACTTCTCTGAAACAACGAATACAGCTGGCACAAAAAGACCAATGACAGCCATGATCATGAGCGTAGAATTGTGATCAGCTAATCGGCCGTTAAATTGCTGCTCCTTATATTTCAACCCGCCAAGCAATATGCTAAGACCCAAAACGAGCAATAGATTTCCGATAATAGCCCCTGTCAAGCTCGCTTTTACCATATCGAATTGCTGCGCTTTAATCAAAAATATCGCGATGATGAGCTCTGCGGCATTTCCGAAGGTTGCATTGAGGAAGCCGCCCAGCCTTTGACCTGCATAATGTGCGACACTCTCCGTGGCTTTACCAAGAAAACCGGCCACAAAGATGATCGCGATGGCTGAAATGATAAATTGGACTGTGTTATCCCAGTGGGCGTAATGACCGATGGCACTAAGTGCAAACATGAGGATTAACCCTGAGAAAAACCATTTTTGATTCAAAGCGTTCACCTCTTCAAATAGTTGCTGAAAACCTGATAATACTATAGCGGAAATAAGCAAGCATGTAAACTTTACCAGTTAAAAGGTGCATTCGATATGTTTATCTGATTCATGGAAAATAAAGGGGAGATAAAGTTATTGTCACATATTGGAGAAAGTTGGTAGAATGATAATAGGATAAAAACCTTACGGAATTCGACAGAAGCCTGGCTGGTCGAACGATCATTAATGATATGCCTGGCTCAAAAGCTTCATGGACGAAAAAGAATCAACATTTGTATCTCGTTATCAATTACAAAGACGAGAACGCGGAGCTAAAGGAAATTGTTATGCTTGCCAACATTAATATGTTTAAGATTTACTCCTTCGTAACGACGGTGAATTAAAAGCTAGCAAGCGCGAATGGTGGAAGAATTATCAATTTATAAACATTTAGCCTGAATAGCATCTTGTTCACAAAAGCTTTTAACACTCAGCTTTGCTGTGGTATTGTCCGTCTGCTATAATAAGCCTATATGGCAAAATGAGGAGTGAGTCACATGACAGAAGAACTTCAAACGGGTCTTATCCGAATCTCTGATGATGTAGTAGCAACGATAGCTGGACTCGCAGCGCTTGAAACGCCAGGCATTGCGGCAATGTCGGGCGGCATTTCCGAAGGACTCGCCAAACGGCTGAGCGGAAAGAACGTGCAAAAAGGCGTTTCAGTTGAAGTAGGAACGACGGAAGCGGCCATTGATCTTCGTATTATTGTTCATTACGGCATTCCGATTCAAGAGGTATGTCGTCAGCTTCAACTGAATGTACGTGAATCTGTTGAGAATATGACAGGATTGCACGTTGTTGAAGTGAATGTGAAGGTAGAAGGCGTTGCCTTCAAAGAAGAAGAGCTGGAAGAAGTTCAGCAGCAGCGATTGAAGTAAATAAAGAAGGGTGCCTCTTTTATAAAAGAGGCACCCTTTTTTTGATTCCATTAGCGCTTTGTAGGTTCTACACGGTTTGCTTCCCTCGATATGCTTAACAATACGCCGATAGACATTAGACAAAATAGCAGTGATGAGCCGCCATAGCTTATGAACGGAAGTGTAACACCTGTCAGCGGTATTGCCGCAGTAACGCCGCCTATGTTGACAAAAGCCTGAATGGCGATCAAGCCGACAATGCCAACACCAACAACTGTGCCGTAATGATCAGGACAGCGGAGTGCAACAATAAGACCGCGCCACAAGAAAAATAAATAAAAGATCAGGAAGACAGCACTGCCAATAAACCCAAATTCCTCACCAATGATTGAAAAAATAAAATCAGTGTATGAATTCTTCAAGTAATGCAGCTTCTGGACGCTTTCACCGAATCCGGCTCCGGTTAAGCCGCCGTGACCAAAGGCTTGCAGTGACGACACGAGATGCCAGCCTGTATCCTGAGAATCGCTGAGTGGATCTCTAAACACGGTAAGCCGATCAATTCGGTATTTCCAAGGGTCTGGATCAATCGCCATCGAGATACTGAATATGACGGTGAGAAAGAGGCCGATAATCGTTCCAGACATAAATACCTGCTTTAAATTCGCACCGCCAGCCATAATCATGACCGTAGCACATGCAGCAAGCACTAAGGTGGAACCAAGATCCGGCTGCATCATAATTAAGCCACAAATAAAGCCGACGATAACGATAACCGGCAATAGCCCTTTTTTGAAGCTGCGAAATTTATCGCCCTTCTTCGTTATAAGAGCGCCAAGATATAATATGATAGCAAGCTTAGCAGGTTCTGTAGGTTGAATACCAAGTTGTCCAATTCCGAACCAGCTGTGTGCACCATTGATCTCTGCGCCTACAAACGGAACAGCAATGAGCATAAGAACAACTGGAATGAAAAAAACCATAAAAAAACGTTTGAATACTTGATAGCGTAAATTCATCATAAACAACATAACTATGATGCCAAGGCCAGCCCACATGAACTGGCGCTTGGTGAAATAAAGAGCATCATCCTTCGCTACGGCCGCGATACTTGAGCTTGAACTGAATACCATAACAAGCCCAAAGCCAACGAGCAGAAGAGTTAAAATGAGAAGCAGAAAGTCCGGTCTTCCACGGCTACCGTTCTGCGTGGCTTTCATGTCAGCACCGTTACGCTAACAATTGTTTCAATTGCTGAAGTCTTTGCGTCGCCGTACTCATAATTGGCTGTGGAATAGGGGACTCATACTCAAGGCCATGCGGGAAAGTGGAGCGTCCGATATAAACCGATTCGATAATTAGAACGGCATGAGGTGATTCAAGCTTACCTTCAATGGCTCTTGTTGTAATTCTCAAATAATAATCGGATCCGCTAGCGTGATCCTCAAGTTTCAAGTCGTATGTAGCGCGATAGTATTCCCACTGCCAACGGACAAAACCAACTTTTTCAGCAGATTCGTCTAAGTGGTCAAGTTCGCTTTTAACACCGTTTAAGCCGGTATTTTCAATAATCATGGTAGTTCCTCCCAAAGGTTTTGTGAAGCAAAACTGACTTTACTAGCATATGCTTCCATTTCAAAAGACAGAGTTGTACATTCTTTTCTCATGATAGTATGTTTCCCCAGCAAGCGCAACCCTTACTCCCACCCCTTGTTGTGAACAAAAGTGACATTTTGAAGAAAACTAATATTCCTAACGATTTAGTGATGCATTTGCTTCCTAATTAAGCCGTTCATCTGGTAAACTAAATGGCATGATAGGATTCGTAGGTTTTTTGAAAATGTAAGGGGGTTTGCGATTTGCAAACAGAGGATATCGTAGATCTACAGCTAGAGCAGCTATTTCCAAAAATGATGAATTGGCGCAGACATCTTCATCAATATCCTGAGCTTTCGTTCCATGAGCGTGTAACGTCAAGCTGGATTGCCACCCAATTAAGCGAGCTGGGTATTGCGGTTCAGACAGGCGTTGGCGGACATGGACTAATTGCAACCATTAAGGGAGATCAACCAGGCCCGGTCATAGCGCTGCGGGCTGACATTGATGCACTTCCTATTCAAGATGAGAAAAAATGCGAGTATGCGTCTAAGGTGCCAAACGTTATGCACGCCTGCGGTCATGATGCACATACATCTACGCTTCTAGCAATTGCGTCTTATTATTCGGCGAATCAATCCGCTATTTGCGGTGAGCGCAGACTGTTGTTCCAACCAGCCGAAGAGGTTACACCTGGAGGAGCAATGCCGATGATTAAGGATGGAGCACTGGATGGAGTAGACGTCATTTATGGCGTACATCTGTGGACGCCGCTCGCTTATGGCTTGGTGTCGTCCAAACCAGGAGCCTTTATGGCTGCTGCGGATGAATTCGTTATTGATATTGTGGGACGAGGCGGTCATGGAGGATTGCCACATCAAGCTATTGATGCGATTATGATTGGTTCAACGCTTGTGCAATCCGTCCAATCCATTGTAAGCCGCAATGTGAACCCGCTGCATCCGGCAGTGGTGACTATCGGTTCTTTCCAAGCAGGTACGACTAATAACGTCATTGCGGAACGATGCAGACTAAAAGGAACTGTCCGTTCGTTTGACGAGCAGACGAGAATGATGATACATGATCGGCTCAAGTCGCTTGTCACGCATATATGCCAAATGCATGGCGCGGAATTCGATTACCAGATGAGGATTGGTTATCCGCCCGTCGTAAACGATGAAGAAGAGGCTGAGCGTTTCTTTAAGGTTAGCGAAAGGTTGTTCGGTGAAAGCGCGGTTGTGCGATCGGAAGCCATTACGGTTGCTGAGGATTTTTCTTATTACTTGGAAAAAGTGCCTGGCTGCTTTATGTTTGTTGGTGCTGGCAATGAGAGCTGCGGTGCGACGTATGCGCATCATCACCCTAAATTCGACATTGACGAGAGAGCGATGCAGCGGGCAGCCAGGCTTCTGATTGGTATGGCTGAGGAATATGCGAGCGGAGTTGTTTCAACCGCGTAAGAGCGGATGCTCAGGTTCTAAAAAGGTTATGCTAAACCTCGTAACTTATAATCGAGGAGGTATTTTAGCTGAAAACGTTAAAACAAATTATGTCGACAGATTGTGTCACAGCGACTTTGGTTGATAATGTATATGAGCTTGCTGTAAAAATGAAGGAACATGATATCGGATTTATTCCAATTGTAGATGGCAAGAAGCTGATAGGTGTAGTCACTGATCGAGATTTAGTCGTAAAAGGATATGCAGAGAAGCATCCTGGCTCAGCTGCAGTTGCTGAGGTAATGAGTACGGATGTGGCTACGATAACATCTGACGCATCTCCCGATGAGGCCGCGGAGCTGATGGCATCTAAGCAGATACGCAGACTTCCGGTTGTGGATGATGGAGAGCTAGTAGGGATTCTGGCAATCGGAGATCTTGCTGTACGAGATATATTTGCCGATGAAGCCGGGGAGGCGCTTAGCTCAATTTCGGAGCAAGATTATTCAGCATCCCCTCCAACGTTTCATTAATATAAATAAGGCTGTCCGAGTGTGATATGCTCCCCAAATAGTAGACAGGTGAAATAATAAAAAACCTGTTGCTATGAGGGGAGCATTTTCATGTCTAAAGTTAAATATTCCGCATCAGAGAAACTTACCATAATCGGAGAGATCGAAAGTGGTGAACTTGGCTCTATGG